>UREK01000001.1 GCA_900546845.1 uncultured Eubacteriales bacterium
TTTTTGAAAGGGGGTGGCAGCGCGCAAGCGCTGACGGGGGATTGCCGTATCAAGATGCCGTTCCTTATAAACCCCATAAACCCCCGGCAAAACGGGAAAATTCCCCATGGCAATTTCTCAAAAAACTTCCTCCCGCCCTCGAAACATGGTTCCAACTATGGTATAATTAAGAATCAAACGTTCCTTTTGCGCGCCGCAAAAACCATCCACACCTGGATGTGGAATCCACAGGGAGAAAATGTGGGAAATGTTGGTGGCGGGGAGGGTGTGGAAAACCGGTTGATTTTCCCAGGGGATGTCCACAGCGTTCCCAACACCCAAAACCATTTCCCTTTCTTGGAAAATTTGGGTTTTCCACAGCCCCAACACCCCCTACTACTACGGCGACGAACTATTATTATAAAACATGTACCCAAAACACGGAGGTCTACCATGCGTATCCACATGAATACCCAGGAACTCAACGCCGGCATCTCAACCGTTATCAAGGCGCTCTCCGCCCGGACGACCGTCAGCATCCTCGAAGGCATTTACCTCGAAGCCTCCAACGGCTGGCTGCTTTTGCGCTGCACGGATCTTTCCCTCCAAATCGAAACCAACGTGAGCGCGACCGTCCAGGAAGAAGGCGCGGTCGTGCTTCCCGGCAGGCTCTTTTCCGAGATGGTGCGCCGCCTGCCTGGCGAGACGACGTTCATCGATGTGAAGAAGAACACGGCATCCATTGAAAGCGGCTCCTTCAAAACCACGCTCCAGGGCGAAGACGCGGAGGGCTTCCACACGATGTCCACCGTCACGCGGGAGCACATCATCAAGCTCAAGTGCGACGGCTTTAAGAACATGATCCGCCAATGCATCTTCGCCGCGGCGCAGGATGATTCCAAGCCAATCCTCGCGGGCGCGCTGCTTGAACAGCATGAGGGCGACCTTTCCCTCGTTGCACTCGACGGCTACCGCCTCGCGATGCGGCGGGAGCGCGTCTCGGCCGGCATGCTCGCGGACCGCAGCGCCGTCATCCCCGCGCGCTCGCTGCTGGAGATCAGCAAGATCCTGCCGGACAGCGACCAGGATTTCGACATGATCTTCTCCAAGACCCATGTGATGATCGACCTTTCGCATACGAACATCACCGCACGGTTAATGGACGGCGAGTTCATCAAATACAAGCAGATTTTGCCGGACGGCCACAAGACCCGCGTGCGCGTGAACCGGCAGGAACTGATGAGCGGCATTGACCGCGTCGCGCTGATGGCGCGCGAGGGCAAGAGCAACCTCATCAAATTCACCTTTGCCGGCAACAAGCTGACCATCGCCGCAAACAGCGAGCTGGGCCGCAGCCACGAGGAGATCACCGTGGATGCGATGGGCGAGGATATCGAGATCGCCTTCAACTCGAAATACTTCACGGATGTGCTGCGCGTGCTGGACGACGAGGAGATTTATCTCGACATGAACAACAACATCAG
Organism: uncultured Eubacteriales bacterium; assembly: GCA_900546845.1. Taxonomy (GTDB): domain Bacteria; phylum Bacillota; class Clostridia; order Christensenellales; family CAG-138; genus UBA1685. Next base: position 1,464 of record UREK01000001.1, read on the forward strand.
CCCCTGCGTGGTACGCCCGGTGCAGGGCAACGCGTTCTATTACCTGATCCTGCCGGTGCGCCTGTTCTCCGGCATGTAAGGCGGGCGCGGATTTGCACATTGAAAGGATGGAAGAATGGGGCGCGCCGCGAAGGCGCGCTCTTTCTTTGATTGAATTGACAATGGAAAATGGACAATGGACAATTTTGGAGGGCGCGGTGGTAAGACAATCCTCAGTCCTGGCTTGCGCCATGACAGGCCCTTTCAAAAGGAGCCTTTTGGTCTGTGCGCTCTCGTGCGTTGCCCGAATACGAAAAACGCAGGGGTAAACCACCTCCAAACGCCCCCTTTACAAAAGGGGGTGGCACGGCGCAAGCCGTGACGGGGGATTGCCTTACCAAGGCACCGATCCGTAAAGCATGTCGGGAGTTGCTGTATTCCAGCGCGCTACGTGCATGCCGGACAATTGCCGAATATCAGCAGCATTTCAATTATAAAACATCTATAAAACATCCATCGTTACTCTGTAAAACCTGGGTTATATATAAAAACCCGTAAAAAGCAAAAGCCGGACTGCGAAAACGCGCCCGGCTAGATACATGAGAAATTCTGTCCTGTAATGAAAAAAGTGAATGGGGAAACCGTTATTCTGCGTTGACGACCAAATTTTCCACGCCCGCTTCTTCCGCCGCCGCAATGGCGCGCGCAAAATCGCCCACGCGGGCGGGTGTGTGCGCGTCGCTTCCGATGACGAACTTCGCGCCGTAGGAAGCGGCCTCGCGGAGCTGCGAGGACGTCATGCTTACATGGCTCGCGTTGATCTCCAGCAAAATGCCAAGTTCCGCCGCACCGCGCGCCAGGGTCGGGATGTCCGCCTGGACATATTCGCACGGGTGGGAGAGCATGCCGATGCGGTAACGGTCCGCCGTTTCGAGCAGCGCCTCGGCCACTCGCACCGGGTCGGCCCTGCCAAGACCGAAGGATTCGCGGAACGCGCCGCGCGTCGCCTTGTCCTCCGGCCAAACGCCCTTGTGGTAGCCGAGCAGAAGCACATCGAACGGGGCGAGATCCGCGCCCTCCGGAATGACTGCGCCCGGCAGCGGCGCATCGCATTTCCCGGCGGCAATGAGGTTGCACTCAAGGCCCATGAGCACCTCGATCTCGTTGGCATAGCGCCGGGCGAGGGCGTCCACCTCCCGGCGCAGCTGGAGCAGACGCCCGCCGCGCACGCCATAAAAGAGGTGAGCCCCCGCATGCTCGCTGATTGCGATGCGGCGGAGGCCTTTCTCGACCGCGGCAAGGACGTTTTCTTCCGGCGTACCCTTGCCGTGGCTGTAATTCGTATGGGTATGGTAATCCGCAGTGACGATCATTCCTCTGCGCTTTCTTTCGCTTCCTGCTTCTGCTTGATGGAACGCGCCACGAGGATGACCAGGAGGTTCATCAGGGAGATCATGGTGCTGTTGGTCTCGCGGCCCATGATGGCCTTGAAGTCATCCAGCCGGGAGGTGCAGAAGAAGTAATCCGCGATCTGCGCGGCGGGCGCGTTGATGTAATTGCAGAGGAAAGCGCACGTTGCGCCGTTGCGCTTGGCGGCTTTGAGCGCCTCGTTGAGCACCTTGTTGCGGCCGGTGCGCGAGATGCCGATGAACACGTCGCCCTTGCGGAAACGCTTCTTGTAAACATTGATGGAGAGCGGGTCCGTGATGACGAGCGCCTCAAGGCCGATCGTGTGGAACTGGTTCATCACATCCTCCGCAAGCAGCGCGGAGCTTGCGGTGCCGCAGAGGAAGATGCGCTCCGCACCCTCGACCGTGTGGGCGAGGGAGATAAGCGCCTGCTTGTCGAGCGCCTTGTAGGTGTCCTCCAGCGCGTTGACGGCGGCGCTGTACGCTTTTTCGATAACGGTCTCCTCGCTGTCCTCGGGGAGGATCGTCGTGTTCTTCTGCGGTTCCATGGTGGCAGTGCCGGAAGCGAGGGCGACGCGGAAATCCAGAAAGCCGCTGTAGCCAAGCTTGCGGGCGAGGCGCGTGACGGAGGGGACGCTCACGCCAGAAGCCTCCGCGATCTCGTTAATGACCATGCGCGTTGCGCGTTCGGAATTTTCAAGGATGAAGTCGGCAACCTTCCTCTCCGCGCTCGGGAGCGTTGCATAGGCGGAGCGGATCTTCATTTTAGCAGGCATGTTCGTTTCTCCTTCGGTTGAATTTTATCTTACGCCCGCGCCGCGAGGAACCTCCGGCGATGCGAAAAGGAAATTACATCAGGGCCAGGCAAGATAATCGTTTTAATTTAAACCTAATATTTAAACCTAATATACAACATCTTCACGGGAAAATGCAATAAAAAAATGATATAAACTTTAAAAATTTTACAATATGGCCACAGTTCGCATCCGGGGCCGAACGCAAAAGCAAAAAAGCTGCGAACAAACCCCACTTTTCCGCCCGCGCGGTTGACTTCACCCGGCGGAAATACTATAATGTACACGGATTATGGCCTTGCGTTTCCTTTAATATGCGCGTGGGCTTTAAAGGAAGCAAAGGATATAATACAACAGTCCAATATGACACAGGAGGATATTCTGAAATGGCAAAGACCATGACAATCGATGGCAATACCGCTGCCGCGCATGTCGCATATGCGTTTTCCGACGTGGCCGCGATATATCCCATCACCCCTTCGTCCCCAATGGCGGAGGTTGCAGATGACTGGGCTGCGAACGGCAGGCTGAACCTGTTCGGCCAAAAGGTCCGCATCGCGGAAATGCAGTCTGAGGCGGGCGCTGCGGGCGCTGTGCACGGCTCCCTTTCCGCAGGCGCGCTGACGACCACGTTCACCGCTTCCCAGGGCCTTCTGCTGATGATCCCGAACATGTACAAGATCTCCGGCGAGCTGCTGCCCGGCGTGTTCCACGTTTCCGCCCGCGCGCTTGCCTACCATGCGCTCTCCATCTTCGGCGATCACAGCGACGTGATGAGCTGCCGCCAGACTGGCTTTGCCATGCTCGCCTCCGCCTCCGTACAGGAAGTCATGGATCTTGCGCTCGTGACGCATCTTTCCGCCATCAAGGGCAGCATCCCCTTCGTGCATTTCTTCGATGGCTTCCGCACCTCTCATGAGATCCAGAAGATCGAAGCGATCGACTATGAGGATATGGATAAGCTCCTCGACCGCGACGCGGTTGCGGCCTTCCGTGCCCGCGCCCTGAACCCGGAGCATCCGCACCTGGGCGGCAGCGCGCAGAACCCGGATATCTACTTCCAGAACCGCGAAGCGGCCAACAAGTATTATGAAGCGATCCCGGCGATCGTCCAGCATTACATGGACGAGGTCGGCAAGCTCACCGGCCGCAAGTACAACCTGTTCGACTACGTTGGCGCGCCCGATGCCGATAAGGTCATCATCACCATGGGCTCCAGCGCGGACGTCGTGGAAGAAACCGTCAACCACCTGAACGCCAAGGGCGCGAAGCTCGGCCTCATCAAGGTCCGCCTGTACCGCCCGTTCGCGGCGGATAAGCTCCTTGCGGCGCTGCCCAAGACCTGCAAGAAGGTCGCTGTGCTCGACCGCACCAAGGAAGCCGGCTCCCTCGGCGAGCCGCTGTATCAGGACGTGGTCAACGCGTTCGCGGAAGCGGGCGTCCACGACGTCATGATCCTCGGCGGCCGTTACGGCCTCGGCTCCAAGGAGTTCACGCCCTCCATGGCGAAGGCGGTGTTCGACAACCTCGACGGCGAGAAGAAGAACCACTTCACCGTCGGCATCATCGACGACGTGACCTTTACCTCCCTCGACGTGAAGGAGCAGGTCAACGCCGCGCCGGAAGGCACCATCGCCTGCAAGTTCTACGGCCTTGGCTCGGACGGCACCGTCGGCGCGAACAAGAACTCCATCAAGATCATCGGCGACCATACCGACATGTACGCCCAGGGCTACTTTGCCTACGACTCCAAGAAGTCCGGCGGCCTGACGGTTTCCCACCTGCGCTTCGGCAAGACGCCGATCCAGAGCCCCTACCTGATCGACGCAGCCGACTTCGTGGCCTGCCACAACCCCTCCTATGTCACGCACTACGATGTGGCCGACGGCATCAAGGAAGGCGGCACGTTCCTGCTCAACTCCGAGTGGACGCTCGAGGAGATGGAGAAGGAGCTCCCCGCGAAGCTGAAGAACGCGATCGCGCAGAAGCACCTCAAGTTCTATAACATCGACGCGATCAAGCTTGCCAAGGAAACCGGCATGGGCAACCGCATCAACACGATCATGCAGTCCGCCTTCTTTAAGCTCGCAAACGTCATCCCCGCGGATCAGGCCATCGAATACATGAAGGCTGCCGCGAAGAAGTCCTACGCGAAGAAGGGCGACGAAGTGGTCCTCAAGAACTACGCCGCCATCGACGCGGGCGCGAACGCCATCGAGGAGATCAAGTACCCCGAGTCTTGGGCCACCACGACCGAGGGTGCGGTTCTTGCTTCCGTGACCGACGACCCGTACTTCCACGAGTTCATCAAGCCCATCCTGGAGCAGAACGGCGACAAGCTGCCCGTTTCCAAGATGAGCCCGGACGGCACCGTGCCCACCGGCACCACCAAGTACGAAAAGCGCGGCATCGCGGTGGACGTACCGGCGTGGATCCCTGAAAACTGCATCCAGTGCAACCAGTGCTCGCTCGTCTGCCCGCACGCCTGCATCCGCCCGTTCCTCGTGAAGGAAGGCGAGCAGGTGCCCGCCGCCTTTGAGACCAAGCCGGCCATCGGCAAGGAGCTCGCGGGCCTCAAGTTCCGCGTGCAGGTCAGCCCGCTCGACTGCACCGGCTGCGGCAACTGCGTACAGGTTTGCCCGGCGAAGGAAAAGGCTCTCAAGATGGTCCCGCTGCATGTTTCCTGCGAGACCGAGGAAGCCAACTGGGAAGCGGCGCTCAAGCTCGAAAAGAAGGATGTTGCGCTGAACAAGGCGACCGTGAAGGGCAGCCAGTTCCTCCAGCCGCTGTTCGAGTTCTCCGGCGCTTGCGCAGGCTGCGGCGAAACGCCTTACATCAAGCTCATCACCCAGCTCTTCGGCGACAGGATGATGATCGCCAACGCGACGGGCTGCACCTCCATTTATGGCGGCAGCGCCCCGACCTGCCCGTATACCAAGAACGAAAAGGGTCACGGCCCGGCATGGTCCAACTCCCTGTTCGAGGACAACGCGGAATACGGCTTCGGCATGAACCTCGGCACGACGCACCGCCGTGCAAAGCTCGCGGAAACCGTGAAGAAGCTGATCGCCGTCGACTGGTGCGCTGCGGACATCAAGGCTGCGGGCGCGGAATGGCTTGAGAACATGAACGACGCGGAAGGCTCCCGCACCGCAGGCGAAAAGCTCCTCGCGGCCTGCAAGGAAGGCGTCGACCTTTCCGGGACGCCGTATGAGGCCGAGTGGATTAAGAACGGCAAGGTCTGCTCCTGCGACGCCTGCAAACTTGCAACCGAGGTCATCAACTCCGCCGACCTGCTGACCAAGAAGAGCCAGTGGATCTTCGGTGGCGACGGCTGGGCATACGACATCGGCTACGGCGGACTTGACCACGTGCTCGCCATGGACGAGGACGTCAACATCCTCGTGCTTGACACCGAGGTGTATTCCAACACCGGCGGACAGTCCTCCAAGGCCACGCCGACCGGCTCCGTTGCGAAGTTCGCGGCCGCCGGCAAGCGGACCAAGAAGAAGGATCTCGGCATGATGGCGATGAGCTATGGCTATGTGTACGTCGCCAAGGTCTGCATGGGCGCGAACCAGAACCAGCTCATCAAGGCGATCACCGAAGCGGAAGCCTACAAGGGACCGTCCCTCATCATCGCCTATGCGCCCTGCATCAACCACGGCATCAACATGGGCAAGGCCCAGGCCGAAGCCAAGAAGGCCGTCGAGGCCGGTTATTGGCCGCTGTACCGCTACAACCCGGATCTCGCCGCCGAGGGCAAGAACCCCTTCATCCTCGACAGCAAGCCGGCCAAGAGCGATTACCGCGAGTTCATCATGGGCGAAGCGCGCTATGCTTCCCTGAAGAAGTTCTTCCCCGATGTGGCCGACGACCTGTTTGCCCGCGCCGAGGGAGAGGCCAAGGACAAGTACGAATACTACAAGAAGCTCAGCGAGATGGAATAACCCGTTTCGCAAAAAGGCCGCCTGCGGGCGGCCTTTTTTTGTTGGCGGAGAATGGAAGGGGAGGGGGTGCGTTTGCGGTGAGCTACTGAAATACGGCAATTCCCCGGCATGCTTTACGGGGCGGCGCCTTGGTAAGGCAATCCCCCGTCACGGCTCGCGCCGTGCCACCCCCTTTCAGAAAGGGGGCTTTTGGGAGTGGTGAACTCCAACGGATTTCGCACTCGGATGGCGCAGGGAAGCGCACCGACCAAAAGGCTCCTTTTGAAAGGGGCGGAGCCGAGCGCCCGCAGTGCGGGATGCAGCGAGGCGGAAGCCCAGTGAGCAAGGGAGCGCTAGGAAGCCGCTTTAGCGGCGACACAGCGCGACCATTGCGAACTGTGGAGCCTGTCATGGCGCAAGCCATGACTGAGGATTGTTCCCGCCGCAGCGGCTAAACCGCTTGGTAAGCTTGCGCTGCTGTTATTGGCAATCTCCCGGCATGCTTTACGGGGCGGTGCCTTGGTAAGGCAATCCCCCGTCACGGCTCGCGCCGTGCCACCCCCTTTCAAAAAGGGGGCGTTTGGGAGTGGTGAACTCCAACGGATTTCGTATTCGGATGGCATTCGAGCGCGTACCGACCAAAAGGCTCCTTTTGAAAGGAGCTGTCCGCGGAGCGGACTGAGGATTGTCGTATTCCCGCAAGCGCTGGATATACGCCACAGGGAAAGTGTGCTTTGCGTATCGCTCTCCCGCTTTCCTGCTCCACAAAAATCCAAAAGAAAAGCGGCCCCGGAAGGGCCGCTTTCGCGTTGCTGTTACTTCGCGTTTGCCTGGGCGTTTAACCGACGGCCTTAAGCACCATATACAGGCGCTGGTAGCTGTCGCCGGAGGAGTCCGCACAGGTCATGAGGAGCATGAGTTTGTCGCTGCTCGAAGCGTTTGCAACCTTCATGCCGCGGTATGCGCTCGTTGCGTACATGAACTGGCTGTCGAGCCACTGCTGCTTCAGTTCGCCGGTGACGGTAGAGTTGAAGCAGTTGAGGTACATGATCTTCTTGCGCGCAGAGGCGGAGGAGACGGTGCTCTTGTCGATCTCATAGAAGCAGACAAGCTGCCACTTGCTCGCGCCGTTGTAGTTGATGTCGAAGGTGGAAGTCTTGGAATTGGAGCAGTTCGCGCTGCAGCGCTTGGTGTAATCGCACTTGCTCTTGCCGAGCCAGGCGTTCTGCACATGATGCAGCTCGTGCAGGCCGGTCCGGCTTACGCGCATATTGTGGCCGGTGATGACGGCGATGGGGTCGTCATAATAGCTCATGGCGTAGACGTAGTTCTTCCCGCTCTTGGAGCTATACTCGTTATAGTAGAAGTTGCCCTTTTTGTCGACTGCATTGCAGTAGATGTAGGTGCTGATGTTCGTGCCCGCGACCTGCATGGTGCCCCAACGGTCAGACGCCGTGCCGGTATACGTGGCATAGCGGTTCACCCCCACGGTTGAGGAACCGGTGGTGTTGCCGCCTACGGGGCTGAGCGAGCTGCTGCCGTTGCTGTTGGTATTGCTGCCGGAATTCACGCGGACATATTCGCTGGAAAGATAGCCGGTGTAGCCCTTGTAGCGCACCTGATACCAGCTGCCGGAGGTAGCGAGGATCTCCACAGCCGCGCCCTTGGGCACCTTGTTGCAGCCGGATACCTTGGAATAGGAGGTGGAGGGGCCGGTGCGGAAATTGATGTTGCCGGTGGTGACGCCGGTGCCGATGGCCGCGGTGTTGGTGTTCGTGTTGGTATTGGTGCTGCTACCCGTGGAGGAAAGCTGCACATACTGCGCGGAAACATAGCCTTCTTGGTTGTTGTAGGAAACCTTGTAGTACGTTCCGCTTGTGCCCAGCACGGTGACGGCCACGCCCTTGTTCAGTTTTGCGACACGCGGAGAGCTGGAGGACGCAGTCTTGCGCATGCTCACCCAGGAGTTGCAGTTGACGATCGTACCCGTCTGAGTAGCCGTCTGCGTTTGGGTGCCCTGCGAAGAGGTGCTGCCGCCGGTAACCGTTACGCCGCCGACGCTGATGCCGGAGCCGAGCGCGACGGCCTTCGGCGCAGCCAGCGCGGTGCCTGCCACGCCAAGCAGCGTAAGCGCTGCGAGGACGATTGCAAGGGCTTTCTTTGTTCTCATGTTTTTAACCTTCCTTTCTTTCCTTCCCGCCGGCAACTGCGTCATTCTCCGCTGCCGGTATGTTCTTTTGCTTGTGCAGGCGCTTCTTCTTCCCCGAATGAGAACGCGCTTTCCGGCATCCTGCTGCCGGCGGACCCGCCATTCGCGCTGCTGCCGCGTTTCTTCGCTTCCTCTTCTGCGGCCTTGCGCGCCGCCTCACGGTCCGTCATCACGATGCTGAACACCATGAGCCCGACGAGGGAGATGAGGCCGAGCACCCAGAGGAACCCGCTCACGAAGGCGCCGGTTTCGATAATCCCAAAGATCTCCAGCACGCCTTTGACGATGAGGAGAACGCCGGCGACCGCGCTGAGGACCCGCATCCAGAAGCGGTATTTTTCCGGTGAGCATTTCGGGTGCTCGTTTTGCAGCAGCTTAGCCTTGCCAAAGATGGCGACCCAGAGCAGGTAGATCCCTGCCGCAGGCATAACAAGGGAAAACAGGTCAATTTCGGGCCATTCTATTTGGGGCATTTGTTAAAGTCCCTGCCTTTCTAAAATATACCAACCTAGGTTTGATTATACAAGCGCCGTTTGGGCTTGTTAACCCAATGTTTACAGATGTAGGGAAAGCGCACCTCTTACAGCCGCCGGAGCTTCGCGCCCTCGCGCGTATCCTCCACGGCGAAGCCCTTTGCCTTGAGCGCTTCGCGCAGCTCGTCCGCACGGGCCCAGTCCTTCGCCTTGCGCGCCTCGATGCGCGCAAGCGCAAGCGCTTCCGCTTCCGCGTCCGGCTCGCCCTCGGTCACAACGGCGGCATGCGTTTCCGCTTTCGCCAGCCGTTCCGCTTCCGCGCGCGCCTTCTCCGCGGCGGGGAGGAGGGAGAGGCCGAGCACCGCGTCAAATTCACCGAGCAGGGCGAGCTTCGTCGCGGCGTTGGTATCATATTTGAGCACGTCGTAGAGCACGGTCACCCCGAGGGAGGTGTTGAGGTCGTTGCCGAGCGCGGCGTTGAACTTTTCGCGCAGCGCCGCTGCCGCGGCTTCGCCGAACGGCTCGCCCGCCTCCGGCTTGAGCGCCGCGACGCGCGCGATGAGCTTGCCATAGATCGTGGCTGCGTTGTCCAAGTTCTCGAAGCTGAACACGAGCGATTTCCGGTAGTGCGATTGCAGGCAGAACAGCCGGTACACGAGCGGGTCATAGCCTTTTTCTTCAAGCAGCGAGACCGTCAGGAACTCGCCGGAGGATTTGCTCATCTTGCCCGCGTTGGTGTTCAGGTGCAGCACATGAAACCAGTATTTGCACCAAGGGTGCCCAAGATACGCCTCGCTCTGCGCGATCTCGTTGGTGTGGTGGGGGAAGGCGTTGTCGATCCCGCCGCAGTGGATGTCCAGATCCTCGCCCAGGTGCTTCATGCTGATGCCGGAGCATTCGATGTGCCAGCCCGGATAGCCCACGCCCCAAGGGGAATCCCACTTGAGCTCCTGATCCTCAAATTTGGACTTGGTGAACCAGAGCACGAAATCCGCCTTATTGCGCTTGTTGTCGTCGGCCTCTACGCCCTCGCGCACGCCGACGGCGAGATCCTCTTCCTTATGCTCGTTGAAGATATAATATCTTTCGAGCTTCGCGGTGTCGAAATAGATGTTGCCGCCCGCCTCATAGGCGTAGCCCTTTTCCATCAGGCGCTCGATGAGATGGATGTATTCCGCGATGCAGTTGGTCGCGGGCTCTACGACGTCCGGCCGCTTAATGTTGAGCTTGCGGCAATCCTCGAAGAATGCGTCCGTGTAGAACTTTGCGATCTCCATGACCGTCTTGTGCTCGCGCTTCGCGCCCTTGAGCATCTTGTCCTCGCCGGTGTCCGCATCCGAGGAAAGATGCCCCACGTCCGTGATGTTCATCACGCGCTTTACGTTGTAGCCGCAATAGCGCAGGTACTTTTCCAGCACGTCCTCCATGATGTAGGAGCGCAGGTTGCCGATGTGCGCATAGTGGTAGACCGTCGGGCCACAGGTGTACATCTTGACGATCTCCGGATGGTTGGGGATGAACTCCTCTTTCCTGCGGGTTGCGGAGTTATATAACTGCATGGTTCCTCCTTCGGGAAAAGCGTTTGCCGCTGAAATTTCAATTTAATATTATACCACGGCTGCCAATTCCTCCGCAACCCGCACGGCTGCGGAGACGGAAAGGCAGTCCCGCGCGTCCACCTGGTAATCCACGCAGGCGTTGCGCACGGCCGCATGGCCGGCCTCCACGCCGCGCTGGGCGAGCAGCGCCTCCACCATTTCGGCAAATTCCGCGATTTTTGGATAGGCGAAGCGGATCGTTTTCATGCTGCCGAAATCCCCCTCCGCAGTGCGCGCCGTGGCCACGGGCAGCACGTTTTCGGGGAAATCGAACGCCGCGCGCCGCGCGAACAGCGCCCGCGTCTCCGCTGTGGAAAGATCCGCATCGTCGAGCAGCAGCAGGAAACGCAGCGGCTGCGCTTTGAGCGTATCAAGCACCGCGTCCGCATCGAACGCCGCGCCGCGCGGGAGCAGCACGAGCCGCAGCTCCGGCAGCTCTTCCGCAAGGTTGAGCGCAAGGGCCGTCTTCCCCGTGCCGGCAGGCCCTGCGAGCAGCACGGGCTCCGCCGTCTCGCCGCGCATGAAGCGGATGGCGTGGCTGAGCAGCGCGCTGCGCTGCGGCTCATAGCAGGGGAGAGCACAGTATTGCCCTGCGCGCGGGGAGAAGGGGAGGAATACATTTTGTTTCACGTGGAACAAACGGTCTTTGAGGAACGGCGCGCAGCCATAGGCCGCGAAGAAATTCCAAAGGTCATCGCAGAGCGCGCGCCAATCCGGCGTTTCCAGCAGGCGGATCACAACTTCCTCCAGTGCTTCATCGGAAACGTAGGAATCCCGCAGTTCCATCTCGCCATAATGCCAGGAGAGCCATTCGCTTTCCGGCGGCATGGCGGAAAGCAGCGGCGCGGGCGCGTCCGGCTCCTGCGCGGGCTTGGCGTTTGCGGCCGGGGCGGGGCGGACGCTGCCGCCCGCCCACACAGCGGAGGACATGAGGGAGATGTTATCCTTTGCGTGGCGCGGCTTAAGCTGAAGTTCCCGGTGGCGTTCGGCAGCCATGCGGTAAAGGTGCGCGCCGCTGAGCGTTGCAAGCTCGCCGAGGATGGCGAGATCCGCGCGCATAGCGCTGCGTTCGGCTTCGTCCATGCGGCCGGCCGCAGCCATGGCCGCGAAGGCATGCGGGCGTTGCAGCACGAGGAAGAGGAGATAGTCGAGCCAAAGATCGCCGCTGACACGCCGTGCGCCGGAGGAAAGGAGCGAAGCGCAGAGCGCGTGATAGCACGAAAGTGCGCCAAGCGTATCCCCTGCGTGGATGGCGGAAGCCGTGGCGAACAGGCGCGCGAGCGGGGCGTCCTCCCGCGTGTCCTGGAGAACGGTGAGACGCGGGATGAGGGAAGCGATCCGTTGTGCGCTGTCGCCGGGCGCGCAGTCCCGGAAATTGAACATAAGCCCTCCTTTTGCATAAATCAAAAATGAGAAAATGAAGCATGGGAAGCCCCGGACGCGCGGATGCGCCGGTTGGATACTGATATTGTCCGTTGTATGCCTGAAATTGTCAATTGTTATTTGCTTCGCGGTGCGGTGGATGATATACTTATTTTGCTTTTGCGCATAGTATGGAAGCGGAGAGCATAGTTTATTGGAAGGGCATTATTGATGGAAAAGAAGATCATCCTGACGGGCGGCGGTTCTGCCGGCCATGTAACGCCGAACCTGGCGCTTTTGCCGCAGCTGCTTGCGGAAGGCGTGGAGGTGCATTACATCGGCACGGCGGACGGCATCGAGCGCACGATCCTTTCTGGGCGCAAGGACATTACCTACCATATCATATCCTCCGGCAAGCTGCGCCGGTATTTTTCCTGGAAGAATTTCACGGACCCATTCCGCGTGATGCGCGGGATGTTTCAGGCGCGCCGCGTGATGCGGGAGGTGAAGCCCGCTGCGGTGTTTTCCAAGGGCGGTTTTGTTTCCGTGCCAGTGGTGATCGCCGCGCACGGCAGGCGCATCCCTGTGGTGACGCACGAATCGGACTACACGCCGGGCCTTGCCAACAAGATCAACGCCAAGTTTGCGGATAAGATCTGCGTTACGTTTGAGGATACGCTTGCCCATGTGGGCGCAAAGGGCGTGCATACGGGTACGCCGATCCGCCCGGAGCTTTACGAGGGCGACAAGGCGCGCGGCCTTTCGTTCCTGGGCTTTGACGACAGCAAGCCGGTGCTGCTCGTGATGGGCGGGAGCCTCGGCGCGGCAGCGGTGAACGACGCGGTGCGCGCGGCGCTGCCGAAGCTGCTCGCCACGTTTGACGTAGCGCACCTCTGCGGCAAGGGAAAGGTGGACGAAAGCCTCGCGCAGCCGGGCTACCGCCAGTTTGAATATGTGAACGCGGAGCTGCCGGATGTGCTCGCGGCCACGGACGTGGTGGTTTCCCGCGCGGGGGCAAACGCGGTGTTCGAGTTCCTGGCGCTCTCAAAGCCCGCGCTGCTGATCCCGCTGCCGCGTTCCGCAAGCCGGGGGGATCAGATCCTCAACGCAGGCTATTTCGCGCGCAAGGGCTTTGCGATGGTGCTCGAGCAGGAAGCGCTCACGCCGGAAACGCTGCTCGACGCGGTGAACGACCTTTACGACAGGCGGCTTTCCTTCATCGCCACGATGAGTGCGGAGCCCCTTGCGGACGGCACGGATGAGGTGCTCGCGGTGATCCGCGACGCGATGAAGAAGGGGAAATAGCGGCCGGGCGGGGGAGGGCAATCCTCAGTCATGGCTTGCGCCATGACAGCTCCTTTTAAAAAGGAGCCTTTTGGCCGGTGCGCTGCCCTGCGCCATCTGAATACGGAACCTGTTGGAGCGCACCACCCCCAAATGCCCCCTTTTTGAAAGGGGGTGGCAGCGCGTAAGCGCTGACGGAGGATTGCCGTATCAGAAGCCGCCCCGGAAAGTAAGCCAGTAGGATTGCCGAATCAGAACACCCCCCCCATTTACAGCCATATGGCAAGATCAGGAAGGAGAAACCATGCGGGAACTTACAAAGGAGCAGGTACGGCAGCGCCTTGCCGCGCCCAACGGTTCGGAAGCGCTGCTTGCGGAGGCGGAGGCTGCGTTTGGCGCGGCGTGGGCGCTGTTTGCGGAGGAAGGAAACGCCGCTGCCTGCGCGTTCCTCTGCCGCTGCGCGAAGCGGCAGGCCTATGCGGCGCGCATCGGCGCGCTGCTGGGGGAGGACCGCATGGCGCTCTATGCGGCGCTGCGCGCAGACGCGCCGAAGCTGCGGAAAAACGCGGCGCGCCTCGCCGGCGCGCTGGCGGATGCGCAGGATGTGCCGGCGCTGCTTGCGGCGCTTGCGGCGGAGGGGCAGCGCTTCGTGCGGCCATCGCTCCTGCTGGCGCTCGGCGCTTGTGGCGGGGAGGAAGCGCGGGAAGCGCTCGCGGCTTATGTGGTCGCCCCGGCGGCGGACGCGGGGGAGGAACGCCACGCGCGCGAGGAAGCGGAGGCGCTCGCCACGGCGCGGAAGCGCTTCCTGCGCCTGCAAAAGCATGCGTTTACCGGCCTGCCGAAGCCATATCTGTTAGAACTCCGCACACCGGACAAGCTGGAAGGCTCGCTTCTCTACGAGCTTACGCAGCAGGGCATTGCCCCGCGCGCGGCGGAGCCGGGCGCGGTTCTCCTGGAAGCGCAGGCGCTTGCGCCGCTGTTCGCCTGCCGCAGCTTTTCCGAGCTGCTGTTCCCGGCCGCGCGGAAATCCTCCGCTGCGCCGGAGTGGATCGCCCGGCATGCGGGTGCGTTCCTCAAGGAACTCCTGCCCGCAGCCCATGCGGGTGAGCCGCCCTTTGGTTACCGCATCGAGGTGCGGGGGGAGAACGCGGACCGCGCAGCGCTTGCAAAGGCCGTTGCCGCGAAGCTGGATGGTCCGCTGCTCGTAAACGCGCCCGGGGATTACGAGGTGGAGCTTCGCATCGAGCTTAGGCGCAACGGCAGCGCGGATCTGTTCGTGAAGCTGTACACCATTCCGGACAGCCGCTTTGCCTACCGCGTAGGCGCGCTGCCCGCGTCCATCCACCCGGCGACAGCCGCCGCGGTGCTGCGCTATGCACGGGCATATTTAAAGGAAGGCGCACGCGTGCTCGATCCCTGCTGCGGCAGCGGCACGCTTTTGATCGAACGTGGGAAGTTCACGGAGACTGGCTCCCTTACAGGCGTGGACATCGCGCACAAGGCAGTCGCCATCGCCCGCGAAAACGCGGCGGCCGCCGCTTCCCCGGCAAAGTTCATCTGCAACGATTGCCTGCGCTTTGAAGCGAAGCGCAAGTATGACGAGGTAATCGCAAACCTCCCGTTCGGCAACCGGGTAGGCACGCATAAGAACAACGAGCGCCTCTATGCCGCCATGCTGGACAAGCTGCCCGAATGGCTCGTGCCGGGCGGCGTTGCGCTGCTATACACGATGGAGTTTACGCTCCTCAAGAAGCTCGTGCGCGAACGGCCGCACCTCACGCTCATCACCGAAACGCGCACGGAGGCGGGTGGCCTGCTGCCGGGCGTGTTCCTGCTGCGGTCGGAGTGAGGGCTTCTGCCATAACGGCAGAGAATTTGAATTAATATTAAAATAAGCCATTTGAATTATAGAAAATATATTGAGGTTCTCCGGCGTGCAGTGTTATAATATCGCTGATATTGCCGAAATAAAGGGCGGCGCATTGCGCCGCTTGGATAGAAAGGGTTGTTGTAGGAATATGCCAAAGTTCATCCCAGCGAAAGAGGTAATCGCCCGCATCCCGCAGGGCGCAACGCTGATGGTCGGCGGCTTTATGGGGTGCGGGAATCCGCACAAGGTCATATCCGCGCTTGCGGAAAGCGGGAAGGGGGAGTTTACCCTGATCTGCAACGACGGTGCGCTCTTCAATGGGCCGGATGGCAGCGAATGCTACGGCGTGGCGAAGTTGATCCGCAACCATCAGGTGAAGCGGCTCATCGCAAGCCATGTGGGCCTCAACCCGGAGGTTGGCCGTCAGAGGAACGCAGGCATGCTCCAGGTGGATTTGCTGCCCCAGGGTTCCTTTGTGGAGATGATCCGCGCGGGCGGTTCCGGCCTCGGCGGCGTGCTGACGCCCACAGGCGTGGGCACCGAGGTGGAGGATTCCCCGTTCGTCCATTCCAAGGTGGAGGTGGACGGAAAGCAGTTCCTGCTGATGCGCCCGCTGCGTGCAGATATAGCCCTCGTCTCCGGGTATTACATCGACCGTAAGGGAAACATCTGGTATCGCGGCACGACGCGCAACTTCAACCAGGTGATGGCTCTCGCTGCGGACACCGTCATCGCGGAGGCGGATTATATCGTTGACTGCGGGCAGATCGCGCCGGAAAACGTTGTCACGCCCGGCATTCTTGTGGATTATGTTGTGGATGGGGGAAGGATGAAATGAACCGGGAGGATGTAAGGTCGTTTATCGCAAAGCGCGCGGCGCGGGAACTGCATGACGGCGACGTCGTGAACCTTGGTATCGGTGTTCCTTCGCTGATCTCCGCCTACCTGCCGGACGACCTGCGCGTCGTCTTCCACGCGGAGGACGGCATCGTGGACGAAGGCCCCTGGCCGGATCCCACCAATACGGAGCCGGGTTACATCATCGACGCGAGCGGCAGGCCGACGAGCGCGCTCCCCGGCGGCTCGTATATCGACTCGTCGCTCTCCTTTGCGCTCATGCGCGGCGGGCATATCGACTGCACCGTCCTTGGTGCGCTGCAGGTGGACGCGGAAGGCAGCATCGCCAACTGGGTCATCCCCGGCAAGCTCCTGCCTGGCATGGGCGGGGCGATGGATCTCGTAGTCGGCGCAAAACGCGTGATCGTGGCAATGGAGCACACGGTCAAAGGCACGCCGAAGATCATGAAAAAATGCACGCTCCCGCTGACTGCGGTTGGCTGCGTGAACTTGATCGTAACGGAGCTGTGCGTGCTCGAAGTTACCCCGGCGGGCCTCCTGATGACGGAGATCAACCCGGAATTCACCGTCGCCGAAGTGCAGGCGAGGACGGAGGCGGAGCTAATCATCTCCCCAAAGCTGAAGCCGATGGTTTAAGCAAAAAGAAAATGGGGCTTGTTGCGCAAGCGGATGTTTCACATGAAACATTCGCTTTTTCTTTATTTGTCTGCTATACTGGGAGCAACATAAAGAATCTCTCTGAAAAAACTAGTCATATTTCGATGCGGAGGGGTGCGAGATGAAGCAAAGCACAAAAGAGATTTTGAAAGGCATAGCGGAAATTATTCTAGCCCTGATCGTATACGCGGGAATTCTATATGCGGGGAAAAGACTGGAGCCGCCATGGCCCAGCATTGTGTCACTTGCAGGGCTTGTTTTGCTATTCGGCGTTCCAGCCATTCTACAAAAAAGGAAAAAGCGCACCGAACTGGAACCGGAAGCAGAGGAGAACTTCAACGAATCGGAAGAAGCTGATGCTGTGCCGCAGTTTCTTCTTATGCACCATATTCTTTCCGGCGCCTTATACCAGATGGTACGGCAGAAAGACGGATATGCTTTCATTAAAGTTGGCAACGAGTTCGCCGGCCTGCGCGAGGAAGCGCTGGCTGAAACGCCGGTTTTGACAGAAACGCTTGCCGGGCTGCGAATGAAGCATTTCCGATTGCAGGATTCGGAAATCAGCACCTGTGAGATTCGGCTGCGCCACAGCATTGGTTCCCAATTTCCAAATTGCGGTACAGTGTGCCTCTACATAAGCTCTGGGAAGAAGAAAAAGTATGTTGTGTTGGGCGCGCTGCCTAAGGAGGCTCTCGTGGCGTTCTTTAGGCCAGTACAGGAGCGCATTGTATGGCTTGAACCGGGACGCCGCTGGGAGAAAGCGCGCGAAAAGGACCGCGCATTTGCTACATGGCGCGTGGAAGGGCAGAAAGCGGAGTTGTACAGGAAGCTTAAAATAGTCGGGACGGCGCTCAACGTTGTCTCCGCCATCATTGCGCTGTGCTTCCTGCTTATCGCCCAACCGTATTTGCTGTGGTCTGCGCTAACGGTACTCTGCTTTTTTCTGGCGGTTGCGCTGCAAATCATATTTCCCGCTTATTTTTCCCTGGTCTGGACGGAAAAAGAAAGCCTCGCGAAAACTGGAACAAGGTGTATTACGCTCACTGAAACGTTGCTGTTTAGCGGATCGGGTGCATTGATCCGCGCAATGCTGGATTTCAACTATGTATCGTTTGTGCAGCTTGGCATTGCGCTGCTGATATTTGTATGTGCCCTGATGGCGCTTTTGCTTGCGTTCTGCAAAGAACTGCGCATACGTGTTGGAAATGCGGTGACCGTGTTTTTTCTTCTTTTGTTGCTGAGCGGGGGGATTCCCGCCCAGTTAAACTATCTGTTGGATTTTGCGGAACCACGGCTTGAGACGGTCATCGTCGTCAGCAAGGAAGTGTATAAACGGTCGAAGGGCCCAGATGAATACCGCTGCATGATCCTGACCGGAGAAAGGGAGAAGGTAATGCTGGCCGTTGACATCGAAACGTATTCTGCACTTTCACCGGGATGCGCCGCGTCGTTTGCCACCTATCGTGGCGGACTTGGCATAGGGTATCGTGAACTGTACGAGATGGAATAAGGCGTCCCACATCAAAAGGAATCCCAGCGGATGTTTCACATGAAACATCCCTCTTTTTTTCCATCCATTCGTTGTGTTCGCCGCACGCATATATTATAATGAGGGTCAGGACAAGCCGCGCGCCGCGCGAATTCGCGCGAACCATGTGGTTTTGGCGCGCTTTTTGAGATTTGGAACGGCAAAGGAGCAAGCAATGGGCAAGATCATCGCGGTCGCAAACCAGAAGGGCGGCGTCGGCAAGACGACCACCTCCGTGAACCTTTCCGCCTGCGTGGCGGAGCGGGGAAAACGGGTATTGTGCATCGACATCGATCCGCAGGGCAACTGCACGAGCGGCGTGGGCGTGGATAAGGAAGCGCCGGAGTACAGCATTTACGATGTGCTCATCAACGGCGTGCCTGCGCGCGAGGCGGCGGTGCCCGCAGCCGTGGAGAGCCTGTTCGTGATCCCGGCGCGCAAGGAGCTTTCCGGCGCGGAGGTGGAGCTTGTGAACACGATGGCGCGGGAAACCGTGCTCAAACGTGCGCTTGCAGGCGTGTGCGGAGAATATGATTACATCTTCATCGACTGCCCGCCGTCTCTCGGGCTTTTGACGATCAACGCGCTCACGGCGGCGGATACGCTGCTCGCGCCCATCCAGTGCGAATATTACGCGCTCGAAGGGCTTTCGGACCTCATGAACACCGTGAAACTTGTCCGTGCGCACCTGAATCCCCGGCTTGACGTGGAAGGCGTGGTGCTCACCATGTTCGATGCGCGCACGAACCTTTCTGAACAGGTAGTACATGAGGTGAAGAAATTTTTCAAGAACAAGGTATATAATACCATCATCCCGCGTTCGGTGCGCCTGGGCGAGGCGCCGAGCTTCGGCTTGCCCATCAACAAGTACGACCCAAAGAGCGTAGGCGCGAAGGCGTACGCCGCGCTGGCGAACGAACTGATCGCGAAGGACGAAGGGAAGGGGAAGGAATAACATGGCGATGAAAAAGGGCCTTGGGCGCGGGCTGGACGCGCTCCTTGGGGATTATACGGCCGCGCCGCCGGAGGGTGTGCGGCAGACGGACGTTTACCTGATCGACACCAACGCGGATCAGCCGCGCAAAACCTTCGATGAAGACAAGCTCCGCGAGCTTGCGGACAGCATCGCGCGGCACGGCATGGTGCAGCCAATCATCGTGCGGCAAAACGGGGAGCGTTATGTGATCGTCGCGGGCGAGCGGCGCTTCCGCGCGGCGCGCATGGCGGGGCTGACGCAGGTGCCGGTGATCGTCAAGGCGCTCGATGATGCGCAGGTGATGGAGGTCGCGCTCATCGAGAACCTCCAGCGCGAGAACCTGAACCCGATCGAGGAGGCGGCGGCGATCCGCTTCCTGATGGAGCAGCACGACCTGACGCAGGAGGAGGTGGCCAAGCGCCTGGCGAAGAGCCGCCCGGCCATCGCCAATTCGCTGCGCCTTTTGAACCTCAGCGAGGATGTGCAGAACTATGTGCGGGAGGGCAAGGTTTCCGCGGGCGCGGCGCGCGCCCTTGTTTCCGTGAAGGACCCGGGGAAACAGCGGGTGCTGGCGCAGGAGGTTGCGACGCACGGCCTTTCGGTGCGCGAGGTGGAGCGCCGCGCGCATGCTGCCAACCATGAGGAAGAATTTAAGCGAATGAAGGCCGAGCAGAAGGCGGAGGCCGCGCGCGGGCGCATTTCGAACGACCTATACGCCGCGCAGGAGCAGCTCCGGGAGCGCCTTGGCACGCGTGTGAGCATCAGCGGTACGGAGGAGCAGGGGAAGCTCGTGATTGAGTACTATTCCAGGGATGCGCTTGAAGGGCTGTATGAGCTTTTGATGCGCCAGAGCTGAACTCAGAAAATTAAAGAAATTCATTGGAAATATTTACAAATTCGCAACCAATCCGCCTCCGGAATCGTCTATACTGAAGATAGGACATGCTTATCTCAGAGACGGACGGAGGTATTCCTTTATTATGAAAAAATGGGGGAACTTTTTCATAACGGCAGCCTTGCTTGCGGCGCTGCTTTGCGCATGCGGAGCAGGCGAAAGGCTTTTCTGCACGGTCACAGAGGTTTACGACAACGCTGTCATGGCTGTCTGCACGGAAGATGCCGGCACGATAGGGGAAGGGCAAAAGGTCTACATCTCCTGTGAATCCATGCCGGAACTCGCGCCGGGCGATGCGATCCTTGTTACCTACCGGGGCGAGGTCTTGCTTTCCGAGCCTGCGCAGATCGTCGCAAGCAAGGTGGAAATACAGGATGCGCAGTAATCAATCGCTGCTTTCCGGGAAGTGGACGCGGAATAGTTCGGCGCTTGCGGCGCGCAGCGCGTCCATATAAGCGTCGTAACGGGCGAGCAGGGCGCAGGCTTCCGAGGTGAGGCGCGCGCCGCCTCCATGCTTGCCGCCCGTGGCGGAATCGAGCAGGGCGAAGCCGAGCGCGGCTTCGCTTTCTTTTGTGATGCGCCAGGCCTTGGAATAGGCCATGCCCATTTCCGCGGCGGCCGCGCGCAGCGAATGCAGCGCGTCCACGTGACGCAGCAATGCGGCAATGCCGGGGCCGAAAGCCTTTGTTTCGCCCGCGAAGATGCGGATGGCGAGGACGGGGCGGAGCTTTGGGTTTTCCATAGCGGGGACTCCTTTTGCGGTTCTTTCCTGCATTATAGCATAAATCGGGGAAACCATGTGGAATTTCCCGGGAAATATATCGCGCGCCATGGATTTGCCGCCTATGGTCAGCGCTCAGATGGAAGGGCTCGTTTTGAAAGGAGCTGCCGCCGCAGGCGATTGAGGATTGTCTTATCATCGCGAACGAAGGATACATATCACAGGGGAGGGGGGGCGAGGCCGTCGCTATTTACAGCAATCCCCCGTCAGCGCTAGCGCTGCCACCCCCTTTCAAAAAGGGGGCGGGCGTCATGAATTCCAGCGGTTTTCGTATTCGGACAACGTTTGAAAGCGCATTAACCCAAAGGCTCCTTTGGCAAAGGGACGGAAGATTGCTTCCCATCGCAAACAGCC
Source organism: uncultured Eubacteriales bacterium (assembly GCA_900546845.1). GTDB lineage: Bacteria > Bacillota > Clostridia > Christensenellales > CAG-138 > UBA1685. The sequence goes on from UREK01000001.1 coordinate 22,420, forward strand.
CCGGGCCAAGTCGCTCCACGCAAAAGGCGGCCCTGTGGCCGCCTTTTGCGGATGCTTGTGCTAGCCCACCCGCTGGATGTCCGCGCCGAGCGCGCGCAGCTTTTGTTCGAAAAATTCATAGCCCCGGTCGATGTACTCGATGTTATGGACGCTGCTTTGGCCTTCCGCCGAAAGCGCCGCGACGATGAGCGCCGCGCCTGCGCGCAGATCCGTTGCAAACAGAGGCGCGCCGGAGAGCTGCTCTACGCCCTCGATCATGGCTGTGCGCGCATTGAGCGTAATGTTTGCGCCCATGCGCTGCAATTCCGCCACGTGGTTGAAGCGGTCCTCGAAGATGTTTTCCACAATGAAGCTGTTGCCCTGTGCTGTGGAAAGATAGGCCATCATGGGCTGCTGGAGATCCGTCGGGAAGCCGGGGTAGGGGAGCGTCTTGATGTTGACCGCCCGCGCACGGCCCGTGTTGCTGACGCGGATGAAGAATTCGCGCCCGTCGTCCCCTTCGATAACCTGCGCGCCGCTTTCCATCAGCTTGGCGGAAATGGCTTCGAGGTGGGTGGGGATGACGTTGTTGATGACCACGTCCCCGTGGGTGGCGGCGGCGGCGATCATAAACGTACCCGCCTCGATCTGGTCCGGGATGATCGCGTACGTGCAGCCGTGCAGCTTCCTGCCGCCGATGATGCGGATCACGTCCGTGCCTGCGCCCTTGACGGACGCGCCCATCATGTTGAGAAAATTCGCTACGTCCACCACATGCGGCTCCTTCGCCGCATTGGAAATGATCGTTTGGCCCTGCGCGCCCGCCGCGGCGAGCATGATGTTGATCGTTGCGCCAACGCTGACTACGTCGAGGTAGATCTCCGCGCCCACGAGCTTTTCCGCGTGGGCCTTGACGACGCCGCGCTCGATGACCACATTCGCCCCGAGCGCACGCATACCTTTGATGTGCTGATCGATGGGCCGCTGGCCGATGGAGCAGCCGCCCGGCAGCGCGATTTCCGCATGGCCGTACCGGCCGAGCATTGCGCCTAAAAGGTAATACGAAGCGCGTAGGCGGCTCACCATGTCGAACGTTACGGTATGCGTGTTGATCCCCCTGGGGTCAACGCGCATTGCGCCATCCGGCGTGAAGTCCACGTCCGCGCCCATATGCTGGAGAATCTGCTCCAGAATGCGAACATCCTCGATCTGCGGCAGGTTTTCCACCACGCAGCTTTCTCCCGCCAAAATAACCGCCGGGATGATCGCTACTGCGGCGTTTTTCGCGCCGCTGATGGTCACGCTTCCTTCCAGCCTGTGCCCGCCGTTTATCACATAATGCGCCATAGGTTCTCCTTCAACGTTGTTTTTGGGGCTTTATCAATGCTTGCAGCCTGTGCAGCCCGCACAGCTTCCGCTGCAGCCGCTTTGCCCCGCGCGCACGCACTTGCCCTCGTAAGCGCGTTCAGTCCTGCCGCCGCACGCCGGGCACTTCACCTGATCCAGCGCGGCGAGGGAAACCAACTCGTCGAATACCTTGCCGCAAGCCTTGCAGCGGAACTTCAAAAGCGCCATGCTTTCATCCTCTTTTCCTTACAGATGTCAATGCCAACCTTTATTGTATCATTCCACGCGCGTCCCGGCAACCCGGCAAAGGGCGTGTCAATCGAGGTAATAGCGCGGATTATAGGCGATTCCGTCGATCCTAAGCTCAAAGTGCAGGTGCGGCGCGTCGCAGTTGCCGCTGCTGCCGAGCGTGCCGATCGTATCCCCCTGGGCGACCACATCCCCGATGGCCACGGCGGCCGAGCCAAGGTGCGCATAACGCGTCACGAATCCGTCCCCATGGTCGAGCTCTACCATGAGGCCATAACCGCCGCGCTCGATCGCGCTTACGACCACGCCGCCGCAGGAAGCGAGCACGGCGTCGCCCTCTTTGCCGCTGTAATCGAGCCCGAGATGCAGCACGCCGGCGCGCTGGCCGTAATTGGATTCGATGCGCCCGCGCTCCGTCGGGTGCTGGAACGCAAGCTCGCCGGCATCCTTCCCACGTTCGCCCTCCCGCTTGCCCGGCTCCGCGTCATGGTCCACCTTCTGGGTGCCCACGCGCACGAGCGCGTCCACAGGTTCCAGAGCGGTGATGGTCACGGTCTCGGCTTTGCCCTGTTCCACGCCGTTCAAAAACGTGCGCGTGGTCACGGTGCGCGTCTCGCCGTTCGCGCCGTAGCGCAGGATGATGCGCGTGCCCAAGAGAAGCGTTTCGTCTTCCTTGAGCACGCTTTCGTGCGGCGTATAGGATACGATCTCCTCCGTGAGCGTGGAATGCACCGCGAGCGGCGTTTCCGGCCCAGTCAGCAGGGCGAGGAGCGCGTCCACCGTGATGTCCTCCGCCTCCGGATACGCGGCAGCGGGTTCAAAGGAGATCTCGTTTTCAATGGTCGTCTCAAGCGTGCCGCCGCCGAGGATCTGCAGCTCGAACCAGGCAAGCGCTTCCTGCTCCGCGGCTTCCGCAGCTTCCCGGCTCGCAAGCACGCCAAGCGGCACGCCGTCCACGACGAACGCCGTGCGCTCAAATTCCACCGCCTGTGCGCCGGGCGCAGCGGTCTCCTGCGGCGGGGTCTCCGCCGCAACGGCGGCGGGCGTGGGCGAGGGCGTTGGGGCGGGCGCTTCCCCCTGCGCCATGGCGTGTACCATCCGCGCGGGCCATGTGGGCAGGCCGCGCGTCACAACAGAAACCGCGCCTGCGCCTACAAGCAGCAACGCAAGCGCGAGCGAAACATAGCCGAGCGGCCCAAGGCAACGTCTGGGCTTTTGCGTGTCCGGCTCCCCGTATTCAAATCCATCCCGTTCGGGTTCATGCTCTTTCATGCCGACATTATACCAAAACATTCGCCATGGCGCAAACAGGCCACAATCTGTTCACAGACTGTAGCTCAGCTTGTCGAAAAAGTCTCTCCGAGATTGTCAAGGGCCGCAGCCCTTGACTTTTGATCGCGAGCAGCGACCTGTGCGGTGCGAGCGAAAAGCCTTGCGCCGCAAGGCTTTCTTTACACGGAGCGCTGGCCGCGCCATCGGCGCAAGCGCGACGTGAATCCCTCGATTAAGTGGCAGATGCCACTTGATCGACAGCCTGGGCTACAATCTGTTCACAGACTGCCGCAACCCCGCAGCGGTTGACATTTGCGCCCGCCGCGTCCACAATAATAGCAATAGCACAACTCTTTCTATAATTTGTAATTTGGAGGAACGCGCTGATGCAATATCCTTCCCTTCGCCAGATGATCGGCCAGATGCTCCTTGCGGGCTTCCCCGGAACGGCTATGCCGGACGCGCAGGCTATACGCCTGATGGAAGAATACTCCGTGGGAAATTTTATCCTGTTTGCACGCAACGTCGGCCCGGCCGCGGAAACGGCGCGCCTGTGCGGGGCGCTTTCCCGGGCGGCCTATGAAAAAACCGGCTTTGCGCCGTTCCTCGCTGTGGATCAGGAAGGGGGGACGGTGCTGCGCGCGCACGAGGGCGCGCTTGCGTTCCCCGGCGCGATGGCGCTTGCGGCCGCCTCCCATGCCGCTGCGGGCGGGGATGTTTCCCTCATCCGGGAGGTGGGGCGGCGCTGCGGCAAAGCGCTGCGCACGCTCGGCATGAACGTGAACTTTGCGCCGGTACTCGATGTGAACAGCGAGCCGCGGAACCCTGTCATCGGCGTGCGCGCCTATGGCGATACCCCGGAAACCGTGACGGCCTGCGGCCTTGCGATGGCGGAAGGCCTCCGCGCGGGCGGTGTGCTCCCGGTGTTCAAGCACTTCCCCGGGCATGGCAATGTCGCCGTGGATTCCCACATCGGCCTGCCGGTGAACGACGCGCCGCGCGCCGCGCTGGAGCGCGCCGAATGGCCGCCGTTCCGCGCTTGCGTCGCCCGCTTGGGCGCGGATGCAGGCGTGATGACGGCGCATCTGGTCTGCCGCGCGCTGGAGGGGGAGGCGGACGTGCCGGGTACGCTCTCGCCGCGCGCTGTGAACGGGCTGCTCCGGAAAACCTTCGGGTTTTCCGGCCTCGTGTTTACGGATTGCATGGAGATGGGTGCTCTCGCCGCGCTATGCGAGCCGGGTGAAGCCGCCGTCCGCGCCGTGGAGGCCGGATGTGACGTGCTGACCGCCTCCCATACGTTCGAGGCCATCGCGCAGGCGGCGGAAGCGGTGCTTCGCGCAGTGGAAAGCGGCCGCATCCCACGCGCGCGCATTGAGGCGTCCTTCCAGCGCATCCTGGCGGCAAAGGAAAAACTGGGGCTCCTCGCACCGCAGCAAACGGACCCGGACGCGGCGCAAGCCTGCGCAGAAGATGCGGAAACCGCATTGTTCCACGTGAAACTTGCCGAAAAAAGCGTCACCCTGCTTTCCGGTGCGCCCGATCCCGCGCTGGCCCGCATGGGTGCGCGGGTGCGCATCCTAGCCCCGGAGGCCTATGCGCGCACGGGCGTGGAGCAGGACGCGCCGCGCGTCAACCTCGCCAAAATGGCAGGGGAGCGCTTCGGCTGGTATGCGCAGACCGTCTCCGAAGCGGCGCACGAGCCTGCACCGGGCAGATTTGCGGCAAACGTGCTCTGCCTGCGGGATGCGCGCTTTTCCGCCTGGCAGCAGGCGCTTTTGCAGCGCCTTGCGGAGGAGGAGGCTCCGCTCGTCGTGGTTTTGCTCGGCGGACCGTACGACGCTTCGCTCATCCACGGTGCGCAGGCGGTGATCGCCGCATATGAATACACCCGTCTTTCGGCGGGCGCGGTGCTTGCGGCGCTTGCGTCGGGCACGTTCCCCGGGGCATGCCCGGTGCAGCTCGGATGAGATCTGCCGGAGGGTTGCAGCAGGCTATCCTGTTTCCAATTTAAATTTAGGACCGGTTTTCAGATTCCGGTTCCTCTTGGGTTATAATGTTCAGATGCCCAATAGCTGATGATGGATACATTATATTTTGCGAAAAAGTTGCTTGATACGGCAATCCCCCGTCAGCGCTAGCGCACTGCCACCCCCTTTCAAAAAGGGGGCGTTTGGGAGTGGTGAACTCCAACGGATTTCGTATTCGGATGACATTCGAAAGCGCATCACCCAAAAGGCTCCTTTGGCAAAGGAGCTGTCCGCGAAGCGGACTGAGGATTGCCCTTATTCGCGCGGCCTTTGCGAACTGTGGAACAGTCATGGCGTAAGCCATGACTGAGGATTGCCGTATTTCCGCAGCCGATATTATACACCGCGGGCGCGGCATGCTTTCCGGAGCGCCGCTGGGGTAAGGCTGCATGCCTATCTATTCCCGCAAATCGTTAATTTTCAGTTCGGCAGATCGTTTTCCCTTCAAGCCTTGCAAGGCAGCTCCCTTCCGGGAAATGCAGCTCGAGCCGCACCGCGGTGAGCGCAAGCGCGTCCGCGCGCATCGCTCGGTTTGCGGCGCGGTCGCCGTAATGGTCATCCCCAAGGAGCGGGTAGCCCAGGTGCGCCATGTGCGCGCGGATCTGGTGCGTGCGCCCGGTGAGCAGCTCGATCTCGCATTCGGCGGAGTTTCCGTCCTCCGAAAGCACGCGGTAATGCGTCAGGATCTCCTTTGCGCCGGGGCGGGGTGCGTCGAGCACCTCCACATGCGCGCGCGCGGCGTCCTTTACGAGCCAGGCGCGGGCCGTCGCTTCCCGTGGGGCGGGCACGCCCAGAACGGTACAACGGTAAAACTTGCGGATGGAGCGGGTGCGGATCGCGCCGGAAAGCGCCGCCTCCGCCTGCGCGTTGCGGGCGAAGAGCACGAGCCCCGCCGTCGCCACATCCAGCCGGTGTACGGGGCGCACGTCGCCGTAGACGGCGGAAAGCCGTTCCTCCAGCGTGTTTGCCCCGCCGTCCGCCTTTGCGACGGCCATGCCGCGCGGCTTATCCGCGACGAGGATGTCCGCATCCGCATAGACCACGCGCACGCCGCCCGCAAGCCCGGCGAGCGCTGCCGCAAACGGCGTCCACGCGCCGCCCCGGGGCAGGCAGGTGAAGGTCATGCGTTCCTTTTTTGTCGGATGCTCCAGCGTGAGGGAGTATGCCCAAAGCGCGATCTGCTGGCCGGGCTTTGCGGCGGGATTATAGCGCTGGTCGCCCCAGATGGGCGTTTGGTCTCCGGCAAGCTGCACGCGGATCTGGTGATGCCGCCCGGTGTAAAGGTCAAGGTCGAGCAGGGAGAGCCCATCCGCCTGCGCGGCCAGGCGGTAGGCAAGGGAAGCGGGCTTTGCGCCCGGCGCGCCCGGCGCGCAAAGGCGCGCGTCGCCGGTTTTTTCGTCCCTGGCGATCCAGCCTTCCAGCTTCGCCTTCGCACGGGGCTCACCGGAGACGAGCGCGCAATAGCGCTTTTCCACGCCCCGGTGGCCCGCGAACGCTGCGCTGAGCCGCGCCGCCGCCTTTGAGGTGCGCGCGAACGCCAGCACGCCGCCAACGGGCCGGTCGAGCCGGTGCACGAGGCCGAGATAGACCTCGCCGGGCTTGTTGTATTTTTCCTTGACGTAGGCTTTCGCAAGCGTGAGCAAGTCCATATCCCCGGAGGAATCGGCCTGCACGGGGATGTTCACGGGCTTTTCCACCACAAGCAGGTGGTTGTCTTCATACAGTACGTTCAATACGTCCATGCGTTCCTGACCGCTCCGGCGGTTTTGCATCATTGGGTAGCAAATGTGGGGTTTGGTGCAAAAGGGGAGGAGGCAATCCTCTGCCGGCACTTACACCGCTAGAATTTTCATATATGATACCGTAGCGTTTTGTGCGCCTCGTCCCGGCGGGGGACTTCTTTTTCATGTTTTGCCAGTGCGGATTCGGCGCGTCCCCGTGCGGCAAACGCGGCATGCGCGCATTTTGGGTGGGGGCGCAAGGTTCTTCTCCACCCAAAAGGCTCCTTTTTGAAAGGAGCTGTCAGCGCGTGAGCGCTGACTGAGGATTGCCTTACCATCGCAGCCCTTCCAGACTGTCGCAATATCGGGCTGCGGATTCCCCTATTTAGCAGGCTTCCCAGCGCCCGCTTGCGCCGCAGGGCAGCACAAGCCCGCCGCGCGCTACGGGCAGCCCGACCTCGTCTGCCTCGATCCGGCCGTCGCGGCCCGCAAGCGCCACCTTGAGCACGCTTGTGAGCACGCTCGGCGCAAGGCCGGTAGTATAGGAGTTGATGAGGAAGAAGCGCGCCTCCGGGGAAAGCAGCTTCACGCATTCGGCGACGAGCGGGTAGAGGTCGTTTTCGATCTTCCACATCTCGCCGGAAGGCCCGCGGCCATAGCTGGGCGGGTCCATGAGAATGCCGTCATATTGGCGGCCGCGCCGCTGCTCGCGCAGCACGAATTTCATTGCGTCGTCCACGATGAAGCGCACGGGCGCGTCCGAGAGGCCGGAGGCAGCGAGGTTGTCCTTTGCCCAGGCGACCATGCCCTTCGCCGCGTCGACGTGTACGGCCTCCGCGCCCGCTGCGGCGAGCGCGCATGTCGCGCCGCCGGTATAGGCGAACAGGTTCAGCGCACGGAACGGGCGTTCCTTTGGGAACCCGGCCCGCTTCACAACGCCCTGCATCCAATCCCAATTCACAGCCTGCTCCGGGAAGAGCCCCGTGTGCTTAAAGCCCGTCGGCCGCACGATAAATGAAAGCGCGCCGTAGCGGATCGGCCAACTTTCGGGCAGCCTGCGCGCGTATTCCCAATGCCCGCCGCCGGTGGAGGAACGCAGGTAATGCGCGTCCACGTTGGGCGCATCCTGCCCCATGGGCCAGACGGCCTGCGGGTCGGGCCGCAGGAGCGTCACGCTGCCCCAGCGTTCCAGCTTGTTGCCGCCGCCCGCGTCCAGCACGGCGAAATCCTTCCATTGGTCGGCAAGGTACATAAGATGGTTCTCCTTTGTATTCGCGGATTCGTTTCTGATCGTTGGGGATGGCGCTTGCGGAGGTACGGCAATCCTCAGTCCGCTTCGCGGACGGCTCCTTGCAAAAGGAGCCTTTTGGGTGGTGCGCTCCCGAATGCCGTCCGAATACGAAAAAGCGTTGGAGTCTCCCACTCCCAAAAGCCCCCCTTTTTCCTTCGCCCTTTACACGCCTGGCATCATGCTAAGAAGGAAGTTCGAGCGGTAGAAAAAGTGCGCGAAGAAGGAACCGTTGATGAGGTCCGTCACGAATTCCAGCTTGCCAGCCAGGAACACGAGGCCGATCGGCAGCAGCATGAACAGCAGGAACAGCGCGAGGATGCCCCGAACGAGCCCAAGCCCGCCGCCGAGGATGCCGTCGCCCGCGCGCAGCTGCGGCAGCTTCCAGGCATAATCCACGCCGCCCATGATGAACGCGAGGATCACGCGCACGAGCGCGAACACCAGCAGGAACACGAGGATGTTGATGAATACGCACACGATCGTTTGGTTGAAATAGTCGCCGAGCGTCGTCACGCCTTGCCCTGCGAAGGCTTCGCTTGCGATGTTTTCGAGGATGCGCTTGCCCATGGGGTAGGGAATATCCGCGCTGGAGACGATGGTATTGATCTCCGCCGTGGAGAGCGCGGAGATGGACGTGCGCGCAAGCTCCGCGTCGTTGATGTATTCGCTGCCCTCGGTATAATAGAGCATCATGTTGAACAGCGTTTCGCTGCTCTTCACGGCGGAGGCCGCAAACGGGATGCAGATGATTCCGACAAGCCAGGAAACGATGTAGGAACCGATAGAGAGCAGCGTGGAAAGAAAGCCTTTGTATACGCCGCTGAGCAGGAAAGCGGCAAATATGGCGAGGATAGCGTAATCCAGCAGGTTCAAAGCACTCCTCCTTTCTTAGTGCGCATGGTAAGCCTTTGGGGGGAAATCGTGGAACGCGCGGCCTAGCGCAGCCGCATCACGCGCATCTGCGGGCCGCGGCGGAACAGGATGCGCGAGTCGGAAAGCTTGATCGCCTCGTCGCACGGGATCTCAAGCTCCGTCGTGCTTTGCAGGACGCCGCTCGCGTTGTAGGTGTAAACCTCTTTGGCCGTGACGGCCATGAAGCGCCCGCCGATGACGAAACAGGAATGCGTCCCTTCCGGCAGGGCGACGGTGCGTGTGACCGCGTCTGCAAGGTTCGCGTCTGCGGCGCTTATGAGCCGCACGGAGGAAGGCGCCTCCTCGCCGCGCGCGGCGAAGAGGAAGAGCGGCTTCGCGCCGCCGGAAGTGAAGTCCAGCGGGCGGTAGCCGTAAACGAGCAGGCGGTAGGCCTCGGAGGTGATCTCTTTGTCATAGCGCAGCAGGTGGTTCGTGCCGGCGACAAAGATGCTGTTCCCGGCGAAGAAAACGTCCTCCACCAGCTGGGATTGCAGCGTGATCACGCCGGACATCGAAGCGCCCGCGTCGCCGTAGGTATAGGTTGTGATCGTGGAAACCGGCGTCGAGCCGGACGTGGCGAGCGAGAGCGTCCAGAGCGTATCGCCGCTTGCCGCCGTGCCGAAGCCGCAATCGGTGAGCAGCGCGTCCCCGGATTCGATGGAATCCACAAGTGTGCCGCTTGCATTGTAGACGAGGATCGTGACGGCCTCCCCCGCATCCTGCCGCATCACGGCGATGTGCCGCGCGCCGCAGGCAACGGAGAGCACCTGCCCGCCCGCGTCGATCATCTCCGAGGCGCCCACGATGTGCACGGCAGCGCCGCCGTAGATGGCTGTGATGGAATCCGAGGAGACAAGCGTCACATCCGTGGTGCTCAGCTCCAGCGCGGAAGCCTTCTCCGGGTCGGCGAGGTCGTAATAACAAAGCCGGCTGCCGGAGATGTAGTAAAACCCGCTTCCGGTATACGCCCACTGGTCGTCCGCCGTGAAGGGGAGCTCGGAGAGCGTGCCGAAGGCATTGCCTTTCCGCACGAGCAGGTAAATCCCCGTGCCGGCCGCTGCGGCGACAACGAGCACGAGCAGGAGCAGCAGCAGCCGCTTCACCGTATAGCCTTTATTCTTCGCAACGAGCTTTCGTTTTTTGCGCATGGGAATGCCTTTCTTATCGCGCCGCGCCGGCGCTTTGGGCCGGGGGCGCAGGAATGGGGGCGAGCACGCGCAACGCGCCGGGCAGCGCCTCGAACGTCACGGGCGTGGCGGAGCCAAGCTCGCCGTCCAGGTTGAGCGTAAGGCCCGGTTCAGGCACGGCCGTCACCCGGCGGGCCTTGAAGTACACGATGTGCTTTGAGCCCAGGTGCTCGCCCTTGATGTAGCGGGGCAGAAGCCGCAAAAACGCGATGCGGCCTATGCCCTTGAGGATGCAGATGTCCAGCAGCCCGTCCGCCGGGTCGGCGAGCGGCGCGAGGTGCATGCCGCCTGCGAACTGCGTGCCGTTGCACGCGGAGAACAGCAGCGCCGTGGTGTCAAAGGATTCGCCGCCCTCCGGCTCCACACGCACCGGGATGGGCCTGAGGTGCAGCAGGGACTGCATGACGCCAAGCATATAGGGCAGCATGCCGTTGAAGCGCTTTTTGTATTTTTCCGTGTAGCGCACCACGTCCACGTCAAAGCCAAAACCCGAAACGTTTATGAAAAACGCATCGTTCGCCCGGGCCGCGTCCACCTGCCGGGGCGGGGCTTCGAGCAGTGCTGCGACCGCGCCGGCCGTATCCTTCGGGATTCCGAGCGCCTGGGAAAAATCGTTGCCCGTGCCGAACGGGAGTACGCCCATCGCCGCGTCCGTGTTCGCAAGCACGGATGCCACCTCATTCACGGTGCCGTCCCCACCTGCGGCTACGATGCAGCGCTCCCCGGCGGCAAGCGCCGCGCGGGCAAGCTCCTTCGCGTGCGCATGGTATTCCGTGTAGGCGAAAGCATAGTCCGCGCCCGCGGCGTCCAACAGCGCGCACGCGTGTTCGAATTCGCGCTTCCCGCGGCCGGAGCCGGAGACGGGGTTGACGATGCAGTAATACCGCGCCTGCATCGCTATTCACCAGCGGGCACGAGCATGGGGATCGCGCCGGGCAGCATGCGGAAGGTAACGGGGGTGGAGGAACCAAGCTCGCCGTCCATGTTCAGGATGCGGGGCGTATCGCAGGCAACGGTCAGCTCTGCCGTGCGGAAGTGATGCACGATCGGATGTCCCATGTGCGTACCCTTGATGAAGCGCGGCAGCAGGAACAGGAAACGCGGCAGGCTCAGGTTGCGGATGGCGATTACGTCGAACAGGCCGTCGTAAAGGTCGGCCGTGGGCAGGGCGTGCATGCCGCCGCCCATGTATTGGCCATTGCCGACCGTGACGAGTATGCTCGTGAAGGATTCCTCCTGCCCGTCGTGCGAAAGGGTGATCGTAAAGCGCTTGAGGTGGGAAAGCGAACTTACGATGCCGAGCAGATAGGGAAGCATGCCGTTGTAGCGCTCCTTGTAGCGCTCCGTGTTTTGCAGCACGTCCACATCAAAGCCGAAGCCGGAAACGTTCAGGAAAAAGCGGTCGTTGGCCATGCCTGCATCCATCGGGCGGATATGCCCGGCGAGCAGCGCGTCCACTGCGGCCTCCGGGTCATCCGGGAAGCCCGCGACGCGCGCAAGGTCGTTGCCCGTGCCGAACGGGAGCACGCCCATCACCACGCCCGTGTTCGCCAACACGGAAGCGACCTCGTTGACGGTGCCGTCCCCGCCGACGGCGACGACGCAGCGTTCGCCCGCCGCGAGGGCTGCTTCCGCAAGCGCGATCGCGTGGCGCGGGCGCTCGGTATAAACGGCTTCATAAGCCACGCCGCGTGCGCGCAGGATCGCCTCCACGCGGGCGAAATCGCGCCGGCCGCGGCCGGAGCCGGAGATGGGGTTCACGATAAAATACAGTCGATCCATATGCCTCCGCACCTCCCGCGCGCATGCGCGCGGGAGCAAACAAAATCATCCACTCTCAATAATAATCCAAATGGCGGAAAAAGTACAGACACGGCATGTAAATTTCCTGTGACCGGAGCGTGGGAAGGCTGTGCGCCGGGTTGCTTCGCACCGAAAAAAAAGGTATAATCAGGTTGCCCGCACCGGCGGGAATTTGCTGCGGCAATAGGTATAAGGAGAAACCAGTATGCATTTCACGAAGCTTCATGGCCTGGGGAACGATTTCGTCACCTTTGACAACCGCACAGGTGCGATCGCGGAAGAGAAGAAGAACGCGCTTGCGGCGCGGCTTTGCCACCGGCGCACGGGCGTTGGCGGGGACGGGCTGATCCTTGTGGAAAACTCGGAGACCTGCGATACGCGCATGCGCATCTTCAACAGCGACGGCAGCGAGGCTGAGATGTGCGGCAACGGCGTAAGATGCTTTGCCAAGTATGTGTACGATACCGGAATCGTGAAAAAAGAACGCTTCAGCGTGGAGACGCTCGCGGGCCCGATGCTCGCGGAACTCAAGGTGGAAAACGGCGTGTGCACGCACGTGCGCGTGAACATGGGCAAGCCTTTCTTCAACCGGGCGGACATCCCCGTCGTGGGCGAAGGCGAGTGCCAGCTCCAGTCGCTCACGGCGCTCGACCGCACCTTTACTTTCTCCACGATCCTGCTCGGCGTGCCGCACACGGTCATTTTTGTGGACGATGTGCTTGGGTTCGACTGGCAGAAATACGGCGCGGAGATCGAACGGATGACGGAGCTGTTCCCGCGCAAAACAAACGTGAACTTCGCTCAGGTGCTCGATGAAAGCAACGTGCTCGTGCGCACCTTCGAGCGCGGCTGCGGCCCGACGCTCGCCTGCGGCACGGGTTCTTCTTCCGTGGCGGTGTGCTGCGCCCGCGCCGGGAAGACCGGCCGCCGCGTAACGATCCACCTCGAGCTCGGCACGCTCGACATCGACTGGACGGAAGCCGGCGACGTGTTTATGACCGGCCCCGCGGAGCTTGCCTTTGAGGGCGACGTGGAGGTCTGAAACAACAATCCCCCGGCGGCGCTTGCGCCGCCGCCACCCCCTTTCAAAAAGGGGGCGTTTGGGAGTGGTGAACGCCAACGCTTTTTCGTATTCGGACGGCGCACGGAAGCATATCGACCAAAAGGCTCCTTTCTGAAAGGAGCTGTCAGCGCGTAGCGCTGACTGAGGATTGTCTTATCCTCGCGGCCTTTGCGAACTGCCGCGAGAAACGGCGCAAGCCGCAACTGAGGATTGTTCCCTGCCGCAGCGGCTAACCCGCTCGGCAGCGCATTCCCGTGGCGGCCGTTGTTATCAATTTATTTATGAAGGAGACGCACATGCACTACACGTTTTATCCGAGGGGCGTATGCTCCACCCAGATCGACCTTGATGTGGACGAAGCCGGCCGCGTGCATAACATCGCCTATACGGGCGGCTGCAACGGCAACCTGAAGGCGCTTTCTGCGCTCGCGGAAGGCCTGACGGTGGACGAGGTCGTCAAGCGGCTCGACGGAATCACCTGCGGCTACAAAGGAACCTCGTGCAGCGATCAGCTTGCCCGCAACCTGAAGGCGCTCCGGAAAGAGGCATAAGGATGGAGCCGGTTTCGCGGGAGGTGCTCGCGCGCTGGCAGACGCGCAAAACGAAGCGCCAGAAGCGCGCGTTTGAGGAATTCCTGCTTTCCGCCCTGCGGGATGCGGGCTATGCGGACGCGCGCGCGGAGGAGTGCGGCGCGCTCCTGAAAAGCCGCAACCTGATCGCGGGGGACCCCGGCAAGGCGAAGGTGATCTTCACCGCGCATTACGACACCTGCGCCGTGCTGCCCGTGCCGAATTATATCACGCCGATGAACCTCCCCGTGTGGATCTTCTATCAGCTTCTGCTCGTGCTCGGCATCTTCCTTGCGGCGACGGCGCTTGGCGCGCTCGTCTGGCTTTTGCCGCTCTCCGAGGATGCGCTTTTCCTTGCGTCCAAGCTTGTGTTTATGGGTTCGATGCTATTCATGTGCTTCTGGATGATCGCGGGGAAGGCGAGCGCGCACACCGCGAACGACAATACCTCCGGCGTGATCGCCCTCCTGGAGGCCGCACTGGCGCTGCCGGAGGAACGGCGCGCGGAGGTGGCGTTCGTCTGGTTTGACAACGAGGAAAGCGGGCTGTTCGGCTCGTCCGCATTCGCGGCAAAGCACAAAGCCGTTGCAAAGAACACGCTTCTCGTCAATTTCGATTGTGTTTCGGATGGGGACACCTTCCTCGTGGTGCTGCCGCACCGCATGAAGGACGAGCCGCTTGCGGACGTGCTGCGCGCGTGCTTCATGCCCCACGGCGGGAAGGAGGCCGTGTTCCCGACGGCGCGCAAGGCGTTCTACCCGTCCGATCAGCTGCACTTCAAGCGCGGCGTGGGCGTGGCGGCGCTCAAGCGCGGCAAGCTCGGGCTGTATCTCGACCGCATCCACACCAAGGACGATACCGTGTTCGACGAAGCGAACATCGCCTGCTGCGTAAACGGCATGCTCCGCCTTGCGGACCGGGTTCCAGGCTGTCGATAAAGCGGCAGATGCCACTTTATCGAGGTTTACACATCGCGCTTGCGCCGATGGCGCGGTCAGCGCTCCGTGTAGAGAAAGCCTTGCGTCGCAAGGCTTTTTGCTCGCACCGCACATCCCCCAGGGGACCTTCTCTTGCCGCTATGCGGCAATTCACCTTGGGTCGCTGCTCGCGATCAAAAGTCAAGGGCTGCGGCCCTTGACAATCCCGGAGAGCTTTTCGACAAGCTGAGCCTTCCACGCAAACGGAAGGCTGTTTCTTTCCAAATAATATCCCGCTTAAATTACCAGCGCAAGGCCGAGCAGCGCGGCAGCGAGCGCCGGGATGGAGACAGCCGCGCCATAGAGGAGAAAACGGCCGAAGCCGAGCTTCACGCCGTGGTTCTTGAGCATGCCCGTCCACATGATGCCCGCGAGTGCGCCGAGCGGCGTGAAAAACGCGCCGAGGTTAGAGCCGATCACAGAGGCGTACAGCGCGGCGGTGTGCGCCGTGCCGGAAAGGCCGGAGACGACCGAGGAGAACAGTACACTCATGGGGATGTTGTTGATGAGGTTTGCCGCGAGGAAGGAGGCCGAGCCGTAGGCGGCGACCGGGTGCGCACCGCCGAGGAACGCCCCGATGCTGCCGGTCAGGCCGTATTTGTCGAGCGCAAGCACCAGCACGAACATGGAGAGGATGAACGGGATGATCTCCCACGGCGCGGCGCGGAACGCATCGCCGAGCAGTGTGAGGCTGCGCCCGCGACGCAGGAGGTATGCGCCCGCAAGCAGGAACAGGCTACAAAAGAACGCGAAGCAGATCAGCCACATGGGCAGGTCCAGGTAGGAGGAACACACGAGCAGCATGATGCACAGTGCGAGGTGCACGACGCCAAGCCGCACGAGCACGGGATCCTGCGGCGCTTCCTCCGTGACCGAGTGGGAGAGGCCGCCACGCAGCTTCCCGTGGAATAACAGGCACAGCATGCCAAAGGAGGCAAGGCCGGCAAACAGCGTAGGCAGCAGCATTACGGCGCTATAGCCGAGGAAGGAGACATCCGCCGCCGTGGCGAGGTAGATGTTCGTTGGGTTGCCGATGATGAGCGCCATGCTCCATGTGTTTGCGGCGACAAATTCGCATACCAGATAGGGGATTGGATCGACCTTCGCGTCCCGGGCAAAGTAGCAGATGAACGGCGTGAACGTGAGCACGATGATGTCGTTGGAGGTGAACACCGTCAGCACTGAAACGAGCGCGTAGAGCAGCGTGAACAGGCGGAACTGGCTCGCGTTCTGCCGCTGCAGCACGGCGGTGGCCAGGTGGCGGAAAAAGCCCGCGCAATCCAAAAAGATAGAGATGAGCGTCATCGAAAGAAACAGCACGAGGATCTTGAGCGGGTTGATGCTGCTTGCCGCCGTGAGGCCGGAAAGCACTTCCTGCAAGGAAATCGCACCGCAGAGCAGCAAAATGGCCGCGCCGAGGAACGGAACGACCCAGAAAATGTTGACGGTATGCCCCTTGACCCGCACCGAGGGCTTCATGAGCACCACGGCGACGAGCGCCGCGCAGGTCATCGGGGAAACAGCAGCCACAAGATCCATAAGATTCGCCTCCCATGCAAAAAACGCACACGAGCGGTATTATAGCACTGTGCGCGGGCAGGTGCAATATCCTCGCGCCGGGTGAACCAACTCCTACTTGACTTTCCGCAGCGCTTCCGCTATAATCCATGCAGTATCAAAAACTAGGCGAAGAAGCGGAACAGTAAGGAACAAGCCTCCAAAGAGAGCCGCCGGGTGGTGCAAGGCGGCGGGGCGGGATCCCGAAGCTCGCCGCGGAGCCTCTGCCGCTGAATGGAGTAGGCGCGGCGCATCCCTGCGTTACGGGGTTCGAGTGGGCGCAATTTGCGCCAACGGGAGTGGTACCGCGGTCGTTCAGCCGTCTCTTGGGTTCAGGAGGCGGCTTTTCATTTGCACAAAAAAGTGAAGATAAGATAAATTGGAGGAGAGCAAGGTATGTCACAACGGTATGACCATGACGCTGTGGAGGCGAAATGGCAAAAGAAATGGGAGGAAGCGCGCTGCTTTGAGGCGAGCGGGGATCATTCCAAACCGAAATTCTATGGCCTCATTGAGTTTCCGTATCCTTCCGGCCAGGGCCTGCACGTAGGCCATCCCTTGAGCAACACGGCGATCGACATCATCTGCCGCAAGCGCCGCATGGAGGGCTACAACGTCCTCTTCCCGATGGGCTACGACGCGTTCGGCCTGCCCACGGAGAACTACGCCATCAAGACGGGCATCCACCCTGCGAAGGTCACGGAACAGAACATCGCGCGCTTCCGCAGCCAACTGAAGCGGCTCGGCTTCTCGTTTGACTGGTCGCGCGAGGTGAACACCACCGATCCCAACTACTATAAATGGACGCAATGGATTTTCCTCAAGCTCTTCGAGCACGGCCTTGCCTACAAGGCGGAGATCCCGATCAATTTCTGCACCTCCTGCAAGGTCGGCCTCGCCAACGAGGAGGTTGTGGATGGGCACTGCGAGCGCTGCGGCGGTGAAGTCGTGCAGAAGGTACGCAGCCAGTGGATGCTGCGCATCACAGCCTATGCCCAGCGCCTGATCGACGACCTTGACACCGTGGATTTCATCGAGCGCGTAAAAACGCAGCAGCGCAACTGGATTGGCAGGAGCGAGGGCGCGGAGGTCGATTTTATGCTCGCCGGCACGGAGGATACGCTGCGCGTGTTCACCACCCGCTGCGACACGCTCTTTGGCGCGACATATATGGTTCTGTCGCCGGAGCATCCGTATATCGACAAATACAAGGACCGCATCGAAAACTGGGCGGATGTGCAGGCTTACCGGGAAGCCGCCGCGCGCAAGAGCGATTTCGAACGCAGCGAGATGGCCAAGGACAAGACCGGCGTGCCGCTCCAGGGGCTCAACGCCGTCAACCCAGCCACAGGCAAGGAGATCCCCATTTGGATTTCCGATTACGTGCTCATGACCTATGGCACCGGCGCGATCATGGCCGTGCCTGCCCACGATACGCGCGACTATGCGTTCGCCAAGGTGTTCGGATTGCCGATCATCGAGGTCGTCGCGGGCGGAGACGTGGAAAAAGAGGCGTTTACCGATTGCGAAACCGGCAAGCTGGTCAATTCCAGCTTCCTGAACGGCCTGGAGGTCGAGGCGGCCAAGGAAAAGATGATCGCGTGGCTGGAGGAGCAGGGGATCGGGCAGCGCAAGGTGAACTATAAGCTGCGCGATTGGGTGTTCAGCCGCCAGCGGTATTGGGGCGAACCCATCCCGCTCGTACACTGCGAGAAATGCGGCTGGGTGCCGCTTCCGGAGAGCGAGCTGCCGCTCGTGCTGCCGGAGATCGACAATTATACCCCCTCGGACGACGGCTCCTCCGCCCTCGCGCGCGCGAAGGAATGGATCCACACCACCTGCCCTAAGTGCGGCGGCCCGGCTGAGCGTGAGACGGATACCATGCCCAACTGGGCGGGCTCCAGCTGGTATTTCCTGCGCTATTGCGACCCGCACAACGACAAGGAGTTCGCAAGCCGTGAGGCGCTTGACTACTGGATGCCTGTGGATTGGTACAACGGCGGCATGGAGCATACGACGCTACACGTGCTGTATTCCCGCTTCTGGCACAAGTTCCTATATGACATCGGCCTCGTGCCCACACCCGAACCGTATCAGAAGCGCACAAGCCATGGCATGATCCTTGGCGAAAACGGCGAGAAGATGTCCAAATCCCGCGGCAACGTCATCAACCCGGACGACATCGTGGCTGAGATGGGCGCGGATTCCTTCCGGCTGTATGAGATGTTCATGGGCGCGTTCGACCAGCCCAAGCCTTGGAGCACGACTTCCGCGCGGGGCTGCCGCCGCTTCCTTGACCGCGTATGGCGTTTGCAGGACATGCTTTCCGCCGAAACCGGCGTGCGGGATGACCTCAAGGCATCCCTGCATGGCATGATCAAGAAGGTCAGCGAGGATTACGAGGCGATGAAGTACAACACCGCCATCGCCGCCATGATGAGCTTTGTCAACGACGTATACGCCAAGGGCGATATTACCAAGGACGAGCTGCACACGCTGCTGACGCTTCTCAACCCCGTAGCGCCGCATATCACGGAGGAACTCAACGAGCTGCTCGGCTACGAAACGCCGCTGTATGCCTCCACATGGCCAAAGTGGGATGAATCTGCGCTCGTCGCCTCCACAATCGAACTCGGCGTGCAGGTGAACGGCAAGGTGCGCGCCCGCGTGACCGTGCCCGCCGGCCTTTCCAAGGAGGAAACCGAGGCGCAGGTGCTCGCGTCGCCGGAGGTGCTGCCCTGGATTGAGGGCAAAACCGTGCGCAAGGTGATCGTGGTGAAGAATATCGTGAACATTGTGGTTGCGTAAACAGGATAAAAAGCCCCCGCCGATAATGTTCACGGTTAATAAAGAAGCAAATACAGGTTTTCGGAAGCGGCTACCGATAATGAGCCGCAGAGAACAATCAAAGACACCCCCGCGATTCCGTGCAGCATAAATATAGCAAAACAGGCAGCACCCGTCAACGGTTTAAGATGAACAGCGCAAACGCGCCGCCGTTGACAAATGCAGCCTGTTTTTCTTTTCAGCAGACAAGACGAGCAAGCCCCTAAAAGTGCTTGCCCGCCCTAATCTTACCATGAACACAACAGATTCTATTTACTCATATTACGGAATCTCGACATATTCGGCACAAGCCTCCGCATAAAACGAATCTAGGGATTTTGTATCTATCGAATTTTCAGGATACTGCAACATCATGCTTACTTCATCGTTTCCCCAAAATACCGTATCCGGCGAACCAATATAATGATACATTTCGGGGAATTCGTTCCTTGTCAACCCCGTTACGATTTTTTCAGCATACTCATCAAGACCCAATTCCTGCTTTAGTGTTCCGAACGGAGTATTACGATAAGTGATAAGCATGTAGTAGTCTAATCGCCCCATCGCGTCCATGGCTGATTCCTTTGATGCCGCATCTTCTTCTAAAAGATACACAATACCTATGTCATGCTTGCCTACATTAACTTGGTACAGTATATAGCCTTGGGGCAATTTATTCGGCTTATAGTAAAACTCAATCCCTGCAAGATTCACAAAATCGTCTTTGGTTGGGTTTTCTTTCGCCGCTTTGATCGCACTTATAAACTCCTCCTCTGAATAAAAGGCAATGGTGCCAACCTCAGACACTTCAATATCCTGCTCCAGCTGCGTCTAGCAAGCAGCGCATATGACTAGCATGGAAATAAGTAATGTGGCGATGAGCAGAGCTCTTTTCATATTGATACACCTCCTTTAATATGTCAGCTTGTTTGATCTCCATGTGTTCCATGTCCAGCAGCTTTGCGGTAGAATTAGATGGAAGCATGATCTTCTCCTCTCCTGTAGTTTTGTTGTGTGGTAACTTCATTCTACAGGATTTTGAAGCTTCATGCTTCTTCCTTTTTCTCTTTACCCCAATCTAAAGCATAGAGCCTGAAAATTGCAGCGATTTTTATTTTGCCACACTCATTGGGTAATGAGTTTTATTCGTGTGTCAGAGGAAAGTACAGTGCAGATTCTACTCCGTATAATACTGCGCCTGTGCTCTCCACAGCTCGTAGTATTTGCTACTTAAATCTCACTTGCATAGCTGACAAAATCCTTTTCAACCAACTCATAATCGACCGAAGATTGAAGCCGACCGAGCTGATCTTTCCAAGAATCAATGTTGGTTCTCACCTTGCGGAAACCAAGTGATTCGTAAACGTGCTGTGCTCTTGTGTTTGTCAAGTTGGTATCGAGGACGATTTTAGAATAGCCGTTTCTGAACAGCCAGCCGATCAGCATACTCAAAACCTTTCTTCCGACACCACGGTTCTGGAAATCGATTTCACAAATCTTAATACCGATTTCTGCAACGCCGTCCGCTACGTTACGGTAATTGCACTCACCGATCAGACGGTCGCTTTCCTCAATGACCATGCGACCGTTGCCAAGTCCTTCGATAACTTCTTCCTCGGTTGTTCCCAAGCCGTTGGGAAAGCCAGCGTGTGCCATCACAGCACCATCACTCCACCAAGCGGCAAGCTGCTTTGCATCGGCAATCTCGGCTTGACGGATAGTTAAGGTTTCATATTGTATTTTCATTTAATACCTCATACTATTTTCAAATAGCGCCCTTGCTATCGTTTGTATCTGTTCTAATTGGATTCTTTCGGGGTTTACTTCATCCACTCCGAGCGCATCTGCAAAACCTTTAAGAATCCTGTACGCTGCTATGCCAGTTAATATTGGCCTTTGTTGGTGACAGTATCGAGATAATTTTTGGCTTGTTTGTTTTCCAAGCACAGCAATATGCAAATAAGAATATCAAAAACAACAAAAGCAAGGCAAACTATGACTTGGCTGAAGTAAATACCAAATATCAGTGATAAAATTGGAATAATAATAGAGGCATAAAAATATGTTGGTGAAAAATAAATCCAATAATAAGTTAAGAAGTGTGCACCAACAACTATGGCATACACCATAATCATCTTATCTGGAATAGCGTACATTGCCCACAAAACAATTGGAAGATACAATAGCTGATTGAGTGCCGCTACAATGGAGAGGCTGCTGAGCGGATTCTCATTACTGAATATATTAACTTTTATTATTTTACCAAATAACATTCCAACGGGCATAAGCAATGCAGAGCAACACATAGCAATCATATTTTTAGTATCAAGATCTAAATCCGTGAGAAACGCAATTAGCATAATTGTCCATACAACAGCGGATGCCATAATGAAAGACAACCCTTTCTTTTGCTCAACTGCATATTCAATTTTCCAATTATTCAATACTTGTTTTTTTGATTTATTTTCAGACATAACCGCTTTCCTCTCCTATTTCTAAAATTCAGGTTTATCTATTTATTACAGTGCTGATACCATGTTGTTTTTTCAAAACCAACGTCAATCTATCGTATTTCTGCCCGTCAGCCTCTCGTGTACCAATATTACGACTGCACTCCACGATCTAATTATGGTTTATGTTCTTTTGCGTTTCCGAGCGAAAACAGTCATACCGAGCAGTGCGCCGCAGCTGATGAGCAGGAGCGCAAGCCAGAGAGTCCTGTTGCCGTTGCTGCCAGTCTGCGGCATAGCACTGGGGGATTCGTTGTCAGCGGGAGACATTCTATCCGCAGACACAATGGAAAGCGGAAGTGTTTTTAGCGAAGAGTGTGTTTTTACGAAATCAACAACAGCGGTATAATCTTCTGGAGTGACGCCAATTTCGGCTATATTATTATCGTCCTTTATTCCGGCAGATGAAAGGGAATATCCCTTGTCTCTCAACAACGTTGATGCAGTATCGCGAGATGCAAGCAGTTCATTGTAGGAATATTTTGCTGTGCTGAAAGTGATACTGCTCCTATAGCTGGTACTGATATAGGAAAGCATTTTGTCTTGCGCTGCACCAAATTTTGAAGTTGTATCCGCATGACGCTCCGTAAGCAGAACACATAATTTGCTGTCAGAAGTATCAAGATATGCCCCGGCATATTCGTCAGGGTATTTGCCATTAAATGCGGAGAGCAGTTCGTTATAAGCGGCGTTTGCATCGCGAACGCCGTCCGCAAACGCCGGAACCGCCATAAATGTGGATAACATTAGTATCAGAACGACTGTTATGAAGTATTTCAAATTGATTTCCTCCTTAACGTTTATTGTGTTGGCCACAAGAAATCTACGCAATTCCTTGCGGCCTACAATGAAGGCGAATTAACCAGTAGCAAGATGGTAGCCAGTACTTTTTTCGTTGAATCCTCCTTCCAATTACCTCAGTTTCCTCTTGTGAACTTCCGCATAGGCTTTAAGTGAAAGCAACGAACAAGATAAGAAACACTTAAAAACGCGACAACTTCAACTGATGTCAATATAGACACACAAGCCGACAAGCAACAGTCCGGCTTATGCGCCAACGGAAACGATTTTGATACGACCTCTCCATAATTGGGAGCCGCACCAATACCACCGACGCACGAAGCCAAACCGGGCGTCATTGGGACGATACATGGCGTTACCTCCAATCACAGTTCATCAGATAGGTATTTTATCCACATAATAAGTCTGCCATGAATGCCCGAAAAAAGCAATCCTCATTTTGGAGTTGAACTTACAAACATTTCATGAACGAATAAATGAGCCGAACAACCATAAGCAGCAAAGCACTTTGAAGGCTTGCTGTTTTTTTTGTTCTGAATAAAAAAAGTATTTGATTTTTAAGCATCAAAAAGCATGAAACTGCGAAGATACTTGCAAATACTAACTTTTTCGCATATCAAGACAAATAAAATCACAATGGCTTTTGAAGATTTGGCGCCAAAATAGTGCCCAAATTCTCTATAGTGATATAAAACGATACGAGCAGATATAAGGAAACACCATAGTATGCAAGAGTGAAAGCACTCGTTGCTTTCGCTCTCTTGTCTGCCACATAAGCAGGCGCAGGCACTCCTTGTCAACGGCGGACGGAGCCCATTCATCTTGAACGTTGACGAGGGTAACTGGCTCTGTTATTCCGTAAAAAATAGGGGAATGATAGAAAATTTCATATCCGAGTGATATAATATAAATGTCAAAGATGTCAACAGGTTCAATCGGAATTTAGGAGGGTGACTGACATGGATGTTTCCTTTAAAACCAATGATGGAAAGTTTAATTATAGAGTTTGCGCAGTGATGATTAACAACGGCAGGATACTGGCAATGCACGATGAACGCTCACCATATTACTACTTGCCCGGTGGGAGAGTAGAAATGGGTGAAACCGCAGAGCACGCTGTGGTTAGGGAAGTGCAGGAAGAACTGAACATCACCCCTAAAATCATTCGTCCGTTATGGCTAAATCAAGCCTTTTTTAGAGAAGATGTGGATGGACAAAATTACCATGAACTATGTGTGTATTTTCTGGTGGATATTTCTAACACAGATATTCTTTCCAAAGAACGGTTTACCTTGCAAGAACGGCATCATATACATGACTTTGAATGGCTCGAATTTGAGCGACTGAAAACTGAATACTTTTATCCTTTGTTCTTGAAGAGTGAGATATTCAATTTGCCTGACGAATTTACAATTCGTGCGGAAAGAGAATAGAAAGATAAACCGGAATTTGAAAACCACGATATCATAAGTGGTTACCGCTCCGCATAGGGCGTTAATAAAATCCTCCAAAACGCCCCAAAACAAAGGATCTATCGCAATGTGTCCGCCATACGATTTCACTTGCGTTTATGCTTCCCACGCCACCTCATAAGGGCAAAAACAAGGGAAGAATAAGCTGATAACAAGTTATAATAGCAAGTGGCAATCGGGACACTATGATAAGTGCTTGTGCGATGGAAATTGTGGAGAAAGAAATCATTTACGCATAACAGACAGGCGGCAGGGAGAAATCTCTGCCGCCTATTGACTTTTTATGCTGTCCTGCATATAATAAAACAGATGATGCAAAACAAGCGATTTAGAATAAGGAGGAACAGATATGCCGCCAAAAGCAAAATTTACAAAAGAGGAAATTGTTGATGCCGCTTTCCATATTGTCAAAACAGATGGCTTTGAAGCCCTGACTTCCAGAGCGTTAGGAACCCGCCTGGGCAGCTCGGCAAGGCCTATTTTTACAGTATTCCAAAGTATGGACGAAGTTCAGCAAGCCGTGATCGAAGCTGCAAAAGCGCTGTATAAGGGATATGTGGATCAAGGCTTGATGTGGGAACACCCCTTTAAGGGCGTGGGAACCCAATATATTCTCTTTTCTATTCAGGAGCCAAAGCTCTTTCAGCTTCTGTTTATGACAGAACAGCCGCAAATCCCGGATTTTTCGGGTGTATTGCCCTTGATCGAGGAAAGCTACGAGGAAATTCTCTTGTCTATTCAAAATGACTATGGAATAAGCAGGCACCTTGCCGAAAAGCTATATCATCACCTTTGGATCTATACCCACGGTATCGCAACCCTTTGTGCCACCAAAATGTGCCGCTTTACCGGCGAGGAAATCAGCTCGATGATTACAGAGGTATGTACGAGTATTTTGAAAAATATAAAGGAGGGTCAAAGCAATGATTGAAGTGAAAAACATTGTAAAATCATACGGAAGCGGCGAGAGCCGATTTCAGGCTTTGCGGGGGATCAGTCTTAAAATCCAGGACGGGGATTTTGTTGTGATCCTCGGTGCGTCAGGTTCCGGCAAATCTACTTTTTTGAATGTAATTTCAGGGCTCGAACACCCGGACAGCGGTAAGGTGTTTTATGATACAACGGATATTACAGCACTTCCCGACAAGAAATTAACGGCCTTTCGCAAGGGAAATGTGGGCTTTATTTTTCAGCAGTATTATTTGCTCCCGGACATGAGCGTGGAGAAAAATGTGAAAATGGGTGCGGATTTAGCGGGCAACAAGGATTATGAAGCCGTTATTAGAGCGGTCGGACTCGGAGAGAAACTACATAAATATCCCAGTGAGCTTTCAGGCGGCGAACAGCAAAGAGTTTCCGTTGCAAGAGCATTGGCAAAAAAGCCAAAGGTATTGTTTCTGGACGAGCCTACAGGCGCATTGGATGAACAGACGGGCCGGCAGGTGCTGGATTATATCTGCAAGTTAAAAAAACAGTATGGTTTTACGATTGTCATGGTGACACACAATTTGAATATTGCGGAAATGGCCAAAACAGTCGTTAAAATGAACAGCGGAAAAATATCGGATATTTACCAAAACGAAGTTCAAAAGTCCGCTTATGAGATCGGATGGTGATAAAATGCTTATTGGAATCAAAAATGCTTCAAAGCTCATCGGCATTTCGATCATCGCTTGCTGTGCCGTGCTGGTGTGTACAATGTTCCTGAATTTCTATTTTGATGTTCAGCTAATTGAGAGTGAAATCACATCAGAACTGTCTATGATTTTCTATAACGCTCAGGTTTCGACGGCAAAGGTTGTCTGCCTTGTAAGTGGCGGTTGTCTGCTGATCACTTCGGTTGTTATGCTCATGTTTTACATCAAGCATTATATTGATACCCACAAAAAAGAGCTTGGTATCTTAAAGGCTTTGGGGTATTCCAATCTGGAAGTCGCAAAAAGCTTTTGGGTATTCGGGATCAGCGCGTTTATCGGGACTGCGATTGGTTTTGGTGGAGCGTTTGCGCTGATGCCACGGTTTTATGCTCTGCAAAATGAGGACAAAATGCTTCCAGAGATCGCTATACACTTTCACCCAACCATCTTTCTTTATTTTGTGATATTACCGACAGTTGGTTTTTCTCTGCTTGCGATTGGTTATGCTTGGTGGAAATTAAAGAGGCCTGTATTATCGCTTCTGAAAAATGATTTTCAGATCTTAACCAAAGCAAAGAGGCATACGGAGGATAAACTCAGCGAGTGTTCCTTTGTGGATGACGCGAAAAGAAATACCGTAAAAAGCAAGAAAGAACTTATATTTTTTATCATTTTTGCTTCCTTCTGCTTCTCCGCCATGACGCAGATGTCCTTTAGCATGAAAGACCTGTCAAGTGAAATGATGGGAGCCATGATGCTGATGATCGGCCTTGTTTTGGCGTTTACAACACTGTTTCTGTCCATCACAACAGTTATCAACGGAAACACAAAAACGGTCGCTATGATGCGGGTGTTTGGCTATTCGCAAAAAGAATGCTGCAAGGCAATTCTCGGCGGATACAGACCCATGTCCTATATCGGTTTTGCCATTGGAACAGGATACCAGTATGCCTTGCTTCGGATTATGGTGGATATTGTATTTAAAGACGTTGAGGGCGTTCCTGTTTATAAATTTGATTTTCCTGTTATGCTTATTTCGCTTGTTGTCTTTATTATGATGTATGAAATTCTGATGTTTATATATTCCGAAAAGGTAAAGAAGATTTCTATTAAAGAAATAATGATTGAATAATTAGAGGAAAGTATGCAAAACGAATGGATACGTTGCCCTGCCTGTGAGAACAAAACAAGGTTGTAGATACGGGAAGATACAGAACTGAGAAATTCCCCCCTTTACTGCCCAAAATGCAAGCAGGAAACGCTGATAGAAGCGGAAAACTTGAAAATAACTGTTATAAAGAAACAGGAAACATACTCTCTATATGTACGCCGCCGTATATGGGTAAAACCATGGCGGCGGTTTTTCTGCGCCTATCGGCTGTCTCTGCCAAAAAATTTTTTGCGTGATTTCTGCTGTCTGCCCTGCTCCTGTAACAGCCTGAGCCTGTTTCTGACGCTCTCTCTTTCAGGCGGTACGCCACATGTGTAGGAGCGAAACCCCTCTTGTACGAAGGGAAATTTTGTGCAAGGGGTGTATTTCGCTCTCAAACGCCGAGGGCTTATTACCCGCCGGAAAAGCAGTTTTGTATTCAGATAAATAAAATTCCCTTGTTTCGGCTTGTAAGGGCAAGAACAAGGGAAAATACATAAAGGCTGGAACACAAAACAGGCGAAACGCCTTGAAAATACAGCGTTTTCAGAGGGTTTCATAGACAAACTGGAATTTACCTCATACTCATAATATATACCTGACATGGATTCCATTCATCCCATAATGTGGGAAACACCTCAAATTCCTTAAAACCAAGCGAAAGGTAGAACTTGTTTGTCCTGTCATATTCCTCATGTTTCCCCATTTGGACTGTTTTGACCTGAATAAAAGAATAGCCCTGTTCCACTGCCGCTTCCTTGGCTCTGCTGAATAATTCTCGACCAATACCTTTCCGATGAAATTCTTTCAAAACACCCATAACATACAATTCCACTGTAGCACTACCAGTTTCTTTCAAATATAGAAACCCAACAGGACTATCACCTTCAAAAGCACAAAAGAATATTTTATGATTGCTCTCCGCAATATATTCCTCTCTTGCCTCCGGAATTCCAAACCAATCTGGAAGAGCTTCAAGGATAAGCCTCGTAATGTTTTGCTTTTCACCATCGTCTGATAAGCCTCGTAATGTTTTGCTTTTCACCATCGTCTGTGATTTGCCTTATCTCCATTTTATCTGCTCCTTTTTTAATCCCGATTTGCCGCTCAGATATGAAATAATGATACCATGGATTTGTGAAAAATTCTACCGCATAATTCACTCTGGCTGATTACAAAGCCGAAGGGAGAAGCTACTTCTTTATATAGCCTCTCCCTTCGGTAATCCATTTATTCATGTTCTTCACCCTCACAACTCCCGATTTGTATGTCTGTTCGCTCCCCGACAAATGGGAAGTTATTAACTTAATCCCATAATGAAGAAAAGTGAGCAAGGTAAAACTGTCTCATCTTCTCGCCTTGGTCGTCGATGTGTTCCTTGATATAGTTCGCCTGCTGTTTCTGCTCGATTGGATCAATTTCGGAATATCTGTGAATGACAACATTTCCATTTTCCTCTTCCTTCAGAATCTCGGCATAGGGGTCGTCAACCACTTCGCATTGGTGAACAGGCACCGCTGTCTCGCTCTCCCATGTATGTCCCTTTGTGTTTGTCAGGTCATCGGTCGCGTCGGTAAAGTAAATATATCCACGTTTACCGCCGTAAAGTATTCTTAATTGATCTGGAAACCTCTCGAAGTAATGTTGCTTTCCGTCCCTGCCAAGGCCCATGGTAACAAAGTTCTCGCTCCTGCTTCGACAACAAACCAGGGCATAGCACCTATCCTCGGTAAAATAGACGACTCTTTTCCCTGACGTATGAGATATTGAATTTGCTTTGATGATGCTTAATCCCTCTATGATTGTTCCATGATACAGCATATGTACCTCCATAAATACCGAGTTTGTTGCGCAATAGCAAGCTATCGGAACCTCTTCCTTCGGCTCGTTTTGCTTTGTTATAAATACTTCCTTGATAAGGCTGCGGCTTTTTGGAGTAGCTCTTTTTTTTACTATACACGGCAAGCGATTGCGTTGTCAAGCATACTTTGAAAAATATTTATCAATAAGGGCCAAGTTTAATGGGCGATTTCTGGCGCATACGCAAAAAGGATGGCGCGAGCCATCCTTTTTGCCAGCAAACTGAACACGGTATCGTCCGCGACGGACGGCTCCATAAGCGGAGCAAGCAAGGGGTGCGGACGGGCAGGCCCGCTTCCCCGGCTTTCCAAGATAAGAGGAGGAGGTCAATCGTAGCGCGGGATCATATAGGGATGCCCTTGTTCCTCGCGCACCTCGGCTTTAATGCCGTAGGCCTCCGCCAAGAGCGGCGCGGTAATGACCGCGCGGGGGCTGCCGCAGGCGAGCGCTTTCCCGCCCTTGAGCAGCAAAATCTGGTCGGAATAATGGGCCGAGAGGTTTATATCGTGCATCACGCAGAGCGCGGAAACGCCGCTCTCCCGACAAAGGCTGCGCACTAGGCGCAGAATCTCGATCTGATGCTTCACGTCAAGGCTTGCGACCGGCTCGTCGAGCAGCATGAGCTCGGATCTCTGGCAGACGGCCCGGGCGATGATCGTCCGCTGCCACTCGCCGCCGGAAAGCGTCAGCACGGAACGCTCCGCAAGCGCGGCCATGCCCGTGCGCGCAAGCGCCGCGTCCGCGGCGGCATAATCCGCCTCCGTTTCCCCGGCGAAGCGTTTCAGATGCGGGTTGCGCCCCATGAGCACGATGTCCCGCACGGTGAAGTCAAATTCCATCACCGGGTTTTGCGGCACGAGGGCCATGCGCCGGGCGAGCGCCTTTGCGCTCAGGCGCGCCACCGTGTCCTCCCCGATGCGCACCACGCCTGCGGTGGGCGTAAGATACCCGCTGATGCAGCGCAAAAGCGTGGTTTTTCCGCTGCCGTTGTGGCCGAGGATGGAGACGAGCTCCCCCGGGGCGACGGTGAGCGAAACGTCTTTTAAAATAGGTTTTTCCCCATAAGAAAACGATACGCCTTCCACGGTGAGTCTGGCTGCGCTCATGTGCGGCCTCCCTTCCCCTGCCTGCGCAGCAGGTATAGGAAAAACGGTACGCCAAAGAGCGCCGAAAGCACACCCACGGGGATCTCGAGCGGTGGGAACAGGCTGCGTGCAAGCATATCCGCAAGGCAGAGGAACACGCCGCCGCCCAGGAAGGAGCAGGGGAGGAGCAGCCGGTGATCCGGCCCGGTCATCAGGCGCAGGATGTGCGGCAGCATCAGGCCAACAAAGCCCACGATGCCGGAAACGCTCACGCAGCCCGCCGCAAGCAGCGTCGTCAGGATGACGAGGATGCGCGTCGTCCGAGCGGTATCCACGCCCAGCATGCGTGCATCTTCATCACCCAGCAGCATGATGTTGAGCGGCCGTGCGAAGAGCATGCAAAGCGCCGCACAGGGCAGGATCAGGAGCGATGCGAAACGCACCTTTTCAAACGAGGCTGCCGTGAAGCTCCCAAGCGTCCAGAACACGACCTGCTCCATGCTCTCCCGGTGCAGGATCATAATGCCGGAGGTCAGCGCAGTAAAAAGCGAGGATACCGCAATGCCTGCGAGCAGGAGCGCGGAGGCGGAGGTGCGGCTGCCGACGCGCGCGAACTGCACCACGAGCAGCACCGCGAGGATGCCGCCTATGAGTGCGCCGAGCGCCACGCTCCCAAGGCCGAGGGCCGCGATGCCAAAGGAGGCCCCGCCGATTCCGAATGCAATGCAGGCGGCGGCACCGAAGCCCGCGCCCGCGCTCACGCCGAGGATGTGGCTGTCCGCCATCGGGTTTTTGAACACACCCTGCAAGCAGCAGCCTGCAACAGCGAGGCCGCCGCCCACAAGGTAGGAAAGCAGCGCCCGCGGCAGGCGGATCTTGAAAAGAATCACCTCCGCGCCGGAAGCGCCGGAAGCGCCGGTAAGCAGATACTCCAGGAATTCCCGCACCTTAAAGCCCGTGCTGCCCCAGGCGACCGCCGCCAGCAGCGCAAAAACGCTCAGTGCAAGCAGGGTAAAGACCGATATGAAAGCGCGCGCGCCGCGCGCCTTTTTCGCGGACTGTCCGGGCACGGGTTACGCAGCCTGATTCTCTGCGAGATACGCGGCAAAGATTTCGCCGAACTGGGCGACCGCCTCCGCAATGCGCGGGCCGGGGCGCTCCACCAGGTCGGGGTTGACGAGGTAGACGTTGCCTTCCTGCACGGCGCGCATATCCGCATAGCCATTCGCGGCGGAAAGGTCTTCTACGGTGTAATAGGACGAAAGCAGGATGACGTCAGGGTCGAGCTCGACGACCTGCTCAATGCTCGGGTTCACCCAGGCTGCTTCCATGCCGTTTGTGACCGGCACGCCGCCCGCAAGCTCGATTGCCGTGTTGATGAAGCTGCCAGGGCCGCCGCTCCACTCGCCATATTCGCCAAAGCTCATGACGTAATAGACGGTGGACTGGTTTTCCGTTGCTGCGGCGGACTGCACCGCGCCGATGGACGCGCGCATCTGCGCGCAGAGGGCTGCCGCTTCGGCCTCCTTGCCACAGATCGCGCCGACGAGCTCTATGGAGGTATAGATGCCTTCATAATCAGGAGCCTCGGTGCAGAACACGGCGACGCCAAGCTCTGTCAGCTGCGTGATCACGTCATCCTGCAAGTAGGAGGCGAGGACGACGTCCGCTTCGGCGGCGACGATCGCCTCGATGTTCGGGCCGTTATAATCGCCCACGACGGCAACATTCGCGGCTTCCTCCGGGTAGTTGCTCGACGCGTCGCGGCCAACGAGCATATCGCCCGCGCCGATGGCGTATACGATCTCCGTGTTGCTCGCGGCGAGGGAGACGATGGTCTTGACCTCGGCGGGCAGCTCGACTTCGCGGCCAAGCATGTCCGTGAGGACGGTGGCTTCGGGGGCGGGCGCGGCCGTAGGTTCCGGCGTGGCTTCCGGCGTAGGCTCGGCCGTGGGCTCCAGCGTGGGTTCCGCCGCTGGCAAGGGTTCCGCGGGCGTGCAGGCAGCAAGCGCAAGCGAGAGCGCCAGCACGAGTGCGAGGATCAGCGCAAGCTTCTTCTGGTTCATGGGAATTTTATTCCTCCTGATTTTTGGGCAAAAAGAAAGCCCCTTTTGTTTTCGGAAAGGAGCATACTGTGGCCATTGGGAGTGCCGGAAACCGGCAAACAGGCACGTTCCTTCCCACCGAAGAAATCCCGTTCACTCAGAGGCAGGTCTTCTGGCTTGGCTTCGTTTCCCAAACGCGCCTTCCCATGCGGGGCGCACAGTGGCATTTGCGTTTGAGATCCACCTTACAGCAGCGGGGGCTGCAACGGCTTTGCACCGTTTTCCCTTTTCAGCGCCCGCTTGAAACGGGCGGCGCCTGTGAGCAGAGGTATTCGATTCGTTCGCCTTGATTATACCATGAAGGCGCATAAAGTCAAGCGGTATGCATGTGCGTCACAGCTCGATCACAGACCATTTCCCGCCCCGGAAGCGGATGAAATTGAGCACGAGCCGCAGGAACTGATCCCCGAACAGGCCGATCCAGGCGCCGATGAGCCCCCAGCCGGCTGGGTAGCAGAGCACCCAGGAAAGCGCCGGGCGGATCACCGCGATGCTGATGAACGAGCTGAGCGCCACGTACTTGGAATCGCCCGCGCCGCGCAGGCAGCCGGATATGACGACCTGGGAGGTCTGCGCGAGGCACGTCGCGGCGACGATGAGCACGATCTGCGCGCCGAGGGTAACGATGGCGGGATCGTCGTTGAACAGAAGGATCAGCTCCCGTCGGAAGAGCGTGAAGAACACCGCGAGCAGCACGCCGATGCATAGCGCACAGCGCTGACCGACCTTGCCGTAAAGCATCGCAAGATCCGGCCGCTTCGCCCCGAGCTGCTGGCCGACGAGGCTTGTGGAGGCGATGCCAAAGCCATCCGCGAAGCCGAAGCTGACGTTGATGATGTTCATGCAGATCTGGTGCGTGGCAAACTCGATCGTGCCGAGGCGCGCGACAAGCGAGGCATACGTGAAGAACCCGAAGCGCATGAAAATCTGCTCCACGAAGGTGCTGGAGGCGACCTTGAAGATGCTGCCTGCCGTGCGCCGGTCAAAACGCCAGGGCGCGCCGGAGCGCAGCGTCAAGACGCCGGGCCCCGCCGGGCGCAGCACGGAGGCGAGCGCCATGCAGAACGCGACGACGGAGCCTGCCGCCGTTGCGATAGCCGCGCCGCGCGTCTCGAGCCGGGGGAAGATCCAGTGGCCATTGATGAGAAAATAGTTGAGGACAAGGTTCACCAGGTTGGCCGCAACGTTGGAGCGCATGCTGACCTTTGTGTTGCCGAAGCCGCGCTGCGCGGCGTTGATCGTCATGCCGAGGCAGGCGAAAAACTGCCCGCACATGATGATGCGGTAATATTCCACGCCAAGGTCGATGAAATCCGCCTGCGCGCCCGCAAGGATAAGCAGATCCCGGGCAAAAAAGAGTGCGCCTGTAACCATCAGGATACAGAAGAACAAGCAGAACATCAGCGCCTGCTTGAGGGAACGGCATGCGCCTTCAATGTTCCCTTCGCCTTTGCGCCGGGCGACAATGGCCGTAACGCCCGTGTTGAGCGCGATGATGGGCGTCATGAGCAGGAAGCGCGGCTGGGACGTGATGCCGACGGCTGAGATGGCCGCGGCGCCAAGCCCGCCCACCATCATCGTATCGACGGAGGAAACGAGCGCGATGAGCACGCTCTCGAGCGCCGAAGGCCAGGCGAGGGCAAGGCAGTTGCCATATGCTTCCCGCATGGTGGGCAAAGGGCCTTTCACGAGCGAAGGGGCAACAAAACCCGCAGGGTCAAAAATGCGTTTCAGAAAGCGGAACATCAAAACCTCATGCCGCCAGCACAGTCCGGTGGCGGTACTATGATTCAATAAATAATAATGATATTTTTATTATACCATCCTTTGCAGGAAAGGCAAGCGAGGGGGGGACGCCGCTGTTTGCGGAGGCGAGACAATCCTCAGCCGCCTACGGCATTTATCGCGGCAGATCGCAAAGACCGCGCAGGTAAGGACAATCCTCAGTCATGGCTTACGCCGTTTATCACGACAGTTCCAACGGCCGTGCGGGTAAGACAATCCTCAGTCGCCTGCGGCGACAGCTCCTTTCAAAAGGAGCCTTTCGGAATCTTTGCAGCCCAAGAATCCCTCTCCGAGGGAGGTGGCAGCGCGTGAGCGCTGACGGAGGATTGCCGTATTGAGGTCCGCTGTGTGAAACATGTTTTCTCTGCGGTGTATAACAGCGGCGGCTTTGAAAAGCCGTGCCGCTTCTGTGAATTAGAGGCAAAACGCATACCTCTTGTGGAACCCGATGACAGATGCTATACTACTCTTGACACATAAAGACATAGTCAGCTGATTGCGAGGATGATGGTGATGCACGTGATTCGGTCGCATAATACGGTTTTATATATCAAACGAGGGGAATTTGAAATCAGGTTGATCCCGATGAGAGACGAACATCTGCCGCTGTTGTATGAGTGGAACACGAGAACAGAAGTGCTGTATTGGTGCGAAGGCGATGACGTTCTCACAAACAGTGAACAAGATGTGCGAAACATCTACGGCAGCATTTCTCAGAAAGCGCATATGTTCATCATTGTTGTCAATGGTACGCCCGTGGGTGATTGTTGGCTTCAGAATATGAATCTGTCTCAGATAAACGAGGAGTACTGCGGGAAAAACATAAAACGGATCGACGTTACGATCTATGAAAAGACGCTTTGGGGCAAAGGCGTAGGCAGACAGATTATAAGGATGCTGCTGGAATTTGGCTTTCATGAGCAAAAGGCTGACCTGATTTTTGCGATTACAGAGGATTATAACATACGATGCCAAAAGTGCATTGAACGCTGTGGGTTCACGCTGGAACGGAAAATCGCGCATCCACCAACATCGAAGGGCACATATGAGCATTGCTACACCCTGCCGCGAGAAACGTTTATGCGCCAATCCAGAATTATGAAAAGAAAGCGGATGGGCGACGGTTAAGACATTCCCATCCGACCAAGCAGCAAAAGTCCCGAACCGTGTTGCGCGGTTCGGGACTTCTGCATGCAGGGGCCTTACTGCCCTTTGATGTTGTTCCAAGCGTCGTTGTAGACGTTGATAAAATCGCCCAGGTCGTGGAAGATGTCGCACTTGTCCAGGAGCTCCTGCGGCGGGTTGTAGATGGGGTTCTCGGTATAGCTTTCGTCAAGCAGCGCCAGGGCGGCCTTGTTCGGTGTGGAATAGCCGATGTATTCCGTGTTCGCTTTGGCTACTTCCGCGTCGCAGAGGAAGTTGATGAACGCCTCGGCCTCCGCAGTGTGCTGGCTGGACTTGGG
Source organism: uncultured Eubacteriales bacterium (assembly GCA_900546845.1). Classification (GTDB taxonomy): domain Bacteria; phylum Bacillota; class Clostridia; order Christensenellales; family CAG-138; genus UBA1685. The sequence goes on from UREK01000001.1 coordinate 57,068, forward strand.
GATGATGACGTTGTCGAACCAGAGGTTTGAACCGGTTTCCGGCACGGCGTAATCGAGATCCGGGTTGCCTTCCTCCGGATCGATGCACCACATGGCGTCGCCGGAATAGACGACCGCGAGCGCGGCGTCGCCGTTGATCATGCTTTCCTTGATGTTGTCGCCCAGGTAGGCAAGCACAAGCGGCTTCTGCTCGATGAGCGCGGCTTCCGCGGCCTTGATGTCCTCCTCGCTGCGGGTGTTGATGGAAAGGCCGAGCTTCATGAGCGCGACGCCGATGGTGTCGCGGATGCTGTCGTACATGAAGATCTGCTGGTCATACTTTTCATCCCAGAGGATGTCCCAGCTCGTGACCGGCTCATCCACCATGGTCGTGTTGTAAAGGATGCCGACGGTACCCCACATATACGGCACGGAATACTTGTTCTCCGGGTCAAAATCGAGATCGAGGAAGCGCTCGTCGATGTTGGCGAGGTTCGGGATGTTGTCCTTGTTGAGCTCATGGAGCAGATCCTTTTCGATCAGCTTCTCGATGATGTAATCCGAGGGGAAGCAGACGTCGTAAATGCAGTCGGAGGCTTCCAGCTTCACGAGCATCTCCTCGTTAGTGGCCATGGTCTGGTAGTTCACTTCGATACCGGTTTCTTCGGTAAACTGGTCGAGCAGGTCTTCGTCGATGTAGTCGCCCCAGTTCAGGACGTTGATGGTCACCTTGCCGCTGTCCCCGCAACCGGCGGCGCAGAGCGACAAGGCAAAGACAAGGACGAGGAATACGGCAATCTTCTTTTTCATTGTTTATGAAATCCTCCATTCGTTTTTGGGGTTTATTCAAAGCGCACGGGATAACCCCGGCGCGCTTTTGCGTGGGGCGGCTCAGCGCCGTTTGAGCCTGAGCTTTTTGTTCTGGATGTCCGCCTCGCGCTCCTCGCGGATGGACTTGAGGTTGATGAACAGCAGCAGCGTGACGACTGCTACGAACATCAGCGTGGAGAGCGCGTTGATCTTCGGGCTGATGCCGCGGCGCGCGCTGGAGTAGATGTAGATTGAAAGGTTCTGGATGCCGTCGGTCGCAAACCAGCTCACAACGAAATCGTCTAAGCTCAGCGTGAACGCCATGATGAACCCGGAAACGATGCCCGGCATGATGTCCGGGATGACGACGCGCGTGAGCGCCTGCCAGGGCGTGCAGCCAAGATCCATCGCCGCCTCATAGAGCATGTTGGAGCTCTGGCGCAGCTTGGGCATCACGGAGAGGATCACATATGGGATGTTGAACGTAATGTGCGCGATCAGCATGCGCGTGTACCCATCCCGGATGCCGAGGACGGCGAAGAGCATCATGAAGCTGATGCCGGTCACAAGATCCGGGTTGACAACCGGCAGCTGCGAGATGTTCTCGATGACGGCGCGCGGCCGCTTCTTCATCGAATTGAGGCCGATGGCCGCAAATGTGCCGATGAACGTGGAAACCACCGCGGAAATGACCGCGACCGAGAGCGTTACGCCAAGCGCGTTCATGATCGTGGAATCCTGGAGCAGCGCCTCGTACCAGCGCAGCGAGAACCCCGTCCAGTTGCCCATAGTCCGGGAACCGTTGAACGAGAAGATCATCAGCACGAGGATCGGCGCGTACAGGAACACCAGCATCAGGCCGAGGTAAGTCCCCTTGAAAAACGTGCGCAGCTTCTTCACCACAGCTTGCCGCCTCCTTCCTCGCCGGCCTCACGTTCCGCGCGGCGCATGATGGCCATGGAGATGAGCACGAGGACGAGCAGGATGAACGAGAGCGCGCTGCCGCTGCCCCATGCGTCCATGCCGAGTGTGATGAACTGGTTTTCGATCAGGTCGCCATAAAGCATGAACTTGCCGCCGCCCAGGAGGCGGGAGATTGCGAACGTCGTGATCGCGGGGATGAACACCATCGTGATGCCGGAGATCACGCCGGGCATCGAGAGCGGGAGCACCACCTTAAAAAACGTGGTCGGCCCGTTCGCGCCGAGGTCGTGCGCCGCTTCGATCTGGGATTGATCCATCTTGGAAAGCACGGTATAAATCGGCAGGATCATGAATGGCAGGAAGTTATATACCGTGCCGAGCATGATCGCGCTTTCGGTGTAAAGGAACTGCTGCGCGGGCAGGCCGAGCGCCGAGAGCAGGGTGTTAAGCACGCCGCTTGGCGAAAGCAGCACCTGCCAGGCATAGGTGCGCAGCAGGAAGTTCATCCACATCGGCACGATAAAGAGCACGGAAAGCAGGGACGCGGTGCTCTTTTTCATCTTGGAAAGCAGGTAGGCGATCGGGTAGCCCAAAAGCAGGCAGATGGCTGTCGCCTTGAACGCGATCCAGACCGAGCGCAGCAGCACCTGCATATACATGCCGTTCGTGAGCGCGCCGGTGAGGTTCGCAAGGGTAAACGCGCCGTCCGAGGTGAACGCATAATAGGCGATCATCAACATCGGCGCAAGGATGAAAATCAGCATCCAAACAACATAGGGGTAAGCGAAAACGGTGCGCTTCATCCGTGTTGCCTCCTTCCGGCGTTATTCTTCGGGCAAAAGCTCGGGCGCTTCTGCCGGGGGCCCTTCTTCGGGCAAAAGCTCCGCCGCATCCGGCGCGTCGCTCTTGTGCATGATGTGGATCGCGTCCGGGAGGATCACGACGCCCACCGCGCAGCCGGGCTCCACATAGTCCGTGGAATGCACGGTAAGCGTTACCTCGCCGCACTCCACGCGGAATTCATAATGCACGCCCATGAACAGCACGCTTTTTACCACGCCGCGCAGCATGCCCGCTTCGGGGGCGACGAGGTCTATATCCTCCGGGCGGATGACGACGTCCACCGGCTCGTTCTGCGCGAAGCCCTTATCCACACAGACGAAATCAAGGCCGTGGAAATGGACGAGCAGATCCCGCTTCATCGTGCCGGGCAGGATGTTGCTCTCACCGATGAACTTGGCGACGAACACGTTCTTAGGCTCGTTGTAGATGTCTGTCGGCGTCCCGATCTGCTGGATGACGCCCTCATTCATGACGACGACGGTGTCGCTCATGGTGAGCGCCTCTTCCTGGTCGTGCGTCACGAACACGAAGGTGATGCCAAGGTGCTGCTGCATGCGCTTGAGTTCGAGCTGCATGCCCTTGCGCAGCTTGAGGTCAAGCGCGCCGAGCGGTTCATCCAGGAGAAGCACCTGCGGCCGGTTCACCAGTGCCCGCGCGATGGCCACGCGCTGCTGCTGCCCGCCGGAAAGCTGTTCGATCCAGCGCTTGTCATAGCCCTTGAGGTTCACAAGCTCCAGCATTTCCTTGACGCGGCGGTCGATCTCATCCTTCGGGAGCTTCTGTATCTTGAGGCCGAAGGCCACGTTGTCGTATACGTTCAGGTGCGGGAACAGGGCATATTTCTGGAACACCGTGTTCACGCGGCGCTTGTAGGGCGGGATTGCGGAAACGTCCTTCCCGTCGATCAAAACGCGGCCTTCCGTGGGCATGGTGAAGCCCGCGATGAGGCGCAGGAGCGTCGTCTTCCCGCAGCCGGAGGGGCCGAGCAGCGTCAGGAATTCGCCGTCCCGGATGTACAGGTTGATGCGCTTGAGCGCATCCTCCGCGCCATAGGATTTGCGGATGTCGATCAGGTCGATCAGGTGCTTGGACATGGCGGTACCTCGCAAAATTTAGAATCGGGATGAAGCTGGGAGCGGTTCAGAAACTTGGCGGCGTGGAGACCCAGAGCACGCGCGCTTCCGTTTTGCCGGGGTTTTCGATGTAATGCACGGCGGAGGGCTTGAAGCAGAAGCTCGACCCGCGCCGCACGCGGAAGCTGCGTTCGCCCAAGCGGAGCACAACGCTCCCCGCGAGCACGTAGCCGAACTCCTCGCCCTCGTGCGGGTCATCCTCCCAGGTGTGCCCACCTGGCACAAGCGTGACAAGGATGGGCTCGAGCGAGTTTTTCTGCGCGTTGGGGATAAGCCAATGGATTGCGTGGCCGGCCTCGTCATCCTCCTTTACGAACACGTCGTCCGCGCCGAACACGACCTTTTCCTCCGCCTGCTCGGAGAAGAAATCCGCAAGGTTGGTGCCGAGCGCCTCCAAAATGTCAGCAAGGGTTGCGATGGAAGGGGAGGTGAGGTTGCGCTCGAGCTGCGAGATGAAGCCCTTGGAAAGCTCCGTGCGCGCGGCAAGCTCCTCCTGCGTCAAGCTGAGCTTGATGCGCCTGCGCTTGATTTTCCCACCGATGTCGATCAAATGGAATCCCTCCCAGTAAGCATAAATAAACTTTAAGTTTACAATTTCTAAACCAACCAGCGATATTAAACCATGTTTTGCAAAGTATGTCAATATAGTATTGCTAAACTTTTGGGTTAGAATTGCTGTTTTCCCGGAGGACGGGGCGCTGCGGAGTTTCCGGGCGGCGAAAAAAGGCCTGCAGGCCTTGGCTTATGCGTCCTCGCCGCCGCCGACCGAAGCCCTGCATCAGGGAGTCAGAAACGCGGCATTTGCTGCGCGGACAGCGCAAGCGCGATGTGAAAGGTTCAATAAAATGGGGAACGCCGCGTTATTGGCAGCATGCAAAAAGCTCCCGCTGCGGGAGCTTTTTGTATGAAAAACGGAACTTATAGCGCGGATTAACCTTACAGCACGAACTTCACCGCGCGCACAACGTCCACGTAATCCGTGGTTTCCATGCGGATGGTACGGTCCCCAACGAGGGTAAAGCCGGGATAATAGGACATGGAGACGGCGTTTTCGTGTTCCTTGTAGGTAACTTCAAAAACAAATTTCTCCGGCATGGGGATGAGGCCCTTCGTAAGATCCTGGGAGAGCGCTTCCCGTGCGGCTTCCCGGATGCGCTCACAGGCGAGTTCCGGATGGATGCTGCGGGTCATGCTGCCAAATCCGTCCTTTACGGCGACAGTTTTCAGCAGCGGATACATGCCTGCGCTGTCCTCGCAGAGCATCTTGTCGCCCGTCAGGAGCACAGGGGGTACCTTTTCATAGTTTGCGACGAGGCTGAACAGCATGAATTCGCTGCAAAGCCGGCCGTTCAGACGCACCTCGAACGGCCGCCTGGAAAAGGTGTGCGAAAGCGGGTTGCCGTTACGGCCGGCAGCGGAATGGTATCCGATGAACATGGCCGCGTCGAACCCCTGCTCCACACCATAGGCCATGGTGTAAGGGTGGCCGCAGCCGCTGCGGATCAGCTCGACGCAGCGTGGCAGCTGGCGGATGTCAAGGTTGGTGCCGCTCGCGTGCGCGTCCTTGACCAAGATGGACTCCGCTCCCGCCGCAATGGCTCCTTCGCAGGCAGCCCTGACCTCGTTGGTCATCTGCTGCACCGCGGCGGCGTAGGTAGCCTGCGTCCGGTTGCACTCTTCCCAGAGCGTTGTGGTGGTGATGCCTTCGATGTCGGCGCTGATGAATACGCGCATTGGATTCCTCCTTAAATAAGATTGTAGGTTTGATGCCCAATCGGAATATAATATATTTTACCAGAAAATGCGCTGGGCGGGAAGGGCGCGCTATACCTTTTCCGCCATGCGGTAGCCCACGCCGATCTCGGTGAGGATATATTGCGGGGCCATGCTGTCCCGCTCGATCTTGCGCCGGATGTTGGACATGTTCACGCGCAGGATGCGGTTGTTTTCCGCATCCGCGTAAGGGCCCCAGACATGGTTGATGATATAGCTGTACGTGAGAACTTTCCCGGGATGCCGGGCGATGAGTTCCACGATGCGGTATTCCACCTGCGTGAGGCGGATGGTTTCGCCGCCGACCGTGACGCTGCGCTTGGCAAAATCAATTTTAAATTCCCCGACGCTGTAAGCGTCGTCCGGCGCGGCGGAGGGGGCGTTACGGCGGAGAACGGCGCGCATGCGTGCAAGCAGCTCCGGCGCGGAAAACGGCTTTGTGATGTAATCGTCCGCGCCGTTGTCGAGCGCGAGGATTTTGTCCTGCTCCGTGCTGCGCGCGCTGACGACGATCACGGGCACGCGAGTCCACGCGCGCAGCTCCTTCAGGAGCTTTACGCCGTCGACGTCGGGCAGCCCAAGGTCGAGCAGCACCATATCCGGCATATAGGCGGAGACGGAGGCGCGCGCGTCGGCGCCGTTTTGCGCTGAGAGGACGCGGTATCCGCCCGCATACAGCACGGTTTTCAATACCTTTAAAATATAGCCCTCGTCTTCGATCACAAGGACGGTCGGTTTAACTGTGGCCATTGGAATCCTCCTTTGGGAGCGTCAGCGTAAATACCGCGCCGCACGGGTTTCCATTGCGCCCGTAGATCTCGCCGCCGTGCGCCTGGATGATGCTTTTGCAGATGGAAAGGCCAAGCCCCATGCCGTGGGTGGAATCCCCGGCACGCCGCGCCGACGGCTCGAACAGCGTCGAGAGATCCTCCTGGCTCAGCCCGCGGCCATAATCGCGCACGGTGAACGATACGAACGCGTCCCCGTCCTCGGCGATGAGGTCGATCCGGGCGGCGGAGCCGGAATATTTCACCGCGTTTTCAATCAGGTTCATAAGCACCTGCACAATGAGCGTCGGGTCCATCGGCACCATCAGGAATTCGGCGGGCGGCGTGACGGCGATCTCCGCATCCGGGAAGCGGCCGCGCGCTTTTTCCAGGGTTTCCGAGAGGATCTCTTCAATCGGCTCGCAGCTTTTGTTGAGCTTTGGACCGCTTGCCCCCACGCGCGTGACGGAAAGCAGGTTTTCCACTATGCGCAGCAGCCAGGCCGCTTCTTCCCCGATGCTCTGGATCAAATCGCGCCGCGCGGCCTCGTCCAGCGCCACATCCTCCTGGTTTAATGCGGAGCAAGCGCCGATGATGCCGGTGAGCGGCGTACGCAGGTCGTGGGAGATGGAGCGGAGAAAGTCGGAGCGCATGCGCTCGAGCTCCTTTTCCATCAGGATCTTCTGTTCGCGGCGCATGAGCGCGATGCGCTTGAGCGCCACGCCGGCGCGCACGAGCAGAAGCTCTGCGGTCTGCAACTGGTAGGCGCTTACGCCGCGCCAGGCGTCGATCAACACGCCGGCCACGGCGAGCACCTCCCCATCCACCGCCACCGGGAAGCAGCAGAGGGGATTTTTGCCATAGAAGGCGGTTCCGTATCCGGTGCGCTTGCCGGTGCTGTGGCAGGCGGAGACGACGCCGCCTACCGGGTAAAGCAGCAGCCCTTCCGGATAGCTGCCGGCGCGGCGGACGCCGCCTGCGCCGTCCGGGACAAAGAGGACCGTGGAGCAATTCATGACGCTATAGAGACTCCGAAGCGTCAGCACGTACAGCTCCTCCGCCGTGGAAGCGGTCAAAAGCGCCGTGCTGAGCGCGGAGATCGAGCGCTCGCGGGCGCTTTGTTCACCATAGAGATCGCGTTCCGCGCGAATGCGCCAGTAAAGCCCGCCGCCGAGGAGCGCGATCGTGGTGAGAATGCACGCGGCATAGACCGCAAAGATGGGCGAGAGCTGCGTTGCGCCGGCGTTTACCGTGAATTCCAACAGGGAAAACACCAGGACTGCGGCACATGCGGAAGCGGCACGCCAGGCGGCGTTTGTCGCCGCGATGGCGAGCGGGAGCGTGATGAGCGCAAGCAGGGGGATCGCATAGAACGAGCTTTGGAATATGACGCGCGAAAACAGGAAGATCAGCGCCGATGCGAGCGCGGCAAGCAAAATCCCGCGAAGGTTTTTCACGGGAGCCATGGAACGCCTGTAAGCACGCTTTCCCATCGCCGGAACACTCCTTGTTGATTTGCTGAAGTAATTCAAGCCGCCATCAAAATCATAACCTTTCATCATTATACACGCATCGGCCCGCGCGAAAAAGGGCGCTATGCTAAAAAAACGCTAAGGATGTCCCCATTTTGTTGCGGCGGCGTTTTCAGGGTTATACGATAAAAGCCATAAAAGGGGCGTCTCCTGCAGATCTACATCGTCTCTCCAGTTCGGGGCGAACCCCGCAATATTAACAAGGAGGAAAACACATGAAACGCACACTCGCATTGTTGCTGGCACTTGCGCTCGCCGTCTCTCTGGCTGCGTGCCAAACCGGTACCAGCGTCACGGACCCGACGGATGCGCCTGCCCCAACGGCCACGCAGGAACCGCAGGCGGTTCAGTCTGCTGCCGAGGACATCATCGGCAATAAGGAATACCTCAATGTATACAAGACTTCCTTCAGCTCATCCTATTCCTCTTTCAACTATTTTTCGACCGCATATTCGACCGTCCGCTCCATCGTTTCAAACTGCATCGACGGCCTTGTGGAGCCGGATATCTACGGCGTATACGTCCCGTCCATTGCGGAAAGCTGGGAGACCAATGCGGATCAGACCATCTGGACCTTCAAGATCCGCGAGGGCGTGAACTGGGTGGACCATGAGGGCAAGGACACCGGCCTTGCGGTGACTGCGGAGGACTTCGTGGACGGTATCCGCTACATTGGCGACCCGCAAAACGACGCGTATTCCCTGCGCGTGGTGCGCAACCTCATCGAAGGCCTGTACGACTATTACTGGAATTTGGACGACATCGACGACCCCGAAGTGGAGACCGACCTTGTGCGCGACGAAGTGGTTGCGAGCTTTGACGAGACCGTAGGCGTCAAAGCGCTCGACGAATATACCGTGCAGTATACGCTCACATCCAGCGCCCCATACTTCCTTTCCCTGATCGAGAGCAGCATGCTGCTGCTGCCGGTCGAATACGACTATGCCATGGAGCTGGGGGACGACTTTGCCGTCGATAACGAGCACATGCTTTACTGCGGCGCGTATTACATCTCCCATTTTGAGCGCGACAAGGCGATCACACTTACCAAAAACCCGCTGTATTGGGATCTGGAGCACATCACTGTGGATCGCGTTGAATACCAGATGGTGCCTGAAGGGACGACTTCCCTTGAGATGTTTAAGCGCGGCGAGATCGACGAGACGAGCGTTGCGGCGGAAGAATACCTTTCCATGGCCGGCACGGAGTGGGAGGACAAGCTCATCCCCACGGAGCGCAGCCTTTCCACGAACTATCTCTGGCTCGATTTCCAGGGTGAGAACCCGGAGTTCAATACCTTCATCCAGAATGAAAACTTCCGCAAGGCGCTGCAATACTCGCTCAACCGCGAATCAATCGCAACGCTGCGCGACCCCGTCAACCCGGCGCGCGTCCTGCGCAATACCATCAACGCGGAAGACGCGATCTACGACAGCAACGGCGTAGATTACACGGATTATGAGCCGCTCAAGGCGATCAAGGAGACGGATTACAACGACCCCGAGCTGGCGCGCCAGTATATGGAAGCCGCGGTCGCAGAGCTTTGCGATGCGGAAGGCAACATCATCGGCGTCGAAGCCGGCACGGTGGATTACCTCCCCGTCGGCACGTTCGAGGTGGATGGAAAGCTCCCCGTCACCGTCATCTACGTCGGCACGGATGACGAGAGCGAGATCATCATGGCGCAGCTAATGAAAGCCATGATAGAAGAGGCCATCGGCGCGGATCTCATCAATTTTGAAATTGCCGCTTTCAGCGGCTGGACGTATGGCACCGTGGCCGATCCGCTCAATTACGACATCTATTTTGATTCGCTTTCCACCGGCTATGCCGATCCCTCCGGCCTGCTGACCCGGATGACAACGGATGGCGCAGAAAACGTAGGCTGCTACGAGGTGCCCGAATACGACGCGCTGATCGAGCAGGCGCTCAACGCCGCGACCTTTGAAGAACGCCTGCAATACTTTGCGGAAGCGGAGGCCTATCTCTGCAACGGAGCGTATGTCATCCCGTTCATCTCCTCGCTGCGCGGCTATTACATGACCAACTCCATGCCGTTTACAAGCCCGCTGACCCTGTATGGCAACAGCAAATATAAGGGTACGCTCGTGATGGAAGAGCCGCTTACCTACGAGGAGTATCAGACGCTTGAATCCGCCTACAACATCGCGCGGGAGGAGGCGCTCAAAGAAAGCTGAACCCAACGCTGACCCGAAAGCACAGTTGCGGCGCGCTGCCGGCGGGCGGCGCGCCTTTCCTTGAGCTTGTTTCCGTTGAATGTACGCGTAACCGTTTACTCCATCTGAAACGGAGGAATTTCCTTGACAAAGTATATCCTTTCAAGAACGCTGCGCTCTCTGCTGACCGTCGTAATCGTTTTCGTCACGGTCTTCATGCTCTTGCGCCTGATGCCGCTCACCGGCTATTTCCCGCAGGAGATCCTGAAGGAGACCGACGAGGCCACGCGCATGACCTACCTGCGCAACCAAGGCCTTCTGGATCACCCGTTCGTGCAGCTTTGGCGCTTCGTAAAGAACCTGTTCCAGGGGGATCTGGGCAGGAGCCTCACGGTTTACCCCAAGGTTCCCATCGCAACGCTGCTGCAGGAAAAAATCCCCGTCACGGCGGCGTTCGGCTTTTCGAGCATGCTGCTTGGCATCGTGCTCGGCATTTCGCTCGGCCTTTTGATGGTGCGCTATAAGAACCGCTGGGGAGACCGCCTCGGGACGCTCTACATCCTCGTCGTCCGCGCTGTGCCGAGCCTCATCTACCTCTTCTTCATCCAGGTTTGGGTATCCAAATGGTTTAACCTCCCGCTTGTGTTTTACAAGGACAGGCCGGAATCCTGGATCCTGCCTACGATCTGCCTCGCGCTTGGGAGCATCGCATATTATGCGCTCTGGCTCCGCCGCTTCATGGTGGATGAGGAAAACCGGGACTATGTGAAGTTCGCGCAGGTCAAGGGGCTGCCGAAGAAGGTTGTCCTGCGCAGGCACGTGTTCAAGAACGCGATGATCCCGCTTGTGATCTATCTCCCGAGCGATCTGCTGTTTATCATTTCCGGCTCCCTTGTGATCGAAAGCCTGTACGCCATCCCGGGCACGGGCGGCCTGCTCACCAACGCGATCAAAAGCCAGGATAACAACCTGGTGCAGGTGATCGTACTGATGTACGCGATCCTCTCGGTGATCGGCGTGTTCCTGGGCGATTTGCTGGTCGCGTTTGTGGACCCGCGCATCAAGCTGACGGAGGGAGAATAAATGGAAAGCAAAAAAATGCCCAATGCGGCTCTGAACCCGCTTAAGTTCCGCGCCGCTGTATTCGACAACATCAGCAGCGAGGACACGGGGTTCTCGAACTATTCCTATTGGCGCTCCACAATCCGCACTTTTTTCCGGAACAAGGCAGTTGTCGTGCTGGTTGGGCTCGTGTTCGCAATGATCGTGATGAGCATCCTTTACCCGGTGTTCTCGGATGTGGATCCCACGGAGGTGAGCCTTTTCCCGCTCGATTGGAATCTGCGCCCGAGCGCGGAGCACTGGTTCGGCACGGACACGCTCGGGCGCGACATCTGGGCGCGCGCCTGGTATGGCTGCCGCAACTCCTTCCTGCTCGGGTTCTGCATCGCCCTTTCGGACGTCGGCTTCGGCATGATCGCGGGCGCGCTCTGGGGCTACAACAAAAAGCTGGATCCGTTCATGATCGAGCTGTATAACATCATGACGAACATCCCGTCGACGGTTTACCTCGTGCTGCTTGCATACATTATGAACACGAGCTACCTTACTCTGTTCATCTCCATGGCGTCCCGCGGGTGGATCGTGGAAGCGCGCTTCTTCCGCAACCGCATCCTCTCCCTGCGCGACAGCGAATACAACATCGCGTCCAAATGCCTTGGCACGCCGGTGCGGCGCATTGCGACGCGCAACATCATCCCGCACATCGTGAGCCTCATCATCATGGAAGCGGCGCTCTGCATCCCGTATTCCATCGGCTCTGAAGTGTTCATGGGCTTTGTGGGCGTCGGCATGCCGGTAGACGCGATCACCCTTGGCAACATCGTCAACCAGGGGCGCGCTTCCTTTACGCTGCACCCGTACCAGATGATGCTGCCGACGGCCATCCTTTGCATCATCACCGTCGCGTTTTATGTGATCGGCAATAAATTCGCGGATGCTTCCGATCCGCGCAACCACGTTTGAGGAGGGCGGAAACCATGGAACAGAACAAGAACGGCCATGCATCGCCGCTGATCCTTTCCGCAAGGGATGTGGAGGTCAAATTCAACCTGCGCGGCGCAACGCTCACCGCTGTGCGCGGCGCGTCGCTCGACCTGTACGAGGGCGAGACGCTCGCCATCGTGGGCGAATCCGGCTGCGGGAAATCCGTGTTCACCAAGTCTTTCATCGGGATGCTGGATAAGAACGGCTCCGTCACCGGCGGCGAAATCCTTTACCGCGGGGAGGATCTGACCAAGTATAAAACCGAGGCGGAATGGCTCCGGGTGCGCGGGAAGAAGATCGCCATGGTGTTCCAGGACCCCATGACGAGCCTCAATCCGGTGCGCACCATCGGCGAGCAGATCGCGGAGGTCATCACCTGGCACTTTGGCACGGAACACGAGGAGGCCAAGCGCGAGGCGATCGAGATCCTCAAGCGCGTCGGCATCGCGGATGCGGAATCCCGCTACAAGCAATACCCCAACGAATTCTCGGGCGGCATGCGCCAGCGCGTCGTGATTGCGACGGCCATCGCCTGCCGGCCGGAGATCCTCATCTGCGACGAGCCGACCACCGCGCTCGACGTTACGGTGCAGGCACAGATCCTCCGGCTCATCAAGGATCTGCAAAAGGAATTGAAGATGACGGTCGTTTACATCACCCACGATCTTGGCGTCGTCGCAAACGTCGCGGACTGGGTGGGCGTGATGTACGCCGGGCAGATCATCGAATACGGCACGGTGCGCGAGATCTTCAAACAGCCGGCCCATCCTTACACGAAAGCGCTGCTGCAATCCCTGCCGCAGCTCGGCGTAAAGGGACACGAGCTCTACTCTATCAAGGGAACGCCGCCGAGCCTGTTCAAGGAGATCCGTGGTGACGCGTTTGCGCCGCGCAACCCGGAAGCGATGGAGATCGACTTTGAGGAGGAGCCCCCGCGCTTCCAGATCTCGGATACCCATTGGGCAAAGACTTGGCTGCTGCACCCCTATGCGGCAGAATACCGGAAGGAAATCGAAGCGGCGGAAGCGGCGCGCCGGGCGGAGCATGCCGAGCCCGCGGAGCCGTTCGACTACGGCGCGCATGCGGAGAAGCTCTTGCAGGTGAAGAACCTCACGGTCAAGTTCAAGCTGGCTGGGAAGGAATTCCGCGCCGTGGACAGCGTAAACTTCGACATTTATAAGGGCGAGACGCTTTCGCTCGTCGGCGAATCCGGTTCCGGCAAGACGACCATCGGCCGGGCGATCATGCGCATCTATAACAACAACGTGGATGGCAGCATTGTCTATAAGGGCGATCCGATCACGGGCAGGCTCGGAAAGGACGACGTGAAGCACCTGCATATGGAGATGCAGATGATCTTCCAGGATCCGATGGCTTCGCTCAACGAGCGCGCCAAGGTGGATTACATCATCTCCGAGGGGCTTTACAATTACCACCTGTTCGACAACGAGGAGGACCGGCTGCGCAAGGTGGAGGAGATCATGCAGGAGGTGGGCCTTTCCAAGGAGTTTTCCTCCCGTTTCCCGCACGAGTTCTCCGGCGGCCAGCGCCAGCGCATCGGCATTGCGCGCAGCCTCGTCATGAACCCGGATTTCATCGTGGCGGACGAACCCATCTCTGCGCTCGACGTTTCCATCCGCGCCCAGGTCATCAACCTGCTCAACAAGCTCAAGCGCGAGCGCGGGCTCACGTATCTGTTCATCGCCCATGACCTTTCCGTGGTCCGCTTTATCTCGGATCGTATCGCCGTCATCAACAAGGGGCGCATCGTGGAGCTCGCGGCCTGCGAAGAGCTGTTCCGCTGCCCGCTGCATCCGTATACCAAGGCGCTGCTCTCCGCGGTGCCGTATCCGGATCCTGAGCTTGAGCGGGGCAAGGAGCTGCTGGTTTACGATCCCGCCATGCACAACTATAAGGATGACGCGCCCGCATGGGTGGAAATCATGCCCGGACATTTCATCCTTGCGAACGAACCGGAGCTTGCGATTTACCGAGAGGAGCTGGGAATCTGATGGAAGCGCTGCAGAAAAAACGGTATTTCCGCCTGATCTATGCAAAGGCACTGCGCTACTTTGCGTATGCGCTCGCCGCGTCGGCATTCATCGCGGGCCTGTATGGCGGGGTGCGGCTATACTTTGTGTTCGCGCTTTGCGCGGCGGGCTGCGCGTTCCTCGCCTGGAGCTGGTTTACGCACCTGCATGCGGCGGGCTTCTTCCACGGGGACGCATGGAAGAAGAAAAGGCGCAGGCCGCGCGTGCCGTATCTCCACCGGCGCGATAAGACGAAGTTGCGCCGGCCATCCTTTGCGATGGACAACACGGATTTTGACGACGACCTCGTCTCCGCCACGGCGTGCAACGAGGCGGAGTTTGAGCCGGAGCAGCAGGAGCGGGCGCGCGTGCTTGCGCGGGCGGCCTGCGGGCTGCTGCTGATCCTGGTTTCCCTGGTTATCCCGATGTGAGGTGGTTTCTATGCGGATTCAAAACGGTATTTTGCTCACCATGGAGGGCGGGCGCTTTGAAACGGGCTATGTGGACTTTGAAAACGGCGTCGTTACAGCCTGCGGGGATCTGCGGGATGCGCCCGCTTATTGCGGGGAGACGTTTGACGCCGCGGGCGGCTATATCCTGCCCGGACTGATCGACGCGCATACGCATATCGGCATCTCGGAGGAAGGCCTGCGCTGGGAAGGGGAGGACTGCAACGAGACGACCTCCCCGGTCACGCCGGACGTGCGCGTGGTGGACGGCTTCAACCCGTTCGATACGGCGATCCCGAAGGCGCGGCGCGCGGGTGTGACGACCGTTGCGGTCGCCCCCGGCAGCACGAACGTGATCGGCGGGCAGATCGCCGCGATTAAGCTCGCGGGGACCAACGTGGACGAGATGACGCTCAAGGCCCCCTGCGCGATCAAATTTGCGCTTGGGGAAAACCCGAAGCGCAATTATGGGGAAAACAAAGGGCGCGAGCCCATGACGCGGATGGGGACGGCGGCCATTATGCGCCGCACGCTTACGCGCGCGCAGCGTTACCTGGCCAAAAAGGAGGCGGGCGAGGATCTATATGAGCCGGACATGGAGGCGCTCATCCCGCTGCTGCGGCGGGAGATCCCGGCGCATTTCCATGCGCACCGTGCGGATGACATCCTGACGGCTGTGCGCATCGCAAAGGAGTTCCGCCTGCGCTATTGCATCCTGCACGCCACGGGCGCGGGGAAGATCATCCCCTGCCTTGCGGCGGAGGATATGATCCCCGTAGTCGGTCCCTCAATGGGACCCGCCGGGAAGCCGGAGACCGTGGGCGGCTCGTTTGAAACGGCGGGGCAGCTCAGCAAGGCGGGCATGCGGGTCGCCATCACGACCGACCATGACGTTACGCCGCTCTGGCTGCTGCCGGCTTTTGCCGCGATGTGTGTGCGCGAAGGGCTTCCCGAGGAGGACGCGCTGCGCGCCATCACCATCCATGCCGCGCGCGCGATGGGCGTGGAGGATCGCGTCGGCTCCCTCAAGCCGGGCAAGGATGCGGACGTCGCCGTGTTTAACGGCCATCCGTTCCATTACCTGACCCGCACGGCCGCCGTGTTCATCGGCGGGAAGCGCGTGGAATAAAACTTTCCTGACGCACGATGGGGCTGCCGGAAAAGGGCAGCCCCATTTAAAAATGGACGTTTGGCGCTAAGCCGCAATATCCTTCCTCGCATAACGCGCGAATGCGGCGCATACGGAGATGGCTGCATAGCCAAGGCCAAGCAGCAGCAGCGGGACGTTGAGCGTGGAATCCGCAATGATGTCCGCCGCCTCCGCATAGTGGAAGGGCGTAATATAGTGCAGGAATTCCGCCGCTTCGGAGATGTTGCCGACGAGGTTCAAAAAGTACAGAAACGCGGCGAGGCAAAGGCCCGCACCGACGCCTCCGCGCCGCGCAAAGGCGGATGCGCCGAAGCAGATGCAGCCGATCTCCACCTGCAAGGCAAGCTGGGCGAGGTGGAACAGCGCGAATTCGCGCACGGCGATTTTTTCGCCGATGGCCGCGAACGAGAGCAGGGAACAGCAGACGCAGGCCGCGTTGAACAGCAGCAGCTGTGCGAGCAGCGCGGCGAGCTTTTCCGCGACGACGCGGGTGCGGGAGACCGGGTGCGTCAAAAGGAATTCCGCCGTGTGCGCGCCTTCTTCCTTGGCGAGCAGGCGCACGCCGAGATAGGCCGCGAACAGCGCCCCGCCGATGCCGAGCACGTTGCCGCATTCGACGCCGTAAAAGCCCATCGGCTCCGCGAAGCTGATCCGATCCATGCCGAAGGCGGCGGTAAAGTCGCCCATTTCGGAAAACAGGTCGCTTACGCTGCCCATCTGCCCCAGCATCTCCGGGAAGAGGATCATGCAGAGGAAGATCATCCCGCCCACAATGGCGCACCAGACGCAAAGCGTTTTTGCGCTTTGCTTCATTTCATGCCGGAAGATGGTCATTCGTCCGTCCCTCCATTCTGATAAAAATGCAGGAATACCTCTTCGAGGTCTGGCTCCGTGATGGTCAGGTCGGTTACGGGGAGCCCCTGGAGCGCCGCGATGAGCGCTGGCATTTCCCCGCCATACAGGAAGCTGACACCATGCTCCGTGCGGGAGACGTCAGCCATGCCAGGGAGATCCAATGCAGGTATCCCCTGTACGTTTACGCGCCGCGCAGCCGTGCGCGCAAGGCGCTCCACCGTGTCGCAGGCGATGAGCCGCCCTTCCCGAATGATGGCGGCGCGGCCGCAGTGGCGTTGGATCTCCGAAAGCACGTGGGAGGAGAGGAACACTGTGGCGCCTGCCCGGTGCCGCTCCTTCAGAATGGCGAAGAACTCCTTCTGCATGAGCGGGTCAAGGCCGCTCGTCGGTTCGTCAAGGATGGAAAGGCGCGGCTTGTGCTGCAACGCGCAGATGATGCCGAGCTTTTTGCGGTTGCCCAGGGAAAGCTCCTCTACCTTGCGGCGCGGGTCGAGCGCAAGGCGCTCGCACAGCGCGGCGGCCTCCTTTGCGCAGTCGAGCCCACGCAGCTTTGCGGAGAACGCGATGACGTCGCCTGCGCGCATGCCGGGGTAGAACGCGGCTTCGGAGGGGAGATACCCAACGTTTGCAAGGATCTCCCGGCGGTGCTTCGTACAATCGAGCCCGAAGAGCTCCGCCCGCCCTGCGGTGGGGGAGATGAGCCCAAGCAGCGTGCGGATGGTCGTGCTTTTGCCGGCGCCGTTTGGCCCGATGAAGCCGAAAAACTCGCCTTCAGCAAGCGAGATGCTGAGGCCCTCAACGCCGCGCGCCTTGCCATAGCGCTTGGTCAATCCTTCGGTTTTGAGGATCGCGTCCATCAAAGAAATTCCTCCCTATAAAATTGTTGCTTGAGCAGCGCGACATGCGCCAGAAATTCATCATTGAGCGCTTCGAGATCCTTGAGCTGTTCCGGCGTGCGGCTGCGCATGAAGCCATCCGCCATCCAGAGCACGATGTTGAGCAGCGCCTCTGCGGAAACACCCTCCTTCAGTTTGGATGCGTCCGCACGGGCCAGGAAGCGCGCGCTGCTGTCCATGACGATTGCGCTGAAGCTGTCCACGAGGGCGGGGCGCACGCGTGGATCCTCCTCAAAATACGCGTTGGCGATGAACTGCATCGCATAAGGGTGTGCATGCAGGATGGCGATTTTGGAAAGCTGCGCGCTTACGAGGATGTTGAAGAAGTCCGTTTCGGAATAATCGTGCGCTGCGGACATCTCCCGGATCACGAGTTTTGTCGCATAATCGTAAAGGTAAAGGTAAAACTCCCGCTTGCTCCCAAAATAATGGAACAGCAACGCCTTGGAAACGCCTGCAAGGCGCGCCGCTTCCTCCATGGAAGCCTTGGCATAATTGTGCTTGGCGAACACCTGCAATCCGGCGCTGCGCATCGCCTCCTGCCGCTCCGCCGGGAGCTCGAAGAAACGCTGGTTCAAAAGAAGACCTCCTGTGTTGACCGAATCGGTTAACACAATTATAGCATGGTTGATCGAATCGGTCAATATAACGCTGATGCTTGGCTGAAGAAACTCGGAGCTCTCCTTTCAAAAAGGAAGTAAATTGATGCAGTGCATCCCCAACAACAAAAAGGAAATTTGCCCGCATAGGAGGCCGCTTTCCTCCGTTTTACGTATACTCCTTATGCTTGCCGTTGTTCCCGTTAAGAGAGGAAAAAGGCTCCGCCCAGCCCGCTGCGGCACGGGCCTTTGCGCAACGCAAATGCCTGCGTCCGCCTGCGCGCCCCATTATAAGGACAACTGTGATTGAGCAGAATAAAGTTATTGACATATGACGGAAATGGAGTATACTGAATTTGTAAATGGCATATGTCGGAAAAAGGAGGCGCTCATGCCAAGACCGTGCAAACAAAGGCGCGTCTGCGCCATGCCCGGCTGCCTGCGGTTTGGGCCGGTGGAGGGCGGCAAGCCCGAGCTGCCGCCGATTGCGATGGCGGTGGATGAATTTGAGGCGATCCGCCTCATCGACTACGAAGGGCTGACGCAGGAAGCGTGCGCGGCACGCATGAACGTCGCGCGCACCACGGCGCAGGCGATTTATGCGGGCGCGCGCAGCAAGGTTGCCGAATGCTTGGTGACGGGGCGGGAGCTGACGATCCAGGGCGGCGCATACGTGCTGTGCGACGGCGCGGCGATCGGCTGTGGGCACGCCTGCGCGCGGAGGCGGTGCGAAACGCCGGAAGAACAATACGAGGGGGAAAACCCCAGAAACGGAAGGAGAAAAAACATGCGGATCGCGGTAACTTATGAAAACGGGACGGTATTCCAGCATTTTGGGCATGCGGAGCAGTTTAAGCTGTACGATGTGGAAAGCGGCGCGGTGCGCGCCTCCAAGATTGTGGAAACCAACGGCAGCGGCCACGGCGCGCTTGCGGCGTTCCTGAAGGGGAACGGCGTGGATGTGCTGATCTGCGGCGGCATTGGCGCAGGCGCGCAGAACGCGCTGCGGGAAGCAGGCGTCCAGCTCTATGGCGGCGTTACAGGCAGCGCGGACGAGGCGGTCTCGGCGCTTTTGAACGGTACGCTTGCGTATAACGTAGCCGTGCAGTGCAGCCACCACGACGAACGCCATGGCGCGGATCATGCCTGCGGCGAGCATGGCTGCGGCGGGCATGCGGAAGGCCATGCCTGCGGAGGCCACACCTGCGGCGGGAAATGACACGCAGACAGTATGAAAATCATGGGCTGCGGAAGCGTTTTCGCAGCCCATGATAGCTGTAAAGGCGCGGCGCGTTCCTTTACTTCCGCCCCCGCATTTGCTATACTGAAAAACAAAAAGCCGAGGCAGGACCAATGAACGGAAAACCGCGAAAAAAACGGGAGCCGCAGGGAAAACAGCCGGAATTCCTCCGGTTTTGCGCCACTGCGTTCGACGAGCTTTGGTATTTGGTCAAGCTGAACCTGCTCTTCCTTGCGGGGTGCGCGCCGGTTGTGACCATGCCGATGGCGCTTACGGCGGCGCTGCGCGTTACGAGCCTCCTTGCGGGCGGGAAACGGCCGCCGCTCTGGCCCGAATTCCGCAAGGCGTTCCTGGGCGAATGGAAGCGCGCGCTGCCCTGCGGCTGGGCGTTTGCGCTTGCCGCGGGGCTTGCCGGGTACGGCGCGTATTCCTACGGCGCGATGGCGGGCGCAAACCCGCTCGCACTGCTGCCGCTCCTTGCGGCGGCGCTGATTTTTGCGGCGCTCACGGCCGCCGGGCTTTACTTCCATTCCATGCTGGCCATGTGCGAGCTTTCGCTTGGGGACATGCTCAGAAACGCGCTGATCCTGGCTGTTTCGGAATTCCGGCGCAGCGTGCTCGCGGTTTTCGCGCTTGTGATGTGCATCGGCGCGTCGACGCTGTTCTTCCCGGTGACGCTGCCGCTCGCCGTGTTCCTATTGCCTGCGCTCGGCCTGCTCGCGGCCTCCTTTGCGCTCCGCCCCGGGCTTTTGCGCTGCATGCTGGCCGGGGAGGATGAGGAAGCCGGTGCGCGGTGAGCGGCGCGACACTGCGTTTCATCCGGAATTTGAGTCGGGAGGGGAAAGAAAAGCGGTTATGAAGCCCGGAGCCAGCGCGGCACGGGCTTTTTTATAGCAGCGCAAAGGAGATGCACTGCTTTTTTATTTCAGGCAGGAGGCGGAGGCGCCTTGCAGCAACATAACAACATGTTTTATAAAATATATATGACAACTGCCGGATTTATGATATAATAAAAACAAGGAAAAACATGGGTCGGCAGCGGCAAGAGCCAGGGGGAGCATGCGGACGCAGACGCCATGAATCATTGAGGAGGGAACGATGAAAACGAAACAGAAGAAAACGCTTGCATTTCTGCTGTGCGCGGCGCTTGTGCTGGCGCTTTGTCCCGCGGCCTTAGCGGAAGGCGGAGAAGCGCCCCAGACCACCGGCCCGTGGTTGATCGGCGAAACGCAGTATGCCACGTTCGCGGATGCGGTGGCTGCCGTCCCGGAAGACGGCACCGCTACGACGATCCAGCTCACGGCGAATACGGAATGCGCCGGCTCGAAGGTGCAGCCGAACCAGAACATCACGGTCAACCTGGGCAACTACACGTTTACGGTCGTCGCACCCACTGTAGGCTCGGCGGGTACCGAGACGAACGGATTCCAGCTCCTGAAGGGAAGCACCGTAACGTTCCAGAATGGAACGCTCTATGCTGCCCCAAACCCCAAGCTAGGAATTTTCATCCAGAACTACTGCAATTTGACGCTGCACAATGTAGAAGTCGATGCGAGCGGCTCTAACGCCGAGTATGTTGTAAGCAACAACAACGGCAGCCTGACGGTTACTGGCAGCACGAGCCTTCTGGCTCCTGATGGCCAAAAGGCATTTGACGTCTATTATTGGCCGAATGGCGGCTATCCGGATGGCGTTACCGTCAACGTGAACACGACTGGCACGATTCAGGGCGACATCGAATATGGACATGATAAAACGCAGACTGACGTTCTGGAGAAAGCGAAGATCAACATCCAGTCCGGCACGTTTACGGGCAGCGTAACGACGGCCGTTGAGAACGCCAACATCACCGTGAACGGCGGCACGTTTGATGCCAATAACCAGGCCAGCTTTGTGCCGTATGTGCCTGAGGGCAACACGCTGGTTCAGAACGAGGATGGCACGTATTCCCTTGGAGTTGCCGAAAACGCTGTTGCCACAGTGGGCGGAAAAGGATATGAGTCCCTGCAGGCTGCAATCAATGCGGCGAAAGCGGGAGAGACTGTCAAGTTGCTCAAGGATACGAATGAGAATGTGACGATCGCATCCGGCAGCTTCACGCTGGATCTCAACGGCAAAACGCTCGACGGCGGAACGACGAAGGGAACAGCCGCGCTGACGAACAACGGCGGCAATATTGTGATCACCGACAGCGTGGGCAGCGGGCAGATCAAGCGCTCGGATACCAGCAAGGCGGGATGCTATTACACCATCCTGAACAACAGCGGAACGCTGGAGATCGCGGGCGGCAAGGTGTACAACCATGCGGGCGGCGACGAACCGACCCCGTGGTCGGGCGCGTCCCTGATCTGCAACGGCCCCCACGCTGAGGCGACCCTGATCATCAGCGGCGGCCATATCGAGCAGGACAACTTTATCGCTGTGAAGAACGACGCGTGCGGAATCCTGAAGATCACTGGCGGTACGATTACATCCAAAACCCAGTCCGTGCAGAACTGGTGCGAAGCTGAGCTCTCCGGCGGTACGCTGACGGGCACTGTGCTCACCGCCGGATATGTAGACAACGGCACCGTGAGCGCAGGGCACACGGTCGTGTCCGGCAGCTGCTCCATAAAGGGGGATATGCAGGTGTATTGGTACGACACCAACCCCGCGCCGTCGCCGTCCAATCTCCCGACCATAGAGGTGAGGGGCGGCTCCATTGACGGCAAGCTGGTAAAAGTCACAAGAGCCGGCATTGTTGCCAATGACGATGCGAACAGCCAGATCGTGATTTCCGGCGGCACGTTCACGAGCCCGGTTCCCGATGAATTCTGCGCGCCCGGGTATCACCCGGAGGAACTTGAAAACGGCGGCTACGGCGTGAGCGACTATTACCACACCGGCACTACCGGCTCCGGCCTGGTTTCCGGCGGCGTGGTGATTGGAACGGGGACGAACACCGGCGCGGTGACAGATCCCTCGCTCCTCCCCCCGCAGACCGGCGACGCGGGCAGCGTTGGGATCGTGGGCGCACTGTTGCTCCTGGCTTCCTGCGGCATGGCGGGGATCGCCCTGCGCAGGAGCGCCAAAAAGCGCGAAATGAACTAACCTCTCCATGAAACGAGCCGCCCCCGGAGAACCGGGGGCGGCATTTTTGCGTTGAGGCTTTACGGAACGGCTTCTTGATACGGCAATCCTCAGTCCGCTTCGCGAACAGCCCCTTTGCCAAAGGAGCCTTTTGGCCTGTGCGCTCTCGAGCGCCGTCCGAATACGAAGCCCGTTGGAGTTCACCACGCCCAAACGCCCCCTTTTTGAAAGGGGGTGGCAGCGTGTAAGCGCTGACGGGGGATTGCCGTATCCCGAGGCGCTTCGGGAAGCACCAACGTAAAAATGCCGCTCCCAGTTCTCCTGGAGGCGGCTTTGCAGTTGCCGTCAAGGCGGCAATTTCTGCTTTGAGAGTGCGGCGCGCTTATTCCGGCTTTGCCTGCGCAAGGCGGCGGAGGACGGTCTCGTAGCCATCTGCACCGTAGGCAAGGCAGCGGTTCACGCGGGAGATCGTGGCGGTGGAAGCGCCGGTCTTCTCTGCGATGGCGGTATAGGTCTCGCCCCCGCGCAGCAGCACCGCGACCTCCATGCGCTGCGAAAGCGCGTGCAGCTCTGCGACCGTGCAGAGATCCTCAAAAAAACGGTAGCATTCCTCTACGCTTTGGAGCGAAAGGATGGCTTCAAACAGGCGGTCGGCCGCCTCGCTTTGCAGCTTGCTTTGGTACATGGGCACGCTCCTTTCGATGGGTTCGCTTTAGTTTAACACGGTAAAGCGCGAAAGTCAACAAAATAACCGGTCAATATCGCATATGCCTTATATACGTGCGTGCAACTGCTGCGTCATCGTCGGTCGGAATAGCTATGGCGATGCCTCCCTCCTCTTCCTTGCATTTGCCGTGAAGCAGCCCATTTTGCGGTTCGCAGAAGTCTGAAAAGGCTAGACCAGTTATGGGGCAAGGCGTGAGGCCGAAGGAATAGTGGCGCTATTTCGAGGCCGAACAACGCCGCCACATGGCCGGGATCGCCTTTTCGGACCGATGTTTTCTTGCCTCATCGCCCCGAAAGGCTCCGTGCTTTGCAAAGGAAGCGCGGAGCCTTTCTCGTACAAGGTATGGGGATTCAGCGCGTGAGCTTCGTCAAAAACGCGCGGGTGCGCTCGTTTTGCGGGTTGTCGATCACATCCTCCGGCCTGCCCTGCTCCACGATCACGCCCCCGGCCATGAAGATCACCCGGTCGGCTACGCTGCGGGCAAAGGCCATCTCGTGCGTTACGATGAGCATGGTCATTTTCTCTTTGGCGAGGGATTGGATGACGCGCAGGATCTCGCCGGTGAGCTCCGGGTCGAGCGCGCTGGTCGGTTCGTCAAAAAAGAGCATCTTTGGGCCCATTGCGAGCGCCCGGGCGATGGAAACGCGCTGCTGCTCGCCGCCGGAAAGCTGGTAAGGGTAAGCCTCCGCCCGGTCGGCAAGGCCCATCTTCGCAAGCAGGGCCATGGCGGTTTCCATAGCCTCCGCCCGGCTGCGCCTTTGCACGCACATGGGTGCGTCGATGATGTTCCTCAGCACGGAATAATGCGGGAACAGGTGGAAACTTTGGAACACAAGGCCAAACGATGTGCGGATCTCTTTGAGCGTCTGCGCATCCGCGTAGACGGTCCTGCCGTCCGGCCCGGGTTCGGCCGCGGAGCGGCCCAGGTAGCGCAGCGCGCCGCCATCCATGGTTTCGAGCAGCGCTGCGCACCGCAGGAGTGTGGATTTGCCGGAGCCGGAAGGGCCGATGACCGCGACGACTTCGCCCTCCGCTACGGAGACGGAAATGTCCTTAAGCACCTTGCGCCCGCCAAAGCTCTTCTGCAGGGATTCGATTTGGAGGATGTTGTTCATGACGCACTCCTTTTTATCGGTAATAGGCCAGCTTGCGTTCGAAGCGCTCCATGCCCCAGGCGACGAGCGCGTTGAACACATAGTAGAACACGGCGGCGGCGACGAGTGCGGTCATGCTCTTTTCGGCGGAAGCGATCTGCTTTGCGAGCGTGAACATCTCCATCACGCCGATGGAGAAGGCGAGGGAGGTATCCTTCACAAGCGTGATGACCTCGTTCGTGACGGGCGGCAGGATCCGCTTGACCATCTGCGGGAAGATGATGCGCCAGAAGGTCTGCCCTTTGGAATAGCCGAGCACCTCCGCGGCTTCATATTGGCCGCGCGGGATGGATTCGATGCCCGCGCGGTAGATCTCAGCGAAATAGGCCGCATAGTTGAGCACGAACGCGATGATGACGGCATAGAACCGGTAACCGTTGGTGAGCGGGATCTTCAGCAGGAACCACGGCCCAAAATACACCACGAGGAGCTGGAGCATCAGCGGCGTGCCGCGCATGATGGAGATGTAGACCTGCATGAGTATGCGCAGCGGGGTGCACCTGCTCATGCGCCCAAACGCCAATGGGAGCGCCAGCGGGAGCGCGCCGAGGAGCGTGAACGCGAAGATGAGCATGGAGGTGAGCATGCCGCCTCCGAGCTGTGTGAGCATTACCTGAAAAGACATGGGGATTCTCTACCTTCCGGGCTTGATAAACCGGCTTATCATAAATCGAAAGAAAACGCGGACGGCGGCAAAGCGGCCCGCGTTTTGGCTGCATCGGTTATTTGCCGAGCGTGCAGACGTCATAGCCGAACCACTTGTTGGAAATTTCCGTGAACTTGCCGTCTTCGACCATCTCCAGCAGGGTCTCCTGCACCTGGTCGCGCAGTTCGGTGTTGCCGAGCTTAAAGCCGACGGCATATTGTTCGCTCTGGAGCGGTTCCTCCATGATGGAGAACTGATCCTCCCGGCCCTCGATCTGGTAACGCGCAACGCCGACGTCCATGCCGATGGCATCTACGGCACCGGACTCGAGCTCCATGAACGCGGTGTTATACTCCGCGCAGCGTTCGAGCGACGCGAAGGAATCGCGCAGCGCGATCGCCTCCGGGTTCTCCTCGTCGTTGAGGGCGGCTTCACAGGAGCTGTCCGCCTGAACGGTCACGACCTTGCCCGCAAGATCCGCAAAGGCGGCGATACCGTCCGCGGCGCGGGTCACGAATACCTGGGAATTGTCCATGTAAGCATCCGTCCAGGTGTAAAGCTCCTCGCGGTCGTTCATGGTGAAGCCGTTCCAGATGCAGTCGATCGCGCCGGATTCCAGCTCGAAATCCTTGGCGTCCCAGTCGATAGGGGAGAGCTTGAGCGTCCAGCCGCGGCGCGTGCAGACCTCTGCGGCAAGGTCCAGATCAAAGCCGATGTATTCGCCGTTGTCGTCGATGTAGCCATAGGGCGGGAAATCCGCGTCAAAGCCGACGGTGAAGGTCTTTCCTTCCTGCCCGGCCGGCTGGGCGCAGCCGAATGCGGCGGCAAGAACGAAGGTCAGCGCAAGCGCGAGCAGGAAAAACTTCATGCGTTTCATAGTGGTGTGTCCTCACTTTCCATGCAGTCGAATATGTTGCTCTGGTATAGTAACACATTAGCATGATAAAGTAAAGAGGAAATATATAATATATTAAAACAACCCTGCTCGGCAGGGCACGGGAGAGACGCGCTGCTTTCGGGCAACTTTTGCGCCAAGCTGCAGCGCGAAAACGGGCTGCCGGAAATAGGGGGGCAGCCCTTTGGAAGGTGCGTTATGCGTCCTGCGCAGAGGGTACGATCGTGCGGACCCATTTCCCGCTTTTCACAAACAGGTATCCAGCGATACATTTGAAAATCTCAAGTGCGGTACAGATGAAGAACATCGGCACGATGTGGATGTCCGTGAAGCGCGAGAGCACGAATGCGACGGGGATGCAGACGCACCAGACATAGCCGCTGTCAAAAAGCATGGTGATCTTCGTCTGCCCGCCGGAGCGCAGCGTGAAATAGCATGCGTGCGAGAAGGCGTGGAACGGCATGCTGCATGCGGAGATGAGCAGGAAAGTGGCCGCAAGGGCTTTCACCTCCGCCGTGGTGTTGTAGAGGTTCGGGATCGCGCCGGATACAAACGCAAGGAGCCCGCCGAGCAGGAAGCAGGTCGCCACGCTGAAGGCGATCATCTTCCGGTCGGTATCGCGCGCTTCCTCCGCTTTGCCCGCGCCAAGGAGGTTGCCCACCACGATGCCGATGGATGAGCCGAGCGCCTGGAAGCTGATGTTGAACAGGTTGGCGACAGTGCTCGAGATGTTCACCGCCGCGATCACCGCAAGGCCGCGCGTGGAATAGCATTGGTTGAGCATCGACATGCCCACGGACCAGAGCGCTTCGTTGAGCAGCAGCGGCATGCCCTTCTGCACAATGTGCACGGCGAGCGCGCGCGGCACGCGCAGCGTGCGGTAAGCGCCGAGGAAGAACGGCGTACGCTCCGGGTGTGCGTGGGCCCAATACATGATGAGCCCAAGCTCCACAAAGCGGGAAATCACCGTCGCTACAGCGGCGCCCGCAGGACCCATGGCGGGCAGGCCGAGCTTGCCGAAGATGAGCAGATAGTTGAGGACGAGGTTCGTGAGCACCGCGGCAATGCTCGCAATCATCGGGCGGAGGGTCTCGCCCGTTTCGCGCAGCGTGGAGGAATAGGCCTGGGAAAGAGCATATGGCGCAAGCCCGAGGAGCATGATGCGGATGTATTCCCGCCCATAGGCGAGCGTCAGCGCAAGGTCGCCCTCCGCACTGCCCTCATGCAGGAAGAGGCTGATGAGCGGCCTATTCCAGAAGCCGAACGCCGCGAGGCAGACTGCGCATATTACGATGCAGACAAGCAGCTTGAAGCGGAACACGCTGCGGATGCCCTCCACATCCCGCTTGCCGGCAAACTGCGCGCCAAAGATGCCCGCACCGGAAAGCCCGCCGAAGATGCACAGGTTGAAGATGAAGATGAGTTGGTTGGCGATGGCCACGCCGGACATCTGCTCCGTGCCGAGGCGGCCGACCATCAGGTTATCCAGCACGCCGACGAATTGCGTGATGCCGTTTTGGATCATCACGGGCACGGCGATTGCGAGCACCATGCGGTAAAAGGCTTTGTTGCCGATCAGGGAACGCAGTTTCATGCTTTCCATCCATTCTTACTTTATCAAATATAGTCAAAACATTATAATACCATAAGCCGTGCGGAATTGCATCCTGGATTTTCCGCCTTTTGCTTTCGGAATACGCCGGATCATCGTGCGGGAGAACCCGAACTGCTTGGCCGCCTTGGGGGAGACCTCTACTTCTTTGGCAGCACGGCGGGCCCGTGCAGGAGCCTTTTGCTTGCCAAAATGAATCACTTGTATTATAATAAATAATGCAAATAACACAAAGCGCCGCAACCTGCGGCAGAGGAGACGCACATGCTTTCGTTTGAGAACTTTTCCAAGACTTACCCCGGCGGCAAGCGCGCGGTGGACGGCTTGACCCTCCGCGTGGAGGCGGGGGATATTTACGGCTTCATCGGCCACAACGGCGCGGGGAAGACAACGGCCATCCGCGCGGCGGTTGGCGCGCTCGCCTTCGAGGAAGGGGAGATCCGCATCGGCGGCAAATCCGTGCGGGAAAACCCGGTTGAATGCAAGGCGCTTACGGCCTATATCCCGGATAACCCGGAGCTGTACGATTACCTGACGGGCATGCAGTACATCAACTTCATCGCAGATGTGTTCGGCGTTGCGGAGGCGGAGCGGCGGGAGCGCATCGCGCGCTATGCCGCAGCCTTTGAGATGGAGGAAAGCCTCGGCGGGCTCATCGGTTCCTACTCCCACGGCATGAAGCAGAAGACAGCGCTCGTCGCGGCACTCGTGCACGCCCCCAAGCTCCTCGTACTCGACGAGCCGTTTGTTGGGCTCGACCCGAAGGCCTCGCATACGCTCAAGGGCGTGATGCATGAGCTTTGCGAAGCAGGTTCGGCCATCTTCTTCTCCACGCACGTACTGGAAGTGGCGGAAAAGCTCTGCAACAAGATCGCCATCATCAAAAACGGCCGCCTGGTGACGGCAGGCGAGACGGAGGCGGTCAAGGGGGATCATTCTCTTGAAGACGTGTTTATGGAGTTGATCGACGCATGAAGAAGCTGTTTTTTCTCCTCCGGGTGGATGCGCTCGGCGTGCTGGGCGTCAACCGCCTGTGCCATGGCGGGGATCGGGCTGCGAAACGCAAAGCGATAGGCGCGCTCGCGCTGGCGGCGTTCGTGGCGGCATGTTTTGCCGGGATCGCGTTCCTTTATTTTTCCATGATGGCGGGCGCGTTTGCGGCGCTGGGCGCCTTGGAACTGATCCTCGGCGTCGCGGCCGTCGCAGGGGCGCTCGTGACGGTGGTTGCAAGCATCGTCAGCGCGCCGAACACGCTTTTCACTTTCCGGGATTTCGACCAGGTGCTTTCCCTGCCCATCCCGGTAAGCACGGTCGCATTCAGCCGGCTTTTGAAGCTCGCGCTGCGCAACCTGCTGTTCCTCTGCGTGGTGCTGATCCCGGCCGGCGTTGCCTATGGCCGCAGCGCGGCAACAGGCGATGGGTTTGCGCTACGCTATGCCCTGCTGACGCTGCTTGCGCCGCTTTTGCCCATCACCGCCGCGGCCGCGCTCGGCATGCTCATCGCCAAGGTGGGTTTGGCCTTCCGGCGGACGAACGGCGTGCGCATCGTGCTCTCGTTCCTGGTGATGCTCGCGGCGCTGGCGCTTTCCTTTAACATACAGCCTATCGTCGAAGGCTTTTCGGAGATTGGCGTGCAGCTCAAGGAAAGCCTGTATGCCGCATACCCGCCCGCGCGCTGGTTCACGAAGGCGGCGCTTGGGGATTGGCGCGCGTTCGCGCTGTTCGCCGCGGTGAACGCGCTGCCGTTTGCTGCATTCGCGTGGCTGGCCGCGCGTTACCTGCGCCCGCTGCATGCCGCTTTGGCGGGCGGCGCGGGGGAAAAACGCAGGGCCGGGGTGGTACGCGCCGCCTCCATGCGCCACGCGCTGTTTCTGCGGGAGGTGCGGCGCTATTTCGCTTCCACGATCTATGTGACGAACACGGCTGTGGGCGCGCTCTTGCTGATCGCGGCGGGCGTCGCGCTGCTGCTTGTGGACCTGGGGAGCGTCGTGCAGGAAATGGGTCTGCCGGTACCGGCGCTCGCATCCCTTGTGCCCTATCTTGCGGCGGGGATGCTCGGCATGAGCACGACGACGGCCTCCTCCATCTCGCTGGAAGGGAAGGGGATGGATCAGCTCAAGGTGCTGCCCATCCCTGCTGCGGCCGTTTTCCGCGCGAAGCTCGCGCTGCATTTCGCTGTGACGCTCCCCGCGCAGGCGGTTGCGGCGACGCTCTTCACCGTGGCGCTCAAGCCGGGCATTTCTGAGGCCGTGCTGCTGTATCTGCTGCCGGCAACGTTCGCGGCCTTTGCGGGCTTTGCGGGGCTTTGGATCAACCTAATGCATCCGAAGTTCGATTGGAAGAGCGAAACGGAGGTCGTCAAGCAGGGGCTGCCCACGTTTGTGACGGTGTTCGGCTCCATGCTGCTCGCGGGCGTGCCGCTCGTGCTCACACTGTTTGGCGTTGCGGACGCGGCGCTCCTTGGGTATGCCTTCACAGCCCTTTGCGCGCTCGCTTCCCTTTTGCTTTGGAAGGGGCTTTGCGGCAAGGGCGCGTGCCGCTTTGCCGCGCTGTGATTCAGGCTTTGGCCTTGCAGGCTGTCGATCAAGTGGCATTTGCCACTTGATCGATGTTTTCACGTTGCGCTTGCGCCGATGGCGCGGCCAGCGCTCCGTGCAAAGAAAGCCCTGCGGCGCAAGGCGTTTCGCTCGCACCGCACATCCCCCAGGGGACCTTCTCTTGCCGCTATGCGGCAATTCACCTTGTGTCGCTGCTCGCGATCAAAAGTCAAGGGCAGCGGCCCTTGCCGACCCCAGAGAAACTTTTTCGGCAAGCTGTCAGGCCTTGGCCTGCCCCTCCGGCACGGCCTCAAAGTAGCGGCGGAAGGGGAGCGCGTCCACGAATTCCCAGTGCGCTTCCATCCGCTTCCCGAACCAGCCGATCAGCGCGCCGTTGCAGAGCGCGCAGAGGACGGTACCCCATTTTACGCCTTCAAACCGCCCAAAGCCGAAAAAGGCGAAGGAGAGCACCACGCCGACGAGGCAGCTCGCGCAGTCGTATGCGGTCTTGAACTTGCTGATGTTTACGCCAAAGCGCGCAGAGACCTCTTTCACGAAAAGCTCATAAGCCTCCGGCGCGAGATAGGTATGGAAAAAGAACGCCACGCCCAGCGCGCAAAGCAGCGCGCCCACGAGGAAGAACGCAGCGCGCCAGGGGAGCGCTGACGTTCCGATAAGGCCAACGAGCGCCATGCAGCCGTCGAGTGCAAAGCCGTAAAGCACGGCCGTGCAAAATGAAAACAGATACGAGAGCCGGAAGCGCCGGAGCACGGCCCCCATGAGCAGCAGCACGAGCGCCTGAAGCGTGTATTCCATCATGCCGAAGGTGACGAAGCTCCACACGGTGGAAAACTTGCGGTAAAGCACATAGGCGGGCGCCACCACCATGGACATGCCGAAGTCCGCGCGTTCCATGAAGGCGGTGCCAAGCGCGATGGCGAGGATGCCGAGGACATAGGCAAGCTCCGTGTAAAAAGGCTTTTTCTGCATAAAAAACACTCCTGAAAACAGAAAGATAGCTTTTCCCGCAAAAACGCGAAGCGGGAAAAGCTGTTTTTATCAGTATAGCACGCGGCGGGCGAAAGGGGAACCGCCTTTTCGGGAGAATCGGCCAAAACCGGCGCGCCATGCTTGCGCCACCCGCCAAAAACACGTATACTATAATCCGTGTGCGACCATGCTGCATCTGCAAATTTACGAATAGATGAGGGAGCAAAAAGAACGATGGACTATGCGAAGGAATCCCTGCGCCTGCACGAGGAATGGGCCGGGAAGATCGAGGTGATCGCCACCGTGCCGGTCAAGACCAAGGAGGATCTTTCCCTGGCCTATACGCCAGGCGTGGCGCAGCCCTGCCTGGAGATCCAGAAGGATGTGAATAAGAGCTACGAGCTTACCCGCCGGCACAACATGTGCCTTGTCGTTACCGACGGCACGGCGGTGCTGGGCCTTGGCGACATCGGCCCGGAGGCGGGCATGCCTGTGATGGAGGGCAAATGCGTGCTCTTCAAGGCCTTTGGCGATGTGGACGCATTTCCGCTCTGCGTCAAGAGCAAGGATGTGGACGAGATCGTGAACACGATCTACATGATTTCCGGCTCCTTCGGCGGCGTGAACCTGGAGGATATTTCAGCGCCCCGCTGCTTTGAGATCGAGCGCAAGCTCAAGGAAAAGTGCGACATCCCAATCTTCCATGACGACCAGCACGGCACGGCGGTCATCACCCTGGCGGGCCTTGTGAACGCGCTGCGCCTCGTGGGCAAAAAGAAAGAGAATGTAAAGGTTGTGGTCAACGGCGCGGGCGCGGCGGCGATCTCCATCACCCGGCTGCTGCTGGACGACGGCTTTGCGGACATCACCCTGTGCGACCGCAGGGGCGCGATCTACGAAGGACGTGCGGAGGGCATGAACCCCTTCAAAGCGGAGATGGCGCGCGTAACGAACCGGGCGATGTGCAAGGGAACGCTTGCGGACGCGCTCCAGGGCGCGGATGTGTTCATCGGCGTGAGCGCGCCGGGCGCCGTGACGGCGGAGATGGTAAAGATCATGGCCAAGGACGCGATCCTTTTCGCCTGCGCGAACCCCACGCCGGAGATCTTTCCCGACGAGGCAAAGGCAGGCGGTGCGCGCGTGATTGCCACCGGCCGCAGCGATTTCCCGAACCAGGTGAACAACGTGCTCGCGTTTCCGGGCATCTTCCGCGGCACGTTTGACGTGCGCGCAAGCGACATCAACGACGAGATGAAGCGCGCGGCGGCCTATGCCATTGCCGGGCTGATCTCTGAGGAGGAACTCAACGAGGAATATATCCTTCCCGCGGCGTTCGACCCGCGCGTGGGCAAGGCCGTTGCCGCGGCCGTGGCGGAGGCCGCGCGCAGGAGCGGTGTTGCGCGTATTTGAACGGAATAATGGATTTTAGAGGGCGCGGGAGCGCCCTCTTTTTGCATGCCATAATTGCGACGCGATTCGTTCTATTTTTGCTGGAATTCCAACACAAAAACACCAAAAAATGGGGGTAAAATACCAACATGAGGTCTGGCGGGAAAACGCGCTTTGGGCGGTGCGGATGCCGGGAGCATAGATAATATCCTCTCTTCTTGTTTGCAGAAAAGGCAAAGGCCTGGGAAACGTTTGTTCCCCAGGTCTTTGGATTTTTAAGAAAATATTCCCAATAACGTAACAAAACCGTAAATAAACAAAAGAATATGCTCTGAAACGGCGAATCTTGTGCTATAATGCCGGAAACGCTTGAAGGAGGACTACAATGAAACGGACAAAACGCGCAACCGCGCTTCTCTGCCTCGCGCTTGCGCTGACCCTGCTCGCGGGCACGGCGTACGCCGCGCCGACGCTTCTACGGCGCGGCAGCCGCGGTGCGGACGTGAAGCAGCTGCAAGGCAACCTCATTTATCTTGGCTATTTGGACGACGTCGCAGACGGTATCTTTGGCGCGAAGACGGAGGCGGCAGTACGCCTTTACCAGCGCCGCAACGGCCTTTCCGTGGACGGGATCGTCGGCGCACGGACGCGGGCGAAGCTCGTAAAAGAGGTACTGCTTCTCAACGAGATCCTGGATACGGCGCGGAGCTGCCTCGGCATTCCATACCAAACGGCTGGAACTTCTCCGCAAACGGGGTTCGACTGTTCCGGCTTCACGCAATATGTGTTCGCGCAGGCAGGGATCAGCATCCCGCGCGTGAGCCGCGACCAGGCGCGGGCCGGCGCTGCCGTGCCATATAGTGAGATGCGCCCGGGCGATCTCGTATGCTTCAACACGCCGGTTAGCCATGTGGGTATTTACATTGGAAATGGGAAATTCATCCATTCGCCAAAGCCGGGCGACGCGGTGAAGATCACGGACCTTAAATATATGGATCTGACCGCGATCCGCCGCTTCACGGGTGTACTCGTGGGATAAGGCGCATAAATGCGGGAACGCCCTCCTATGTATGAAAGCACAGGAGGGTGTTTGCATGCTGACTTTTTCCGATTTTTTGCGCCAGCTGGCCATGGATCCGATGTTCGCGGTCACGGCGGCGCTGACGCTCGCGGTCATCCTCGTAAACGGCTGGACGGACGCGCCCAACGCCATCGCCACCTGCGTTGCGACAGGCGCGATGGGCATGAACGCGGCGATCGGGATGGCCGCCGTTTGCAACCTCACGGGCGTGCTTGCGATGGCGCGGTTTTGCCCGGCTGTGACGGCTGCGGTCTGCAGCCTCGCGGATTTCGGCGCAGACGCGCGCACCGCGTCCATTGCGCTATGCGCGGCGCTGTTTGCGGTCGTTACCTGGGCAGTGGCCGCATGGCGTTTCGGCATCCCGACGAGCGAAAGCCATGCGCTCATCGCGGGGATCACGGGCGCGGCCGTGGCGCTCACGGGCGGGCTTGCGTGCGTGGACGGCGGGGAGTGGGCAAAGGTGCTGCTCGGCCTCGGGATCGCGGGAGCGCTTGGGGCGGCGCTGGGCGCGGCGGCGGAGCGGCTCACGCGGCAGCTATTCCAGCACGCGGGCAAGGGCTTCTTCCTGCACGCGCAGCGTGCGGCGGCGGCCGGGACGGCCTTCCTGCACGGCGCGCAGGATGGGCAGAAGTTCATCGGTGTGCTGCTGCTGGGCCGCGCATTCGCCCTGGGGCGGACGGGGGAGACGTCCTTCGTGCCGCCGCTTTGGCTGATGCTGCTCGCCGCACTGGCCATGGGCCTCGGCACGGCGCTGGGCGGGCGGCGCATCATCCGCAAAATGGGGTTTGAGCTTGTGCGGCTCTCCCCGCGGCAGGGTTTCGCGGCGGATCTTGCGGCCTCACTCTGCCTGCTGCTGCCCACGGCCACAGGCGTGCCGGTGAGCACAACGCATACCAAAACCGCGGCGATCCTCGGCGTCGGCGCCGCAAGCCAGGGAAGCCGCGTCAACTGGCACACGGCGCGGGAGATGATCCTCGCCTGGCTTTTCACGTTCCCAGGCTGCGGGCTCGTCGGGTTTTTCATGGCAAAACTGTTCCTTCGCCTGCTCCGGTGAATCGAAAGCTGCGGAAAGTGTGAGTAGAAATCATGCGCAAATTGTAGTATAATCAAATTTACGGCCTGTTGCAGGCAAGTTTTCAAGCAAAGGATACAACGAGAACCAGTGGAAACGATTCAACGAGAAAACAAGATGGGCGTGCAGCCCGTTCCATCGCTGCTGATCAAGATGTCGCTGCCGATGATGGCGTCCATGCTCGTCATGGCGCTTTACAACATTGTGGACAGCATCTTTGTATCGCGCATCAGCGAAAACGCGCTCACCGCCGTCTCGCTGGTGTATCCGTTCCAGATGCTCTTTATCTCCGTCGCCGTCGGCACCGGCGTGGGCGTGAATTCGCTCATCGCCCGGAGGCTAGGCGAGCGGCGGCAGGCGGACGCAGACCGTGCCGCCGCGACGGGGCAGTTCCTTGCGCTCGCAAGCGCCGTCGTCTTTATGCTCGTGTATGCAATTTTCCCGGAATTTCTGCTCGCCTCTTTTGCGGACAATGCGGAGATCCTCGGCCACGCGACAGTCTACCTGCGCATTTGCGGCGGGCTTTGCGGCTTCGCGTTATTCTCCACCATGGCGGAAAAGACCATCCAGGCCACGGGCGACACCATCCGCCCGATGCTGATCCAGCTCGCGGGCGCGGTGTTCAACATTGTGTTCGACCCGATCCTCATCTTCGGCTATCTCGGCTTCCCGGCGATGGGCGTTGCCGGCGCGGCGGTCGCCACCGTTGGCGGACAAGCCGTTTCCATGCTGCTGGGCTTCTTCTTCCTGTTCCGCAGGGGCAACCTTGTATCCGTCCGGCTCAAGGGCTTCCGCCCGGAGCGCAGGATCATCGCGGACATATACCGCGTGGGGCTGCCTTCCATTGTCATGCAGGCGATCGGCTCTGTGACCACGTTCGCGCTTAACAACATCCTGTATCTGTTCACGCCGACGGCCGTGAGCGTGCTCGGAGTGTATTTCAAGCTGCAATCCTTCGTGTTCATGCCGGTGTTCGGCCTCAACAGCGGCGCGATGCCCATCATGGGCTACAATTTCGGCGCGCGGAACAAAAAACGCCTTATGCAGGCGCTCAAGTGCGGCGTGCTGTACGCGCTTGCGATCATGATGGTCGGCCTCCTGGTGTTCCAGATCTTCCCGGATGTGCTCCTCGAGCTGTTCGACGCTTCCGAGAACATGATGCAGATCGGCATGATCGCGCTGCGGACCATCAGCTTCTGCTTCCCGTTCGCGGCGGTGGGCATCATGCTTTCCACGCTGTTCCAGGCCGTCGGCCAGGGCGTGAACAGCATGATCATGTCGCTGTGCCGGCAGATCATCGTCCTGATCCCGGTCGCCTACCTGCTTGCGATGGAATGGGGCCTCAACGCGGTGTGGTATGCGTTCCTCATCGCCGAAGCTGCCTCGCTCGTGGTATGCGCTGTGCTGCTGCGCCGCACCTATGCGCGCTACATCAAGCCGCTTGATGAGAAAACGGAGGCTGCCGCATGAACGGGGAAAAACGTTCGCCCGGCGTAGGCGTTGCACTGATGCTCGCCTGCGCGGTGCTCTGGAGCACGGCGGGGCTGTTCATCAAGAGCGTGCCCTGGAACTCTATGGTTCTCGCGGGCTGGCGCGGCCTTGCGGCGACGCTGACGCTCTGGCTTTTCATGCGCAGGATGCACTACCGCGTTTGCGTCGATAAGCGGACGGTGCTCATCGGCCTTTGCGTGAGCGGCACATCCATCCTGTTCCTCATCGCCAACCGGCTCACCACGGCGGCGAATGCCATTGTGCTGCAATACACCTCGCCGGTGTTCCTTGTGGTGCTTTCGATGCTCTTCTTCCGGCGGCGGTACCGCGTGGCAGATTATGTCACCGTGCTCGTGACGGTCTGCGGCATCGCGCTGTTCTTCTTCGACCAGCTCACGCCCGGCGGCATGCTTGGCAACGTCCTCGCGCTCATCGACGGCATGACGATGGGGGCCGTGTACCTCTTCACTGGCGAATCCGACGAGGAGCGCAGGCTCTCCGGCATCTTCCTCGGGCTTGCGGTGACGACGGCCATTGGCATCCCGTTCACGTTCGTTTACCCGCCGGAGGTGACGGCCGTGTCCGTCCTTGCGGTGATTGCAATGGGCGTGTTGCAGCTCGGCCTGCCCTACGCGCTTTACAGCATCGCGGTCAAGCATTGCCCGACGCTTGCCTGCACGCTCATCGCCTCGCTGGAGATCATCCTGAGCCCGGTCTGGGTTTGGATGTTCCTGGGGGAAATGCCCGGCACGTTCGCGCTTCTTGGCTCTGCCGTCGTCGTGGCGACGATCACCGTCTGGTGTTGCCTGGGCGGCGCGAAGGAGCGCCCGCGCCAGGCGCCGGCGAAACCGGGAGCTGAAGCTCGGTGATGTATTCCGAGGGATCCCCGCTTTCGTGAATATCAATCAGGTAAAGCTCAAGCGCATTCCCGCACGGCACGCGGGCGTGCGCTTTTGCATATTCGAGGAGCTTTGGCATGAGCCGCGCGGTGTTGCGGTAATCCCCGCGGAAACGGACGGTCGCAAATTCGCCGGCGGGAACTTTTACATCGCACGGCTCGCCGCCCTCGCGCAGCATGAATACGCTCGAATAGCGGTTGTACACGCCGGCTTCGATGCCGGAAAGCGGGATGAGCGCGCCCGTCGCGCCGTTGCGGATGAGGAACAGCTCGTCCTCATAGCGCTTATGCAGCTTCTTCACGAGAAAGTCGATCTCCGCATCCTCCTGCGCTTCGCCTGCCATGCGCAGAAGCCCGCGCTCCGGCAGGGCCTTGATGGCAAACATCCCGATGGGCAGCGCGGCGGCCGCGGCGATTTCCTCCTCCCGCGCTTCGATGCCGTCCCGGATAGCCTGGAGTTCCGCGATGCGCGCATCCACAGCCTCCTTTTCGCGCTGGAGCAGCGCCCGCGTTGAGGCAAGCGTATGCGCGCTGAGGTATTCCTTGATCTGCTGGGTGGGGAAATCCAGCTTGAGCATGTCGCGGATGACGTTGAGCCGCCAGATGTCCTCGATGCTGTACATGCGGTAGCCGTTCGCATCCCGGCATGGGGTAAGCAGGCCGATCTCCTCATAATAGCGCAGCGAATCCGGCGATACGCTGTAAAGCGCAGCGATCTCGCCGATCTTATAATATCGTTTCATAAATATCCTCCCAAAAACCCCTTGACCTTGGTATGATACCAGGGTTTAAGATGATCTGTAAAGAGGTGACTTATGAAGCAACCCAAAACAAAACAGAAAAAGACCTGGTCCGTGCGGGAATTCCTGCGCTTTGTGGTGCCTTCCGTGGCGTCCATGTTTGTGTTTTCGACCTATACCATCGTGGATGGGATCTTCGTAACCCATGGCGTGGGGGAGCTGGCGCTCGCGGCGGTGAACCTCTGCATGCCGTTCATCAACACCATGTTCGCGCTCGCGGTGCTGCTCTCCGTGGGCACGTCCACGGTCTGCGCTATCCACATCGGGCGCGGCGAGCCGGAGGAAGCGAACAAAACCTTTACGCAGAACGCGTTCGTGGTGGGTGCATGCGCGCTGCTGCTGACGCTGCTCGTCCACCTGTTCCCAAACGCGGTCGTAGAGCTTTTGGGCGCGACGGAGGGGACGCGCGCCTACATGATCTCCTACTTGCAGACCGTGAGCTCCTTTGCGGTGTTCTTCATGGTATCCTATTGCTTTGAGGTGCTGGTGAAAACGGGCGGACATCCTGCGGTTTCGGTCATTGGCGTTTCCGTCTGCTGCGTGACGAACATCGTGCTCGATTACGTATTCGTGATGGAGCTGCACATGGGCGTCACGGGCGCCGCGCTTGCGACAGGCATCGCGCAGGCGATGAGTTTCCTCATCTTCCTCATACACTTCCTGCGGGGCCGCTCGTCAATCAAGTTCCGGGTTTCGCGGCCGTTCCCCGGCGTGTACCGGCGCATCCTGCCGCTGGGCCTTTCGGAATTTTCCTCCGAGTTTGCACTCGGGTATACCACGTTCCTGTTCAACCGTGTCATCCGCGCATATATCGGGGAAACCGGTATCGTGAGCTATTCGCTTATCGGCTATGTGAACACGCTCGTGCTGATGCTCGTCGTCGGCACGACGCAGGGCATGCAGCCGCTTGTGAGCCTCAATTTGGGCCGTGGCGACCGGGCAGCCTGCCGGGGATATTACCGCTATGCGCTCGCGGGCGGCGTCGCGGCGGCAGCGGCCTGCTTTGCGGTATGCCAAATCTTCCCGGAATGGATCGTCTCACTGCTGTTCGACCGCAGTAGCCCTACGTTTGCTTACACGGTGGGGGCGCTGCGCGCGTTTTCCTGCACGTTCCTGCTGATGGGCTTCAACGTGCTCAGCGCCGGGTATTTTACGGCTATGGAACTGCCTTTGCCCGCGATGACGGTCGCCCTCGCGCGGGGATTCGTTACGGTAACGGTTGCGCTGACGGCTCTTGCGGCGCGCTTTGGCGGGG
Source organism: uncultured Eubacteriales bacterium (assembly GCA_900546845.1). Classification (GTDB taxonomy): domain Bacteria; phylum Bacillota; class Clostridia; order Christensenellales; family CAG-138; genus UBA1685. The sequence continues at coordinate 95,887 of UREK01000001.1, forward strand.
ACGGGATCTGGTATGCGCCCGCGGCGAGCGAGGCGCTCTGCCTGCTGCTCACCGGCGCGTTCCTATTGATTTACCGCCGGCGCGCGGCGCTGGCCTTGCGGGACTGAGCGCCAAGCATCATAAGAAGAATACTTTGCGTAGGCGGCCGTGTCTCAGGCTGCCTGCGTTCCATTTGGCCTGCATTTTGTGCTTGACGAATGAGGCATGATATAATAAATTATCATAAATTAGATTAAACTAACTTATATGAGCCGCATAATGCGGCAAAATTTAAAGATATTAGTTAACATAAACTAACTAACGAAGGGAGGGCATATCCAATGCGCAAACAGGCGGAGCGGTTCCTGCTGGAACATGGCGCGCCGACACTTGCGGGCATCAAGACCGCGAGCATGTTCCGGCTGAAAGGGACGCCCGCGGAGCGGGAGGATACGCTTGCGATGTGGCGTGCCGCGCGCTCGGCGCGAAGCTCGCGGGCTAAAGCGGAGCATAAAAACGCAGCATAGCGAATGCCATGCTGCGTTTTGTTTTGCGTTTGTTATTCAGCCTTGGGAGCGCCAACGGGGCAGGAACCCTCGCATGCACCGCACTCAATGCACTTGTCGGGATCGATGACGTAATGATCGTCACCCTGGGAGATCGCGCCAACGGGGCAATCCGCTTCGCAAGCGCCGCAGGAAATGCAAGCGTCGGTGATTACATATGCCATTTGAATTTACCTCCAGTGTAGATTTCCCGTATATTGTAACATAAACGCGGAAAAAATCAAGAGGCGCGCACGTCGTTATTCCTGTGTATTTTCTGGCTGTGCCGGCGTGTGATTCCCATCCGCCGGCCTGCTGCCCTTGCTGCGCCTGCGCCCGCCGCGGCTACCGCGCCTGCGGCTTGGCGCGCCTCCCGGCCGGGGCTGTGTTTCGCCCGCTTCCGGGTCAGGGGCTGCGCCTGCGGCTTCCGTTCCCTCCGGCTCGCCGGGTTCCCTCCGTTCCTTCACAGGCAGGCGGCGCTTTTGCGGCTTCCGCTGCGGCTTTTTTGCCTCGGCGGCCAGCGCTTCGCCTTCGGCTGCGCTGGCTTCCGCCGGCATGGGTTTCGTGCTTTCGGCGAACTCTGCGGCAGCTTCTTCGCCGGGCTGCCGCGGGTGGGCAGGCGCGCTTTTCGCGCTCAGCTCCCGGAACGGATATTCCCGCACGTCGAACGTACCGTCGCTTAGGGCGACCTTCACGCGCGTGCGCTCGGTGATGACGTTGTTCTCGAGCACCGTGCCGCTGCCATCCGGCGTGAACACCTCGCGGCCGGGACGCGGCATTTGCTTGCGCATGCTCTCATAAGCGTCCTGCTCATATTTCAGGCAGCACATGAGCCTGCCGCAGATGCCGGAGATCTTCGTGGGGGAGAGGGAGAGGTTCTGTTCCTTTGCCATCTTGATGGAAACGGGTGTGAAATCCGAAAGGAACGCCTTGCAGCAGACCGGGCGGCCGCAGGAGCCGAGCCCACCGAGCATCTTCGCCTCATCCCGCACGCCGATCTGCCTTAGTTCAATGCGCGTTTTGAACACGCTTGCGAGATCCTTGACCAGCTCGCGGAAATCCACACGGCCATCCGCGGTAAAATAGAACACTACCTTGGAGCCGTTGAATGTATATTCCACGTCCACGAGCTTCATTTCGAGCTTATGGGCCTGGATCTTTTCCATGCAGATGGCGTAGGCCTCGCTTTCGCGGGCACGGTTTTTGTCCCGCTGTTCACGGTCGTGCGCCGTTGCAACACGCACCACGCTCTTGAGGGGGGCGATGATCTTGTCGTCCTCCACTTCCTGCGGGGCGGCGACCACGTCGCCAAACTCGGTGCCGCGGGCCGTCTCCACGATCACGCCGTCGCCTTCCTTCACTGCAAGTTCACCGGGGTCAAAATAGTACATTTTGCCGCCGTCTTTAAATCTTACGCCGATTACGGTCTTCATTGGTTCGTTACTGCCTCCGATAGTTCTAAAAAGAGCCTGTCCGCCACCGCGAGATCCATCAAAGCGCCCGCGCTTGCGGCATAGAGCTCGTTGGTTGCTTTTGCAAGCATCTCTATCATACCCGTTACGCGGCCGGTTGTAAAGCGTGCGGCCAGCGCGGCGACCGCATCCCGTTGGTCCGGGTTTTCCGGCGCAGCGCCGGTTTCCGCGCACCGCGCGAGCAGGTCCCGCAAGAAGGAAAGCATGAAGGCGAACGCATCCGCCGCTCCCCGGTTGGCGCAGAGCTTCTTCGTTGCGCCGAGCGGGAGTTCCCCGCGCAGCAGGGCGGTCAGCGCCGCAAAGGAATCCGCGCGCAGGGTGCGGAACGCCTCGTCCTCATACAAGCGGAGCGCGCGCGTCTCGCTGCCGCCGCCCGCTGCCGCATAAAGCCGCGCGGCGGCGGGCGGCGCCCCGCGCGCGAGCAGCAGTGCTTCGATTTCCGCCGCTGTGGAAAGGCCGACGCGGATCACGGCGCAGCGGGAAGCGACTGTGGGCAGGACGCCCGCGATGTTGCCTGTCAAAAGGAACACGGCGGAAGATGGCGGCTCCTCCAGCGTTTTGAGCAGCGCGTTCTGCACGGCGGTGCTCATACCGTGCGCGCCTTCGATGAGCGTGCAGCGCATGCGGCCGTCCATCGGGCTCTGCGCAAGCTCCGCAATGAGCTCCCGTATATCATCTATGCGCATGGCTGCGCCGTCGTATGCGCGGAACCCCGCACTTTCCGCAAGGCGCGCTTCGTCGGCCTCACCCATGCAGACGAGCGCGGCAGCGCGGCGGGCCAGCCGCCGCGCCGGTTCCGGGTCGGCGCTTGAAATAAAAAAGGCATGGGAAACACGCGCAGCGCCGATGGCGGAGAGCAGGCGTTCCTCAGCCTTTTGCAGGGTCTTACTCAAAACTTCTGGAAATCCTCCACATCAACGATGAACACAGTCGCGCCGCCGAGCGTGACCTGGACGGGCGTGGGCGAGCTGTCCGTGTAGCCGGGCAGCGCGGAAGGGATCACCATGAACTCCTTGCGCGTGCTGGATTTGGACTTGATGACGTCGAGCGTCTCCGGAACCTTATCCTTTTCCACGCCGATCATGAGCGTGGTGTTGCCGCCATGCAGGAAGCCGCCGGTGGTCGAGATGCGCGTCACGCTGATGTTGTGCTGCACAAGTGCCTTTACGAGCCTTTTGGAATCGTCGTTTTGCACGATAGCGAAGATCAGTTTCATATGATGCACTCCTTTCGGGTGTTTATTGCGCGGGTAAAAGCAGGCTGCCGAGCGCTTCCACGCTCGCCGCGGTATGCGTTGGCGCGCAGGAGGCGATCTCCTCCGCGCTGCCGTAGCCATACAGCACGCCGATGGAGGGAACGCCGACCGCATTTGCGGCCGCAAGGTCATAATGCCGGTCGCCTACCATGACGATGGAAGTTTTGTCTGCCGCAAGCGCATCTACAGCCGTTTGCAGCAGGAAGGTCTTTTCCGCACTGCCGCCGGGCACGCCGCCCCAAAGACAGTCGATGAACGGGGCAAGGCCGTACCGTTCGAGATGGGACTGCGCCGTGGGCGTCACCTTGGAGGTGACGACGCAGACGCGCGCGCCTGCGGCCTTGAGCCGGCCAAGAAGAGCCGGGATGCCGGGATAAGGGTGGATCGCGTCCAGGCCAACGGTCTTTGCGAGCCGGTGATACCGATCGACCGCCTCCTGCACGCGCGATTGCGGGATTCCGATGACGTCGCTGAAGCAGACTGCGAGCGGAGGGCCGACCATGGGCCGGAGCTGTTCGTCCGTCATGGGCGGAAGGCCCATTTCACACATTACTGCGCGTGCGCAGGCGAAGATGCCGGGAGCGGATTCAATGAGCGTGCCGTCAAGATCGAACAAAACCGTCTGATATAAAAGCAACGCGGGCTCCTTTACGAAATTATACTGAAGGGGTTTTTATAATTATACCGCTTTTTCTTCCGCGACGCAAGCGGTTCGGCCATCCGTTATGCCAAAGAGCGAAAGCCCGGCTTCCCGGAACGCGAGCATGCGCTGCACGTCCGCCGGTTCGATGCGCTCGCCAGGGAAGAGCGTAGCAACGCCGGGCGGGTATGCGCCTGCCGCCTGCGCAGAGATGCGCCCGGCGCATTCCTCCAGCAAGACGGGTTCCGCAGGGGAAAGCAGCGCATCCCGCACGCGAAGCACGGGCGTTTTCTGAACCGCGACAGACGGAAGGTACGAAAACTGTCCTTGACCGGAGGGGAGCGCTTCGAGTGCGGCAAAAAGCCTTGTATACCAAGCGTCCGGGTCGGCAGGGGAGGTAATGCACACTACGGAGGCGAGATCCGCCATCTCCGGCACGACGCCGCGCGCCACGAGCGCCTCCTGCGCCATCGCGCCGCTGATGCCGCGCCCATTCACGCAAAACACCAGGCGCGTGAAATCGAGCGCCGCGCAGTTGCCGGTGGGCGCGAGCAGGGATACGCCTGCGGGCGGGCAGACGCGGAACCTTTCCCGCAGGGCGCGGATGCGCGCGGCATGGCGCTCCCATTCGCCGGTTTTAGCCTGGCTGAGCGCCCAGTCGAGCGAGAGCATCAGCGGATAAGAAGGGCTGCTGGTTTCGATGAGCGAGAGCGTTCTGCGGATTTGCGCGTCCGGGATGGGGCATGTGGGGGAAGCGTGGAGAACCGCGGCCTGTGTCATGGCCCGCAGCGTCTTGTGGGCGCTGACGCACCAGAGATCGGCTTCCGAGGCGGCGTGCGCGGAAAGCTCCGGCACGAACGGGAAATGCGCGCCATGCGCTTGGTCGCAGAGCAAAAGCGCACCGTGGCGGCGGCAGACTGCGGCGATGGCGGCGACGTCTGCACACGCGCCGTAATAATTCGGACTTGTGAGGAACACTGCGTCCGCCCGGCTGCGGCTGAGCGCGGCTTCAATGGCCTCTGGCGTGACGACACCGCAAAACGGAGCGTCCGGCGTAAATTCCGGGTAGACGAAATCGCAGTCATGCCCGGCAAGCGCCACACCCGCGACGGCAGCCTTGTGGCAATCCCGCGCGAGGAGCACGCGTTTGTTTTTGCCGAGGGCGAGCAACATCGCAAGGATCCCGGCCGTGGAGCCGCCCACAAGCAGGAAGCTGTGCCGCGCGCCGTAGGCCTCTGCATAAGCGCGTTCGGCAGCGAGAATCGCGCCTTCCGGCGCATGCAGGTCGTCTGTGCCGGGGATCTCGGTCACGTCCCAGGGGGCGAGCGGCGCGCCAAGGGGGCCCATCAGGCTGCGGCCCTTGTGGCCGGGCATGTGGAAGCGCGCTGTGTTTCCGGCGGCGTAATCCCCGATGGCCTCCGGCAGGGTGCGGGGTTCGTCACGCATCGCTTTGCCCCGCGGCTCCGGCGGCCTGTGTTTTCGCCTCGTGCTTTGCTGCGAGGAGCGCTTCCAGGTGGCCGGTGAGCGTTTCGTCCGGGTGGAAGAGGATGTACCCTAGCTTCCCGTTCCGCTCGAAGACGAGCATGCTCGCCGTTTTGCGGGGCAAGCGGGTCAGGCGGGCGGTGTTGAAAAAGCCGGGCTTTTTGAGCGCGCCGCTGGGGGAGAACAGGCCGACCGTGTCCGGCTTTACGAGCGCGACGAGCTCGGCCGGAGCAATCTCTTCGGCGAGCTTCCCCTTGTTGGCGACCATGCGTTCAAAGAGCACCGTGCCGATTGGCCAGGGCCAAACGAGCTGATTGCCGTATTGATCCACTTCGCCCTCGGGCGCCGGTTTAAAGACGACGGTATAGCGATAGGAGCAAATGCGTCGCTTATAAATAAAGAGGCAAATGCCCACAAAGGAGAGGAACAGCGCAAACTGGCTCAGGCTGTGCCAAGGGGCGGGCAGTGTTGCGCAGAAATCCACGATCTGCCGCATGAATACGGCGATCAGCAGGAACAGGACAACGAGCAGAAAATCCGTCAGGGAAGTGCTTTTTTCATCCTTCAGATGCTGTTGATACATAGCGGTACCTCATTTGAGTTGATATGAGTAATATAACATTAAGGAAGGTATGTGTCAATTTGACCGGATGAAATGAAGAACGCTGAGGGGTAAGCGCAGCGTTCTTCGGTTTTGGAAAGAGACTCTATGTACCATGAGACGATAGCAAATTTATTCCCCTATTGCGCGGGAGGGTGGATGGCCGCCGCCCTCCCGCGTTAGGGTGACACTAGAGGTTAGAAGACTATGATGGTTAGAATGATCTAACCAAGATGATGATACCATGCGTCTGCCATGCTGCCAAGCGCAATTTTGATAAAGAAAAATTTTTTTCGGAAGTATTGACAACGCGAAGCAGGCTAGGTAAACTATATATAAGTTAGATGAAGCTAACTGAATTTCGGCCTAAAATTTCAGGCTTGGGGAAAGGCGAAGCATGGAAACGGCAATTCTGGTTGTGGCGCTGGCCGCATTCGTTGTGGTCGGCGTGAAGCACTATATAAAGAAACTCTCCTCCGGCTGCTGCGGCGCGAGCACGGAGAAGGAAAAACGCCTGCCCGTACAGGATGCAGAGGAAGGGCATTATCCATATGCCTATAAGATCACCGTGGAGGGCATGCATTGCAGCAACTGCGCCGTCCGGATCGAAAACGCGTTTCATGCAGAAGATGGCATGTGGGCGAAGGCGGACGTTGCGCGCGCATGCGTTTTGCTGCGCACGAAGCGGCCGGTGGAGGAAGGCAGATTGCGGCAGCTCGTTGCGCTTGCCGGGTATCATGCTGCTGCGGTGGAACTGGTAAAAGAAAGTTCCAGGAAATGATAGAAATCTATTGACAAACAAAGTTAGAAATATTAAACTACAAGGCGGCAAGAGGGTTAGCGAATACTAACCCATATATTTCGGGAAATGGTTAGGTTTTATAAACCAAACGTATTGGGAGGAGGACACGATGATGCCGCTGACGATGGCGAAGAACGGGGAAAGCAATTACATCAAAAAAATCACCGGGAAGGACGAGGTGCGGCAGCACCTGGCGGAGCTTGGCTTCGTAGTGGGCGAATGCGTCACGGTTGTGAGCGAGACGGGCGGGAACATGATCCTTTCCGTCAAGGGGACGCGCATCGCGCTTGACCGCGGCATGGCGAACCGCATCCTGGTTTAAGCCGGCGGCAGCGTGCATAGAAAGGCAAACAAAAAAGGAGGGTTTCAAATATGAAAACGCTGAGGGAAGTGAAAGTCGGTGAGACCGCCGTTGTGGCGCGCCTGCACGGCGAAGGCGCTGTGAAGCGCCGCATCATGGACATGGGCATCACCAAGGGCACGGAGGTTTACGTGCGCAAGGTCGCACCGCTGGGAGATCCTATCGAGGTGACCGTGCGCAATTATGAGCTTTCCGTGCGCAAGGCCGATTGCGAAATGATCGAGATTGTATAAAAGGGGGAGTGAGAGACCATGAGCATCAAGATTGCGCTTGCCGGCAACCCGAACTGCGGCAAGACGACCATGTTCAACGACCTGACCGGCAGCACGCAGTATGTCGGCAACTGGCCGGGCGTTACCGTGGAAAAGAAGGAAGGCAAGCTGCGCGGCGAAAAGGAGGTCATCATCCAGGACCTGCCCGGCATCTATTCGCTTTCTCCGTACACGCTGGAGGAAGTCATCGCGCGCAATTACCTCATCAATGAGAAGCCGGACGCGATCCTCAACATCGTGGACGGTTCCAACATCGAGCGCAACCTGTACCTGACTACGCAGCTGCTCGAAGTCGGCGTGCCGATGGTGATTGCGCTCAACATGATGGACCTTGTCCGCAAAAACGGCGACAAGATCGACGCGAAGAAACTTTCCGAAGCGCTTGGATGTGAGATCATCGAGACTTCCGCGCTCAAGGGAGAAGGAAGCCAGAAGGCCGCGCAGCGCGCGGCGGAGATTGCGAGATCTGGCAAGCGCGCAAGCCTGCCCTCCGTGTTCGGCGGGACGGTCGAGCATGCGATCGCGCACATCGAGGAATCGCTGGAAGGCAAAGTTGCGCCCGAACATCTCCGCTGGTATGCCGTGAAGCTCTTCGAGCGGGACGAGCGCGTGAAGGATCAACTCAACCTCGGTGCGGATGTGCTCCAGCATATTGAGGAGCATATCGCGGAATGCGAGCAGGAGCTCGACGACGACGCGGAATCCATTATCACCAACGAACGCTACGCTTACATCAGCCGCCTGATGACGGCCTGCGTAAAGAAAAAGGCGCGCAAGGAGCACCTTACGGTTTCGGATAAGATCGACCGGATCGTGACCAACCGCTGGCTGGCGCTGCCGATCTTCGTTGCTGTGATGACACTCGTATATTACGTTTCTGTCACCACCATCGGCACCATCGTGACCGATTTCACCAACGACGTATTCGTCGGCGAATGGATCCAGGGCCCGCTCGGCGAGTGGCTCACAGGCATCGGCACCGCGGATTGGCTCGTTGGCCTCATCGTGGACGGCATCGTCGGCGGCGTGGGCGCGGTCATCGGCTTCGTGCCGCAGATGCTCGTCCTCTTCCTGTTTCTGGCCATCCTGGAGGACGTCGGCTACATGGCGCGCGTAGCGTTCATCATGGACCGCATCTTCCGCAAGTTCGGCCTTTCCGGCAAGAGCTTTATCCCGATGCTGATCGGCTCCGGCTGCGGCATCCCGGGCATCATGGCCTCTCGTACTATTGAAAACGACCGCGACCGCAAGATGACCATCATGACGACGACGTTCATCCCCTGCGGCGCGAAAATGCCCATCGTTGCCCTGATTGCAGGCGCGATCTTCGGCGGCGCCTGGTGGGTGGCTCCGTCGGCGTACTTCGTCGGCGTTGCGGCCATCATCATCAGCGGCATTATCCTCAAGAAGACGAAGATGTTCCGCGGCGACCCGGCTCCATTCGTCATGGAGCTCCCCGCCTACCATGCCCCGAGCGCGCTCAACGTGCTGCGCAGCATGTGGGAGCGCGGCGGGTCCTTCATCAAAAAGGCGGGCACGATCATCCTTGCCTCGAGCATCCTTATCTGGTTCCTGAAGAGCTTCGGTGTTGTGGAAGGCACGTTCCAGATGGTGGAGGATATGAACGCAAGCATCCTCGCTGCAATCGGCGGTGCGATCGCCCCCATCTTCAGCCCCCTCGGCTTCGGCACATGGCAGTCCAGCGTGGCGACCATCATGGGCCTTGTTGCGAAGGAAGAGGTCGTCGGCGTGTTCGGCGTGCTCTATGGCGTGGCGGGCGATGCGCTTGAGCTGGTTGAAAACGGCATGTTCAACGAGCTTGCGCCCATCGCGGCCGTGTTCACGCCGCTCGGCGCGTACAGCTTCCTGATCTTCAACCTGCTCTGCGCGCCCTGCTTTGCGGCAATCGGCGCGATCAAGCGCGAGATGGCCAACGCGAAGTGGACCTGCTTTGCGGTCGGCTACCAGTGCGTGTTCGCCTATGTAATGGCGCTCATCGTATACCAGCTCGGCATCTGGTTCTCCACCGGCGCGTTCGGCATCGGCACCGTGGCGGCGCTCCTCTGCCTCGCGGGCCTGCTCTATCTGCTGTTCCGGCCGTACCGCGAGTCCAGCCACCTCACGATGAAGACCAAGCTCGAAGCGTGATGAAAACGCAGCGGCGCGTGAACGCTTGATGATGAAAGGAGGCGCAGACCATGCTGAAGTTCATTTCAGATAACCTTGCTACCATCCTGGTGGGGCTTGCCGTGGCGGCGCTCCTCGCCCTCTCGCTTTGGGCCATGCACCGCGACAAAAAGAAGCACGCGCACGACGGAGGCTGCGGCGGCGGTTGCTGCGGCTGCCCCTACGCGGGCAAGTGCCATGGAAAATAAACGTTCTTAAGATTCGGAAATAAAGCACACACCACTGAAAAAGCCGGAGCGGAAGCCCCGGCTTTTTCGGTGGAACAAACGAGATGCGTCCGTTATGCCTTGCGGAACAGGTAAAACGCAGGGGAGCGGTTCAGGCAGTCTTCAACGACGACGTCGATATCGCAGTAGATGTTCTCCCCATCCACGAACACCATGCCTCTGCGGCCCTCGCGGTCAAAGCTGTCGGGTTTGAGGTTCGGATCCAGGACGCGCACGGTGCGCTGCCGCGCCTCCGCGAGGACGATGTAATGCCCGCTCGTGGTGAACAGGCCGATGTGCCCTTCCCGGTCGCCGCCCGGGTTGGCGATGACCATGCCGCGGTTGTTGTTGAGGAACTCCAGCACCTTTTCCTTGTCGTCCGTCGCTTCAAAGGCAAGGCCAAAGCGTTCGCAGAGTGGGGGCGCGAGCTTTTCCATATCGGTGCCAAAATTATCCCGCCCGCCGACCGAGAGGGAAAACTTCGCGCATTCCTCCACGGAAAGCTTATGCTCGGTCATGTTTTCCACGACCATGCAGGCGGAGCATACGCCGCAGCCGCTGCTCTTGATGTTGGATTGCGGGCGGGCTTCGGAGGGATAAGGGACGTGGGCGTAATCGTTTTGGTTGTAGTAGATCATGCGGTTCTCCTTTGCACAACAGGATTCGACAACAGTATAGCGCAGCACAGGGCGTGCCGCAAGGCTTTGCCGGCGCCCAAAAAGGTGATATACTGAAAAACATTCCAGGAGCAAAGGAGAAGACGCATGACACGCGATTTTGTGGAGAAGTATTACCTTGAAGGCGATTATAACTGCGCGGAAGCGCTGCTGCTTGCCGCAAACGAGGCGTATGGCCTCGGCCTCCCGGAGGGCGCGCACCGGCTTGTGAGCGCCTTTGGCGCGGGCATGGGCTGTGCGCGCGCATGCGGCGCGGTCTGCGGTGCGCTCGCGGTGCTTGGCTGTTTGCGCGCAGACGGCAGAGCGCATGCCACGGAAGGGTTCAAGGAGCTTTCCGCGGGCTTTGTGCAGGCGGTGGAAGCCGAATGCGGCAGCATCGAATGCAGTGCGCTGATGGCCCGTTACCGCACGGAGGAGCAGCGCTGCCTCGGCACGGTGCTGCGCGTTGCGGATGTGCTGGACGCTTACCTGCGCGATACGGAATAAAGGAGCATGCCATGTGGGAAGAAAAGGAGAACGTCCGCCGGGTAGTCGGCATGATGTCCGGCACGTCGGTGGATGGGATCGACGCTGCGCTGGTGGAGCTTGCGCCGGGCGGGCAGGTGAAGCTGCTGGCGTTTGAAAACAAGCCGTTCCCGCCTGCGGTGCGGGAGCAGATCTTCGCGCTGTTCCGCCCGGAGGAGGCGACGGTGGACCGCGTCGGCTACATGAATTTCCTCCTCGGGGAGCTTTATGCCGAGGCGGCGCTTTCCGTGATCGCCAAGGCAGGGTTCCGGCCGGAGGAGATCGACCTCATCGGCTCCCACGGGCAGACGATCTGGCACGCGCCGGAGCCCTGCGAACGGGACGGCTACCCGATCCGCTACACGGTGCAGATCGGCGAGGGCGCGGTCATCGCGGCGCGCACGGGCGTCCCGGTCGTTTCGGATTTCCGCGTCGCGGATATGGCGCTTGGCGGGCAGGGAGCGCCGCTCGTGCCGTTTACGGAATATCTCCTGTACCGCAGGGAAAACGAAAGCATCCTGCTGCAAAACATCGGCGGCATCGGGAACATGACGGTGCTCCCCGCCGCCGCGCGGCCGGAGGATGTATTCGCGTTTGATACCGGCCCTGGCAACATGATTATCGACGCGGTGGCGGCGGCCGTGACCGGCGGCAGGCAAACCTACGATGCTGGCGGGGCGATCGCGGCGCGCGGCCGGGTGAACGCGGCGCTGCTCAAGCGCCTCCAGGCGGATGCATACTATGCCGAGCCCTTGCCCAAGACCACGGGGAGGGAGCGCTTCGGCACGCAATATACGGCGGCGCTTTTGGCGTGGCCGGAGGCAAGCGGCCTTGCGCCGGAGGATCTGCTTGCGACGGTCACGGAGCTTACGGCCTGGTCCATCGCAGACGCATACGAACGCTATGCGCTGCCGCGCGGCCGGGCGGATGCGCTCATCGTGGGCGGCGGGGGCAGCTACAACCATACGCTCCTGCGCATGCTGGAGCGGCGCTTCGCGCCCTATGGCGTGCGCGTGGAAACGCAGGAGGCGCTGGGCCTTTCGAGCGATGCGAAGGAGGCCGTCGCTTTCGCTATTCTGGCGGATTGCTGCCGCATGGGCCGCACGAATGTTCTTCCCGGCGTTACGGGCGCGCGGGAGGCCGCGGTGCTCGGCAAGCTCTCCTTGCCGCCCGGCGGGCGCACCGGTTAATATACGAAAGCAAAAGAAGGCCCTTGGGCTTCTGCAAGCCTGGGGGCTATTGTATTTTTGGAGGAAGTGAATGCGGAGGTCCATTAAAGATTAACACGATGACGCGATGAAGACGCGCGGCAAAGGGGGAGGCTTCCTGGCGGAAGCTATGTGTAAAAAAGTCTTTATGTCGGAAAATGTTATATTTAGTCGATAATACTAACGGATGTCGATAATTGTAATATCATCAATGACATAAAATATGGGAGGATTCTCCAGATGACGACTGTGAGGGGCGTGCTGTCCGAGCTTGGGGTAGGCGCCAACTATAAAGGACATAAACGGGCTGTGCTGGCGCTTCAACTCGCACAGGCAAACGAAAATCAATTATGTAACGTGACTGCGCTGTACCACGAGGTTGCCGAGCTGGACGACTGCACCTGGTATGCGGTGGAACGCAGTATCCGCACGGTTGTGAATTGCGCTTGGAACCGGAACCCAAAGCGCCTTGCGGAGATCGCAGGGTATCCGCTTCCCGCTTCGCCCACGACGACCGAATTTCTGGCGATCCTCTATAACTATATCGTGAGGCAGCGCACGGACGGTGAGGCACAGCGTTAAATTTCTATTTTTTTGACCAATCTGGATAACCAGAAGATGAAATATCCGGCGCTGATTGAAGCCATTGCCTGGAAGATCCAAAAATCCACCCGCTGAAGGCGCGCATTATTTTGCCGGCAGAGAAAAGCCCGGCGGGCTTTTCCGCTTTGGAAAACCGGCCGCGCGTCGGGGTATTGACAGCGTCCTGAGCATAAGATATGATATACATCGGAAATTGAATATCGTTTCATAGCGAGGCAGTAACACGATTGATCGCTTGATCTACTGTTTTAAAAAGGGAATACGGTGCAAATCCGTAACAGCCCCCGCTACTGTAAGACGGACGGGCGCGTTTTTATGCCACTGGGTGGAAGCCTGGGAAGGTGCGCGTGCCGGATGATGTTGAGTCAGGAGACCTGCTGCACCGCTTTGCAATCACTTTCGGCGGGAAAGTAGGAAGCAACCGCTGCGTGCTTGCAGCATGCTTTAGGATTTTTTGCCGGCAGAGGATTGAACCCCTGTCGTTTTTTATTGCGATGAATCCATCCTACGGAGCCTTCCCGCGCGCGGCGGGAAGGCTTCAGGCTTTTTTCCCCGGCGGGCAAAAGCATCTTGTTACGATTCAGGAGGAACGCAAATGAACTGCAATGACCGCACCGCCATCCTCGTGGCGAGCTTCGGTACGACGCACCTTGACGCGCTCGCGCGCTGCATCACGGCGACAGAGCACGCCATCGCGGCACGTTTCCCGGAGCACCCGGTATACCGTGCATTCACCAGCGGCATGGTGATCCGCCGCCTGAAGGAACGGCATGGGATCGCCGTGGATACGGTGGCGGAAGCGCTCGCTTGCATGGAAGCCGACGGGTTCCGCCGCGCTGCGGTGCAGCCTACGCTGCTGCTTGGCGGGATCGAATATGAACAGCTTGCGCAGGCGGCGCAGGGGAGGCCGGGGCTCCGCACCGCCGTCGGCAGGCCGCTGCTTGCAGACGCGGCGGATTGCGCGGCAATCGCTTCCATCCTGATGGCGGAAAATCCGCTCCAGGCGGGGGAAGCACTGCTGCTGATGGGGCATGGCACAGAGCATGCGGCAAACGACATTTACCGCATTTTGCAGGAGACGTTCGACCAAAAAGGGTATCGCGCCTTCCTCGGCACGGTGGAAGGCACGCCCTCCTTTGCGGACGCGGTATCGCGGCTTTCCGCTTCTGGCGCAACCCGGGCGAAGCTGCTGCCGCTGCTGTTCGTCGCGGGCGACCACGCGAAAAACGACATGGCGGGCGGGCAGGAGGGGAGCTTCCTCCAGCGCGCGCTTGCGGCGGGTGTGCAGGCAGAACCTATTCTGTGCGGCTTGGGCGAAAGCGAAGCGGTGCAGGCGCTTTATGCGGAGCGCGCGGCGGCGGTGCTCCGGGAGGTCATGCGATGAACGGCGTTTCCGCCGCGCCGCGCGTCCTCTTCGCGGGCGTTTCGAGCGGATGCGGAAAAACGACGGTGACCTGCGCCGTGCTGCAGGCGCTCATAAACCGGGGGCTCCGGCTGCACGCGTTCAAGTGCGGGCCGGACTATATCGACCCCATGTTCCATGAGCGCGTGATCGGCGCGAGGGGCTCCAACCTGGATCTGTTCTTTTATGCGCCGGATACGGTGCGCTATCTGCTCGCCAAAAACGCCGCGGAGGCGGATGTCTCCATCCTTGAGGGCGTGATGGGGTATTATGACGGCCAAGGAATCAATTCGCTTGAAAAAAGCACCTATGAGATCGCGCGGGAGACGGGTTCCCCGGCTGTGCTCGTCGTAAACGGGCGCGGCATGGCTTTTTCGGCCATGGCCGTGATCCGGGGGTTCCTGAGCGCCGTGCCGGAAAGCGGCATCCGCGGCGTGATTCTCAACAACGTGAGCGCGCCGACCTATGCCCTTTTGAAGGAAGCGATCCTGGAGCAGTTCGGCGGCGCGGTGAAGCCGCTTGGCCATTTGCCGCCCATGCCGGACTGCGCGTTTGAAAGCAGGCACCTCGGGCTTGTGACGGCGGGCGAAATCGCGGACGTCCGCGCGAAGCTCAACCGCCTTGCGGCGCAGGCCGAGCAGAGCATCGACTTGGACGGGCTGCTCGCGCTTGCCGGGGAAAGCGAACCGGTCCGCTATGCGCCGCCGGTGGTGCGCAAATTTGAAACACCGGTGCGCGTCGCGGTTGCGATGGACCGCGCATTCTGCTTTTATTACCGGGACAATTTGGAGCTGCTGCGCGAAATGGGGGCGGAACTTTACCCGTTCAGCCCGCTTGCGGACGCAGCTCTTCCTGCTTGCGACGCGCTGTATTTGGGCGGCGGCTATCCGGAGCTCCATTTGGATGCGCTTTCCGGGAACTCTGCCATGCGCCGCGCCGTCCGCGACGCCCTCGCGGGCGGCATGCCCTGCATCGCGGAATGCGGCGGCTTCATGTATTTGACGGAGGCCATAGAAGGGAGGCCCATGGTGGGAGCGCTGCCGGGCACGTGCAAAAACCAGGGAAAACTCGTGCGTTTTGGGTATGTTACGCTCACCGCGAAGCAGGATAACCTGCTTTGCCGCGCGGGGGAGCAGATCAGCGCGCATGAGTTCCACTATTATGACGCGGAGGAGCCGGGCGGTGCTTTCACCGCGCGCAAGCGCCGAGGAGCGCCGTGGGACTGCGCGTTTGCAACGGAGCGGCTTTACGCGGGATATCCGCACCTGCCGTTTTACGCGAATCCGCGCTTTGCGGAGAATTTTTATGCGACGGCGGCCGCTTACCGGTCGGAAAGGGAGGGATAACATGGTTCATTTTGTCGGGGCAGGCAGCGGGGCTGCCGACCTCATTACCGTGCGCGGGGCAAAGCTCCTCGCGGAAGCGGATGTGATCGTCTACGCGGGTTCGCTCGTAAACCCGGAGCTGCTCCAATATGCCCGGGAAGGAGCGGAGATCCACAACAGCGCGGAGATGACGCTCGAGGAAGTCATGGCGGTGATCCACGCGGCGGAGGCCGAGGGGAAGACTACCGTGCGCCTGCACACGGGCGATTCGAGTATCTATGGCGCAGTGCGCGAACAGTTTGACCTGCTCGAAGCCGCCGGGATTGCATACGACGTATGCCCGGGCGTGAGCTCCTTCTGCGGAGCCGCGGCTGCGCTGAAGGCGGAATACACGCTGCCCGGCGTTTCACAGACGGTGATCATCTCCCGCACTGCGGGGCGGACTCCGGTGCCGGAACGGGAATCCATCCGCTCGCTTGCGGCCCATGGGGCCACGATGATCCTTTTTTTGAGCATGGGGGTCATCGAGAAGCTGCAGGCGGAGCTGCTCGAAGGCGGCGTTGCGCCGGACATGCCAGCCGCGATCGTCTACAAGGCGACATGGCCGGATGAGCGCATCTACCGATGCACGGTGGGGACGCTGGCCGCGACCGCAAAAGGGAACAACGTCACAAAGACCGCGCTCGTGATCGTCGGCGGGTTCCTCGGCTATCCGTACGATCGCTCCAAACTGTACAGCCCGGAGTTCTCCACGGAATTCAGGAGCGCGAAAGCATGAAGCGCGCGGCGGTATTTGCCTTCAGCAGGCAGGGCTGCAAAACGGCGCGGCGCATCGCCGCGCTCCTTAGCGCGGATTATGCCTGCGGCGTCTTTGCGCCGGAAAAATATGCGGGAGAGGGGATCAGCCCTATTTCGGGCAGCATTGGCGCGTTCGTGGGCCCGCTGATGAAAACGGAGGACGCGCTCGTCTTCATCGGCGCGTGCGGCATCGCTGTGCGCGCGGTCGCGCCGCATGTGCGCAGCAAAACGGAGGATCCCGCGGTCGTCTGCGTAGATGAGCGCGGCAGGTTTGCGGTTTCGCTCCTTTCCGGGCACATCGGCGGCGGCAACCGCCTCGCAAACGCCGTCGCGGCGGGCATCGGCGCGGTGCCTGTCATCACCACGGCGACGGATGTGAACGGCCGCTTCGCGGTGGACGCATGGGCGGCGGAGCAGGGGTTCGCACTCGGCAGCATGGCCGCCGCAAAGGACGTCGCCGCTGCGATCCTGGAACGGGACGTGCCTATCTGCGCCGATGCGCCCATCCGCGGCATGCTCCCGGCGGGGCTTTTCCTTGGGCGGGAAGGGGAGATCGGCATTTGCGTTTCCGTGCGCACGGAAAGACCGTTTGCGGAGACGCTTGCGGTCATCCCGCGCGTGCTGACGCTTGGCCTTGGATGCAGGCGCGGGACCGCACGGGAGGAGATTGAGGCGGCTGTGCGCGCGGTGCTGAAGGAAAATAGATTGGATCCGCGCGCCGTGCAAGGCGCGGCCTCTATCGACCTGAAGGCGGATGAACCCGGGCTGCTGGCGTTCTGCGAGCAGAGTGGGCTTCCCGTTTCCTTCTATACGCCCGAAGCGCTTGCGGCTGTGCCGGGGGAATTCACGCCTTCGGCCTTCGTGCAGGGGGTAACAGGCGTGGACAATGTGTGCGAGCGCAGCGCCGCAGCAGGCGGCGGGACGCTTATCGTAAAAAAGACCGCGCGCCAGGGCGTGACCGTGGCCGTCGCGGAGGCAGCCTGGGAGGTAAACTTTGGATAAGAAACTGTTTGTGGTAGGCATCGGCCCCGGCGCGTATGAGGAGATGACGCTGCGCGCGGCAAACGCGCTCAAAAGCTGTGAACTGATCGTAGGGTATGGCGTATACGTTGAGCTCCTCCGGCCGCATTTCCCGGATAAGGAGTTTTATAAGACGCCCATGCGCGGCGAAGCCGCGCGCTGCCGGTATGCGCTTGAAGCGGCCTCTTCCGGCAGGCGTACGGCCGTCGTATGCAGCGGGGACGCGGGCGTATACGGCATGGCGGGGCTTGTGTATGAGCTGCGGGGCGAGGCGGAAACGCCGGAGATCGAGGTGATAAGCGGGCTGACTGCCGCCTGCACGGGCGCGGCGCTCCTCGGCGCGCCGCTGACGCACGACTTTGCGCTCATCAGCCTGAGCGACCTGCTCACCAAATGGGAAACCATTGAAGCGCGGCTCAGCCATGCGGCGGAGGCCGGGCTTTCCATCGTGCTGTATAACCCCGCGAGCAAAAAACGGAAGGACCACCTCCGCCGTGCCTGCGAGGCCGTGCTGCGCTACGCGGAGCCGGAGCGCATATGCGGCGTGGCCTGCAATATCGGGCGGGAAGGGGAGCGGTTCCAGGTGATGACGCTCGCACAGCTGCGCGATTATGAGGCCGACATGTTCACCACTGCCTTCATCGGCAATCCGGATACGAAGCGGATCGGCGGGAAGATGGTCACGCCGCGGGGGTACCGTGATGTTTGACCTTTGCCTCTTTGCCGGGACCACCGAGGGGCGGCGGCTTGCGGAGCTTTTGCGGGAGACGCCGCTTTCCGCATACGTCTGCGTTGCGACGGAGTATGGGGAAACGCTTGTGCCACAGGGCGGGAACATCGAAGTACACGCGGGGCGGCTCAACCGTGCGGAAATGGCGGAGCTGTTCGCGCGCGAGAAGTTTCGCCTCATCGTGGATGCGACGCACCCCTTTGCTGCGGAAGCGACGGCGAATATCGCGGCTGCGGCGAAAGAGGCCGGCGTGGAGCGGATCCGGCTTGTGCGCGAGGCGGATGAAACGGTGCAGGGGGCGGCCTACGCCGCGTCCATCGCGGAGGCGGCGGAACGCCTCAAGGGCACGGAAGGGAACATACTTTTGACGACGGGCAGCAAGGAACTTTTTCCGTTTACGGCCATCCCGGATTACCGTGAGCGGCTCTACGCGCGGGTGCTGCCGATGCAAAGATCCCTCGCCGCGTGCGAGGCGGCAGGCATCCCGCCCGCGCACGTTATCGCCATGCAGGGGCCGTTCAGCGAGGAACTCAACCGCGCGCTCATCCGCATGACGGGGGCGAAGCACCTCGTCACCAAGGATTCCGGCCCAAGCGGCGGATTTCTGGAGAAGGCCGCCGCCGCACGGAAGGAGGGGGCTTCCCTGCTCGTGATCGGCCGCCCGCCGGAGCGGGACGGCATGCCGTTCACACAGCTCGCGGAACAGCTCCAAGCCCGGTTTGGCGTGTCCTTCGCGCCGCCGCGCGTGCACGTGATCGGGATCGGCATGGGCGACCTGGCGCAGCTCACCGGAGCGGCGCAGGCCGCGCTCGCGGCGGCGGAGTGCGTGATCGGCGCGAAGCGGATGGTGGAAGCTGTGGCCGGCAGTCGGCCATCCTTCGTCAGCATGGATAACGCGAAGATCGCTGCTTTCATCCGCGCGCATCCCGAATACCGGGAAATCGCGGTGGTGATGTCCGGCGATGCGGGCTTTTACAGCGGCGCGAAGAAGCTGTTGCCGCTGCTTGGCGAATACGCGCCGCGCGTATATCCGGGCGTCAGTTCCCTGCAATATCTTTGTGCAAAGCTCGGGACTGCGTGGGACGATGCGCACGTCCTTTCGCTCCATGGGCGGGAGGGGAGCGCCATCCCGGCGGTGATGGAGCATGGCAAGGTGTTTGCGCTCGTCGGCGGCGCAGACGGTACAAAGCGCGTGTGCGAAGAGCTCTCTGCGGCGGGGCTCGGGCATGTGGCGGTGGCCGTCGGGGAACGGCTCTCCTACCCGGAGGAACGGATCACGGAAGGCACGGCGGAGGAGCTGCGCGCGCAAACGTTCGACCCGCTCTGTGTGCTGCTGATCCGCAACAAAAACGCGCGCCCGCCGCGCAGGACGGCCTGCCTGCCGGATGAAGCGTTCCTGCGTGCGAACGGCGAAGGCGCGAGCGTACCCATGACAAAGGCGGAGGTCCGGGCGGTCTCCATTGCAAAGCTGATGCTGGAACCCGATTCGGTCGCCTATGACATCGGAGCGGGAACGGGCTCCGTTTCGGTGGAGATGGCGGGCATCTGCACGCGCGGGCATGTGTATGCGGTGGAATGCAAGCCCGAAGCCGCTGCGCTTACACGCCAGAACAAAAAACGCTTCGGGCTTGCCAACCTGACGGTCGTGGAGGGCATGGCGCCGGAAGCCTGCGCGGCGCTTCCGCCGCCCACGCACGCGTTTATTGGCGGGACGTCCGGCAACCTGCGCGAGGTGCTCGAAATGCTCCTTACGAAGAATCCGGCTGTGCGCATCGTGATCAACCTCATCGCGCTCGAGTCCATCGCGGAGGCGATGCGCTGCATCGAAGCGCTTGGTTTTACGCGTGCGGAGGTGGTGCAGGTGAGCGTTGCAAAGGCGAAAAAACTCGGACGGTATCACCTGATGAACGGGCAGAACCCGATCATGATCATCACCTGTGAGAAAAATGCGGTGGATACGGAATAGGACGGAGGAAAAGGAATATGAAAACGGAATTGGAACGCGTTGCACCGATGGAGATCGAACGGCGCAGCTTTGAGATCATCACGGCGGAGCTGCCGCACCCGGTCGATGAAACGCTCGCGCCCATCGTCAAGCGCGTGATCCACACCACGGCGGATTTTGAATATGCGGATACGCTCTGCTTTTCCGAGGGCGTTCTGGATCGGGCGCTTGCGGCCATCCGCGCCGGGGCCACCATTGTGACGGATACCACCATGGCGCAGGCGGGCATCAACAAGCGGCAGCTTGCAAAGCACGGCGGCAGCGTGCGCTGCTTCATCGCGGATGCGGACGTGGCCGAAGCCGCCAAGCGCAACGGGACGACGCGCTCCGCCGAATCCATGAAAAAAGCGGCCGCGCTCGATGGGGATGTGATCTTCGCAATCGGGAACGCCCCTACCGCTTTGGTGCAGCTTTATGATATGATTGAGGAAAAGCGCATCGCGCCCGCGCTTGTCATCGGGGTGCCGGTCGGCTTCGTGAACGTGGTGCAGGCAAAGGAACTCATCCTGCAGACGGATGTGCCGTACATCGTCGCGCGCGGCCGCAAGGGCGGCAGCAACGTCGCGGCGGCGATCTGCAACGCGCTCCTCTATCGGCTGGGGCGGGAATGATGCTGGAGCTGTATATCGAACAAGGCGGGAAGCGGCTGCGCTGCGGGTATACGACGGGCTCCTGCGCGGCCGCGGCCGCAAAGGCGGCCGCCACGCTGCTCCTTTGCGGGGAAGCGCCGCGGACCATCGCGCTTGATACGCCGAGGGGCGTGCCGCTGACGCTCGATGTGCTCGAACCGCGCCTTGCGGGCGGGCGCGCCGTGTGCGCCATCCGCAAGGACAGCGGGGACGACCCGGATGTGACCAACGGCGTGCTCGTATACGCAGCGGTGGAAAAACGCGCCTCCGGCGTCGAGATCGACGGCGGGGAGGGCGTGGGCCGCGTCACCAAGCCTGGCTTGGATCAGCCTGTCGGCGCGGCGGCGATCAATTCCGTGCCGCGCGCGATGATCCGGGACGCCTGCCGCGCGGCTGCCGCGCAATACGGATACTCAGGCGGTTTTTCCGTCGTGGTCTCCATCCCGGCGGGCGGGGCGCTTGCAAAGCGCACGTTCAACCCGCGCCTGGGCATCGAGGGCGGCATTTCCGTGATCGGCACGACGGGGATCGTGGAGCCGATGAGCAATGCGGCGCTCGTGAATACCATCCAGCTGGAATTGAGTGTGCTCGCCGCCGCGGGGCAGACCGCGGCGCTCCTTACGCCCGGCAATTACGGGGAGGACTTTGCGCGTGATGCGCTCGGCCTCGACATGACGCGGCAGGTGACTTGCAGCAACTTTATTGGGGACGCGCTCGACGCCGCCGTGCGCAGCGGGTTCCGGAAGATCCTCCTCATCGGGCACATCGGCAAGCTCGTGAAGCTCGGTATCGGCATGATGAACACGCACTCCGCCTATGGCGACGGCCGCATGGAGACGCTCGCCGCCTGTGCGCTCGAAGCAGGGGCAGAGCTGCCCGCACTCCGAGCCGTGCTCGCCAGCGTCTCGACCGATGCAGCGCTTGCCGTGCTGCGGGATGCAGGCGCGCTTGCGGGTACGATGACCGCGCTTGGGCGGCGCATCGCGGCGGCGCTTGAGCGCCGCGTGCCGGAAGGGGTGGAAACCGGGTTCGTATGCTTCACGAACGCGCCGGAGCTGCGCGGCGTGCTTGCAAAGAGCGCAAACGCAGACGAACTGATGGAGCTGTGGAAACAATGACGCAATGGCTTATGCTCTCGACCGGTGCGCTTGCGCTCGGCTTTTTTATCGATCTGCTCCTGGGCGATCCGCAGGGCTGGCCGCATTTGATCCGCGGTTTCGGCCTGCTCATCGCGGCGCTGGAGCGGGCGCTTTATCCGCTTAAAAACAAGCGCTTGGGCGGCGTGCTCCTCGTGGCATGCGTATTGCTGCTGTGTACGGGGATTCCCGCGCTGCTGCTCCTCCTTGCCTGGCACGTGTCGCCTTGGCTGTATTTCGCGCTTGAGAGCCTTTTCTGCTGGCAGCTCCTCGCCACGAAGAGCCTGAAAACGGAGAGCCGCGCCGTATACGATGCGCTTGCGGGGGGCGACCTCCCGCAAGCGCGGAATGCCGTATCTAGGATCGTCGGGCGCGATACCGCTTCGCTTGACGAATCCGGCGTGACGCGCGCCGCCGTGGAGACCGTGGCGGAAAACGCTTCGGACGGCGTAGCCGCGCCGCTGATCTGCATTGCGCTTGGCGGCGCGGCGCTCGGATGCCTTTACAAGGCGGCGAACACGATGGATTCCATGGTGGGATACAAGAACGAGCGCTACCTTGACTTTGGCCGCGCCGCCGCTAAGCTGGATGACGCGCTCAACTTCATCCCCGCGCGGTTTTGCGCGGCGGTGATGCTCTGCGCGGCGCGGCTTTGCGGCATGGACGCGAAGAACGCCCTGCGGATCTACCGGCGCGACCGACATAACCACGCAAGCCCGAACTCCGCGCATACCGAGGCGGTCATGGCCGGGGCGCTCGAGGTGCGGCTCGCGGGGGACGCATACTATTTTGGCAAACTTTGCAAAAAGCCGTTCATCGGGGACGCGCTGCGCCCAGTCGAACCAGCGGATATCCTCCGCGCGCACAGGCTTTTGTACGCTACGGCATGGCTGCTGTTTTTGCTTGCGCTTGCAATAAGGGGGCTTGTTTATGCGGCGATATGAACACGGCGGCGACGTTTACGGCAACGCGGGCGTCGCGCTGGATTTTTCCGTCAACCTCAACCCGCTCGGCATGCCGGAAGCGGCAAAGCGCGCCTTGGCCGAGCATATAGGCGATTACGAACGCTACCCGGATCCGCGCTGCCGGGCGCTTACGGCGGAGCTTGCCAGGCGGTATGGCGTTTCGCCCGAACAGGTTCTCTGCGGCAATGGCGCGGCCGACCTGATCTTCCGCATCGCGGCCTGCTTCCGCCCCAAACAGGCGCTTGTCCCTGCGCCCGCGTTTTCGGAATATGAGCGTGCGGTCCTTGCGTTTGGCGGCGCGGTGCGGGAATATCCGCTTTCCGAAGAAAATGGCTTCGCGCTTACGGAAGGGTTCTTGGACGCGATCACGCCGGACGTTGGCATGGTCTTTCTCTGCACGCCGAACAACCCGACCGGACGGCTCATAGACCCTGCGATCATCCGCCGCGCCGCGCAGGCATGCGAGGAAAACGGCGCGATCCTCGTGGTGGATGAATGCTTCCTCGGCTTTACGGAAGGCCGTTCCATGGCGGCGGAGCTCTCGGAATATCCGAACCTTCTCATCCTCTCGGCGTTTACGAAGCTGTACGCAATGGCGGGGCTTCGGCTCGGATACCTGCTCGCGGGAGATCCGGCGCTCCTCGTGCGCGTGGCGGAATGCAGCGCGCAGTGGAGCGTTTCCGCGCCCGCGCAGGCGGCGGGGCTTGCGGCGCTTGCGGAGCCGGGATGGGAAGCGCGCACAAGGCGGCTCGTCGCAGAGGAGCGGGCGTATCTCGCGCATGCACTCTCGGCGTGCGGCATGCGGGTGTTTGAAAGCGACGCGAACTTCCTGCTGCTCAAATGCGAAACGCCGCTTTATGCGCCGCTGCTTGCGCGCGGCGTCCTCGTGCGGGACTGCGGCAATTTTACCGGCCTGGATCAACGATTCATCCGCGTCGGCGTCCAGACCCACGAAAACAATCAGACGCTTGTCAGCGCGATTTCGGAGGTGCTCAATGGCTAAGGCGATCATGGTGCAGGGAACGATGTCCAACGCGGGCAAGAGCCTCGTCTGCGCGGGGCTATGCCGTGTCTTCCGGCAGGACGGCTACCGGGTTGCCCCGTTCAAGAGCCAGAATATGGCGCTCAATTCCTTCATTACGCGGGATGGGCTGGAGATGGGCCGCGCACAGGTGGTGCAGGCGGAGGCGGCCGGCGTGGAGCCGGATGTACGCATGAACCCGATTCTGCTCAAGCCGGTCACGAATGCGGGCTCCCAGGTGATCGTGAACGGGGAGGTACGCGGCAACATGCGCGCTGCGGAATATTTTGCCATGAAGCGCTCGCTCATCCCGGACATCCTGCGGGCGTATGATTCCCTTGCGCGGGAGAACGATATTATCGTCCTCGAAGGGGCGGGCAGCCCGGCGGAGATCAACCTGCGGGAGAACGACATCGTAAACATGGGGATGGCCAAGCTCGCCAAAGCGCCCGTGCTGCTCGTGGGGGACATCGACCGCGGAGGCGTATTCGCGCAGCTCTACGGCACCATCGCGCTGCTGCAGGAGGATGAGCGCGCCCTTGTGAAGGCGACTGTCATCAACAAATTCCGCGGGGATGTGGAGTTGCTTCGCCCAGGGCTTTCCATGCTGGAATCGCTCACGCAAAAGCCGGTCGCGGGCGTGCTCCCTATGCTCGACGTGGATATTGAGGACGAGGACAGCCTCGCTGCGCGCCTGAGCCGGAGGAACCGCGACGCGGCGATCGACATTGCGGTGATCCGCCTGCCGCGCATTTCAAACTTCACGGATTTTGCCGCGCTCGAGGCAACGCCCGGCGTCGGCGTGCGCTATGTGCGGGAGCCTTCCGCACTGGGCGCGCCGGATCTCGTAATTCTGCCCGGGACGAAAAGCACGATCAGCGATCTGCGTTGGATTCGCCAGAACGGGCTGGAGGCAGCGGTCAAAAAACTCGCCGCAAGCGGTGCTGCGGTCATGGGGATCTGCGGCGGGTACCAGATGCTCGGCATGCGCATTTCGGATTCCGCGGGTGTGGAAGGTGGCGGCGAGATCGGCGGCATGGGCCTTCTCCCGGTGGAAACGGAGTTCGCGGGTGAGAAGCGCCGCACCCGCGTGCGTGCAGCGGCGCTTGCAACCGGGGGCGTGCTTGCGCCGCTTACGGGCGCGTCGCTTGAAGGCTATGAAATCCACATGGGCGTTACGACGCTTTTAAATGGGGCGAGGCCGCTGGCGCGTCTGGAGAGCGGCCAGCTGGACGGCTGCCAGAAGGGGAACGTCTACGGGAGCTATCTGCATGGCTTTTTCGATACCGAGGCTTGCCGGAGCGCGGTACTTGGCGCGCTGGCCGCGCGCAAGGGCGTTTCGCTTACGGGGGAGGCGTTCGATCTTAAGGCGTATAAAGAACAGCAGTATGATCTCCTTGCAAAGGGTGTGCGGGAAAACCTCGATTTGGCGCTGATCTACCGCATTTTGGAAGCGGGGGTGTGAGGCGACGCAGCCCAAGCCAACGCTGGTTCCGAGACAAAAGCAACAAAGGTTGCCAGAAGGTTGCCAGAGGGCCGAAGCGTGCTTCGCTTTAAACCTTACGGCAAACAAAAAAGCTAGATGTTATCTAGTTTTTTGCTTGGTACACCCTCAGGGGCTCGATTCCGGCCATAGGCAGGCCCTGCTTGTGCTCCGCACTGGCGCAGGGCGCGCCTGGGCCCGGAATCCCGGCCGCTAAAAACGCTCCACGGGAGCATTTTTTCACGCGGCTTCGAGCTCCTTTATTGGCTTACCAAAAATCAAAAAAGCCCCTAAAAAGGACTTTTTGATTTGGTACACCCTCAGGGGCTCGAACCCTGGACACCCTGATTAAGAGTCAGGTGCTCTACCAACTGAGCTAAGGGTGCATATGGAGCGGGAGACGGGGCTCGAACCCGCCACCTCCGCCTTGGCAAGGCGGCGCTCTACCAAATGAGCTACTCCCGCATTTTGCTGGGGGATGTCCGTGCGTTCCCGCTGGACACTTGCATATTCTAGCGCATTCACAGCACGTTGTCAAGACAAATTTCCATATTTTTTGAAGGCTCGCCAAAGCATGTCCTTTTGTCTGGGGGCGGCATTATATGGCCTTGACGATTGCAGGCGGCGCGGTTACGATAATAAATAGGCACCTTGGCGCGCAAAAAGGAGGAACGGCATGGAAATTCTGGAAGGCTTAAACGCGGAGCAGCTGAGCGCTGTCACGGCGACGGAAGGCTATGTGCGCGTCATCGCGGGGGCGGGCAGCGGAAAAACGCGCGCGCTCGCGCACCGCTTTGCGTACCTGGTGAACGAGGTGGGCATCCTGCCCGCGAACATCCTCTGCGTGACCTTCACCAACAAGGCCGCAAATGAGATGCGCCAGCGCATCCACATGCTCACAGGCGACAACGACACCGGCTACGTCTGCACATTCCACAGCTTCTGCGTCTCTGTCCTGCAGGAGGACAGCTACGCCGTGCAATACCCCAAAAATTTTCTTGTGCTCGATAACTCCGACATCGACGCCATGCTCAAGATCATCTATGAAGAACGCGGCTTGACGCTCCGGCACATGACATTCGGGAATGCGCGGGATATGATCGAGATCCGCAAGCTGTTCGAGAACCCGGATTATTACGAGGACATGATTGCCATGCCGCTCGACGGCCTGCGCACCAAGTACCTCGCAGCCGAAGCGCCGCGGGATATTATCTTTTATGGCTACCTTTATCAGCAGAAGAAGTGCTTTGGGCTAGATTATAACGACCTCATCAAATACACGCTGTATATCTTTTCCAACAACGCTGGGATCCGCGAAAAGTGGCAGAAGCGCCTGGAGTACATCATGATCGACGAGTTCCAGGACATCGACAAAATCCAGTATGAGCTGATGGAGGCTCTTTGCGCATATCACAAAAACCTGTTCATCGTCGGCGACCCGGATCAGACGATCTATACCTGGCGCGGAGCAAATGTGCGGTATCTGCTCGAATTCGCGGAGAAATTCCCCGGTACGCAGACGATCCTCATGATGTGCAACTACCGCTCCACGCCGGAGATCCTCGCTGCGGCAAATTCGCTCATCGGGAAAAACAAGAACCGCATCAAGAAGGAACTGCTCCCCGTGCTGCCCACCGGCCGGCCCGTGCGCTGGCATCACGCGAAAACGGCGGAGGCCGAGGCGCGCTGGATCGCAGGGGAGATCAAAACGCTTGCGTCGGAGGGCGTTCCGCTGCGGGATGTGGCAATCCTGTACCGGGCGCACCACATCAGCCGCACGCTGGAAGAGGTTTTTTTGAAGGAGGAGATCCCCTATACGATCTTCAGCGGCGTGCAGTTCTTCAACCGCATGGAGATCAAGGACGCGCTTTCCTATCTGCGCCTTGTCGCCTACCGGGATGATCTTTCGTTCCTGCGGGTGGCAAACGTGCCCAAGCGCAACATTGGCGAGCGGCGCATGCGCTTCCTGCAGGAATACGCGGAGGCGAACGGCTGCACGCTGTATGCGGCGCTTACGCATAACCTGGAGCACGAGCTGTTTAAGAATACAAAGGCGCGCAAGCTCATAGACCTTGTGGAACGCTTCGGCGCGCGCAGCCCGGAGATCCCTGTATCCGAGCTTTTGAGCGACCTGATGGATCAAAGCGGCTATGAGACCATGCTGCGTACCGAGGGGGCGCAGGAGCGGCTCGACAACCTGGCCGAGCTCAAGCAGGCGATCTACGAATTCGAGACGACCTGCGGCGAGGAGGCGACGCTCGAAGCCTACCTTGCGCGCGTGGCGCTCCTTTCCAACGCGGACGCGGCACAAAACGGCGAGCGCGTGCGCATGATGACCGTGCACACGGCCAAGGGCCTGGAGTTCCCGCATGTGTTCCTCTGCGGGCTAGAGGAGGGCGTGTTTCCATCGAAAAAAACCTCCACCATCGAGGCGATGGAGGAGGAGCGCAGGCTTGCGTTCGTGGCGTTTACGCGGGCGCAGCGATCGCTTTCGCTGTCGGAATCCGAGGGCCGCAATTTCGACGGCTCATTCCGCTATCCCTCCCGCTTCCTTTTTAATGTGGACGAAGCGCTGCTCGCGCGGGACGGCGAAGCGGATGCGCGCCTGCTGCGGGATGCGTTCCGCCACATCGAAGCGAGCGAGCGCCTGCTTGCCCCGGCAGAAGAGCGGGCGCCGTTCCAGCCGGGCGACCGCGTGCGCCATGCGATCATGGGGGACGGCGTAATCGTGGAGGTGGATCTGGCGCAGGGGGCTTATGTGGTGCAGTTCGACATTCTGCCCACACAGCGGCGCATCAGCTTCCGGGCAAAGCTCACGCGGGTCTAATCCCCCCTCCCGCAGTCCGGCGCGGCACGCATAAGCCGCGTTTACAAGCACGCCGCGGCCGCGGCGCTTGCGGGTCGCATGCTCCGCGCGGCATGCCGTTTGCGCACCGGCTCTTGATGCTGTGTTTGTGACGGCGCTGCTGACGGCGCGTGTGACCACCATATCCATATCCCAATTTTATTGAATTCGCATGTTTTCGCTGATTCAAATAGGAATTTCGTTCATATCCTCCGCATGGAGCACAAAATCGCATTGCTCCGGGATGCGGAACGCGGAAAAATACGCGTTCTCCATCGGGATCCAAATGGATTCAAACCGCGTGAGCATCGCTGCGCCGTTGCGCGCAAGGATGCGGGCGCGCTGCGTTTCCGGCGTGGCGCGCAGGAAGACGCGCAGGCTATAGGGCGTGCCGAAGCGCGGGTGCATGCTGTAAGCGCCCTCCACGAGCGTGAGCGCGGCAGGTTCAACCGCGACGCAGCGCGTCACGGCCATCCTGCCGCAATCGAACACGCCGTAGGAAAACGGCGCGCCCGAGGCGACGCCCGCAAGCACTTCGTCTTGGAACCGTTCATAATGCACGTTGCCGCCCGGCTCGGCCAGGCGTTCCGGCGTGCGCAATGCGCCCGGCAGGAAAAAGTCATCCATATGGAATACGTTCACGCTGTACTGCGGCGCGAAGAACGTGGCGATGCGCGCGGCGAGCGTGCTTTTCCCGGCGGCGGCGTTGCCGTCGATGGCTGCAACGGCGCGGCCCTGCGCGCCAAGCTGCAGCAGCAGTTCCGCCAAGAGGGCGGTTTCGGATTCTGTCCACTTCATGTTCCGAATATAGCATGAAGGGACGGGCGTGTCAATCATGAGCCGGGCCGCTCTGAACGCCTTTTTGCCCTCCTGCCGGCGATGAGCCGGAGACCCCGGCTCGCCAAAATTCGCTTGCCATTTCCTGGCTCTCGTGTTACACTATCAAGGAAAGTTGCGCACGCAACAGTTGCGGGCGCAACAGCATGATGAACCGAAATGCAATTCTTTGCGAAGCCTCAGGAAGGAGCCGGATATGCCAAGCATCAGCCGTTACATTATGATGATCTCCCGGTGCAGCAACCAATTCCGCTCGGAACGGCTGCGGGACACGGGCCTGTGCGGGCAGCACTGCGCGTATATCCTGCGCGTCTGCCGCGAGCCGGGCACCACGCAGGACGCGATTGCCCGGGAAATCTGCGTGAACAAGAGCAACGTTACCCGCCAGCTTGCGGCGCTTGAACAAAATGGGTTCGTGGAGCGCCGCCCATGCGAGGCGGATTCCCGCGCCATGGAGGTCTACCCGACCGAGAAGGCGCTTGCGGTGCTGCCAGAAGTGCGCGCGGTGCTCCGGGAATGGAACGAATGCATCACGGCGGATTTCACCGAGGAAGAAAAGACACAATTCCTGGACTTGCTCGCACGCGCCGCGGACCGCGCAGAGCGGCGCCTGAACGAAGTGAAGAAGGATTAAAGCGCCAATGAAGACCGTTTTCCGATACCTCAGGCCGCAGTATGCGCGCCTTGCCTTACAGCTTACGATCAAATTCATCGGCACCATCACGGAGCTTTTCCTGCCGTGGATGCTTTCCCATATCCTTGACGACATTGTGCCGCAAAAGGATATGCCGCAGGTTTACCTTTGGGGCGTTTTCATGCTGCTTGCGGCGGCTGTGGCGCTCCTGGGTAACGTGACCGCCAACCGCATGTCCACGCGCATTTCCCGCCGCTTCACGGAGCAGCTGCGGCACGATGCATTCGCGCGCGTCGCCTATCTTTCCAGCCGCCAGACGGATCGGTTCACGCTCTCCTCCCTGATCTCCCGGCTCACGAGCGACACCTACAACGTGCACCAGATGGTGGACCGCATGCAGCGCCTCGGCGTGCGCGCGCCGATCCTGCTGCTGGGCGGCATCTGCGTCACGTTCACGCTGGAGCCCGTGCTCACGCTCGTGCTCATCGCAACGCTGCCGCTGCTTGGCGCCGTGGTGTTCACCGTATCGCGCAAGGGCGTGCCGCTGTATGTGCACGTGCAGGGCGCGGTGGATTCCATGGTGCGCAAGGTGCAGGAGAACATGACGGGCGTGCGCGTCATCAAGGCCCTTTCCAAAACAGAATATGAAAAGGAGCGCTTCGACGATGTAAACCGCGAGGTCGTCCGGCGGGATCAGCATGCGGGTGCGGTCATGGCGACGACGAACCCCGTGATGAGCCTGCTTTTGAACCTCGGCTTGACAGCGGTGGTGGTCGTAGGTGCGTTCCGCGTGAACGCGGGCGTCTCCCAGGCGGGGAAAATCATCGCGTTCCTGAGCTATTTCACGATCATCCTCAACGCGATGATGATGGTCTCGCGCCTGTTCATGCTCTATTCCAAGGGTGCGGCGAGCGCGAAGCGCATCGAGGAGATCCTGTATACGCCCATGGAGCCAGTCCCGGGCGACCCTGCGCCGCGCGCAAGCGAATATCATGTGGAGTTCAAGCACGTCCGCTTTTCCTACAACAAGGCGGAGGGCAAAACGCGGGATGACCTTTCGGACGTCAGCTTCGCCCTGAAGCGCGGGCAGACGCTTGGCGTCATCGGCCCGACGGGCAGCGGGAAATCCACGGTCGTGAGCCTGCTGATGCGCTTTTACGACGCAGACGCGGGGGAGATCCGCATCGGCGGGCGGCGCATCGAGGGCATCCCGGAGGAGGAACTGCACACGATGTTCGGCGTGGTGTTCCAAAACGATTTCATCCTCGCGGATACCATCCGCGAAAACATCGACTTTGGTCGCGGCCTTCCGGACGAGGCGCTGCTGCTCGCCGCAAAACTTGCCCAGGCGGATTTCATCGCGGAGAAGGAGGGCGGCCTCGATCACCCGCTCACGGCAAAGGGCGCGAACCTTTCCGGCGGGCAGAAGCAGCGGCTCCTCATCGCCCGCGCGCTCGCGGCAAAGCCGGAGATCCTCGTGCTGGACGACTGCTCCTCCGCGCTCGACTATAAGACCGATAAGGAATTGCGCGGCGCGCTGCACCGGAACTTCCGTGAGACGACGACCATCATCATCGCCCAGCGCATCAGCTCTATCCTGAATGCGGACCACATCCTCGTGCTCGACGGCGGGCGCGTGACCGGCGCGGGCACGCACGCGGAGCTGCTCGAGACCTGCGCGGATTACCGCGAGATCTACGAAGCCCAGATGGGCGAAGTGGGATAAGGAGGAGCGGCATGGAACGGAAACAAAACGCGAACCTGCCCTCGGCGGCGATGCGCTCCCTGCACGGGGAGGGGCAAAAGGTCAAAAAGACGTACATCCTGCGCCGGCTCTGGGGCTATTTCAAGGAATATAAGTGGCTGCTCGCGCTTGCGATCGCGCTCACGATCGCGGGCAACGTGCTCGCGCTCATCGGGCCGAAGCTTTCCGGCTTTGCAATCGACGCGATCGAGCCTGGGCCGGGCAAGGTCGATTTTGCCACGGTGTTCTATTATGCGAAGTATATGGCGCTGTGCTACGCGCTCTCCGCCGGGATGAGCTATGCGCTCGCGCGGCTTATGATCCGGCTGAGCCGCAACATCGTGTACCGCATGCGCAAGGACGTGTTTGAAAAGCTCGTCTCGCTGCCCGTCGGCTTTTTCGACCGGCACCAGACGGGCGACGTCATCAGCATCATCTCCTACGATGTGGATACCATCAATGCCTCGCTTTCCAACGACATCGTGCAGATCTGCACGAGCTTCATCACGGTGCTCGGTTCGCTTGCGATGATGCTCACCATCTCGCCGGTGCTGATCCTCGTGTTCGTGGTGACGATCCCGGTCTCCGTGCTCATCACGCGCTACCGGGCGAAGAAGGTGCGCCCGCTGTTCCGCCTGCGCTCCAAAAAGCTCGGCGAGCTCAACGGTTTCGTGGAGGAGGTCACGAGCGGCCAGCGCACCACGAAGGCCTACCACCGGGAGGAGGTCATGATCGGCCGGTTTGATGAGAAGAACAAGGAGGCGGTCGACGCTTACTGCAATGCGGACTATTACGCCTGTGTGATGGGCCCTTCCGTGAACTTCGTGAACAACTTTTCGCTGGCGCTCATCAGCGTGTTCGGTGCGCTGCTCTACATGGGCGGTGCGATCTCGCTTGGGAACATCTCATCCTTCGTGCTGTATTCCCGCAAGTTCTCCGGACCGATCAATGAGTTCGCGAACCTCCTCGCGGAGATGCAGTCCGCGTTTTCGGCGGCGGAGCGTGTGTTCCGCCTGCTGGACGAGGAGCCGGAGCCCGCGGACGCGCCGGGTGCAGCGGAGCTTTCCCACGTGCAGGGGGATGTTGCGCTCAAAAACGTGCGCTTCGGCTATGAGCCGGACCAGATCGTCCTTTCCAATTTAAGCTTAAACGCGCCGCGCGGCTCCGTGACGGCCATCGTCGGCCCTACGGGCGCGGGCAAGACGACGATCATCAACCTGCTGATGCGCTTTTATGACGCGCAAAGCGGCGCGATCACCGTCGACTGCCGCAGCATTTACGGCGTGACCCGCAAGAGCCTGCGCCTCGCTTACACCATGGTGCTCCAGGATACCTGGCTGTTCCACGGCACGGTGTTTGAAAACCTCGCCTATGGCCGGGAGGATGCGACGATGGAAAAGGTCGTCGCCGCGGCGAAGGCTGCGCGCATCCACGATACGATCATGTCTCTGCCGGATGGGTACGATACCGTGCTGACCGACAATGGCTCGAACATCTCCAAGGGGCAGAAGCAGCTGCTCACCATCGCCCGCGCGATGCTGCTCGATTCCCCGATGCTCATTTTGGATGAGGCGACCTCCAACGTGGATACGCAGACCGAGCGCCGCATCCAGGACGCGATGCTGCGCCTGATGGAAGGGCGCACCTGCTTTGTGATCGCCCACCGGCTCTCTACGATCCAAAATGCGGACCGCATCCTCGTGGTGAACGGAGGCGACATCGTGGAGCAGGGGACGCACCGGGAGCTGATGCAAAGGAACGGCTTCTATGCGGAGCTGTACCATTCCCAATTTGAAGTAATAGAAGTAATATAACAAAGGAAAGAAAAATAAATGGACGCAGCCTTTCATAAAATTGACCTCGAAACCTGGGAACGCCGGGAGGAATACGAATCCTTCAGCCGCAGCGGATGTGGCTTCACGATGACGGCGGAGCTGGACATTACGCATTTGCGGCGCTTTGCGAAGGAAAACGGTGCGAAACTTTATCCGATGCTCGTCGCCGTGGCGGCGCAGGCTGTGAACGCGCACCGGGAGTTCTGCTACGGCTGGGGCGGGGAGGATGAATTCGGCTATTATGAAACGATGCACCCGCTGTTCTTCGACGTAATGGAGAGCGGCAACGTGAAATGCCTCGTGGCGGAATACAAGCCGGACGCGCTGCAGCAGGCGGCGGAGATCGAACGCGTGCGCGCGCGGTACGCGGGCGTGGACAAATATTGCCCGCAGAGGGTGTTCCCGCCCAATTCGGTAAACATCTCCGCCGTGCCGTGGGTCAAGACCACGAACATCTCCTTTTGCCTGCAACATTGCGCGACGTATTATCCGCCGATCCTCACCTTCGGCAAGCTGGAGGAACGGGACGGGAAAAGCGTCATCCCGCTTTCGGTTTACTGCAACCATGCGGTGAACGACGGCTACCATTGCGCGTTGCTTTTTCAGGAGTTCCAGCAGCGGGCGGACGGGTTGGCCTGACACGGCCGCGCCGGAGGCGCAAGCGGCACGCAGGAATCCTCGTAAAAACGGTGGAACCGCTTCTACGCATCCCCGGAAAGGAGATTGAAAAGAGGCGCGCATCATGGTATGATAGGCATGCTTGGGAACATACCTCATGAATAAAAGGAGAAACAGGAGAAACAAATGAATTTCGACAGGGAGCTTGACGCACGCGAGGGCGAACTCATCGAAAGCCTGCAGGAGCTGATCCGGATCAAAAGCGTTGGGGAGGAAGCGGGCGCACACCCGTTTGGCGATGGGCCGCACGAATGCCTGACGGCCTGCCTTGCGCTCGGAGAAAGGCTTGGCTTCCGTACCGCCAGCGTGGACGACATGGCGGGCTATGTGGAATACGGCGCGGGCGAGGAGATGGTCGCCGTGCTGGGGCATCTCGACGTTGTGCCGGAGGGAGACGGCTGGAATTATCCGCCCTATGGCGCTGTGATCGACAACGGCAGGCTGTACGGCCGCGGCGCGGTAGACGACAAGGGGCCCACCGTTGCGGCGCTGTATGCGCTGCGCGCCATCGCGGATTCCGGCGCGCCGCTTTCGCGCCGCATCCGCGTCATCTTCGGCCTGAACGAGGAAAAAGGCTCGCTCTGCATCAAGCATTATGTGGCAAAGGGGGAGGAACTCCCTGTGATGGGCTTCACGCCGGATGGCGAATACCCCATCATCAACGGCGAAAAGGGCATCGTGACCGCCACGTTTGCGCGCAAGCTCAGCGCGGCGGGGGAACGGCGCATCGCGTCGCTTTCCGCGGGCATCGCGCCCAACGTCGTGCCGGAATCCGCAGCGGCTGAGCTGACGTTCTGCCCGGAGGGCGCGCTGCCGGAAAAGGTCGCGGCGCGGGGCGCGCACATCGAGGCGCGCGGCGTAAACGCCCACGGCAGCACGCCGGAGCTCGGCGAGAACGCGATCGGCCGCCTGCTGCTTGCGCTCGACGGCATGGGCCTTTCCGGCGACCATGGCGAGGCCGTACATTTCCTCGCGGCGCACATCGGCATGGAAACGCGCGGCGAAAGCCTCGGCATCGCCCTCTCAGATGAGATCTCCGGCGATCTGACGCTCAACCTCGGCGTCGCGGCGCTTGCGGAGGACGTTCTCACCGTCACCATCAACATCCGCTACCCGGTCACGCGCAAGTTTGAGGAGTTCTATCCTGCGCTCGTGGCAAAGATGGCGGAGGGCGGCTTCCAGGAAACCTCGCTTGCCCACAAAAACGCGCTTTATATGCCGCCGGAAAGCGAGCTGATCCGCTGCCTCGCCAAAGTGTATGAGGAGCAGACGGGCGAGCCGGCGCGGCTCATCAGCATCGGCGGCGGTACGTACGCGAAGGCGATGCCGAACATCGTGGCGTTCGGCCCCATCTTCCCGGGCGACGAGGCTGTGGAGCACAAGCCGAACGAATATATCGAACTAGATAAGCTGATGAAAAACGCGAAGATCATCGCGGCGGCCATGTACGAGATGGCCAAGTAACGCAAGAGGATAAAAGGAGGAACAGCAAGCATGAAGATTACGGAAATCAGGATCGGCAGGATCTCCGTCCCGCTGCGCGTACCGTTTAAGACGGCTCTGCGCTCGGTGGACAGCGTAGAGGACGTCGTGTTCGAATTCCATACCGATACCGGCGCGGTCGGTTATGGCGAGGCGCCACCGACGGGCGTCATTACCGGCGACACCACGGGCGCGATCATCGGCGCGATGCAGGATCATATCCGCAAGGTGCTCGTCGGCAAGGAAATCGACGAGTTTGAAAACTGCACCCGCGCGCTCAGCGGCTGCATCGTGAAGAACACGAGCGCGAAGGCCGCGGCGGATATGGCGCTTTGGGATCTTTACGGCCAGCTCCACAAGATCCCCGTTTACAAGCTCCTGGGCGGCGCGCGCAAGAGCATCGTCACGGACATCACCATCAGTGTCAACGATCCGGAGGAGATGGCGCGCGACGCGATTGACGCCGTGAAGCGCGGCTACGACTGCCTGAAGGTGAAGGTCGGCAGCAACCCGGCGCTCGACGTGGCGCGCCTTGCGGCGATCCGCGCGGCGGTGCCAAAGGAGATCTGCGTGCGCATCGACGCGAACCAGGCATGGAAGCCCAAAGAGGCCGTGCGCATCCTCAACGAGATGCAGGAAAAGGGCCTCGACATCGAATTCGTCGAACAACCGGTCGCAGGGCACGACTTTGAGGGCTTGAAATACGTCACCGAACGTTCCTACGTGCCGGTGCTTGCGGATGAGAGCGTGTTCTCGCCCGCGGACGCGCTCAAGATCATGCAGATGGGCGCGGCGGACCTTGTGAACATCAAGCTCATGAAGTGCGGCGGCATCACGAACGCGCTGCAGATCGCCTCCGCGGCGGAGGTATATGGCGTGGAGTGCATGATCGGCTGCATGCTGGAGGCGAAGATCAGCGTCACGGCGGCGGTACACCTTGCCTGCGCCAAGCAGATCATCACCAAGATCGACCTGGACGGCCCCGTGCTCTGCAAGGAGGACCACATCCTTGGCGGCGCGCTGTTCAACGAAAAGGAGATCAGCCTGACGGACGCGCCCGGCCTCGGCATCGAGGGCGTGATGGCGGGCAAGATCCGTTACATCGACTAACGGCCGCAGGGATTGCGCGGCTGCGGAATGGCAAACGGGGGCTGCGGGAAAGCGGCCCCTGTTTCATAAAGATCAGGCTGCAGAAAATATCATGCGCGGATGCGCGAAACAGAGACAATCACAATGTATACGATCGTCAGGTTTGCGGTTTGCATCGTCCTGTTCGGCGCGGGGTATACGCTCGCGCGCAACGGCGTGCCGACAGGGTTCTAAACGGCCATAACCTTTGCAGCCACCGGGACGAAGGGCAATAGTGGTTCTTTTATCTGGAGGATGTGCCGCGGGAGATCGAACTGACCGTGGACGGCGTGCCGTTTGGCGCCGCTGTGGTGCGGGAGTGAAGCACCCGCAACCCGTGGTTGACAAATTGCAAGGCGGTGTTTTCTTGCGTGTGCCTTCCGCATGCGGTATGATGGGTGCGGAAAATCAAGAAGGAGGAAACTTGCCATGCACTTTTGCGATAAACTGATCCACCTCCGGGCGGAAGCGGGGCTTTCCCAGGAAGGGCTTGCAAACCGGCTCGGCGTTTCCCGGCAGGCGGTCAGCAAATGGGAGGCGGGCGCTGCAATGCCGGAGCTTGCAAAGCTCATCGCCATTGCGGAGCTGTTCGGCGTGAGCCTGGATTACCTCGTGCGGGATGAAATCGAGGAGCGCCAGCCAAAAACGGAGGATGACAGCGCCGTCGCGGAACAGCTCGCCGCGCTCACGAACTATGTGAAGCGGCATCAGCCGTATGAATACAAAAGCCAAGCGACGCTGCTTGGGTTACCGCTCGTGCATGTGCATCTTTCGCGCGGGAATGGGCGGCCCGCGGTCGCAAAAGGCATCTTTGCCGTTGGCGATGTTGCGTTCGGCGCGGTGACGCTTGGCTTCCTTTCCGCCGGGCTTGTCTCGCTCGGTGGGCTTTCCCTCGGGCTGCTCCTTGCGCTCGGCGGGCTTTCGGTGGGCCTTTTCGCCCTCGGTGGGTTCGCGCTTGGCGTTTATGCGCTTGGCGGCGTAGCCATCGGCTATTGCGCGCTCGGGGGCGTAGCCTGCGCGTCGGAGCTTGCCGTAGGCGGCGTGGCCAGCGCGCGCGTCGCGCTTGGGGACGCGGTGCAGGGAGCGCATACCCTGCGGCTGCACGCGGCAGGCGAAGCGGAGATCATAGCGTTTTTGCAGGAGCATTGCCCGGATGCGGGCGCGTGGCTGATCCGCCTCCTCGCCTCGGCCGCCTCAGCCATGCAGGGATAGGAAGCGGAGTAGCGGCTTCCGGCTTATCCTAATATTAAGAAAAAAGGGCATTCGGAAAAATCCGGAATGCCCTTTTCGCGCCAAAACGACGCCGCTTATGCCCGCACGACGGCGCTGCCGCCGACGCGGATGAAAACTGCGCCGCCTTCCCCTGCGGTGAGGCGGGAATAGATTTTGGAAGGCTTGCCCATGGATTCGCCTTGGATGAAAAGGTTGATCTCGCCCGGCACAACGAGGCCGCGGCGGAAGAGGTAATAGGTCAGCGCGCCGTTTGATGTGCCGGTCGCGGATTCTTCAGCGATGCCGTAGAGCGGCGCGAAATTGCGGCAGTGCACCGCGTCCGCTGTGCGGGCAAACGCATGCACGCCCGTGACGTGAAGCCGTTTGGAAAGGGCGGAGATGGCCGACATGTCCGGCTGGAGCGCGGCGAGCAGCGCGGGGCTTGCAAGCGGCAGCATGATGTCCGGCAGGCCCGCGTCCACGATGGCGGGCCGCAGCGTGCCGAAGCCGTCCGCAGGGAGGCCGTACATGGCGCTCAGGGTGGCTTCCTCCGCTTCAGAAAGCGGGCCGAGCTCCCGCGGCGGCGCCATATCGAGCCAGACGAGCCCGTCCGCCACATCCACGCGGATGTCGCCCGCGCCTGTCTGCGCAATATAGGTGCGCCCGCCTTCGATGACCCCTTTTTGCAGCAGCAGCGAGAATGAGCCGACCGTCGCGTGCCCGCAGAGGGCGACTTCCTCCACCGGCGTGAAATAGCGCACCTCGAAGCGGTCCTCCGCAGTGCGGCGCAAAAATGCGGTTTCCGAATAGCCCACCTGCGCGGCGACGCGGCGCATCTCCGCCTCGCTTGGCAGCGCGTCCTCAAAAAGCGCGACGCCCGCCGGGTTCCCGCCAAACGGCACATCCGTAAACGCGTCAACGGTATAAAGTTCCATAGCGCCCTCCTTCATAACTTGGATTTCGGTTTATAACAAGTCTAACACAAAAGCGCCGCTATTGACAGGAATATATGGGTTCGCTATCATAAAACCAAGTATGTTTTGCGGCCGGCGGGCCGTCAATTTGGGAAGAGGCGGAAAACCGAATATGGAACAGAAGACAAGAAGGACGCTTTGCGATTTAAAGATCGGCGAAAGCGGACATGTTTACGCTGTGGACGCGGCAGATGCGCGCATGCGGCGGCACATCGTGGATATGGGCATCACGCCCGGCACAGAGATCCGTGTCGTAAAATCCGCGCCGATGGGCGATCCGATCGAGATCGCGCTGCGCGGCTATTCCATGTCCCTGCGCAAGGCGGACGCAGGCGCTATCCTGCTGATGGAGGACGCGGAGCACGAGGCGTTCCACAAAAACGTGGAAAAAGCGCGCGCGGAACACGAGGCGCGGGCGCATGCGCTGCTCGCGGAGAAGCAGCATCCGAGCAATACGGACGAGGAAGGCCACGCGCGCGCCGCTCTGCTGACGGGCTTTATGCTGGAGCACGGAACCTGCTGCGATTTAAAGGACGGCGATTTTTGTTCCCGCGAGGTGTTTGACGACGGGGAACCTGTGCGCCTCGCGCTCGCGGGCAACCCGAACTGCGGGAAGACGACGCTCTTCAACGCGATGACGGGCGGCAAGGAATACGTTGGTAATTGGCCGGGCGTAACGGTCGAAAAGAAGGAAGGCAAGATTAAACCGGCGGCGGGCGCGGGCGGCGAAACGCTCTGCACCCATGGGCATGAGATGACGCTTGTGGATCTGCCGGGCATCTATTCGCTTTCCCCATATTCGATGGAGGAGGTTGTCGCGCGGAATTATATTATCAACGAACGGCCGGATGCGATCATCAACATTGTGGACGGCACGAACCTCGAACGCAACCTGTACCTGACGGTGCAGCTCCTTGAGCTGGAACGGCCGATGATCATCGCCCTCAACATGATGGACGAGGTGGAGAAAAACGGAGACAGGATCGACTGCAAACGCCTGGCATTGGAGCTCGGCATCCCGGTGGTCCCCATCAGCGCGCGCACGGGACAGGGGATCGGCGAGCTGATCGAAAGCGCGCAGAAGCTCATCTACGCGGCGCATACGCAGCTGCACGAGGGCTTCCAGATCGAGCCGGACGACGTATATGACGACTATACCCACATGCAGCACCACCGCATCGGGGCGCTTGTGGAGCAATATGCGGCGGCGGCGAAGCTGCCGCTGCACTGGACGGAGATCAAGCTCCTGGAGGGGGACGACCGCGTGCGCGACGCGCTGAACCTGCCGCCGGATACGGTGGAGCAGGTGGATGCGATCGTGCGGGATTACGCGGCGGCGAACCCGGTGGGCGACAGCGAAAGCACCGTGGCCGACAGCCGCTACCGCTATATCGAGCATGTGACGGCGGCCGCCCTGACGCGCGGCAGGAAGGACGCGGCGATCGAGCGCAGCGCGAAGATCGACGCGCTGCTGACGCATAAGGTCTGGGCGATCCCGGTCTTCATCCTCATCATGGCGCTGATCTTCGCGCTGACGTTTTCCACGCTCGGGGCGTTCCTTTCCGACGGCGTGGGCGCGCTGATCGACGACGGCCTCGCGCCGCTCGTACGTGCGGCGCTTGCCTCCGCGCCCGCGTGGTTCACAAGCCTCGTGTGCGACGGCGTGATTAAGGGCGTGGGCGGTGTGCTCACGTTCCTGCCGCAGATCGCGCTGCTGTTCCTTTGCCTTTCCATCTTGGAGGACAGCGGCTACATGAGCCGCATCGCATTTATCATGGATAAGCCGATGCGCCGCTTCGGCCTTTCGGGGAAGAGCTTTATCCCGCTTCTGATGGGGTTTGGCTGCACCGTCCCGGCGACGATGGGCGCGCGCACGATGGACAACGACCGCGACCGCCGCATCACGGTGCTGCTGCTCCCCTTCATGAGCTGCTCTGCGAAGCTGCCGGTCTATGGCCTCCTGGCGGGGGCGTTCTTCCCGCGGCACCGGGGGCTTGTGATCTTCAGCCTGTATATCCTGGGCGTGGCGCTCGGCATCCTTTCAGGCCTGCTGTTCAAAAAAACGATGTTCACCGGCGAGGAAGCTCCCTTTGTGATCGAGCTCCCGCCTTACCGCATGCCGAGCGCAAAGAACGTGCTGACGCACGTTTGGGAGCGCGTTTCGCACTTCCTCGAAAAAGCCGGCACGATCATTTTTGCGATGAGCGTGCTGCTCTGGTTCCTCGAAAGTTTCAGCTTCTCCTTCCAAATGGTGGAGAACGCGGGCGAGAGCATCATCGGCCGCATCGGTTCGTTCCTCGCGCCCGTCTTTACGCCGCTCGGCTTCGGCACATGGCAGGCGGCGGTTGCGCTCATCACGGGCATCGTGGCGAAGGAGGCCGTAGTCAGCTCCCTTGCGATGTTTTACGGCTTCTCTGTAAGCGCGGAAAGCGCCGTGGTCGGCAGCGCTCTCGCGGGGACGTTCACGCCCCTTGCCGCATACAGCTTCCTCGTGTTCGTGCTGCTGTATACGCCCTGCATGGCGGCTGTGGCCACCATGCGCCGCGAGCTAGGCAGCCGCAAATGGACGGCCTTTGCCGTGGCGTACCAGATCGGGATCGCATATGTGGCGGCGCTCCTCACGTATTTTATCGGCAGCTTCTTCGCAGGATAAGGGCATGGATTTCATTTGGTATCTCATTGCGGGCGCGGCGCTCGTCTATAGCCTTTTTTGCGTGATCCGGCACCTCAAGCGCAGGCGCTGCGGGTGTTCCTGCGACGCGAAAGCGTGCAAAGGTTGCGGCCGCGCCGCAGAGTGTTCACAAAAAAATCCAAATGGAAGCAGGAATTTGTGCTATACTAAACGAAAGAAATAAGCAGCACAGGACATCGGATCCGGTGCGTGAAAGGGGTAAGAAGATGCGTATTACAATCACCGGCAAGAACATCGAAGTTTCTGATTACCTGAATGACCTTGTGGTCAAAAAGGTAAGCAAGCTGGACAAGTATTTCCCCGAGGACACCGAAGCACATGTTACGATGGCGGTGGAGCGCAACCGCCACATCGTCGAAGTTACCATCCCCTATACCGGCGGCATTATCCGCGGCGAAGAAACTTCCGGCGACATGTACGCCTCCATTGACAACGTTCTCGCCAAGCTCGAAAAGCAGATCGTCCGGCATCGCACCAAGCTCGAAAAGAGCCTGCGCGCCGGCGCGTTCAAAGCGCCGGAGCCCGTGTTTGCGGATGCGTTTGAACCGGAGGACGAGGAGGACGCGCCGCGCGTGGTCAAGGTCAAACGGTTCGACATCAAGCCCATGACCGTGGAAGAGGCGATGCTCCAGCTCGAGCTGCTCGGCCATTCGTTCTATATGTTCACCAACGGCGATTCCGGCCAGATCAACGTCATTTACAAGCGCAAGGACGGCAATTTCGGCCTCATCGAGCCCGAATAAACCCGGACCGCGCTTCCACAATAAACAATAAATTGCAACTTTGGGCCGCCCCTCGCGGGGCGGCCCTTTTGTATACCTGGAACAGTGTTTGCGGAAATACGGGCAATCCTCAGCCGCCTGCGGCGGCAGCTCCTTTCAAAAAGGAGCCTTTTGGGCTATGCTATCCCCAAAGCCTCACTTCTGAAAATAGAGGGACAGCGGCGCAGGCTGCTAGCGGGGATTGCGGGGAGAAAGGAACAGGCTGCCATTTTGCTGTTAGCGCGGCTCTTTTGCGTGTATCTATCATTTGCAACGCAGAGCGAAAGATGATATAATCCAAAAAGTATAATTAATATAACTAATCATACTATTGGGAGGAAGGAAAATGATCAAAGGGCCGGACGGCAAGTGCATCTTCGGCACGGTGAAAGTAGGGGAAAAGGGGCAGATCGTCATCCCAAAGGATGCACGGGAGATGTTCCACATCAAGCCGGGCGATTTGCTTTTGCTCCTGGGCGATGAAAAGCAGGGGATCGCCATCGTCAAGAACGAGATCTTCCTGCAATTTGCGCAAAGCGTTATGCAGGCGCCGCACTGCAGCGAGGACGAGGAGGGGAAATGAACGCGATCGAGACCATGGGGCTCACAAAACGCTTCAAAGGCCGCAGTGCTGTGGAAAACCTGAGCCTCACCATCGGGCAGGGGGAGTTTTTCGCGCTGCTCGGGCAGAACGGCGCGGGGAAGACCACGACCATCCGCATGCTTACCGGCCTGCTTGCGCCGAGCGCCGGCGATGCGCTCTTGATGGGGAAAAGCATCGTCCGCAGCGCGGAGGCGGCCAAGGCGCACAGCAACCTTTCCCCGCAGGAGACCGCTGTGGCGCAGAATCTGAGCGTGCGGGAAAACCTGGTGCTTGTCGCCCGGCTATATGGAGCGGCTAAAGCCGAAGCAGCGGAGCGGGCCGATGCGGCCATGCGGAAGTTCGGGCTTGCGGAGCGCGCCAGCGACCGGGCAAAGACGCTCTCAGGCGGCATGCAGCGGCGGCTTTCCATCGCAATGGCGCTCATCACCGAGCCAGACGTGCTGTTCCTGGATGAGCCGACGCTTGGACTCGATGTGCGCGCCCGGCGAGAGCTATGGCGGGCGCTCACCGCGCTCAAGGGCAAGGTGACCGTCGTTTTGACGACCCACTACCTGGAGGAGGCGGAGGCGCTTTCCGACCGCATCGGTGTGATGCACGATGGGAAGCTCCGGGCGCTCGGCACGGCGGCGGAGCTCTGCGAAGCGGCGGGGGCGGAGAACTTTGAGGATGCGTTCTTGGCGCTTACGGACGCCGGGGCAGGACTGGAGGAAGCGATATGAACCGGATGTTTGCATTCGCCGGGCGAACCGGCAAAGAATTGCTGCGCGACCCGGTAACGCTGGTGTTTGGCGTGGGCCTGCCGGTGTTCCTGCTTGCGCTGATGTCCCTGATCCAGAGCAATGTTCCCGTCCCGGTGTTC
Organism: uncultured Eubacteriales bacterium; assembly: GCA_900546845.1. Lineage (GTDB taxonomy): Bacteria > Bacillota > Clostridia > Christensenellales > CAG-138 > UBA1685. The sequence continues at coordinate 139,480 of UREK01000001.1, forward strand.
GCCATTGAGCGGCTCGCGCCGGGCATGGCGGCGTTCAGCCTGTCGTTCCTTTCCATGTTCGCAGCGATCCTGCTTGCGAAGGACAAAAGCACATCCTTCCTGCTGCGCGTGTTTGCCTCGCCCGCTTTGCCGCGGGAATATATCCTCGGCTATGCGCTGCCGATGCTGCCCATCGGAGCGGCGCAGTGCGCCATATGCTTTTTGACGGCCCTTTGCTTCGGCCTTGCACCAGGCTGGAACGTTTTGCTGGCTATCGTTGTTCTTTTGCCTGCGGCGGCGCTTTACATCGCCTTTGGGCTGCTCTCCGGCGTGCTCTTGAACGATAAGCAGGCCGCGCCGGTCAACTCCATCCTCGTGAACGTGGCGGCGCTCCTCGGCGGCGTCTGGTTCGACACCTCGCTCCTCGGCGGCGTGTTTGAGCAGGTCTGCAACCTGCTCCCCTTCGTGCATGCAACGGAGTCCGCCCGCGCTGCGCTCCAGGGCGACTGCGGGGCGATCCTCACGCACCTTGTCTGGGTTGCCGGGTGGGCCGTCCTCCTGTTCGCGGCGGCGGTGCTGCTGTTCAAAAAGAAGATGCGGGACAACTAGCCGAAGCCGCGCAATGAAAAAGCGCCGGGTTCTCCGGCGCTTTTTCGCTGTCGATCAAGTGTCATTCTGCCACTTGATCGAGGGATTCACGTCGCGCTTGCGCCGATGGCGCGGCCAGCGCTCCGTGCAAAGAAAGCCTTGCGCGCAAGGCTTTTCGCTCGCACCGCACAGGTCGCTGCTCGCGGTCAAAAGTCAAGGGCTGCGGCCCTTGACAATCCCGGAGAGCTTTTTCGACAAGCTGAAAGCGCCGACAAACCGGCGCTCTGCGTTTTTATGGAATCCTTTTTACTACGTCCAGCCCAACGAGCGTCGCCATGCGGTAATATGCCTTTGCGGTTTCCTCCACGTGGACGGCCAGGCGGAACGCGTCGTCCACATCCCGGGGCGATACGGCGATCATGCCGTGGCGTTCGAGCAGGGCGGCCAGGCAGCTTTCGCCAAGCGTCTGCACGATGTTTTCCGCAAGTGCCTCCGTGCCTGGCGGCGCATACGGCGCAAGCGGGCAGCGCCCGCCATAGAGCAGCGCCTCCGTGATGACGGGCGGGAGCTCCCGCCCGAGCGCGGCGAATACCGTCGCATACGGCGCATGCGTGTGGCAGATCCCGGCAACGTCCGGCCGGGCGCGGTAGACGGCAAGGTGGAACGCCGCCTCGGAGGTCGGCTCCACGCCCACAGGCGCGTCCAACACCTTGCCCGCGAGGTTCAGCAATACGATCTCGCGCCAGGTTTTCGCTACGCGGTCGGAATCGTGCGGCGTCATGGCAACTACGCCTGCCGCCCGGTCGATCATGCTGCAATTGCCCGTCCCGCCGGTGCAAAGCCCTGCCGCTTTTGCCGCGCGCGCCGCAAGGAGCACAGCTTCGCGCATTGCCTGATGGGAATCCATTTTGTTTCCTCCTGGTGCCGCCAAACGAAATTTAATAGAACAGCGTCGCCACGTCGTAGAGCGCTTTGCCGACCTTCTTGCGCTCGGTTACCGCGCGGTCCAGATCCGCGACTTCGATTTCCGTGCCGCGCAGGGAGACCATGTTGCCATATTCCCCGTTTATCACGAGATCGCCCGCCTTCACGCCCATGCGCGTACCAAGCATGCGGTCGAACGCAGTCGGCGCGCCGCCGCGCTGCAGGTGGCCGAGCACCACGGAACGGGCCTCGAAGTGTTCGCGGCGCTTGTCCAGCGTTTCGTCGCTGCGGATGGCCTTTTCGATGCGGTCCGCTAGGTGGCGCGCAAGCTCCCGGTGCAGCAGCAGCACGTTTCCGAACATGTCGCGCTCAAGGTCCTCCATCCGCTCGCCTGTCAGCTCGAAGCCTTCCGCCACGGCGATGATGGTATAGCGCTCGCCGCGCAGGTAGCGGTTGCGCACAAGCGCGTAGATTTCGTCAAACGACATTGGGAATTCCGGGATGAGCACCAGGTGCGCGTTCGCCGTGACGCCCGCCTGCAGGGTGATCCAGCCCGTGTGCCGCCCCATGCACTCCACCACAAAGCAGCGCTCGTGAGATTCCGCTGTCGTATGCAGCCGGTCGATCTCCTCCATGGCGATGTTGGAGGCAGTGTCGAACCCGAACGTCCAGTCCGTGCAGGAGAGGTCGTTGTCGATCGTCTTTGGTACGCCGATCATGTTCATGCCAAACTTGCGCAGCGTGTTCGCCACGCCGAGGGTATCGTCCCCGCCGACGGCCACAAGCCCCTCGAGTTCCAGCCGCTCCATTGCGTCGCGCACGATCTCCGGGCCGTTTTCAAATTTCATCACGTTGGTGCGGGAGCTGCCGAGGATCGTGCCGCCCAAGGTCTGGATGCCTTCCACATCTGCGCGCGTCAGCCAGCGCCCTTCGTTCTCCAACACGCCGCGCCAGCCCGCGTAAAAGCCGAACACAGCGATGTCCGCCTGGATGCAGCGCGCGACTACGCCGCGGATGACCGCATTCAGGCCGGGGCAGTCCCCGCCGCCCGTAAGGATTCCGATCTTTCTCATAGGGGGTCTCCTTCATAAATAATTTAATATTCTTAAAAAAGAATTTGAGCCGCTGCGGTCCTATGCGATGATCCTGCGCGCGCGCAGCGCTGCAAGCACGGCTGTGCCGATCGCTTCGATCGGCAGGAGCCTGCCCTCTGCCATGCAGGGGATTACAGCGATGTCGTCATAGCGGGCGGCATAGGCGAGGTATTGCGCCATTGCGCGCGCTTGGATGTTGTGGGAGGACTCGTACACGTCGCGCCCCATGCCGACATAATCCCGGAAGCCCTTCTTGCAGACGTTTGCCTCCGCCTCCGCAGGCGCAATGGAGAACACGAGGTTCACGTCCGGCCGCGGAAGGCCGAGGTGATTATACTCAAGGTCAAACACCCAATCCGCGATGTCCGGCTTGCCGAGGTCAACGTCGCGGATGCTCTGGTATACGGCGTTAGAGAGCACATAGCGGTTCAGGATGAGGATGTCCGCCGCGCCGTCCACATAATCCCGGAAGCTCTCGAACCGGTCGAGCGCAAACCAGAGCGCCATGCTCTTGCCGTCCACCTCGTCCGCACGCGTACCTTCCGCGCCGGAGAGGAGCTTGCCGATCTCCCGGCCGAAGAAGCTGTCATAGGCGGGGAAGTCGCGCGTGGCGACCGTATACCCGAGCTTGTGGAGTTCGTCGCGCAGCAGGCGGTATTGCACGCCCTTGCCGCTGCCGTCTATCCCTTCGATTGCGATGATCCTGGTTTTCTTCATTCAAAAAGCACCTTTTTCGAGATGATTTTATAGTACCACAAAACGCGCGGGCGCAACATTTATTTTTTCTTATCGGAACGAAAATTGATATTGACAAACAATATTATATTAAATATAATATTAGACACAGAAAGGAGGGATGACATTGACATTCCAATTGGGCTCCGCCCTGCTGGACGCCTGCGTGCTGGCTGTGCTCAGCCGCGAGGACGCTTACGGCTACGTGCTCACGCAAAGCGTCAAGGAAGTCGTGGAGATCAGTGAATCCACGCTGTATCCCGTCCTGCGGCGGCTGCAAAAGGAAGGCTGGCTCACGACATACGACCAGCCGTATTCCGGCAGGCTCCGGCGATATTACGCTATTACGCCGGCCGGGCGCGAAGCGCTTGCGCGCTACCGCGAAGAATGGAACATTTATAAAAAACAGGTTGAAAGCATGTTGTTTGGAGGGTAAAATGAAGAATGGCAGAATACAGTTGAACCGGCGGCAAGAACGCCGCAGCCCGGGCCTGAAATATGACGAGGCGAAGCGTTTTTCGGAGCTTACCGCCAGCGTTGTGTATGAGACCTATTATAACCAGGTGCTGGACAGGAGGTGGCAGCAATGACGCGCAGCGAATTTATGCACACGCTTTCCCGCGCGCTGCTTGCGCTGCCGCTCGAGGGTGGGAAAGCGCTCCCGGAGTCCGAACGCGCCGCCGCGCTGCGCTATTACGAGGAATACTTGGACGACGCCGGCATCGGGCCGGACGATCCCGTTCCCGATGAACTCGGCAAGCCGGAGGCGCTCGCCAAGCAGATCATCGCCGAAGCGGGCGAGGAAGCGACAGAGCCTCCTGCCGTACCGGAAAGCAGGAATGCGTGGCCCGCGTTCCGCTCCGTGCAGATCGATGCGGCGAACGCGAGCATCGCTTTCTTCCTCGGGAGCGAGTACCACGTGCAGATCGATTATCCGGACGGCGCGCCCACACCATCCGTGGAGATGCGGGGGCAGACGCTCTTCATCGAAGAACCGAAGAAGCTCCACGTCTTTCGAATTTTCTCCTTCCACAGCTGGAAGGGCGGGCAGATCCGCATCACGGTTCCCGGCGGGCAGGGCGTTTCTTTTGATAATTTCCGCATCGAAACGGTCAACGGTTCCGTGACGTTACCCGCGCTTGCGATCGAGGCCGTACATTGCGAAACGGTCAACGGGGAAATCTCCCTTTCGGGCGTTGTGGCAGACCGGCTGCATTGCGAAGCCGTCAACGGCAACCTCAAACTCACCTCCTGCTATGCGCACCAGAGCGCGCACTGCGAGAACGTGAACGGCGGCATCCAGCTCGGCGGCGAACTGCGCGGCAAAACGCATGCAGAGACCGTGAATGGCGGCATCCACATTGCGACGGCGCTGCCCATCACCGCATATGACCTCGACCTTGAGACTGTTTCTGGAGGCGTATACCTCGATGGCGAAAAGCACCGCAAGGAAGTGCACATTTCGCACCGGGCCGAAAACACCATGCACGCGGAAACGGTGAACGGCTCAATCAAGCTGGAGTTCAGCAAATAATCAACGGGAGGAGTTTCCCCTTATGGAGCGGCAGCCGCTTTGGACGCGCAATTTCACGATCCTGACGCTTGGAACCGTCATCTCGATGCTCGGCAACGCCATTTCGGGCTTTGCGCTGAGCCTGCTGGTTTTGGACTACACGGGTTCCACCCTGCTGTACGCGATCTTCATGGTCGTCTACAACCTGCCCAAGATCATCATGCCGTCCATCGCGGGGCCGTATCTCGACCGGTTTTCCCGCACGAAGGTCATCTGGGGGCTCGATTATATCTCTGCCGCGCTGTATCTTGCCATCTTCTTGCTGCTGCGCGGCGGGGTGTTCAGCTACCCGCTGCTGCTTGCCCTCTGCATCGTTATCGGCACGATCGACAGCGTGTATCTCGTGGCATACGACAGCCTGTACCCGATGCTGATCAGCGAGGGGAATTACGCCAAGGCGTATTCCATCTCCAGCATGATCTACCCGCTTTCGGCACTGATGGTGCCGGTGGCTTCCTGGTGTTATGAACACGTTGGCCTTACGCCGCTGTTCCTCTTCAACGCGGCCACGTTCGCCATTGCCGCCACGTTCGAAACGCAGATCCGCGTCAAAGAGACCCAGGTTTCCGCCGCAAAGGAGCGTTATTCCCTTTCCCGCTATAAAGACGATTTTAAACAGGGCATCGCCTATTTGAAGCAGGAGAAGGGGCTTCTTGTCATCACGGCCTATTTCGTGGTTTCGATGCTCGTGGGCAGCGGCTGCGGTACGCTGATCCTGCCCTACTTCAAATCGCAGGAAAGCCTTGGTGTAATGACCTACACCTGGGTGATGGGCTGCTCGGTATTTGGGAGGCTCGTCGGCGGCGCGGTGCATTACAGATTCCGCTACCCCATGGCGAAGAAGTTTGCGATCGCGCTTGCGGTGTATATCGTGTCCGCTCTGATCGAGGCGAGCTACTTGTTCACTCCCGTGCTGCTCATGATGCTCCTGCAGTTCATCAGCGGCCTCATCTGCGTGACGAGCTACAACATCCGCATTTCCTCCACGCAGAACTATGTGCCAAACGAGATGCGCGGCCGCTTCAACGGCACGTTCCAGATGCTGACGACGGCGGGCTCGATCCTCGGGCAGCTCATTGCGGGCGCGCTTGGCGACGTGCTCCCCATCCGCCCGGTGATCCTATGCCTGAACGCGCTTTCCATCACGGCGGCGATCCTCATCATGTACCGGGGCCGCAAGCATGTGGCGCCGATCTACAACGTGGATATTTAAGACGGCGCGCCTGACCGCGGCGTCAGGCCGGCTGAAAAAGGAAAATTTTGGCATAGAAAGAGAGCGTCCGTTTCCCTGGCTGGGAACGGACGCTCTTGGCTTATCGCCCACTTGCGGGGGCGGGAAGCTAGGCAAACCGACCTTTATAAAATGATCCGAAGCAATATCCTGTAAAATTCCTCTTTTGCGTATTTCTCCATAAAAGGGCTGTGGCCGCATTTTTCTAAAATATATGCCTCACAAGGAACGCCGTTTTCCGTCAACGGCTCGGTCACGCCCTTTGCGGGATGCGGGTCGCGGTCCCCTTGGATTAAGTACAACTTGCTCCGAATGCTACGAAACGCCGCTAATAATTCTCCGCTCGTTCTCAGCTTGGCGGCTTCGCCCCAAACCCTGTTGTACATCTCGCTGTCTGTTCCGCCTTCTTTTGCTCTGCTGCTTTCAAGACAGTAATTATCCGCTTTTTCCAGGATATTTGGGATTTGCTCCATGTCGGCGCCGGTAGCTGCGCCGACGGTCAAACACCGGAACGCCTCGCATTCCTTTTCGGAAAGGTTTTGCATCCGGCGTGAGGATATTTCCCCGACATACGCATCCGTAAGCGGCGGGCAGCCAATTAAAACAATGGTTTTACACAACTCCGGGTATTCCTTTGCAAACAGGACGGAGAGCCACGCGCCCCAGGAGTGGCCGACCAGGGCTGCTCCCTCCTGGCAATTTTGCGCAACCTGCGCATGCAATTCTTCGATCAAGCCGGCTATGGAATATTTGGACTGCAACGCTTCCACAACGCCTGTGTTTGATAACCGGCTTGCCTCGCATGCGCAAGCTTTCAGCGAACCGATCGCGCCGGGGCCGCCATGAACGAAAACGGTTTTGTATGGGGGACCTCCATGCAAACGCGTCATTTTTGTTTTACCTCAATTCAGTGCCACGGTCTCAGATTTGCCGTTACCGTGCGCTCACAGCTTCGCCTGCCGCAAAGCGTACCTTTCCCGCCTGCGGGTATAGACGATCTCCAGCACGACGCCGCACACAATGATGAGGAAGCCGATGAAGCCGATCACATCCGGATATTCATGCAAGAACAGCGCAACCCAGAGCGGGCCGAACACCATCTCAAGCGGCGTGATCGTCGCCGCGTGGGATGCGCTGATCCTTTGGAGACAGAGGTTATAGCAAACGTAGCCGCCGCCGAACTGGACCACGCCGAGCACGAGCATGATGGCCCAATCCGAGGCGCTCATCTCCGCCACCTGAGAAAGCGTGCCGCGCAGCGCGCAATAGCCCAGCATCACCACGGCCATGAACAGATTGTTGAGGCAGACCATGCCGAGCGGGTTCTCCCTGCCCGTGCGCTGCATGGTATACGTCAAAAGCGCGAACCAGACGCCGGAAGCAAGCGCGATTAGGTTGCCAGCAAGCGTTACGTTGTCCGACTGGGAACACATGGAAACCGCAACGCCCACCATCAGCACGCCGAGCGGCAGGAGGTGGCTCTTGGAGACGGCCTCCTTCCTGAGCCGGGCGATCAGGTAAAGCCAGACGGGCGCGGTATACTGCATGCCGACGGCGATGGGCGCGCTCGTCGTCTTGAGCGCGAGCACGATGAAGAAACTTTGCAGTGTGAACAGCGCCATCATCGCAAACACCGGCAAGCTCCATTTGATCTTGTTCGGCTGAAGGAACGGCAGCAGCACTACGCCGGCGATCAGCGCGCGCAGCCCGGCCACGAGCGTGGAGTCCAAATCAATGCTTTTGATCAGCGGGGCGTTTGTGCTCCAGAGCAGCGCCGCCGCAAACGCGAGGACTGTCCCTACCGCCTGCTCATTCGGCCGCCTGCGTTCCTGTTCCATCCTCATTTCCTCCCAGAATGCGTTTGAGTTTATACATGGCGTCCTGCGGCAGTTGGGCGCGGATGCGCGTGCCTTCCGCCGCGTGCTCCTCCGAAAGGATGCGCCCCTGCGCGCGGATGAGCGCCATGGCTTCATATTTATCGTAAGGGATCAGAAGATCCGCCGTCGCGCGTCCCGCACCGAGCAGGTGCTCCACGCGTGAGAGCAGGGCTTCGACACCCTCGCCCGTCGCGGCGGAAATGAAGGTTGCGTCCCCCTTTGCCGCAGGCTGCGCGGGCAGCTTGTCGAGTTTGTTATAGACGTCGATGCGCGGCGTTTCCGCTGCGCCAAGGCTTGCGATCACGTCCTCGACGACCGCCATCTGGCTGTCATAGTACGGGCTTGCCGCGTCCACCACGTGTAGGATCAGATCCGCGAGGGCAACTTCGTCGAGCGTGGACTTGAACGCCTCCACCAGGTCATGCGGGAGCTTGTTGATGAAGCCGACCGTGTCGGATACGAGCGCCTGCGTGCCGCCCGGGAGCGTCACCTGGCGCACGACGGGGTCGAGCGTCGCAAAGAGCTTGTCCTCCGCGAGCACGCCCGCGCCGGAAATGGCGTTCAAAAGCGTGGATTTCCCAGCGTTGGTATAGCCCACGAGCGCGATGAGCGGCAGGGGGTTCTTTTCCCGCCGGTCCCGCCGGAGGGAACGCTGCTTTTCGACCTCCTTGAGTTCCTCGCCCAGCTCGTAGATCCGGCGGCGGATGCGCCGCTTGTCCACCTCGAGTTTCTTTTCGCCCGGGCCGCGTGTGCCGATGCCGCCGCCCTGCTGCGAAAGCGCAAGGCCCTGGCCGGTGAGGCGCGTCATGCCGTATTTGAGCTGTGCAAGCTCCACCTGGAGCTTACCTTCCCGCGACTGCGCGCGCTGTGCGAAGATGTCGAGGATGAGCGCAGTGCGGTCGATCACGCGCACGCCGAGCGCCGTTTCGAGGTTGCGCTGCTGCATGGGGGAGAGTTCGTCGTCGAAGATGAACAGGTCGGCTTCGAGCTCGCTGCCGAGGAGCGCGAGCTCCTCCGCCTTGCCGCTGCCGACGTAGGTGGCGTTGTCCACGGGCCGCCGGCGCTGCTGCTCCCGGGCGACGACGTTCGCCCCGGCGGTCTTTGCGAGCTCTGCAAGCTCGGCAAGGGTGTCGTAGCCTTCCGCGTTTTCGATGCCGACGAGGATCGCCCGCTCCGGCCGCGCCTCGGCGGTTTCCTTGGTGCTGCTTCTGAAACGCGCATCCGCGATGCGGACTTCCTCCATCAGCTGCTTTTGCGGCAGCCGGTAAGGCCGGAGCGGCCCCGCGATGAGCACCTCGCGTTCTTCCTCCTGCATTTCGCCCAAAAAGGCCGCGTAAAAGGAAGTCGCTTCGCCCGCTTCGTTCACGCCGAGGGCGGCCATCGCGTCGAGCCGCATGCTGCGCAGCGTCCCGAGATCCACGCCTGAAAGCCGGCCGTCCCCGCTCGGGTGCGTATGCAGGCAGCGCACGCCGCAGAGCCTGTCCGCGTTGCGCACAAGGCGCATGTTCGGCATGTTGACCTTGCCCGAATCGCCAATGGAAACATCTTCCACCGTACCGTCCCGGCCGATGTAAACGGAGATCTCCCGCCGGATGAGGCCCGTGAGCGCCGCAAGCTCGCCCACAAGCGCGTGGGACGCGAATTCGTCCGTGCCCTGCTTCAGATCATAGACCGCGGCGATGCGCTCGAGCACCGTGGCGCGGATGCCTTCCGTGTTGCCGTTGACCTGTTTTTTCATAGGGGTGGTTCACCTCATTTCGTTTGGGAAACGCAGTTTCCGCGCATTTTCCGCATGTATTGTATCATAGAAGCCGGCGTTTGGACAGACGGCGCAGCGCAATATATTCGTGCGTATCCCGCCGCACCTCTGGCGCGAGCGCAAGGAGCATCACGAGGTTCGGCAGCGCCATGAGCGAATTGAACGCTTCGCCCAGCCGCCAGACGGGCGCGATCTCCATCACTGCGCCCACGAACGCGCAGAGCAGGAACAGGACGCGGTATGCGCGCACGCCCTTTGCGCCCAGCAGGAACTCCGCCGCGCGCACGCCGTAAAGCGACCAGCCAAGCATAGAGGAAAACGCGAACAATGCCACGCAGATTGCGAGGAACACGCCCGCCGCGCGCAGCGGCACGACCGTGGCGAGCGCTTCAAGGGCGATCGCCATGCCGGAAGCGTCCGCGTCCCCATAGGGGATGGAAGCGCCCGAGACGAGCACCATGAGCGCTGTCAGCGTGCAGATGAGGATCGTATCCACGAACACCTCGAAAATGCCCATCATCGCCTGCTCCACCGGGTCGTCGCAGCGGGCGGAGGCATAGGCCATCGGCGCCGCGCCGATGCCCGCCTCGTTGGAGAACACGCCGCGCGTCATCCCAACGCGCAGCACCCGGGAAAGCGAAAAGCCAATTGCGCCGCCCACGGCCGGCCGGAGCCCGAACGCACCTGCGAAGATCATCCGCAGGGCCTCCGGCAGGCGGGCCGAAAAGCGGGCGATGACCCAGACAGCCGCCCCGATATAGAGTGCGCTCATCACCGGTACCACATACGCGCTCGCGCTGCAAACGCGCTTTGCGCCGCCGAGGAGCACCGCGCCGAGCGCGGCCGCCGTCGCTGCGCCGGTGAGCCCCGCGATGAGGCGGGCGTCCAGGCTGGGAGTCTCTGCCACGGCGCGTACCGCCTCCGTGACGGCAGAGGCGATGGTGTTCACCTGCACCATATTGCCGCAGCCGAGCGAAGCGAGCAGCGTGAACGCCGCGAACAGCACCGCGAGCGGCGCCGCGCCCTTCCCCATGCCGAGGAGGATGCAGTACATTGTGCCGCCCACGGGCGCGCCGTCCGCGCCGCGCTTGCGGTAGCGCATGGCAAGGAGCACCTCCGCGTACTTCGTCGCCATGCCGATGACGCCGCTGACCCACATCCAGAAGATCGCGCCCGGGCCGCCGATTGCGATGGCGGAAGCCACGCCCGCGATGTTCCCCGTGCCGACGGACCCGCCGAGCGCGGCGGAGAGCGCCTCAAACGGGCTGATCTCGCCTTTTTTGCCGCCCTTTTTGGGCCGGAGCAGGCGCAAAAGCCCACGGCAGATGGTCTTGACGCGCAGCGGGAACAGCCGCGTTAAAAACAGCATATAAACGCCCATGGCGATGAGCAGGAACGCCACGGCAAGGTTGAAGGTTTCGTCAAACATAAAAGCACCCCCGCTGTGTTTTATGCGGGGGTGCGGCGCTTCATGCGGATTACTTGAGCCGGATGCCGTAAATGCGCTGGCCACGCGTGCCGACGACGATCATGTTGCCGTATGCTGCGGGCGAAGCCTCGATGTTGCTTTCGATGTTGATCATATCGAGCACAGTGCCGGTCCTGCCGTCGAGCAGGTAAACATTGCCCTTGCGGTTGCACTGCACCAGGTAGCCGGTTCCGGCCGCGTCATAGAGCATCACCGGGGAGCTCCAGGCGTAATTGCCCATGTCGTATTCCCATATGGTCTCGCCCGTCTGAGTATCGAGCGCGTAGATCACGCCGCGGTCGTCCCCGCCGTAGCTGGCGACGGTCGTGAACAGCATCCCTTCCACGTTCCCTTCGCCGAGCACAGCGCTCGACATGATGCCGCCCGTCACGTTCTTGGTGGTATAGACCTTGAACTCCTTCTGCCAGATGATTTCGCCGGTCGTCGCGTTGATCTTGAAGAAGGCCACGGGGCCGTAGCCGTTTCCATCCGCCTTGTTGTCGAGCGTGGAACCGACGTAGAGATACGCTGCGGAGTTTTCGGCGTCCTCTTCAAAGGCGGCGGTGGCGTTGGTGTCATCCCAGATGTCCTGCACCCAGACGGTCTCCATCGTGTTGGCGTTCACGCAGTGCATGAGGCCCGCGTTTTCCGTCAGGAACAGGTATTCCCGCCAGCCCACGGCGCTGCCTTCATAGCCGACCCAGTAGTCGTTTTCGCCGGTGCGGTCCGCTCCGTAGCGGTATTTTACCGGGCGGGAGGGGTTCATCGTGAGCGTGCCCGCCGCTTCGTCATACTGCGTGTTGAGCTTCACGCGGTAGAGCACGCCGTTTTCGCCCGGGTAGAGCAGCACGTCGCTTTCCGCGCACACCAGGGCGGAGCTGTCGTAAGCGTGCCAGGAACGGTCCGCAAAACTATCCGGCTTGTTGCCGAAGGAGAAAAGCACATCGCCCGTCACAAGGCTCACGGCCATTGCCCGGGATTCGCGCCCTTCGTCGTGGTAATGGTCGCCGGAACCGAGGTAGAGCACCGGGACGCCCCGCGGGTCTAGCGAACCCGCGCCCTTGAACGGCACGCCGATGTTGATCGGGTCGCGCGTCTTTTCGCCGGTTTCGAGGTCGAGGAAGTAGATCTTGCCGTCCATTGTGGCATAGATGACCTCCACGAGTCCGGCCTTGTTCTTGGCGGAATCATACAGGTTCATGATCCGCTTGGTGGATTCCGGCCACTGCACGAGGATCGGCTGGCCGGACCAGCCGCTGCCTGTCCAAGAGCCGGAATAGCCGCCGCCTTCGCCCTTGCCGAGGCTGCCCGTGCCCGCGTACCAGGCGGCTTCGAGCTTCTTTTCCGCGACGTTTTCCGCCGTGCCGTAATACGGGTTCTGCCGGTAGTTGGTGCCGCGGAACGTCACAACGCCGGGGATGGCGGCATAGTCCTCCCCGCTGCCGAAATACACCCGATCCGCCTCCGCAGCCAGATATTGCGCCGCGATGGCCCCATCTACCTCAATTTCGGAATGGAAGCCCCATTGCGCGCCGGTCGTATCCGCTGTGCCTGACGCGATGGAGGTGGGGTTCGGGATCGGCGTTGGCGTAGGCTCCGGGGTGGGCTCCGGGGTCGGATCGGGCGTAGGTTCCGGCGTTTCCTTGCTGAACAGGCCATCCAACAGGCCGGGCTTCTGCGTTCCGGTAGGCTGCGCGCCGCCGTCGGGGTCCGCGCTGCCGCCTACGAGCGAGGAGACGGCAAGGATGCCCATCAGCACCGCCACGATGAGCAGGATCAGGATGATGAGGAACTTGGGGGTGATTCTTCTTTGTCTGCGCCTTCTGCGGCGGCGTGTTGCCATGGGTACACCTCTTAGTCAGTCGATATTGCTTGTTATTATACCCGTTTTGGCAGGATGCGGCAAGGGGCGGGGCGCTTGCGCTTGACAACGCGGCTCCGCTCGTGATTTAATGAAAGCAGTTCAACCAATTATCTTTCCGGGAGCAAGCTATGTATAGCGCCTACAAGCCCTTTATCTCCTAAAGCCGTAAGGAGCATCCGAGCAACACGTCCGCATCCGGCCCGCAAGCAGCGCATGCGTGGGGCGGGTTTGTGCGCGTACGCGAAAGAGCGTCTCTTTGCGGCTGTTTTTATGCCCGAAAACAAAAACGCAAGGAGGGACACACCATGTTCAAAGGGCTTTGGTTTCTATGCAAATTCGGCTGGAATTCCGAAAAGCGATACATCATCTACAACGTGTTATACCAGCTCGTCAATTCCCTGATCCCGCTCGTCGCCGTGGCGGTTCCCAAGTATATCATCGATGAGCTGATGGGCGCGCAGCGGCCAGAGAAGCTCGCCCTGTACGTAGGTATCCTCGCGGGGTATACGCTCCTCGCCACCTGCGCGTCGAAATTCTTGTTCTTTGCGGGGTTTTCCTGCCGCGTCAAGGTGGGGAACGATTTTGATCGGTTCATGAGCCGGAAGCTGGTGAACGCGGACTTTGAAAGGCTGGAATCGCCCGCATTCTGGGACTTGAAAAAGCGGGCGGAGAAATTCCTGTACGCGGATTGGCACGGCTTCAGCTACCTGCTGGACAGCGCGCTTGACATCTTTGGCAGGGCCGTTACGCTCGCGGGCATCATCGCCATTGTGGCGACGCTCAACGTCTGGGTGGTGCTGCTGTTCGTGGCGCTCGTGCTCGCAAGTTCCGCCGTGGAGGGCTGGGCAAAAAAGAACGGCGCGCGGGTCTCCATGGAATGCGCGCCGTATGAGCGCGGCTTCCAGTATTATTCCGGGCTGGTTTCCCAGCCGGGATACGGCAAGGAGATCCGGCTTTACGGTCTCGGCGGCTGGCTTCTTTCCCGGATGGAAGGGTATGGGAAGGATATGTACGAGTGCTACCGACGGCGCAACAACTTCTACATCAAATCCGGCTCGTTCACGGCGCTGATGTCCTTCGTGCAGCAGGGCGCGGCCTATGCATACCTGATCGCGCGCGTGACCGGGGGCGGGATGGCTATCGGCGATTTTACGATGTATGTGGGCGCGGTGACGGCGTTTTCAAGCGCGATGCGCGCGGTGATGGAAAACTTCGTGGACGTGAAAGCCTACAGCCCGTATTACGAGGCGATGGAGGAATACCAGAACCTCCCCGACACAATGCGCCGGAACCGGCGGCTGCCCGTGCCTGCGGGGCCGCACAAGATCGAGCTGCGCAACGTGACGTTCCGCTACCCGGGGCAGGAGCACCCAGCGCTCAAGAACGTGAGCATCGTGCTCACCCCGGGGGAGAAGCTCGCCATCGTCGGGGAAAACGGCGCGGGCAAGACGACCTTCATCAAACTCCTTATGCGCCTTTACGACCCGGACGAGGGGACGGTTCTGCTCGACGGCGTGGATGTGCGCGACATTGCGTATGAGGAGTACCTGGCGCTGTTTTCCACCGTGTTCCAGGATTACAAGCTGTTCGCGTTCTCGCTGAAGGAAAACGTTACCTGCGGCGCGGAGGCGGACGATGCGGCGGTCGAGGCGCTCCTGCGCCGCGTCGGCCTAGGGGCGCGGCTTGACACGCTGCCCTGCGGCATACATACGGCGGTTTATAAGGAGTTCGATGAAACAGGCTTCGAGCCTTCCGGCGGCGAGGGGCAGAAGATCGCGCTCGCGCGGGCGCTCTGCAAGGGCGCGCCCATCGTCGTACTCGATGAGCCAACCGCCGCGCTTGATCCGCGGGCGGAATATGAGCTCTACCAGCGCTTCGACGAGCTGGCCGGGGGGAAGACGGCAATCTACATTTCGCACCGGCTTTCGAGCGCGAAGTTCTGTGACCGCATCGCCGTATTCCACGGCGGGGAGATCACGGAACTCGGCACACATGACGCGCTCATGCGCCGGGGCGGCACGTATGCACAGCTCTTTTCCATGCAGGCGCAGTATTATGTATAACCGGCAAACGGAAAAAGCGAGGGCGGCCAATGGCCGCCCTTACCCGTTCTTAAATTGAGTCCGCGCGATTATCTCAGCCGGTATTTTTCCAAATATTCCTTGCGCATCGCTTCATATCGGCTGTTGTCCAGATCCTTGAGCACATGCATGTATTCGTGCATCGCCATGGTGTGCTGGGCGGTCTGGATGACGTAGGCGGCAATGTTGCTGCAATGATCCGAGATGCGCTCGAAGTTTGTCAGCAGATCGGTGAAGATGAAGCCGAGCTCGATCGTGCAGCCGCCGTGCTGCAGGCGCTCAATGTGCTGGGTTTTGAGCTCCGCGCGCAAATCGTCCACCACGTCCTCCAGAGGTTCGACACGCGCGGCAAGCAAAACGTCGTCGTTGAAGAAGGCGCGGGTGGAAAGATCCAGCACCTCCGTGACGGCGGCGATGATCACATCGAGCTGGTCGAGGGCCGAGGAGGAGAAGGAAAGCCCCTTCTCGTGCATCTCGCCGCAGGATTCCGAGATGTTCAGCGCGTGGTCGCCAATGCGCTCGAAGTCCCCAATCGCGTGGAGCAGCTTCTGCGTTTCGCGGTTATCCGTCTGCGTGAGGCTCTTTGCGGAAAGCTCCACGAGGTAGGTGCCGATGCGGTCCTCGTACATGTCGATTTTCTCCTCGGCTTCCGCGACGCCGCGCGCGACCTTCGCGTCATAGCTGCGGATGAGGGAGAGCGCGTCGCGGAACGTCGCCATGCAGAGATCGGACATGTCCTTGGTCAAAGCGCGGCTTCGGTCTACGGCAAGGCCAGGGGTGGCCATGAAACGCTCGTCGAGCAGGATGGCCTGCTCGTTCGTCTCCGCGCCGCCCTTGATGGTAAGGCAGGCGAGACGCTCTAGCTGGCGCATGAACGGGAGCATAGCGACGATGCTGATAAGGTTGAGCGCTGAGTGGACGACGGCGATGCTGACGGGCGTGACAGCCGATTCCATAAAGGGGAAATGGAACAGCGCATTTGCGAGCATGAACAGGGCCGTCACGGCCACCTTGCCGATGAGGCTGAAATACAGGTGCACGAACGCCGTGCGGCGCGCCTCCCGGCTCGTGCCGACGGAGGAGAGCAGCGTGATGATGCAGGCGCCGATGTTCATGCCGAGGATGATCGGGATCGCGGTGCTGAAGGTGACGCTGCCCGTTACGGAAAGCGCCTGCAGGATGCCGACGGAAGCGGAGGAGCTCTGGATGACCGCAGTGAGGACCGCGCCCGTGAGCACGCCGAGAATCGGGCTTTCAAACAGCGTGAGGATCCGCGTAAACTCCGGCAGGCCCGCAAGCGGCTCCACCGCGCCGCTCATCGTCTGCATGCCGAACATGAGGATCGCAAAGCCGAGCAGGATGGTGCCGACGTCCTTGCGTTTGTTGCTCTTGGAAAACAGAAGGAAGGAAACGCCGACGAGCGCCAGGATCGGGGAAAACGAGGAGGGCTTCAAAAGCTGCACGAATACGCTTTCCCCCTCGATGCCCGAAAGGCTCAGCACCCAGGCTGTGATCGTTGTGCCGAGGTTCGCGCCCATGATGACGCCTGTGGCCTGCGCGAGTTTCATGATGCCGGAATTGACGAAGCCCACAACCATAACCGTCGTGGCCGCCGAACTTTGGATGATCGCCGTCACCGCCGCGCCGAGCAGGATGCTCTTAATGGGGTTTGCGGTCAGCTTTTCCAAGATGATGCGCATCTGCCTCCCGGCACGCTTCTCGATCCCTTCGCCCATTACGCGCATGCCATAAAGGAACAGCGCGATGCCGCCAAACAGGGTCAATACTCCAAACAAATCCATAACAGCCGTTCGTCTCTTTCTGTGATTTCCCTGAAATCCCTATATTACGCCATATTACAACAAAATAAATTATAACGCAGATGCACGGGTTTGTCATCCCCCGCTTGCGCGGCTGGCGCGGAGGCCTTATAATAAAGGCTACAAAACAAGAAACATACTTTCGACCCCCATGCCGAAGCGGCATGAGGGCGTCGTTGCGTGCGGGAAAGCGAGGAGGGACTTTTATGTTTATCGTGCTAGGCCTGGGCAATCCTGGGCGCGAATACCAGAACACGCGGCACAACATCGGCTTCATGACGCTCGACATTCTGGCGGACCGCTATCACATCGACGTCTGCCGCCACAATTTCCGCAGCGTGTTCGGGGAAGGGCGCATCGGCTCGGAACGCGTCGCCCTCGCAAAACCGGAAACGTTCATGAACAATTCCGGCTGGGCGGCGCGGGATCTCGTGAACTGGTATAAATGTAAAAATTCGGAACTGATCGTCGTCTATGATGACATCGACATCCCCATCGGCACGCTGCGCATCCGCGAGGGCGGTTCCTCCGGCACGCACAACGGCATGCGCAGCATCATCTACCAGCTCGGGTTTGACGATTTTCCGCGCGTGCGCGTGGGCATCGGCCACCCGGACGGGCAGCGCAACCTCGTCTCCCATGTGCTCGGCGCACCGGACGCGGAGGAAAAGGCGCTGCTGCTCACCGCGATGAACGGCGCGGCGGACGCGGTGGAGCTCATCGTGCGCGGGGAACTCAAGGAGGCCCAGGCGCGCTTCAACAAACGCCCAAAGAAGGAAAAGGCGCAGGCGGAACCCGCGGAGGAACCGCTTACGCTCGTGAAGGCAGGCGGGCTGCAAGAGGAAACGCATGAATAAGCATCCGCTCATCGAGTTCCTCGGCAGGCATCCGGAATACCGGCGCCTACGGGAGGCGCTGCTGAAAAACGAGGGGGCCGCTGCCGTGTTCGGCCTGGGCGAGGCACACCGCGCGCATATGGCGGCGGCGCTTTTTTGCGATACCGGGAAAACCGTGCTCCTCGTCACGGCAAACGAGGCTTCTGCCGCCCGCATCCGGGAGGAAGCAGCGGCCTACACGCCTAACGCCGTTCACCTGCCCGCGCGGGATATGCCGCTTGCCGGGCGCGGGGTCACGGCCTCAGCCGGCCTTGCGGCGCGCCGCATCCGGGTGCTCTCCGGCCTGCTTGCAGGCGAAAACGCGCTCATTACGGTTTCCGCGGCGGCGCTTTTGCAGCGCCTTGCCCCGCCGGGCGCACTGCGCGCGATGACGGTAGAGGTGCGCGCCGGGGAGGCCGCCGCACCGCAGGCGCTGCTCAAGCGGCTGACCGGCGCAGGCTATGAGCGCGTGGACGTGTGCGAGGCTAAGGGTCAGGTCTGCCTGCGCGGAGGGTATCTCGATGTGTTCCCGATTACGGAGGAAAACCCGGTGCGCATCGAATTCTTCGACGATGAGATCGACACCATGCGCACCTACGACGCGCTTTCCCAGCGTTCCATCGAAAACATTGATTCCATCGTGGTTCCGCCCGCGCATGAGATGCCCGTGACCGAAACGGCCCGGGCGCGGGCGCTGCGCGCCCTCAAAAAGAGGCCGCGCCTCGCGGCGGAGCTGGAGACGCTCTCCGCCGGCGGCACGCCGGCGGGCGCGGAGCTTTTCCTGCCGCTGTTTTACGACGATGCGTATTTGCAGGATTACCTGCCGGAGGATGCGCTCATCCTCATCGACGAGCCGCAGCGCGTGGAGGAAAGCGCTAAGGTCGCGCACATGGAGCATTTGGACGCGGTTTCCGCCCTGCTTGCGGACGGCAATGCCGAACCGGAGCAGGCGGAGCTGCTCGGGCGGCCATCCATCCTGCTCGCGCAGCTCGACACGCCGCGTACGGCCATGCTTTTCGCGCTCACGCGCACCTATGGCCTGATCGCGCCCAAATGCCTCTTCCGCTTTGAGACGCGCCCTGCGACGAAGTATCTTGCCGCACAGGACCTGCTCGCGGCGGACGTCGCCTCCTGGCGCAAGGCCGGGGCGGCCGTCGCCATCTACGCGGGCAGCCACGCCGTGCGCTTACAGGATCAGCTGCTTGACCAGGACGTGCATGCCGCCGTGGTGGACGCGCTCGCGCGGCCGCTCGTGCCGGGGGAACTCATCATCACGGGCGAATCCATCGAAAAGGGCTTTGAATATCCTGAGATCAAGCTTGTGGCCGTCAGCGAGGCGGAGCTTTACGGCGCGGTGCAGAAGAAGAGTACTGCCGCGCATAAAAAACGCCCGCAGCTCGCGTTTTCGGAGCTTTCCGTGGGCGACCTCGTGGTGCATGAGCTGCACGGCGTCGGCCGATTCGTGGGCGTGGTTACGCTCGACGTGGCGGGCGTGACGCGGGATTACCTGCACCTTGCCTATGCGGGCGGGGAGAAGCTGTATATCCCGACGGATCAGCTGGACCGCGTGCAGAAATACATTGGCGGGGACGAGGAGACCGTCCGCCTGTCAAAGCTCGGCTCCGGGGAGTGGCAGCGCACCGTCTCCCGCACGCGGGAAAGCGTGAAGAAGCTCGCGTTCGACCTCGTGCGCCTTTATGGCGAGCGCATGAACCGCAAGGGCTTCGCCTTTTCGCCGGATACCGTTTGGCAGACGCGCCTTGAGGAAAGCTTCCCCTATGAGGAAACGCCGGATCAGCTCACCTGCATCGCAGAGATCAAGAAGGACATGGAATCCTCCCGCGTGATGGACCGCCTGCTCTGCGGGGACGTGGGCTATGGCAAAACGGAAGTGGCCCTGCGTGCGGCGTTCAAGGCCGTGATGGACAGCAAGCAGGTGGCATTCCTCGTGCCGACGACCATCCTCGCCCAGCAGCATTACAACACGCTTGCCGCGCGCTTTTCCGGCTTCCCGGTGAACGTGGCCCTGCTTTCGCGCTTCAAGGCCGGGAAGGATGAAAGCGCGGTCCTCGAAGGGCTTGCAAAGGGCAGCATCGACGTCGTTGTCGGCACGCACAAGCTCCTTGGCAAAAACGTCCGCTTCAAGGATCTCGGCCTCCTTATTATCGACGAGGAGCAGCGCTTCGGCGTGGGCCACAAAGAGCAGATCAAGAACATCAAGCAGAGCGTGGACGTGCTCACCCTTTCCGCGACCCCCATCCCGCGCACGCTCCATATGTCCATGACGGGCATCCGCGATATGTCCGTCATCGAGACGCCGCCGGAACAGCGCTACCCGGTGCAGACCTACGTCATGGAATATGGCGACGGCATGGCGCGGGAGGCGATCCTCAAGGAGATCGGCCGAGGCGGGCAGGTGTATTTCGTTTACAACCGCGTGCGCAACATGGAGCGCTTCGCGGAGCAGCTGCGCGCGCTCGTGCCGGAGGCGCGTATCGGCTATGCCCACGGGCAGATGCCGGAGCACCAGCTGGAGCAGACGATGCTAGACTTCATGGAGCAGCGTTATGACGTGCTTTTGTGCAGCACGATTATCGAAAGCGGGCTCGACATCCCGAACGTGAACACGATCTTCGTCTATGAAGCCGACAAGATGGGCCTTTCCCAGCTTTACCAGCTGCGCGGCCGCGTAGGACGCAGCGCGCGGCTTGGGTATGCGTATTTGACCTTCCTGCGGGATAAAGTGCTCACCGAGGTGGCGGAAAAGCGCCTGAGCGCCATCCGCGAGTTCACGCAGTTCGGCGCGGGGTTCAAGATCGCCATGCGGGATCTGGAGATCCGCGGCGCGGGCAACCTGCTTGGCCCGGAGCAGCACGGGCACATGGCCGCCGTCGGGTACGACCTTTACTGCAAAATCGTCAACAGCGCGGTGAAGGAAGCGCGCGGCGAGGCGGAGCCGCGCATGGTGGAAACGGTGATGGACGTCCCGCTTTCGGCGGCGATCCCGCATGATTACATCTCGCGGGAGACGGAGCGCCTTTCTATGTACAAGCGCATCGCGCTCATCGCATCGCGGGAGGATCTTTACGACGTGCAGGATGAGCTGATCGACCGCTACGGCGACATCCCGCCGGAAACCAGGAACCTGCTCGACATCGCGCGCATCAAGGCGGAAGCCTCCCGCGCGCACATCGCGCAGCTTTCCGTGCGCGCGGGCGAGGTGCGCTTCACGTT
Source organism: uncultured Eubacteriales bacterium (assembly GCA_900546845.1). Lineage (GTDB taxonomy): Bacteria > Bacillota > Clostridia > Christensenellales > CAG-138 > UBA1685. The sequence continues at coordinate 160,582 of UREK01000001.1, forward strand.
CGATCGGGGCGCGCCTATGAACGGGCAGAAGTTGCTCGCGGCGATCGGGGAGATCCCGGGCGCGCAGCTCCTCAACGGCGAGGTCCCGGCCCTTTTGATCCGCATGCCGCGCGCCGGAGCGGAAAAGCTTTGTGGCATGCTGCCACAGTTTGTTTACACCCTTGCCGATTGTGTTGAGGCGAATTGATGATATAATAGACGTGGCGTTTCGCGCCCGCGCGCTGCGGGCGCCGCTGTGATCCCAAGAAATGTGAGGAGAATTTTTTAATGAAAAAGTACCTGGCCCTGTTCCTTGCGGCGCTGATGCTGCTCGCCCTCTCCACAGGCTGCGCCTTGACCGGTGGCAATACCCCGACGGATGACCCCAATGCGTCCCCCGCGCCGGCCACAACGGACGGAGGCGATTCCAGTCTGGATCTGACGGCCGCCGTCGCGGAGATTGGCGATGAAACGATCACGCTGGGTGAAGTCAAGGAAACGTTTGATTCCTATGCGCAGTATTTCGCGTCCTATGGCTATGACATCAGCAGCGACCCGGATATGCTCACGATGATTGTGAACAACCTTGTGGAAGCGAAGCTCATCGCGGCGAAGGCGAAGGAGCTTGGTTATACGGAATTTGACGAGCAAGAGCAGGCCGAGCTGGAGAAGCGCATTGCATCCGATCTTGCGGAACTCGACGCGTATTATCGCTCCCAGGCCGAAAGCGAAGCGAAGAACGATTCCAGCATCGACGTGGACGCGCGCACGATGGAGCTGATCCTCGAAGAGGCGGCCTATAACCTCAACGATGAAAACGCGACCTATGAGGACTACAAGAAGTTTCTGGCCGACAATGTTACCCAAACATACATGCAGGAACTCATGCAGGAGGATCTGCTTAAGGATGTCACGCTCACTGCCGAGGAGATCGAGACGGAATATAACTCCCTTGTGGAAGAACAAATGACGTATTATACCGAGTCCCCGGAAGCGTATAAATACGACCAGGAATCCTATGAGATGAGCGGCACTGCGCCCGTGGCGTTCGCGCCGGACGGCTATTCCCGCATCCTGCACATCTTCTGCGCATATGAAGCGGAGCTGCCGGATGAATATGAAGCAAACGAAGCAGATATGGCTCTCATCCAGGAAGAATACGGCGCGTTGGCCTTTGCCGCAGCGCTCGAAGGCACTGCCGGCGATACGGCGAAGATGCAGGAGCTTTTGAAGCAGTACCGCGAACTTCAGGCGGCGAACGAAGAGATGTACGAAGCGTATGTTTCCGCTGCGCGCGAAAAGGCGAACGGCCTCTATGCGCAGCTCCAGGCGGGCGCGGACTTTGCGGCGCTCGCAAAGGAGCAGAGCAGCCCGGACGCTTACAGCGATTATCCCATCTTTGCGGAGAAGGGCATCCTGATCGCACCCGATTACGAGTGCGACGACGATTGGTCGTACGCAGCGAAAGATGAGTTCAGGAAGCTTTCCATCGGCCAGTATTCCGGCGCCTTTGCGGATGAGGAAGGTTACCACATCCTCTATTATCTTGCGGACGAACCTGCCGGCACCATTGACCTTGCGGACATCGAGGAAGCCATCCGCGCCTATCTGCTGGAGGATGCGCACACCGAGGAGTGGGCGGCGCTCGTAGAAGCCTGGAAGAACGACGGTACCGTGACGCTGCACGAGGATGTTTACACCGTGCTGCTGGACGCTTAATACGCCTGAATTTTGTGCGGCGGCGGTTTCAACCGCCGCCTTCAGGCTGTCGATCAAGTGGCCGATGCCACTTGATCGAGGTTTGCACAGCGCGCTTGCGCCGCCCGCGCGGCCAGCGCTCTGTGCAAAGAAAGCCTTGCGCGGCAAGGCTTTTCGCTCGCACCGCACAGGTCGCTGCTCACGATTGAAAGTCAAGGGCTGCGGCCCTTGACAATCCCAAAGAGACTTTTTCGACAAGCTGGCGGAGGCGGTTGAAACCGCCTCCGTTTTTCTTTATACTGGATATGCAAACCGGATGGAGGAAAAGACTTATGCGTTTGGACAAATATTTAAAGGTTTCGCGCATCATCAAGCGCCGCACCGTGGCAAACGAGGCGGCGGGGCTTGGGCGCGTGCAGATCAACGGCAAGGTCGCCAAGGCCTCGAGCGAAGTGAAGGAAGGCGATGTGCTCACACTCCTCATGGGCGGGAAGCACATGCGCGTTCGGGTGCTCTCCGTGCAGGAGCATGCGGCGAAGGCGGATGCCGCCTCGATGTACGAAGTCCTGCCGGAGGAATGATATGCAAGCGGCAGGAGATGTTTACGCGGTGCTGCTCGCGGCGGGCGCGGGCACGCGCATGGGGGAGAACAAGCTCGCGCTGGCCTTTGGCGGGAAAACGCCGCTGCGGCTCTGCTATGAAGCGTTTTTGCGCAGCGAATGTCCACCCATAAAATTTGCGGTTGCCGTTTCGGCGCAGACGCGGGCGGAAGCGGAGGCCCTTGCGGCGGAAGACCCACGCGTGATTGTGAGCGAAGGCGGCGCGGCGCGCGGCGCGTCCGTCCTCGGCGCGCTGCGGGCGCTGCGGGCGCAAGGGGTGAAGGACGGCGTCGTGGCCATTCACGATGCGGCGCGCTGCCTTGTCCCGCCGGGCGTAATATCCGCGGCAGTACGCGGCGCGCAGACGGACGGCTGCGGCGTAGCGGCCATCCCTATGCGCGATACCGTGCGCGACGCGGCGGGGACGGCGCTCCCAAGAGAGGGGCTTTTGCTGATGCAGACGCCGCAGGCGTTCGACTTTGCGCGCATCTTCGCTGCGTATGAGGCGGCGGAGGCCCAGGGCCTTTGCGCGACGGACGATTGCGCGGTATACATGGCGGCGGGCCATGCGCCGCGCTTTACGGAGGGGAGCATCCTGAACCAGAAGCTGACCTACCGGGAGGATCTGCCTTTCTTCCGGGCGGCGTGTGGGGAAAGCCTGCCGCGCGTGGGCTTTGGTGAGGATACGCACGCGCTCGTGCCGGGGCGCAGGCTCGTGCTCGGCGGGGTGGAGATCCCGCATGAGACGGGGTTGCTCGGCCATTCGGACGCGGACGTGCTCACCCATGCGGTGATCGACGCGCTGCTCGGCGCGGCGGCGCTCGGGGATATCGGCGTGCATTTCCCGGATACGGACGCGCGCTACCGGGGCATTTCCTCGCTTGTGCTCTTGCAGGAAACTGCGGCGCTGCTGCGGGCACGGGGCTTTTTGCCCGGCAACGTGGACGCGACGGTCGTCGCGCAGCGGCCAAAGCTCGCGCCGCACATCCAGGCCATGCGCGAGAACCTGGCGCTATGCCTCGGCGTGGACATATCCCGCGTCAGCGTCAAGGCTACGACGAGCGAAAAAATGAACGACGAGGGCGCGGAAAAATGTATGAGCGCGCGCGCGGTGTGCACGATCCTATATAGCGTCTAAACCATATTGCATTCCATGGCAGGATTGGGTAAAATAGCCATGGAATCTGCGGCGCGGCCGCGCAGAGAAACAAAAGGGGAATTTATGGAGTTTCAACCGATAGATATTCAAATGAAGGCGCGCGTGGAGCGCTACACGAAACCATGGCGCCTGCAATGCTCGGAATACACGTTTACAAACCTTTATATGTGGGGGAAAGAAGAGTGCATCCGCATCGCGGAACAGGACGGCGCGATGTTCTTCCTTTCCAAATGCGGGGCGGACGAACCTTTTATGTTCGCGCCGCTTACGGAGGATCCGGATGGCGATTACGCCGCCGCGCTCACGGCCGCTGTGGACTATTTCCACAGCGAAGGGCTTACGCCCAGCTTCCGCGGTATTTCTGGGCCCATCAAAGCGGCGTTTGAGCGCTGCCCCGGCTATGCGCTCATCGAGGACCGAGATGATTCGGATTATGTCTATTCCATGGAAAGCCTGCGCACGCTTTCCGGGAAAAAGCTGCACGGAAAGCGCAACCATATCAACCAGTTTCATGCGCAGTATGGCGACGTTTCCGAATACGTGGAGATCACGGCGGACATGCTGGATGAATGCATGGCCGTTTACTGCGAATGGCTTGCCGGGAAGGACGCTTCCGAGCCGGGCGTGCTTGGCGAAAAGGAGGCGATCCGCCGGATCCTGACGCATATGGACACGCTTGGCGTGAAGGGCGGCGGCATCCGCATTGATGGGAAGCTCGCGGCGTTCTCGCTCGGCGAGCAGATCGACGAGGAGTTCGCCGTCATCCACATCGAAAAGGCGGACAGCAACGTCCCGGGACTTTATACGATCATCAACCAGCAATTCGTGGAGCATGCCTGGACGCATGTGAAATACATCAACCGCGAGGAGGACATGGGCCTGGAGGGCTTGCGCCGGGCAAAGCTTTCCTACAACCCCGCCTTCATGATCGACAAGTTCCGCGGGAGGCTCGTGTGAGCTTTACCGTGCGGCCCATCGCGCCGGGGGAATACGCGGCGGCGCAGGCGGTTTGGGACGTCTGCTTCCCGGAGGACGCCGCGGGGTATTCCGATTATTACTTTCAATTCCGCACAAAGCCCGCTTACGTGCTCGCCGCCTTTTCGGCGGATGGGCGCATGGCGGGCGCTTTGCACGCGCTGCCCTATCCGCTGCGCTTTGGGGGGGAGGTCAAGCGCTGTGCGATGATCGCGGGCGTAGCGACGCTGCCGGAGTACCGCCACAAAGGCATTGCGGCGGCGCTCATTCGCGCGGCCCATGCGCGCCTTGCGGATGAAGGCGCGTGTGCGGCCGTGCTCAAGCCGGATGTAGATTTCTATGCGCAGTTCGGGTATCGGCCTTTCGCTTGGCATGAGAGTTTCCGCGTGGCGGCGGGTGAACTCTCTGTGCCGGAGGCCGCGCTGCATGTGCCCACGCCGGCGGAAATGCTAGCCTGCTATGAAGTCTTTGCCGCGTCTTACAACGGCGTGATGGCCCGCACGGAGGCGGACATGGCGCTGATGCGGCGGGAAGCGGCTGTGCTCGGCGGGGAGACGCTTGCCGCATGCGGCGCGTATGCGCTCTGCCTGCCCGGAGAGGGCGGCGCGGAGCTGACGGAGCTTGCGGGGGAGGATGTGCTCCCGCTTGTGAGTGCGCTTGCCGCGCGCTATGGCGCAGTGCGCTTCCGCCTGCCCGCCGGAATGCGGCAGCCGGGCCTGCCTGCCGGGGAGAAACTCATGTTCAGCATGCTCTGCCCGCTGGATGCGCCTGCGCTTTTGGCAGGGAGCGGCGCGGCCAGCCTGGAGGAACTGCTTTCCAGCGCAAAAAAGCCGAACTGCACGCTGGAATTTTGTTGAAACAATGTGACATTGTGGCGGCGAAGGGGAAATGTGCTTGACGAGCGCGCCTGCTGCGTATTATCATAGAAAAAAGCACGGTGCGCTGGACGCATCCTGTATTTGAATCATTAAATAAGGACGGTATTCATTGGAATGAACTCGGATTTCATGACGTCAATCGCCAACTTTTTCAACAGCGGCGGACTGATCATCGTGATGATGATCGTGCTGATGCTGGTTATGATCATCCCCCAGCGCAAGCGGGATAAGAAGATCAAGCAGATGCTCGCGGCCATTAAGGTGGGTGACCGTGTGCGCACCATCGGCGGCATCTACGGCACCGTGACCAACGTGAAGGACGACGTGATCACGATCTCTGTCGGCCCGGACCGCGTACAGCTCGTGTTTGCGCGCGGCGCGATTGCCAACGTGGAGGATGTGGCTGTTGAGAACACCATGGACGATGGAGCAATCAAAAACTGATCCAATTTAACTGTGGACGATAAGCCGAGCGGCGCAGAGACATCTGCGCCGCTTCAGCTTGTCGAAAAAGTTTCTCTGGGATTGTCAAGGGCCGCAGCCCTTGACTTTTGATCGCGAGCAGCGGCTTGTGCGGTGCGAGCGAAGAGCCTTGCGTTGCAAGGCTTTCTTTGCACGGAGCGCTGGCCGCGCCAAGGGCGCAAGCGCGAAGTGAATCCATCGATCAAGTGGCGGATGCCACTTGATCGACAGTCTCAGCGGCGCAGAGACATCTGCGCCGCTTTTGCACGCTTCTTATTCTTCGGGCTCATCTTTTTCGGCCCGTTGTGCATCCCTGCGCCGGTGCAGCTGCCATAGCAGCAGCGCAAGCCCCGCCGCCAGGCAGACGGCGCAAAGGCCGGCGATCGCCTGCAGCCGGTATGTTTCGATGAAACCGGAAAGGGAGTACCCGTTGGCCGTGGTATACCAGGTCTTCCCGGCATCGTCTACATAGCTGGCGTCAACGTGGGATTCAATCATCGTGGAAAGCACCCAGAGCGTGAGCATTCCAAGCCCGCCAAGGCCGGTAAGAACCCAGCCCGCAATGCGCTGTGCGCGCCCCGCAGGCGCTGGGACGCTTTGCCGCGCGGCCATGTCCGGCGGGAGCGTGCCTGCGGACGTGTCCGGCGCAGGGCCTGCCCCGAACAGCAGGTAATCCGTCGTCACGCCGAAAAGGCGGCTCAGCTGGATGACATTCTCCGTCTCGGGCGTTGCTTCTCCAAGCTCCCATTTGGAAACCGCCTGCCGGGAAACGGAAAGCTCCGCGGCAAGCTGCTCCTGCGTCATGCCGCGTGCCTTGCGCAGCAGGACGAGCTTTTCACCAAAGGTCATGTTCTCAAGTCCCCTCTCTGTTTGGTCGCAACAAATAGGAAAGCATGTCCGGGTAGGTTCCGTCCACCAAATGCGCTTGGAATTTGCGCAACCCGGAGTTGCACGCCCGGATTTCAGGGCATTTCCAGAGAGAAGCGCCAGGCGCAGTTGCAGCTTTCATCCGTCGCTTCCGGGTAACAGCTCAAACATACACAGCGGATGCGCGGGTCGATCTCCTTGGCAAAGCCCGTGTATTCCACGAGGCCGACCGCCTTGCAGGGATGGTACTTCATGCCCTTTTCCGCGCGGGCGCGCTGCACGGAACATTCGAGCGTGCGGTAAATGAGCGCATCGCCCTCGCGGAGGATCTCGTCCCGGTTGATGCGGGCATACATCCGGTAGGCGAGCGCTTTTGCAAGCCCGTCAAGCCCCGCCTGTTCCGGCAGATTGAGCAGCGCCTTGATGCGCCGCGCCTCCGTGCGCGTGAACCCTTGCCAGACGGCGATGTCGTGCTCCATGGCTTCATCCATCCCGCGCTTGCGTTCCACGGCTTGAAACCAGTAACCATCCATCGCAAGCCAGTTCTTTGCGTAAATTGAAACGAGCTTTTCCAATTCGTCGCGGGAAAGCGCGCTGAGCGCGGCGTCGTTTTGCATGTGCATGCCTCCAAAGTTTATAGTATACTCCATTGAGATTATACAGAAAGGGCGGGGAAAAGGCAAAGAAAAAGGCGGCAAAATGCCGCCATGCTAGAAAATAGTGTTATTTCACGTTGCGCTCGATCAGATCCACCGTGGCTTCCAGCCAAGGGGCGCTCACGCGCTCGATCATCCCGCGGTCGCACGCGTCGGCCAGCGCTGGCGCGATGGGGAGGCGCGCCACATGGGTGATGCCGTTGCGCGCGGCGACAGCGTCTACGCTGCTTTCGCCGAAGATCGCATGCTTTTCATGGCAGTGCGGGCACTCGAAATAGGACATGTTTTCCACGATGCCGAGTACCGGGACATTGAGCATGCCCGCCATCTTCACGGCCTTTTCCACGATCATGGAAACGAGCTCCTGCGGCGAGGTAACAACGATCACGCCGTCCACCGGCAGGGATTGGAACACGGTCAGCGGAACGTCGCCGGTGCCCGGAGGCATATCGACGAACATGTAGTCCACGTCACCCCAGACGACCTCTGTCCAGAACTGTTTCACCGCGCCCGCAATGACCGGGCCGCGCCAGACGACGGGATCGTTTTCGTTCTCGAGCAAAAGGTTGATGGACATCACCTCAATGCCGGATTCCGTCGTGGCCGGAAACACGCCCATGTCGTTGCCCTCAGCCTTTTCATGGATGCCGAATACGTTCGGGATGGAAGGGCCGGTGATGTCCGCATCGAGCACGGCGGTCTTGTGCCCGCGGCGGCGCATGAGCACCGCGAGCAGGGAGGTGACGAGGGATTTGCCCACGCCGCCTTTGCCGCTTACGACGGCGATGACCTTTTTGACGCTCGAATACTGGTTGACCGGTTCGATCAGGCTTTGCGGCGCGGTGCGCTCCCCACAGTTGGAGGCGCAGCTGCTGCAATCGTGGTTGCAGGATTCACTCATGGCATTTTCTCCTTCTCATTTCGCATGGTATTGCTTCAAGTTTGCGCTTGAAAACTTGAATTCATGACGGCCTCCGCGATATGCGCGAGGATCGCGCCCGCAACGTCCACGCCCGTGCAAGCCGCAAGGCCGTGAAAATGCGCGTTGGAGTTGACCTCACACACGAGCGGGCCATCCGTCCCGTGCAGTAGGTCCACGCCTGCGTAATCAAGGCCAAGCAGGGAAGCGGCGCGCAGCGCCAAGGCCTCCTCTTCAAGGGAAAGCGTGTAGGGTGTGCAGCTCCCGCCGTGCGCGACGTTCGCACGGAAATCCGTATCGTTGCGCCGCTCCATCGCGGCGACGACGCGCTTGCCCACGACGTAGGCGCGCACATCGCGCCCAAGGCTCGTATGTACGAATTCCTGCATCAGCATGGGGGTTCCCTCATGCGCATGCAAAAGCTGCGCGGCTTCTTCTCGCGTAGCCGCGAGGTAGACCTGCTTGCCAAAGGAGCCGCTGCATTCCTTCAAAACGAGCGGCAGGCCCAGGTATGCGGCCGCACGGTCTAAAAACGCCATGTCCCCATAGCCTACGAACGGGTAGGTGCGCGGCACGAGGATGGTGCGCGGCATTGGGACGCCATGGCGGGCTAGGGCGATATGCGTGAGAGCCTTATCATCGCACAAGGCGAGGGAACGCACGGAGTTGAACACGCGCAGCCCCAGCGCCTCAAGCTGCATGCCAAGGTATTTATCCTTGTCCCAGAGGATGGCGAAATCACAGCCCGCCGCGCTGAACAGCGGCGTACCCACAGCCGCGTCGAACAGCAGAGCACCGTTCGCGCGCACGGCAAGGGAGATGCCGTGCGCGTCCGCCGCGGCGCAAAGCGCGTCCCGCAGCGCAAGGAAACTGGCTTCCTGCACGAAGCCGTTGACGATCAATAAGCCATGCATGGGATGCTTCATCTGCCTTTGAGCTGATCGAGCAGCTTATGGCGCGCGAGCAGCTTGCAAACCGCGTAGACAAGCACCGTATACAGCGGGATCATCACGGCCTGGTTCGCAAGCCGCACCCAGATAAGCTGCCAAGGGCTGCCATAAAGCTCCACGAGCAGCAGCGTGTTTAAAAAGACGCTGCCAAATAGCTGCCCTGCGGCGATGGCCGCGAGCAGACGCAGAAACGTGGGCTTCTGCCGCTTCATGAAAAACAGGCCGGGCACGAGGCCGAAGAAGATCCCCACGACGGTGAACCAGGGCATGTACGCGCCCTTGGGGAACAGCAGCGCCTGGAGCAGATCTGTCAGCGCGCCCACGATCCCGCCGTAAGCGGGGCCAAACAGCACACCCGCGAGGATCACGGGCAGCACGCCGAAGCCAATCTTGAGCGAATAGGAGCCAAAGGGCACGGCGGGGATGCTCAAAAGCCCGCCGAGCACCACGCCGAGCGCGGTCAAAAGCCCGCAGATCACGAGCGTGGCGATGTGTTGGTGCGCATTTTTGGACATAGAAAAAACCTCCTCAAACTAAAATTGCGGCAATTTGCTCGTACCGCATAAAAGAGGAGGCCCTCCCATATGCAGCAGCGGGATTCGGGTACCGCACCGCAAGCGCGAGGCTTTTCGTCCGCCCGACCAACTCCCTGACCGGACGGCACTCACCGCCCGGAATGGGCGGCATAACGCGCGGCAACCTACTCTGCCTTTGTTCGTTTCGATTGTACTCGAAATCGCATCGAATGTAAAGGGGAAAGACGCGAAAAAGAGCGGCCGCCCCCGGCGGGAGCGACCGTTAGGCTGTCGATCAAGTGGCATCTGCCACTTGATCGAGGGATTCACGTCGCGCTTGCGCCGATGGCGCGGCCAGCGCTCCGTGTAAAGAAAGCCTTGCGACGCAAGGCTTTTCGCTCGCACCGCACAGGTCGCTGCTCGCGATTGAAAGTCAAGGACTGCGGCCCTTGACAATCCCGGAGAGACTTTCTCAACACGCTAACGGCCGCCCCCGGCGGGAGCGGCCGTTACAGAGGTTTTATGGAATTGCCTCAATCGTCCCCACGCTCGAACTTCGCGGAGGCCTCGTGCAGATGCTCAGTGATCTTGATATGCTGTGGGCAGCGGGAAAGGCAGACTTCGCAGCCAAGGCATGCGGAGGCCTGCGCCTTATCGCGGCAGGCGTTTGCGTATTGCGTCGCGGCATAGGCGTCGCCGTAGGTCCGGCTGTCGTTGAGCGCGCGCAGGATGCCCGGGATTGGGATCTCCGCAGGGCAGGTCTCCGTGCAGTAATTGCAGCGCGTACAGGGGATGGAGGGCACTTTTGCAAGCGCTTCGCGGACCTCCTCGACGACGGCGCGCTCTGCCGCGCTGAGCGGCTGGAGTGGGGAGAAGGTCTTGATGTTGTCCTCCACCTGCGCCATGTCTGACATGCCGGAAAGCACCATGATGACGCCCTCGAGCGAGGCGCAGAAGCGCAGCGCCCAAGAGGCGAGGGTCGCACTGGGGGCATGGGCCGCAAACGGGGCGGCCAGGGAAGGCTGGAGCTGCGCGAGGGAACCGCCGCGCACCGGCTCCATGATGATGACATCCTTGCCGTGGCGGCGGGCTGTCTCATAGCACAGGCGGGACTGCACACGCTCGCTCTCCCAGTCCGCATAGTTGATCTGGAGCTGGACAAATTCCATCTCCGGGTGGAGCGTGAGCAGCTTGTCAAGCGTTTCCGCCGTATCGTGGAATGAGAAGCCGATGCGCTTTACGAGCCCTTCCGCCTTCTTTTGCTTTACGAAGCCCCAGGCGTCCACCGCGTCCGCCGCGGCGATGTTCTTTTCGCCGAGGGAATGCAGCAGATAATAGTCGAAATAGCCTGCGCCCGTTTTTTCCAGCTGCTCATTGAACAGGCGCTCAAGGTCGGCGGGCTCCTTCGCAAGCCAGACAGGCATCTTGTCCGCGAGCAGGAAGGTTTCGCGCGGGTGGCGTCTCACGAGGGCTTCCCGCACAAAAAGCTCGGATTTATAATCGTGGTACCCATACGCGGTGTCGAAATATGTGAAGCCTGCCGCTAAAAAACAGTCGAAAAGCCTCTCCGTCTCCATCAGATCCACCTGCCCGTGCACGGTGGGCAGACGCATTGTGCCAAAGCCAAGCTGCTTCATCCTGGTACCTCCAACATCAAAATTCAAAATCGCCCGCCTGGCGCGGCGGGACGGCCATGGCAAAAGCGTACCAAAAAACGCGAAAAAGGTCAATCACGGCTTTTGGATGAGCGAGTATGGCAATGCTGGCGGAATTGGAAAGAAACGCTTTTCATTCAATGGGCGGTGCGGTAAAATAATACGGACACGTGCCTCTTATTTTTTAAAAGAAAAAGAGAAGAAACGGCGCGCGAATTTATGCAATAATAAGGATTAGCTATGATCGTTGTGATACCGGCATATGAGCCGGATGAAAAGCTGCTGCATGTTGTAGATGATCTCAGGCGGGATACGGCGTATGCCATCGTCGTAGTGGACGATGGGAGCTCTGCCGCGGCGCAGCCGGTGTTCGCGGCGCTGCCGGAGGATGTGACGCTTTTGCGCCATGCGGAAAACCGGGGCAAGGGCCGTGCGCTCAAAACCGCGTATGAATACATCGCGGCGCACTTTCCACAAACGGAGGGCGTAGTGACCGTGGATGCGGATGGGCAACACCTGCCTGCGGATGTCGCGCGCGTTTCCGAAGAGTGGGCTGCCCATCCGGAGGCGCTCGTGCTCGGTTCGCGCCGCTTCACAGGGGACGTGCCCTGGCGCAGCCGCACGGGCAACGCGATCACGCGGGCGGTGTTCCGCCTTTCTACGGGCGTTGCGGTGTTCGATACGCAGACGGGCCTGCGCGCATTCGCCGTCTCCCGCATCCCAATGATGCTTGAGATGCGCGGCGAACGCTACGAATACGAGATCAACGTCCTGCTGTATGCGACGCGGCAGCGCATACCCATCCGCGAGGTGACGATCGAGACGGTCTACATTGCAGACAATGCGTCTTCGCACTTCCATCCGCTGCGGGATTCCTGGCGCATCTACAAGATGATCCTGCTGTTCGTGGCGTCCTCCCTGCTGTCGGCCCTGGTGGACTATGTGCTTGTGCTCGCATTTTCGGCGGTTTTCGCCATGCAGGCGCAGGGCCTTTTGCTGAGCGTCGTGCTCGCGCGTGTCATCAGCTCGTTCTTGAATTACATGCTCAACCGCAAGTTCGTGTTCGGGGATCGCTCGCGCCGGAGCGTCCTGCGGTATTACCTCGTCGCCGCTGGGATCCTGCTTGCGAATTATGGCCTGCTCTCGGCGCTTTCGGCCGTGCTGCCGCTCGCGCTTGCCAAACTTCTCGTGGAGCTTGCCCTGTATCCGCTTAGTTTTTACCTGCAGCGCAAATTCGTTTTTGCGCGGGGAGAGAGGATTTTATAAACGATGCCAAACAAATCGAAAAAGGGTGGGGCCGTCGCCCGCATGGCTGTTCTGGATCTGCTCGCATTCGGGGGTTGCCTTGTGGTGTTCGCCTATTTTCATCATGTGCGCTTAACGCCGCTGAACCCAACGCAGTTTTCGGCAGCGTCGCCTACACCTGCCGCCGCGGCCGCGGAAGCGACGCCCGCGCAGTCCATCGCCACGGCCGCGGAAGCGACGCCTTCGCCAGCGCCGGAGCACACGGGCCTGCTCGGCGCGAAATATGCGGAGAAATTTTCCGGTTCCGGCGCCGTACTGGACGAGGCAAGCTACCGCAGTGAGGCCGTTGCGATCGAGCTCAGAACGGAATCTGTCTACGAAAGCATCGTGCATGTGGCGGACATCTATATTCGGGATATTTCCTCTTTCCGCACGGCGGTGTATGATGAATTCGGCAGCGCCCCCATGCGCACGCTGGAGATGGCGCAGCAGACGGATGCCATCTCTGCCCTTTCGGGGGACTATTTCTCCGCGCACCTCAACCATGGCATGCTCATCATCCGCAACGGGCGGGTCTATGTTGACGAAACGCCCGATGGCTATGATACCTGCGTGCTCTATTACGACGGCGTAATGGAGACCATCCGCGACGGCGATTTTGACCGGGACGCGATCCTTGCGCGCAATCCCTACCAAGCCTGGTGCTTTGGCCCGGCGCTCCTTGATGGAAACGGCGCGGCGATCGAGTCCTTCCGGGGTTCCCGCATCCGCACGAACAACCCGCGCAGCGCCATCGGCTATTTTGAGCCGGGCCATTACTGCTTCGTGATGGTGGAAGGAAGAAGCGGCGATTCGGCGGGCATGACGCTCGAGGAGCTTTCCGAATTCTTTGCATCCATGGGCTGCGCGGCTGCATATAATCTCGACGGCGGCAAAACGGCGGAGATGGTGTGGGCGGACGGGCTTGTGAACCCGCGCCTGGGCAGCGGCCGCTCTGTAAGCGACATCCTGTATATTGCCGAACCGGAGCGCGAGGAGGAGGCGCAATGAAGCTCAAAAGATTGATCCCGCACATCACGATCATCCTGGCGATGATGACGCTCACGTTTTTCGTGATCGACCGTTTCAACGAGTTCATGGATTTCATGACGAGCGAGCTGAGTAAGTGGGTGTTTGCGGCGCTCGCGGTGTTTGCGCTCGCCACTGCCGTGCGGCTCATCGCCGCGGATTGGAAGGAAAAGGACAGGGAAGGGAAGTAAGGCGTAAAAGCCTTTGCAAATATCGCATAGGATGCGCGGTTTGCTTTCGTAGGAGGAAACACAATGCAGCTGACCATGCTCGGCACCGGAAACGCTATGGTGACCAAATGCTACAATACATGCTTTGCCTTCCGCAGCGGCGCAGGACATTACCTGGTGGATGCGGGCGGCGGCAATGGCATCCTGCGCCAGCTGGAGCTTGCGGAGATCCCGGTGGAATCCATCGAGGGGATGTTCCTTACCCACGGGCATACGGATCATATTCTCGGCGCGGTCTGGATCGTGCGCAAAGTGGCGGAGCTGATGAAAAAGGGCCTTTTTGCGGGTGAAGTTGTGATCCGCTGCCACGACGAAGCGGCCGAAATGCTCAATACCTTCTGCAAAATGACGCTTGCGCCCGCGCAGCTTCGCTATGTTGGGGATGGCGTCCGCATCCTGCCCGTCGGGCCAGGGGAGGAGTTCAACGCCCTCGGCATGCGCGTCCGCACGTTTGACATCCTTTCCACCAAGGCGAAGCAGTTTGGCTTTGCCGCGCTGCTGCCTGGCGGGAAACGGCTCGTCTGCCTGGGAGACGAGCCCTATAACCCGGAAGCCGACGCGCGCGCCGAAGGGAGCGACTGGCTGCTTTCGGAGGCGTTCTGCCTGTATGCGGACCGCGCGCGCTTTCATCCATACGAAAAGCACCATTCCACGGCGCTGGACGCGGGGCGCGTGGCGGAATCCCTCGGCGTAAAAAACCTCATCCTTTACCATACGGAGGACAAGACCCTGGCGACGCGCAAGGCCCGCTATGCTGCTGAGGCGAAGACGGCATTTTCCGGCAGGGTGTTCGTGCCGGATGATCTTGAGACGATCGAACTGGAATGATTTGTGCTTTTGAAGGAACTGTACGATGGTAACGATATATGATACCTACCCGCAGATGACCTCTCTTGCGGGGGCGCCGTTCGGCCTTGGCGCATGGCGGCGCTATGCGGAAGGGATCTACCCTGCGCATCCAGGGGCGGAAAGTTTCCGGGAAAAGATCGAGGCGGCTGTGCGGGAGTATGATTTTGAAGCGCAGATCCGCCCGGTTTTGGAAGCGGCGCTTGCCGAACCGCCGGAGCTCGAAGCCGCGCATGCTTCGTTTTTGCAGGCTGCCGAGGGGCTTGCGGAAAAACTTGCGGAGATGCTGCCCGGCATGCCGGATGTGGACGTTGTGTTTTACCTGGGCCTCTGCAACGGCGCGGGCTGGGCGACGGCGTTCCGCGGGAAACGGACGGTGCTCATCGGCGTGGAAAAGGTGCTGGAGCTTTCCTGGGGCGGCGCAAAGGACATGGAAGCGCTGCTTTACCATGAACTCGGCCATATCTGGCACGAGGCGCGGCTTGGCGGCTGGCCGGAAATGCAAACGCAGGCGGAGCGCTCGCTTTTTCAGCTGTATCGGGAAGGGATTGCGATGCGCTGCGAGCAGCTTCTTTGCGGGGATGATGCGTTTTATCACCAGGACCGCGGCGGCTGGCTCCGCTGGTGCCGGGAAAACCATGCGGCGATCACGGCGGAATTCGCCCGGCGCATGGCTGCAGGCGAAAACACGCAGGACTTTTTCGGAGACTGGTGCGCCTGGCACGGGCATTCGGATACGGGGTATTACCTTGGCTGCGAATTCGTGAAGCATCTCATGGAGCGCTGGCCCCTCCCGGAAGCTGCGGCGCTCTCCATTCCGGAAGTGGCGGCGGCTTTTTCAGAATATGCGCTAAAAAAATAAACCTGGAATAGCTCTGTAGCCTCAAAACAAGATGGAGCTGAATCCGCTGAAGGAACGCAAAAAGGGATTCCGCCGTTTGCGCGTCATGCCCGGGATGCGGATCAGAAGCAGGAATCCAGCCCTTTTATAGTTTGACAGGATAAAAGCCGCGCTCCGAGCGCACGTCTGCCTCCGAAAACCCGCAGGCCCGTGCGAGCTCCGCGGCCTCCCGGAAACCGTAGAGCAGCGCCGCCGCGCTGTGGCTGTCGCTCGAAAGGACGATGCGGCCGGAAAGCGCCCGGAGGCGCTTCAAAAGGAACGGTGCCGGGTAGGGCGCGCTGCGCCAGCCACGGCTCATGGCGCCCGTGTTGATCTCAAAGCGCAGGTGCTTTTTTGCGACTGCATCGAGCGCATCAAGCGCCGCGCTCCGGTAGCGCGGGTCGCTTTCGCTGAACAGGCGGCCGCCTTCGTTGAACTTCGCCACAAGGTCAAAGTGGCCGACGATGTCCACATGCGGCTCCGCGAGCAGGCGCGCGGCAAGCCCTTCATAATAGGCGGCGGCATAGCGGTATGCGTCGCCGGAGAAGGCTTCGCGGATGGCCGCTTCGCTTTCCGCCGGGCTTACGTCCACCGGGAAAAAACCGCCCCCCGGCAGCGGGACGTAATGCCCGGAACCGATCACGTAATCGTAAGGCGCGGTGTCGGCGTCGCCGTATACGTCCTTTTCGACGCCGCAGAAGATCGGGAGCCGCCCCGCGTATTCCCCACGCAGGGCATGGATCTCCGCCCGGTAGCGGGCGGCCGTTTCCGCGTCCATGCCGCAGGAGGGGTCAAACGGCACAAACGAATGCCCGGAAAAGCCCAGCGCCGTAAGCCCTGCCGAAAGCGCCGCCTCCGCCATCTCACGGGGCGCGGCCGCGCCGTCGCAGAAGGTGGTATGCACATGAAAATCCGCGCGGACGCTCATTTCGTCATCTTCTCCTGCTTGACCTTCTTGTCGATCACATGGCGGGAGGCGAGTTCGCCGAGCACATCTTCCACCGAAATCCCCATCTGCACCATCAGCACCATCACGTGATACGCAAGGTCCGCGATCTCATACACGGTCTCCTTTCTGTCGTCCGCCTTGCCGGCGATGATGACCTCCGTGGATTCCTCGCCCACCTTCTTGAGGATTTTGTCGATCCCTCTTTCAAAGAGGTAGGTGGTGTAGGAGCCTTCCTTCTTCTCCGTTTTTCGTCCTTCGATGAGCGAATAAAGCGCCTGCATGGAGAACGGCTCCTCACCAAACACATCGTCGTTAAAGCAGGAGTCCGTGCCGAGGTGGCAGGCTGGGCCGTCCTTTTCCACATAGACCACGAGCGCATCCCGGTCGCAATCGGCTTTGATGTTCACGATGTGCTGCACGTTGCCGGAGGTTTCACCCTTGCGCCAAAGCTCCTGCCGGGAGCGGGACCAGAAGCAGGTCCGACCCTCTGCGAGGCTGATAAAAAGGCTTTCGCGGTTCATATAGGCGAGGGTGAGCACGCGCCGGCTCTTCGCGTCCACCACGATGGCGGGGATGAGGCCGTTTGCGCCGAATTTCAGTTCGTCGATGTTCAACATAGTTGCTCCTTTGTCATTCGTATGGTAACGCCTGCTTCGGAAAGCGCGCGCTTGAGATCCGGGATTTTCACTTCGCCAAAGTGGAAGATGGAGGCGGCAAGCCCCGCGTCTACCTTGGGGAGCGCTTGAAAGAGTTCGATGAAATGCGCCGCGCACCCGGCCCCGCCGGAGGCGATCACAGGGACGGATACGGCCTCGCACACGGCGGAGAGCATTTCAAGGTCAAACCCCTGCTTTACGCCGTCGGTATCGATGCTGTTGAGCACGACCTCGCCCGCGCCCAGGGATACGCCTTGGCGCACCCATTCGATGAGGTCAAGCCCTGTGTTCTCGCGCCCGCCCTTAGCGAACACGCGGAAGCTGCCGTTTACGCGCTTCGCGTCGATGGAAAGAACGACGCATTGGTTGCCATACTTCCTTGCCGCATCGCGGATGAGCGCCGGGTCGCGCAGCGCGCCGGAGTTGACGCTCACCTTGTCCGCGCCGCATTTGAGCACGCGGCCGAAATCCGAAACGCTGTTGATGCCGCCGCCCACCGTGAGCGGGATGAACACGGTGGAGGCAACCTGCGTCAGGATCTCCGTGAAGAGCTGCCGTCCTTCCGCGGAGGCGGTGATGTCATAAAACACGAGCTCGTCCGCGCCGCAGGCGCTGTAATACGAGGCGAGCTTTACGGGGGAAGAAACGTCCGCAAGGCCAAGGAAGTTCACGCCCTTGACGACGCGGCCGTCCTTCACGTCCAAACAGGGGATGATGCGCTTTGTGATCATGCCTGCTCCTTTGCTGCCGCGATGGCCGCGGCGAGGTCGATCTTCTTTTCATACAGCGCCTTGCCGAGGATCGCGCCGTACAGCCCGAGCCCCGCGAGCGCGCGCACATCTGAAAGGGTGGAGACCCCGCCGGAGGCGACGAGCGAAAGCCCTGGGAAGCGGGCCGTGAGGCGCGCATAGAGCGCGAGGTTCGTGCCGGCGAGGAGGCCGTCCTTGGAAATATCCGTGCAGATTACGTCCGAAACGCCGAGTTCGGAGAGCCGGGCGAGAAAGTCCTCGCATTGGATGGAGGAGGTCTCAAGCCAGCCGTGGGTGGCGACGAGGCCGTCCCGCACGTCCACGCCGACGGCAACGCGCGCGCCGAAGCGCCGCACAGCGCGTTCGAGGAACGCAGGGTCGCACAGCGCCGCCGTGCCGAGGATCACGCGCCAAACGCCTGCGTCAAGATAACGCTCGATCACGTCCTCGCTGCGCACGCCGCCGCCAAGCTCCGCCTTGAGCTTCGTCGCGGCAACGATGCGGCGCACCGTATCAAAGTTCGGCGTATCGCCGCGCTTCGCGCCTTCGAGGTCGACGAGGTGCAGGTGCTCCGCGCCCGCGGCTGCAAAGGCTTCCGCAAGCGCGGGCGGGTCGGCGCTGTAAACGGTCATCTGGGCATAGTCGCCGCGCGTAAGGCGCACAGCTTTGCCCTCGTATAAATCAATCGCAGGGAAAAGATACATGCTTACTCTCCTTACAGCGTTGCGAACGCCCTGAGGATGCGCAGCCCGACGTCCCCGCTCTTTTCCGGGTGGAACTGCGTGCCCATCACGTTCCCGCGCCCGGCCGCGGCGGTGAGCTGCGCGCCGTATTCCACCGTGGCGGTGACGGCCGCGTCACATTCCATCGCGGCGAACGAATGGACGAAGTAGACGCATTCGTCTGCGTCCACCTCCGCAAACAACGGGGCTTTCGGCCTGCCTTCCGGGAAGGAGAGGGCGTTCCAGCCGATGTGCGGCACCTTGAGGCCCGGGCCGATGACTGGGGCGATCGGGCGCACGCTGCCAGGCAGGAGCCCGAGGCCCGCGTGTTCGCCGTATTCAAAGCCCGTTTCAAACAATAGCTGCATCCCGAGGCAGATGCCCAGGAGCGGCTTACCGCGCGCGGCCTCCTCCGTCACGGCGGCGGCAAGGCCGCTCTCGCGCAGCTTCTTTGCCGCGTCGCCGAATGCGCCCACGCCCGGCAGGATGATGCGTTCCGCCCGGCGCAGTTCATCCGCGTCACCGGTGACGCAGGCGGGTACGCCGATGCGCGCGAGCGAGCTTTTGAGCGAGAATAGGTTACCGACGCCGTAATCGACGATTGCAAGCATCAGAGCACCCCCTTTGTGGAGGGGATTTCGCCGGCGGCCTCCGGGTCGAGCCTTACGGCAGCGCGGAGCGCGCGCGCAAGGGCCTTAAAGCAGCCTTCAACGATGTGGTGCGAGTTTTCGCCCGCGAGCTCCTTCACGTGCAGCGTAAGCCCAGCCTTGCGGGTGAAAGCGAGGAGGAATTCCTTCACGAGCTCCGTGTCGAATGCGCCGATTTTTTGCGCCGGGATGGGGAGGTTAAAACAGAGCAGGCTGCGGCCGGAAAAGTCGGCGGCAACGAGGATGAGCGCCTCGTCCATCGGCAGGATGCAGCTCCCGTAGCGGCAGATGCCGCGCTTGTCCCCAAGCGCCTGCGCAAAGGCTTCCCCGAGCGCAATGCCAACGTCCTCCACCGTATGGTGGTCGTCCACATCCGTGTCGCCTTTGCAGGAAACGGTGAGGTCAAACTGGCCGTGGGCGGCAAAGAGCGTCAGCATGTGGTCGAGAAAGCCGCAGCCGGTGCCGATCTTGGCGTTCCCTGCGCCGTCGAGCGCGAGGGAAAGGAAGACGTCCGTCTCCTTCGTGGTGCGGGTTATGGTTGCGTTGCGCATGGCGCGCCTCCTTTCAGAATGTCCTCGATGGCGGTGAAAAGCGCTTCCATCTGCTCCGGTGTGCCGATGGTGATGCGCACGTAATCCGCAATGCGCGGCTTCCCGAAATGGCGCACGAGCACGCCGCGGGCCTTAAGCCCCTGGTAAAGCGCCGCGCCCGGCACGGCCGGATGCCTCGCAAACAGGAAGTTTGCCTGAGATGGGGTGAGCGAGAAGCCGAGCGCTTTAAGGCGCGCGGCGGCACTTTCCCTAGTTTGTGCAATCCGCTTGCAGTTTTCCATGTAATAGGCGTCATCCGCGACGGCGGCTTCGCCCAGAAGAAGCGTGAGCCGGTCGAGATTATAAGGGTTTGTGGAGAAACGGATCGTTTCCAAATCCCGGATGAGCGCTTCGCTCCCGATGGCGAAGCCGAGGCGCGCACCTGCCATGGAGCGGGACTTGGAGTACGTGCGCACGATGAGAAGGTTGTCGTACCTGGCAAGCAGCGGCAGCGCGGTCTCCGCGCCGAAATCCACATACGCCTCGTCTACGAGCACCACCCGGTCCGGGTCGCTCGCAAGGATGCGCTCGATCTCACAAAGCGGCAGGGCGATGCCGGTCGGCGCGTTCGGGTTGGCGAACACGCGCATGCCGCGCGCGGAGCAAAACGATTCCACATCCATGGAAAAATCGGCCTTGAGTGGGAGCTCCTGTGCCGCGAGCCCGTAGAGCGCCGCATAGACGGGGTAGAACCCGTAGCTGATGTCCGGATAAGCAACGGGCGTTTGCCCATCACAAAACGCCATGAAAGCGAAGGAGAGGATCTCGTCCGAACCGTTGGCGAGGAGGACGTTTTCCGGCTTCACATCATAGCGCGCCGCAAGCGCATTGCGCAGGCGCGTCCCAGCCGGGTCGGGGTAGAGGTTCAGCCGCGCAAGCTCTGCGTCCGAAACAGCGGTGCGGGTGCGCGGGGAGGGAGGATAGGGAGATTCGTTGGTGTTGAGCTTCACGTATTGCTGATCCTGTGGCTGTTCGCCGGGGGTATACGCTTCGAGCGAAGCGAAGCGGCTGCTGAAAAAACGGCTCATTCTGCACCCTCCTCAAAGCGGATCAAGGCGCTCCTTGCGTGCGCGGCAAGCCCTTCCTTTTGGGCGAAGCAAGCCACCTTTGGGGAAACGCGGGCGAGCGCGTCCGCCGTGTAGTAAGAAAACTGGGATTTCTTTACAAAATCATCTACTGAGAGGGGGCTGGAAAACCGCGCCGTGCCGCTCGTGGGCAGCGTGTGGTTGGGGCCGGCGAAGTAATCGCCCAGCGCCTCCGGACAGTATTTGCCAAGGAAGATGGAGCCTGCGTTGCGGATCTGCCCGAGATAGGCGAACGGGTCGTCCACGCAAAGCTCCAGGTGCTCGGGCGCGATCTCGTTGGCGATGGCGACGCCCGTATCGAACGTGGGGACGAGGATGATCTTCCCGTTCGCTTCGATGGAAGCCCGGGCGGTCTCCGCGCGCGGCAGCAGCGCGAGCTGCCGTTCCAGTTCCGCCTGCACGGCGCGAGCAAGCGCTTCGCTCGCCGTTACGAGCACGGCGGAGGCGTTTTTATCGTGTTCCGCCTGGGAGAGCAGATCCGCCGCCACGAAGCGGGCGTCGCACGTCCCATCCGCGAGGATGAGGATCTCCGAAGGCCCGGCGATCATGTCGATGTCCACAAGGCCGAACACCTGCCGCTTGGCTTCCGCCACGTAGACGTTGCCGGGGCCGACAATCTTATCCACCTTGGGGACGCTTTCCGTGCCGTAGGCAAGCGCTGCGACCGCCTGCGCGCCGCCGGTGCGGAACACCCGATCCACGCCCGCGACGGCCGCCGCCGCAAGGATCTCCGGCGCGATCCTGCCGCCCTTCGCGGGCGTCGCCATGATGACCTCCGGCACGCCCGCGAGCTTCGCGGGGATGCAATCCATGAGCACGGTGGAAGGATAGCTTGCGGTACCACCCGGCACGTAAAGGCCCACGCGCGCAAGCGGCGTGATCTTCTGCCCGAGCACCACGCCGTTTTGCTCGCTCACCACAAACCCTTCACGCACCTGGCGCTTGTGGAACGCGCGGATGTTTTCGGCCGCTTCCTGCAAAATTTCGAGGAAGGCGGGCTCCACGGCGTCGCACGCGGCGAACAGCTCCTCCACCGGTACCTCAAAGGGGGTATCCTCCGGCATGTTGTCAAACGCGGCGCAATAGCGCCGCAGGGCTGCGTCGCCCTCCCGCCGCACGGCGGTGAGGATTTCCGCTACGGGCGCGGACACATCCGGCGCTTCCGCAGCGCGCGCAAGCACGGCCTCCGCGCCCAGCTTGTCAAAATCGAGAATCCGTATCATGCAAAAACCTCATTTCAGCGCGGTGAGCGCGGAGAGCTTTTCCTGCATCTCCCGCACACGCGCGTTTTTAAACTTGTAGCTCACCTTGTTGGCGATGAACCGGGCGCTGATGGGCACGACCTCCTCGAGCGGCATGAGGCCGTTTTCCCTGAGCGTCGCCCCCGTTTCCACGATGTCCACGATCACGTCCGAAAGGCCGAGCAGCGGCGCGATCTCGATGGAGCCGTTGAGCTTGATGATGTCGATGTCCCGGCTCTGCGCGGCGAAGTACGCGCTTGCGATGTGCGGGAACTTCGTGGCGACGCGCAGCGCGCGCCCTGCCTCCTCCAGCGCGCCGGGGCATCCGGCCACCATCATGCGGCATCTGCCCATCCCGAGGTCGCAGAGCTCGTAAACCTCGGGCGCGTACTCTAAAAGAATATCCTTGCCCGCAACGCCAACGTCCGCCGCGCCGCGCTCCACGTAGATCGCCACATCGGAGGGCTTCGCCCAGAAATAGCGCACGCGCGCTTCCTCGTTCTCGAAGATCAGCTTGCGGTTGTCCTCCCGGATGGCGGGGCAGCCGAAGCCGATGCGTTCAAACAAATCGTAAGCCTTTTCGCCGAGCCTGCCCTTTGGCAGCGCGACGCTGATCCAATCCTGCAAAGCGGTATCCTTTCCGTTACTTGCTTTCCTCCGCTCCGATGCGGAGCGTTTCCCTGGCGCGCACCGCGCCGTCCTCCGCCGCGCGCACCGTGACGCGCTTGCCCGCCGCCGCAAGCTCCCTTGCCCGCCGGAGCGCTTCCGGCGCGTCTGCGTCCGCACCGCAAAGCAGCAGCACGTCCGCGTCGTAAGCGGCGTTTGGTGCGCCTAGGCTGTCGAGCAGCCCAACGTTCACCGCAAAGCCGATCGCCCCGCCGGGCTTGTGCATCCGGCGCAGGAGGCTGTCATACCGCCCGCCGGAAAGCACGCACGCATGCAGCTCCGGCAAAAAGCCCTGGAAGATCACGCCGTTGTAATAAGAAAGATCGTTCAAAAGCGAAAAATCCAAATTTACGCCGCCGCAGCCCGCATGCGCGAGCGCGCCGCAAAGCGCGGAAAGCTCCGCGATGGCCGCATGCGTAGTTTGATTCACATCAAGCGTGCGTACTTCCTTGAGGACTTCCTCCGAAGGGCCGTACAGGCCGGAAAGCCGCTTGAGCTTTTCCGCAAGCGCCGCGTCCACGCCGTTTGCCGCGCAAAGTGCCGTAAGCTCGTGCGCGTTCTTTGCGCGGATGCGGGAGGAAAGCTCTGCCTGTGTGTGCGCGGGGAGGCCCGTCTCCGCCAGAAGACCCCCCGCAAGGCCCACATGCGAAACGTCCATGATAAAGCTCGGGGAGAGTGCGGAGAGGCTGTCGAGCGCGAGGGAAAGCACCTCACACATGGCGTAAAGCCCGATCTCCCCGATGTACTCGAGGCCCACTTGCGGGATCTCCCGGAAGGAGCGCATGCCGCCCGCCGCGCGGTACACCGTCTCGCTGTAGCAAAGGCGCTGCGGCAGCGGAGAACCCTCCTTCACGCTGCGCACGATGGAAAGCGTGATGTCCGGCTTGAGCGCAAGGAGCTTGCCGCTTGGGTCATGAAAGGTCAGGATGTTCTCGGCCTGCAAAAAGCCGCGGTATTCCGCGTAAAAATCGTATTCTTCGAACTTGCTCATGCGGAACTCGCGGTAGCCATATTGCGCATACAGGGCCGTGAGCTCCAAAATGGCGCGTTCGCTGCGCTTGCGCGCGGCAGGTGCGTTCATGTTGCCCTCCGTGTTTGACGATTGCATGCAGTATAGCACGTTTGAGTGCTTTAGTCAAGCAAAGTGATAAATCAATAAAGCGAACGGAGCATTTTATTTGCTGCTATATAACCGGAAGCGCGGCAGCGTCAAGATGAAACCGGCGTGCGGATGTGCTAAAATAAAGGAAATTGGGAAAGCGGGGGGATTGCGCATGGACGAAAAGCCGGAGCAGGTGCAAAAACGCTTTTTGGAGCTTGCGGAACGGGCATACCAAAACGGGACATATACGTTCACGCCGTTCCTTGGCTTGCAGGAGCAGAGCGTGTTCCACGGCATGGCGCGGGCGCTTGCCCATGTGCCATGGGAAGCCTCCGGCGGCATGGAGGGCTGTGAGCGCAAGCTCGTGCGCTTCGGTTCGGAAGCGCTTTGCGGGTATGTGCAGCCGTTCCCGATCGCCTGCGTGGCCATCCGGCCAGGGAACGCAAAGTTCGCGGAGCAGCTTACGCACCGGGATTTCCTCGGCGCGTTGATGGGGCTTGGCGTGGAGCGGGATACGCTTGGGGACATCGTGGTACGGGAAAAGGAAGCGTATGTGTTCTGCCTCGCGCGCATCGCGCCGTTTTTGGTGGAAAATCTTTCTGAGGTGCGCCGCACGCGCGTGCGCTGCTCCATCGCGGAAGCCCTGCCGGAGGGCGCGCTCTTCCGGGTGGAGGAAAAGACGGTACAGGTCGCTTCCGTGCGTGCGGATGCGCTCTGCGCCCATGTTTGGAACCTCTCCCGGGGCGACAGCCTCGCGTTGTTCCAAGCGGGGCGCGTGTTCCTCAACGGGCGGCTCTGCGAAAACGGCGCGGCAGCGCTGCGCGAGGGGGATGTGCTCTCCGTGCGCGGCCATGGGCGCTTCATTTTCCGCGGCGTGCGCGGCATGACGAAAAAAGGCCGGTGCAACGCGCTGGTGGAGGTTTACGTTTGATTGAGTGAGGGTGGGGAGGCGCTTACCGCAGCGGCCGCATCGGCTTCAGGGATTCTTCCTCGACGAAGTTTTCCCCAAGCGCTTCCTTGACGCGGCGTTCCAGCGTTTCCACGCCATAGAGCGTGCGGTCCACGAACACGATGGTATCGTCCCGCATGATGATGCGCGTGCCGTCCATCCTCCGCTTGCTTTTGCCGATGGGGACGATGCGGCGCACGTCCGCGAAGCGGTATGTCGTTTCCTTGCCGGCCATGGTGCGGCAGGTGAAGCTCTCTTCATCCACCGTGATGCGCCAAAACAGGCTGTGCACCAGGTAATACAGCGCGGCGAATGCAAACAGGATGAAGAGCGCAAGCGGCAGCGCTCTTGTGATTGAACCAGTAACGAGCGGGGCAAGCACGCCGAGCAGCAGCAGCAATGTGCTGAGGGAGGAGCGCCAGTCCGATTTGATGACGATGCGGCCGGAACCCGTCCCAGCTTTCGCACGCTCGGCCTTTACCGCATGGCGCACGCGGAAATAATCCCAGATCTTGAACGCGGTGCCTACGAGGCACAGGATGAACAGAAGCAGGAAGCTGATGTATTCTTTCTCGGTCATTTGTTTCAAGTCTCCTTCGCACGCGCTTTCACATGGCACGGCTATCGTAATTAGTTAAAAAAGAAGGACATGCCGTTATCATACCAAGCTGCGGCGCGGTTGTAAAGCCCGCATGTGCGGCTGGGCCGCGCGGCATACTAAGCGCATGAAGAAAGAACGTTCCGTTTGGAATAAAAATTGGAAGAAGTGGGCCGCCGGCCTCGTGACGGGCGGCTGCAACGGCCTGTTCGGCGGCGGAGGGGGCATGGTCGCCGTGCCGCTGCTCCAGAAGGTGTGCGGCATGGATACGCCGAGCGCCCATGCGAGCGCGATCAGCATCATCCTTCCGCTTTCCGCGGTAACGGGCGCGGTTTACGCGCTGCAGGGCGCGGTGGACTGGCATGCGTTCGCTTTTGTCGCCCCGGCGCTGACGGTGGGCAGTGTGGGCGGCGCTTTTCTGACGGGGAAGCTCAAGTCCGCCTGGCTGGACAACATCTTTACCGCGATGATGTTCCTTGCGGGCGCTTGGATGGCGTTCGCATGAGCTGGCTCTGGTACATTTTAGCAGGGCTCGGGGCGGGCGTGGCGGCCGGCATGGGCATGGGCGGCGGCACGCTCCTTATCCCCGTGCTGACGCTGGCGCTTGGGTTGCAGCAGCATGCGGCGCAGGGCGTGAACGTGCTTTCCTTCCTGCCGGCAGCCGTGGCGGCGCTCATTATCCACGCGAAGGCGGGGCGGCTCCAGCTTCGCGCCTGCCTGCCGGTGATCCTTGCCGGTGCGGTGGGCGCGCTCGGCGCTTCCTTCCTGGCCGGGGCGCTTTCAGCCCCCTGGCTCCGGCGCATGTTCGGCGGTTTTTTAATCCTTTTGGCATGCATGCGTATTTTTGGAAAAAGGTTAAAAAAATAACAGGAACGTCATTCAAAACACAGGTCTAAAACAACAAAAAAATCTGGAATTAAGGCAAAAAATCGCGCAAATTTGATGCAAGCCGAAAATATATGTGCTATAATAACCTTTGGAAATTATGTTCATACAATTACTATATGAGCAATTTTATTCAACTCCGAAAGGCTGGTGCTTTATTTGCCGAAGTATTCTTTCAAGGGCGGCGTACACCCCATGCATGGTGAGCATGAGGGGAAGATGCCCACCCGAAACGTCCCCATTCGAGACTTCGTGTCCGATACGGTTTGCATTCCCATGGGCATGCATTTGGGCGCTCCGTCCAAGCCCTGTGTGAAGAAGGGCGACCTTGTCAAGATCGGCCAGGTGATCGGCGAGCCGGTCGGCGGCCTTGGGCTGCCCGTGCATGCGAGCGTCTCCGGCGAGGTTGTGGCGGTGGAAGAACGCCAGCACCTCGGCGCGGCTCCCGCCATGTGCGTTGTGATCCGCAACGATTTTGCGGACGAGTGGGTGGAAGGCATCAAGGGCTATGGCAACGTGGAAACCGTTGACCCCGCCCTGGTTATCCCGGCCATCAAAGCCGCGGGCATCTGCGGCATGGGCGGCGCGTCCTTCCCAACGCATGTGAAGCTTTCCATCCCCGAGGGGAAGACCTGCGACACCATCATCCTCAACGGCGCCGAGTGCGAGACGTTCCTGACGGCGGATTTCCGGCTGATGATCGAGCATCCCGGCAAGATCGTGGACGGCCTGCGCGCCGTCATGCGCGCACTCAGCGTCAAGCGCGGCGTGATCGCCATCGAGGACAATAAGCCCGAGGCCATTGAGGCCATGCGCAAAGCGGCTTCCGGCCGCGAGGGCGTGGAGATCGCCGTGATGCGCACCAAATACCCGCAGGGCGGAGAGAAGCAGATCATCAAGGCCGTGACGGGCCGCGAGGTCCCGAGCGGCAAGCTGCCCATCGAGGTGCACACGATCGTGATGAACGTGGGAACCGCCGCGGCTGTGGCGGATGCGGTGATCGACGGACGCCCCTTGATCGACCGCATCACCACAGTTACGGGCTGCGTCGAGAAGCCGGCGAACCTGCGCCTCAGGATCGGCACGATCATCGGCGACGTGATCGGCGAATGCGGCGGGTTCTCCGAGGAACCCGGAAAGATCGTTTTTGGCGGCGGCATGACCGGGCTTTGCGTTCCGGATACGGACGTACCGATGACCAAGGCAAATAACGGCATTGTCGTATATAACGTAAAAGACGCGCGCAGCGTGGAGGAATCCCCTTGCATCCGCTGCGGGCGCTGCGTGGAAGCGTGCCCGATCGGCCTTGACCCTTACCGCATCAAGCATTACTGCGACAAGGGCGACCTTGCCGCCGCAAAGGAGCACCACGTGCTCGACTGCATCCTCTGCGGCTGCTGCTCGTACAACTGCCCGGCAAGGCGCTGGCTGACGGCGTCCTTCAAGAACACCAAGGACGCGATCGCGCTTGAAGCAAGGAGGAAAAAGTAACCATGAAGCTTTACCTTTCCACGGCGCCGCACATCCGCAGCGGAGCCAATACGCAGGTGCTCATGCGCGATGTGCTCATCGCGCTGCTCCCCACGACGGCTGCGGGCATCTACTATTTCGGCCTTTCCGCCGCAATGGTGATCGCCGTTTCCATCCTCTCCTGCGTGCTGTTTGAGTATCTCTGGCAGCGCGTTACGAAGCAGCCTGTCCGCATCTACGACCTTTCCGCGGCGGTGACCGGCCTGATCCTTGGCCTGAACCTGCCTTCGACCGCACCCTGGTGGATGCCGGTGATCGGCGCGCTGTTTGCGATCGTCGTCACTAAGCAGCTCTTCGGCGGCATCGGCGACAACTTCCTGAATCCGGCGCTGGTCGCGCGTGCGGTTCTGCTCGCAAGCTGGCCCGCCCGCATGACGGGCGCGACCGCCTATGCGCTCCCGACCTGCTGGAGCGGCGCGGACGCAGTAACCTCCGCGACCCCGCTCGCCGGTTACGAGGCGAGCACGATGGATCTTTTCCTCGGCAACATCCCGGGCAGCATCGGCGAGGTCTGCAAGGCGGCGATCCTCCTTGGCCTCATCTACCTGCTCGTGCGCAGGGTGATCTCCTGGCGCATCCCCGTGACGTTCCTCGCGGTGTTCGCAGCGCTCTCGGCTCTCGTCGGCCAGAACGCGCTCAACGAGCTGCTCATGGGCGGCGTGCTCTTCGGCGCGGTGTTCATGGCGACGGATTACACCACGAGCCCCATGACGGCGCGCGGCCAGATCATCTACGCGGCGCTTTGCGGCGTCCTCGTATGCGTGATCCGCAACTTCGGCGCATATCCGGAGGGCGTAACCTACGCAATCCTCATCGGCAACATTGCAACGCCGCTGATCGACAAGTACGACAAGCCCCGGCTTTATGGCCGCCTGAAAAAGGAAAAGAAGGAGGGTACAGCCAATGCCTAAAAAGGAAAAGAGCCTTTCGAGCGTGTTCATGAACGGCATCATCGCCGAAAACCCCACGCTCCGGCTGGTGCTCGGCACCTGCCCCACGCTTGCCACCACCACGAGCGCGACCAACGCCATCGGCATGGGCGCCGCGGCAACGTTCGTGCTCGTCGGCTCCAACGTGGTCATCTCGCTCCTGCGGAACATCATTCCGGATAAGGTGCGCATCCCGGCGTTTATCGCCGTCATCTGCACGTTCGTGACCATGGTGCAGATGTTCATGCAGGCGTTTGCGCATGAACTGTATGAAAGCTTGGGCATGTTCATCCCGCTCATCGTGGTGAACTGCATCATCCTTGCGCGTGCCGAAGCGTTCGCAAGCAAGAACGGCGTCGCCGCTTCCGCGGCGGACGGCCTTGGCATGGGGCTCGGCTTTACGCTTGCCATCACGGTTATCGGCATCATCCGCGAGATCATCGGCAACGGCACCGTGTTCGGGTTCAACGTGCTCGGCGCGGGCTACGAGCCCATGCTCCTCATGGTTCTTGCGCCGGGCGGCTTCCTCGTGTTCGGCGGCGTGCTTGCGGTGAGCAACCTCATCACGCAGCGTGCGGAAGCAAAGAAAAAGGATGAGAAAGGGGTCATCCACGCATGAATGAGATTGCAAAAATCCTGCTGTTCATGGTGAGCTGCGTGCTCTCCAACAACTATATCTTCTCCCGCTTCCTGGGCATCTGCCCGTTCCTCGGCGTGTCCAGCAAGGTGGAGACGGCCGCGGGCATGGGCGTTGCGGTTACGTTCGTAATGGCGATCGCCTCGCTGTTCACGAAGCTGCTCTATGACCTCGTGCTCGTGCCGCTCTCGCTTGAGTACCTCAACACCATCTGCTTCATCATTGTTATCGCAAGCCTGGTGCAGCTGGTCGAGATGTTCATCAAAAAATCGAGCCCTTCGCTGTATCGTGCGCTGGGCATTTACCTGCCCCTCATCACCACCAACTGTGCGGTGCTGGGCGTGACCATCCTGAACATCAACAGCGGCTATAACCTGTTCTATTCCATCCTCAATGGTACGTTCGGCGCGCTTGGATTCCTGCTGGCGATCGTCCTCATGGCGGGCGTGCGTGAGCGGCTGGAAACCTCGAAAGTCCCCCAATGCCTCAAGGGCTTTTCCGGTTCGCTCATCACTGCGGGCCTGATGGCGGTGGCGTTCATGGGCTTTTCGGGCCTTGGAAATTAAGGAGGTAAGATATGGACTGGATTCCCGTTATCCTGGCATTGGCCGTGCTCGGCGTGATTGGCCTGATTTTCGGCCTTGTGCTCTCGTTTGCGGATAAGAAACTGAAGGTGGAGACCGACCCGCGCATCGCGCAGGTGCGCGAGCTTGTGGGCGGCGCGAACTGCGGCGCGTGCGGCTTTGCCGGGTGCGACGCGTTTGCCGAAGCCGTTGTGGAGGGCAAGGCGAAGCCGGGCGCATGCCCTGCCGCGAATGCGGAGGCCCTCGGCGCGGTGCTGGGCCTTTCCGTTGAGCAGGGCGAAAAGATGGTTGCCCGCGTGATCTGCCAAGGGCACAACGGCATTGCGACGGAGCGTTACACATACGATGGCTACAAGAGCTGCGCAACCGCGGCAGGCGTGGCAGGCGGCCCCAAACTTTGCCGCTTTGCCTGCATCGGCCTGGGCGACTGCGCGCAGGTCTGCGCGTTCGGCGCGATCAGCATGGAAAACGGCATTGCAAAGATCGACGAAAACAAATGCGTGGCCTGCGGCAACTGCGTTGACAAGTGCCCGCGCAACGTGATCCGCATCACCCCTGCGGACACCAAGGTCATCGTGCTCTGCCGCAACAGCGATTCTGGCCGTGTGGCGCGTGCCGCGTGCATGAAGGCATGCATTGCCTGCCAGCGCTGCGTGAAAACCTGCAAGTACGGCGCGATCACAGTCGAAAACGGCTTTGCGAAGATCGACCCCGAAAAGTGTACGCGCTGCGGCGAGTGCGCAAAGGTCTGCCCGTGCAACTGCATCGTGGATTATTCTGTGGTGACGCCTGCCGAGGCATAACCGGCATAGAAACGAAAACCCATGGGCGGCCCGGCTGGGCCGCCCATACGTTTGCATAAAAAAGGCCTCTGCGGCAAACGGTAGAGCCATCATAAAGCGGGAAGAAAACGCCGCCTATCCGGGCAAATCAGGATAGGCGGCGTTTCAGTACGGCATCAAAAACAGCAGCCGGCAAACTGCCTGCTACGAAAGAACACCTGCCTGAGCCGCGGCGTTGCTATGCCGCGGCGGCCTTTCCAAAGGTTTTGTCCGTCCAGGCACGCACCTTTTTGTTGTAAATCAGGAAGTAGATAGGTACGCAGGCGGCGAAGCCCGCATAAATGTCCAGCACGGAATGCTGTTTTACGAAAACCGTCGCAAGCGTGATGAGGATGGCGAGCAGGATGGAACCTGCCTTGAGCCAAACGAAGCGCCTCTCTTTGAGTGGCTTTGCGTCAAACAGCGCAAACACAGCGAGCACGGAGCCGATCACATGGATGCTGGGCAGGACGTTCGTGTTGGTATCCGCCGCATAGATGAGGCCCATGAGCCGCGTGAGGATGTTGTCCCGCTCAAAGGAGGCAGGGCGCAGGTTCTGCCCGTTGGGGAAGAGGACGAAGAATACGATGCTCGCCGTAAAACTTACGGCAATCGCGAGCATATAGCGGCTGAAAGCCGGGGCGTCCCGGAAGAGCAGGAAAAGCCCGGTGGCCACTAAAAACGGATACCAGAGGTAGTATGGGATCACAAAATATTCTACAAAAGGGATGAGGTCGTCCAACGGGGAATAGGATACCCAGTAATTGGAATCTGCCGGAACATAACTTTCTACCCAGAAGAAAGCGATGAGGTAAATGGGCAGATACAGTGCGAGCCAGGCGTGTTTGTTTTCTTTGAGCCAGTCCCAAAAGCGTTTCATCATGCTTCTCTCGTTACCAACCTTAATGCGTTATGCAAATTTTCTACGATGATGTCCGTTTCTCCCGGCGCGTATTCGCCGTCAAGCGTCCAGGGGACAGCGGCGGGAGAGTGGATCACCGCCCGGGCCGCCGTGCAGGTGTGGATGAGCTTATCATCGTATTGCTGTGTTTGCAGCGAATAGAGGATACGGCTTAGGTCCATCGGAGCGGCCGGCATCTTGATGAGTGTAACCTCGAACAGCCCATCGTCGATGATGACGCGCGCTGGGTCCATCGTTAGAAACCCGGCGATGGAGGTCGAGTTGCTGATCGCGCCGAAGATGTAATCATCCTCGAATGCGTCCCCGCGGTCCGTCTCAAGCCGCAGATGGATGGGGCGGATGTTTGCAAGATCCTTCATGCCCTCGAAGATATAGGCCATGTGGCCGAGCATGTTCTTGACTTCCTGCGGCGTGCTGTATGCAGCCTCCGTAAATGCGCCGAAGGAGGCGACGTATGAGAAGCAGCGCCCGTTGAAGCTGCCGAGGTCGATCGTGCGCAGCCTGCCTTCCATAATGTCGCGCGCAGCCTGCATGATGTTAGAGGAGATCTTGAGGCTGCTCGCGAAATCGTTGGTGCTGCCGGCGGGAATGTAGCCGATCGGGCAGCCTGCTCCGGATTTCAAGAGGCCGTCGATGACTTCGTTGAGCGTGCCGTCCCCGCCGATGGAAACGACAAGGTCAGCCCCTCCCGCATGCAGGCGGGTGAATTCCGCACCATCGCCACGCTTCCCCGTCATGTAGGCAGTGGTGACATAGCCGTAATCGGAAAACAGGCGGAGCAGATCAGGCAGATAACGATTTGCCTTTTTGATTCCGGCGCGGGGATTCATCACGAGCAAAAGCCGTTTTTCCAAAAGGGCACACCTCCAAATGAACCGGAAAACCGGATGCTATGGAAAACAAAATCCGAACCTCCTGGATCGGGGGTTCGGATTCTATTTTATCCTAAGAAGCGGTCCGCGTCAACATGGCGTGCCAGTAGGCGCTATTTTGCATAGAGCAGGCCGACGAGGCGGTTGATGAACCGGTAGGGCAAGAGCTTGCGCAGCATCACGAAGAATTGGTACTGGAGTCCCGCCGTATACTGCGGTTTGAGCGCGCGCTTCTGCGCGAGTCGGTAGAGCTTGCGCGCGATGTACGCGGGCTCCATGCCGTGCTCCTCGTCGTGCTCCATCGTGGCGACGGAGCGGGGAAGCGCGGGATAAACGTCCTGCCCCGCAAAACTCTTTTCCCGCGCGGCGGTGAAGCCGGTCTTGATGTCCCCTGGCATGAGCGCCGCAACGCGGACGCCATACGGGCGAACCTCGTTGGCGAGCGCCGCGCACAGTGCGTTGATAGACGCCTTGGCGGCGGAATAGAAGCTCTGGAACGGGATGGAAAGCACCGCCGCGACCGAGCTTACGCAGAGGATGCAGCCGGCCCGCTGGGCGCGCATCTGCGGCAGCACGGCCTGGATGCAATGGAGCGCGCCGAAGAAGTTCACATCAAACTGGCGCTTTGCGTCCGAAGGCTCTGTGAATTCGATCGCGCCAGAGATGCCAAACCCTGCGTTGCACACAAGAACATCAATGCGCCCCTCTTCTGCAACTATGGCGGCGACCGCGGCTCGGACGCTTTCCGCATCGGTCACGTCCGTCGGAATATGGCGGACGGGGCCGCTGTCGTAGGGCTTGCGGGAAAGCCCGTAAACGGCGTATCCTTTTTCGGCGAACAGCGTTGCCGTGGCAAGGCCGATCCCGCCGGAGGCGCCGGTGATAATGGCAACTTTATTCGGCATCCTGCTTCAGCACCCTTTCGAAAATGTCCAGAGCCTCGTCGAGAAGCGGCTCGGTGAGCGTGGCCATATAGCTCGTGCGCAGCAGGCACTCCGTTGCGGGCGTAGCCGGCGGCAGCACGGGGTTCACATAAACGCCCTCGTCGTAAAGCCGCTTGGCCGTGGCGAGCGTATTCATGGTGTCGTAGGTATAGATGGGGATGATAGGCGTCGCGCTCTCGCGGATGGCGATGCCGCGCGCGCGCATGCCCTTGCGCATGTAGGAAGAGAGCGCGGCAAGGCGCGCCGGAAGCTCCGGCGTCTCCTCCAGGATGCGCAGCGCCTCAAGCGCTGTGGCGCAGCTTGCGGGCGGGATGGATGCGCAGAAGATGAACGGACGGGAGGCATGGCGCACGTAGTCGACGATGCGCGCGTCCGCCGCCATGTAGCCGCCAAGGCTTGCAAGGGACTTGCTGAACGTACCCATGATGATGTCGACCTCGTCCGTCAAGCCGAAGTGCTCCGCGGTGCCGCGCCCGTGCACGCCGAGCACGCCAAGGCCGTGCGCATCGTCCACCATGACGCGCGCGCCATACTGCTTGGCCAGCCGGACGATCTCCGGCAGGTTGCAGATGTCGCCGCCCATGCTGAACACGCCGTCGGTCACGATCAGCTTGCCGGCGGTCTCCGGGATGTTTTGCAGCTTCTTTTCGAGATCCGCCATGTCGTTGTGGCGGTAGCGCACCATGGTGGCGTAGCTGAGCTTGCAGCCATCGTAAATGCTCGCGTGGTTCTCCCGGTCGCAGAGAATGTAATCGTCCTTGCCCGCGATGGCGCTGATGATGCCGAGGTTGCTCTGGAAGCCCGTGGAGAACGTCATCACGGCCTCTTTGCCGAGGAAGGAAGCGAGTTCCTCCTCAAGCTCTACATGCAGCTCTAGCGTGCCGTTCAGGAACCGGGAGCCGGAGCAGCCGGAACCGTAGCGCTCAAGCGCTTTGAGCCCCGCTTCGATTACGCGCGGGTGCGTGGTGAGGCCGAGGTAGTTGTTGGAGCCAAGCATGATGCGGCGCTTGCCTTCCATGATGACCTCCACGTCCTGCCGGGATTCAAGTTTGTGAAAGTAGGGGTAGATGTTTGCAGTGCGGATCTCGTCCACGTAGGGGTTGGTGCATTTTGCGAATAAGTCCATATGATGTTCCATTCCTTCCAAATTGGTTTTCGGGCTGTGCCGCGCCTGCGGCGGAAAATAAAAACGGCGCCCGGCGAGTTTGCCAAGCATGTATAATACGAACAAATTTTATATCATTTTTGGGATAATAACAAGTTAAAATAGAACCCAGCGCATATTTTTTCGCAAATCATAAGAAACATGCCCCAAAGTGCAGGCTTTGCACCTTGCCTGGAAAGTGCGCGCTGTGATATAGTATCACCCGAATGCGGTTTGCGGGGCGGCTGCGCCCCACGAAAAAACATTTGTAGGAAATGAACGGTATGGAGAAACAGATTCGGATCTTATTCGTGTGCCACGGCAACATCTGCCGTTCCCCGATGGCGGAATTCATCCTGCGCGCGCGGGCAGAAGCCCTCGGCCTCGGCGCTTTCGTGGCGGCTGATTCCGCCGCGACGAGCGCGGAGGAGCTGGGCTGCCCCGTACATCCCGGCGCGGCGGCAATTTTGCGCGCCCAGGGGATCGACTGCTCCGAAAAGCGCGCGCGGCAGATGCGCAAGAGCGACTATACGGCGTATGATTACCTTGTCGGCATGGACCGGATGAACGTTGCGGACATGCGCCGCATCGCGGGCGGCGACCCGGAGGGCAAGATATGCCGGCTGCTGGATTTTGCGGCCAACCCGCGGGACATTGCGGATCCTTGGTATACCGGCGATTTTGACGCCACTTACGCGGACGTTTGCGAGGGCTGCGAGGCATTGCTCAAGCGCCTGAAGGAGCAGCGGCTTGCGATCCCAGCAACTGTGCGTGTATGCCACGTGCAAACGCGCTGATGCGTGCGTTCACGCCCAGGGCGCGCATGGCGCTGCCGGGGTCGTTGGCGGTTTCCGCAAGGCAGAAGCGGGGCGGAAGCATGAGCGTCTTGTTTAAACAGAGCGCGCCGAGCACCTGCTGGGCGACGAGGTCGCTGCCGCTGTAGCCGGAGACGACGATGGAATAAAGATACTTGTCATACAGCGAGTTGTTCACGAGAAGGGCGGTGAGCCGGTTGATGAAAGCCATAATGTTCGCGCTCACCGAATCGTTGTAATTCGGGCACAGGAGCAAAAGCGCGTTCGCTTCCATCAGCGCGGGAAATACATCCTCCACGATGCTGCCGCCGTAAAAGCACTCGTTGGTCTGCGCGAAGTGGGCGCAGGCCTTGTAGGAGCAGCCGCGGCAATCGTGGATCGCGCCGTTTTGCAGGGAGATCTCGCGGAATTCGCAGCAATCGCGCAGGGAATCGCGGACCGCATCGCCGAGCGCGAGCGTGTTGGAGGTCGCGTGCATGGAGGCATGCAGCAAAAGGATGCGCGGGTGCGCGAAGCGCGGCGCTTCAAAGGCGAGCAGCCGTTCCACAAGCGCGCGGGCGAGCAGGGGATACGCCTCCTCCGGCGTTACGCCGAGGCGCATCGCCGTAACATGCAGGTTGGAAAGCGAGCCCGTGCCCTCCACGAGCGGCTTCCCCGGAAAGGTACAGCCCGCGTTGCTCGCGGCGTGGGCGAGCATGCGCGCAAGCTGCTTGGTATAAAATTCACCCTCGCCGTCGATGAGCATCACGGCGGATGCGCCTTCCATCGCGGATGTGTCGCGCCGCAGGTGCAGGATGAGCGCGGAGATGTCCGCATCGAGGCCGTATTCGCCCACGGAAAGGGCGAAGAGGACGCGCCGCCCGGCGAGCAGCGGGATGCGCGCTTGCCCCAGGCGGACTTGCTCGCAGGGGATGTGCGCAAGGATTCGCGCGAGCACGGCGTTGAGGCGCGGGCTGCGCCCCGCGAGCAGGACGAGAAGCGGTGCGGGCTGCGTTGTCATAGCAGGAACTCCTTTAGCTCGGAATGCGCCGCGTCAAGGCGCGCAGCAAGCGCTGGTGGGATGGGTTCGCGCAAAAGCGCGGGCCCGTTTTTCGTGAAGCGGGTGCGGCAGCCAAAATAAGCCCCGCCCATGGGGACCGCTCCGTCGTGCCATTCGCCGCGCAGAGTCTTGAGTACGCTCACGCACGCGGAGGAAAGCCCGGGCGCGATGTAGGGCTTGAAGCCGAGCGCGCGCACGCGCAGGTTTGCAGCGGCGGCCTGCTCGGTGAGCCGCGCCGAAAGCGCGCCGTCGTACGCCGCGCCGGGCGCGTTGGCGATGATGAGCCCCTGCCCGTGCGGGCCGTATGCGCGCACGGCCTCCGGGTCTAGCCCGGCCTTTTTCGCATAATACTGCGCGCGGGCGCGCATCACGCCAAGGCCGTATCCCTGCACCTGCTCCGGCAGAAGGCCGCAGCCGTCAAAATTGCCGCGCTCGTCCCGGTTGCTGTCGAGGAAAACGGCGCGCGCAAGGTGATCCACGGGGTCGGAAATCTGCGCGAACAGGCCGGAAAACCCGCAGCCGCGGGCTTTTTTTGCGTAGTGGGAGAGCATGGCGCGGTTGGCTTCAAACTGCACCATGCGTACATCGCCGGTTTTTTCCGTCAGCGGCGGCACCCCGCGGGAGGCTGTGAAGAGCAGCGCGTCGCAATCGAACAGCGCATCTTCCCCGCAGACGTACACCGGCGGGAGCGGCGCGTCTGAAACTGGAAGCACCTGGTTGAGCTCCATCTCATAGCGCGCGCACTGGGCTGCGTTCGGGTCAAAGATGCCGATGGAGGAAAGCTCCGTGCCGAGGAGCTTAAGCCCGGTGAGCACCGTGCCGCCCACATCGCCCAGGCCGACGAGCATCACGCGCGGGCGCTTTTGCGGGGCGAGGAAGCGTGCGAGCACGTCGTAGCAGCGGGCAAATGCCGTGTTGAGCGCGCACGCGCCCTCGCGCGCGAGGATCGCGCGTACCGGTTCCGGCAAGCGGGAAGGCCCCGGCCCCTGCGCCGCAGGGAGGGGCCGGAGCAGCGCGGAAGGGATCTCCGGCCCGAACAGCTCGGCCTCCGCTTGCAGGGCAAAGACGCCCCGGCTCCCGCGCCCGCTGCGCATCAGCAAAATCACGAGGGGGGAAAACGGCTCCTCCACGGGGGACGCGCTCTCCGGAAGCGTGCATCCCGCCTCGAACGGGAACAGGCACGCACCGCGGTATGCATAATATCGGCTCATAGGCCCTCCTTCGGTTTTAGGTTTCCTCCATGCGGCCCAGCCGCTGAAACAGGGCCATATCGTCTGCCAGGCAGGCGGAAGCGAACGCACCCGGGTCGTACTGCATGTGCATCCCCTTGTCCGGCAGGCGCGGGCGGTAGAGCGCCTCAGGCAGGCGTTTGAGCGTGAGGGAGGTGTTGAGAAGCGCCTGGTGCCGCCGTTCAAGCACCGCGAGGATGTCCATCGCGTTTTGCAGCGAGACGCGGGAAAAGTTGCGCAGCGCCGTTTCCGGAACGCCGTGCAGGTAACGTGGGCAGGCGTAGGGGAAGATCAGGTTCACGGAGGGCAGGAGGCCGCCCGTGCGTCGGTCCGCCTGCACACTGTCCCCGCCGAGGAACGGGTATTGCAGGCTTTCGGTGAACCAATAGCGCAGGTTCGGGATGAAGTACTCGCAATCCACCGCGCGGCCCTGGAAGTCCATCAGATCCTTCCCGCGGCCGGAAAGCACGCCCACGATGATGCGGCGGATCTCCACATCCTCCTGCCGGAAGATGGGGTCGAGCATTTCGAGCCGGTAGCCGTTGTGCAGCAGGTCGTCCACCAGCAGCACCGGGCGGCGGAAGGATTTGAGTGTGCGCACCTGGTTCGCAAGGGAGGAATACCCCGGATACTCGGTGATGGTGAAGCCTGTGATGCCCGCATCAAACACCTTGTCCGCATGCAGCGTTTTGGTAACGACGTTGGGGACAACCTCGCCGGAAAGGATCTTGCCATAGGGCACGCACATGTCCGCCCCCAGCCCTTCGCCGGGCGCAAGGCGCTCTACCCCGGCTGCGGCGCGCACGCGGTGGACGAGCGCCTGGTTTAAAAGCTCTGTGTTGAAGCAGAGCAGGAGGGCCCCCGGGAACATGGCGGCGATGGCGCGGCGCAGCGCCGGGCGCGCGGCATAGACCACATCCCGCACGGCGTCATCATCATGCAGCGGCGGCTTGATACGCTCGAGTGCGTCCTGCACGAGCACGAGCGGCGCGCGCATATCCACGATAAGGATATCTTCCTGCCCGTGGACGGGCAGGAACCCCATCTGCTCAAGCGTAGGACGCAGCGGGTCGTTTTCCCGGGAGACGTAGAGCGCGGAGGTACAATCCCCGGAGAGCGCGCGGGCGAGCAGCTCCGTCACGAGCAGCAGAAGCCCTTCGCGGATGGCCGCGTCCTCCAGCCGCACTTCTTCGATGAGCAGCACCCGGCCGGCGGCTTCCAGGCGCACGGCTTCGGCGGCTGCCCGGCCGTTGAGCGCGGCGTAAAGGCCGGAAACGTGCAGCGTGCGCCCAAGGGCATAGCCGAGCGGGCGCGCTTGATCCCGGCGGCGCAGGAGGGCGGCAGAGGGCCGTTCCAGCTCCGCGAGGCGCGCATCAAGTTCCGGGCAGCCCGTGGGCGGGCCGCCGGGGCGCCAGCTTTCGAAATAAAGCTCGCGCAGGGCGATGATGTGCTTGAGCTGCGGAGAGCGCAGGTAAAGCCCGCGGGAATAGATGAACTCCTGCACGACGGGGTCGAGCAGCATGGAAATGTCGAGATTTTTGTCGATGTATTCCCGGATGCGGGAGGAGCTCACGCTCTCATAATATGCGGGCAGGGAAAGCAGGATGAGCTTCCCGCGGATCACATCCGAAAGCGGGCGCACGGCGACGCTCTCCGCGCTTTCATCCCGCACGAAGACGATGTGGTTGTAGCCCGCCGCGCCGCCGGGCAGCCCGGCGCGGTACGCGGAGGCGTTGCGGATCACGTCGCTCCCCGCGACGAGGAAAAGCTCCCGCTCCGGGAAGAGCGATGCAAGGCGCGCCAAATCGTCCGGCACGGCGAGGTTCACCGGGATGTCATCCGGAAAAAGGAACACATCCGCAAAGTCCGCGACGGACATGCTGACGATCTGCCGCCGGAGCAGGCGTGGGAGCGTGCGCTTGCTCCAGGAGAATTCATCCACCGCCAGGTAGACCTCGAAGCCGCGCGCGCGGATCTCCCGCACGATGCGCTTATGCCCGGCGGAGAACGGATCGAATGTGCCGGGGAAGAAGGCGGCGGGGCGCAGCGGCGGGAACTCGAACGGGCCGAAGGCGACCTCGCATTCGGTCACAAAGCGGTAAAGGTGGTTGAGCATCGCCGCCTGGTTATAGAAGTCAAGCCGCCCTTCCCGCGGTTCCGCAAGGAGGGTGCGCAGCTTCTTGACCACGCCCGGGAAGCAGGCGCGCCGCGCCGCGAGCGGCACATAGTTGTTGTAGAAGAAATCGCGGCACAGAACGCCGAGCGCGGTGGAGTGGATCGTCGCGTCATAATGGGCGACGCCTGTGAGCAGCAGGCCGAGGATGCGTTCCGCGTCCTTTGGATCGAACGCGTCCCCCGCGTCGATGGCGACGGTATAAAGGATCACGCTGAAAGTGCGGATGGCGGCGCAGGAAGCCTGCACGTTCGCGCTGCGCAGGAGCGCCTCGAGCATGTCCATACATTCGTCGAACTCCTTTTGCGGCAGGCGGCAGATGAGCCGCCCCACGCAGGGGGAGATGAAGCGCGCGACCTCGCTCTGCCCGGTTTCGAGCTCCCGCAGCAGGTCGATGACGATCTCGTTGCACTGATCTACGGAAAGATACTTTGCTATGCGCACGAGGCTCTTCCCCGCGTGTTCGCGCACGGGAAGGTGCTCGCTGACGCAGAGCAGGTTGGAAAGATGCATGGCGATGTGGAACGCGTCCGTGCGGCTTGCGGCCGCATGGGCCGAAAGCGCGTCGATTTGTACGAGCTTGACCGTCCAATGCACGGCGTTTTTGAGGTTGCTCAGATAAAGTTCGGAAATGTCTAGCGCGGGCGGCTCAGGCGCGCCGGGGCAAAGGACGGCGCGCACATGCCCGCAGAGGTAGGCGACGGCGGGCTCGGGCGCGCCGGGGAGCGCATCGAGCGCCGCAGCGGCCTCCGCGCGCAGCGCGGGGAATGCGGAATACTTGAGCAAGCAGCGCAGCGCGCCGATGCGCTCCCGCGCCTCCAGCGCGGCAAGCGCGCTTTTGAGCATGCCGAGCAGCGCGGCATGTTCCTCCTGTGTGA
This sequence comes from uncultured Eubacteriales bacterium, assembly GCA_900546845.1. Classification (GTDB taxonomy): domain Bacteria; phylum Bacillota; class Clostridia; order Christensenellales; family CAG-138; genus UBA1685. The sequence continues at coordinate 201,519 of UREK01000001.1, forward strand.
ACAGCGAAAACGGCACGTGGGAAAGCGTATCCACCAGCACGAAGCGGTCGTTCCCCTCGGCAGAGAGGATCCGGCGGTAAAGCGGAAGTAGGTAATGCCGCGCCTCGGCCGGGTCGACGCAGAGGAACAGGCTTTCCGCAACGGTCTTGAGCGAATTGGAGATGCGCTGCGCGTGCTTGGGGGAGATCTTGTGATCCGGATGAAGGCAAAGGGCGATGTAATGTTCCCAAAGATCCGTGGATTCCTGCAAAAGCGCCATCATCGCAGGCGCCATGGCGGTGGGCGGCGCGCCCTCGGGCAGCTCCTTGCGATAGCGCGGGCCGCTGTTTGCGAGGATCTGACCGAGGATGCGCCCGGCGTTGCGGCGCACGTCGCCTTCCCGGTGCATCAGCAGCTCGTAGAGGAACGCGAGCAGATGGAGCTTGTGCTCCCGGGTCATATAGGTGCTGTATTCCTCAAACAGTTGCAGATACGTGCGGATGCGGTGCAGGTTCTTTTCGCTGCGCGCTTGCTCCAGCAGCTCCGCGAAGGAAGCGCTGCTGCCGAGCATGCGCATGAGGAGCACGTTGTTGCGGAACGTGAGGTTCGTGAGGGAAGCCGCGTTTTCCGCGGGCGTGAGCAGCGCCGGGTCCACGGCAGTAGGGAGGAGAAGCGCGTCCCCGGAAAGCTCCGAAGGCACACCGCAGCTCAGGAGGAAGCGCTCAAAATCGCGCAGCTTGGCGTACACCGTGCGGTAGCGGCGGCCCTTTTCCTCCGTCATGTCCGCAAGTTTGCCGAAGATCACGCTGTAAGCCTCCGAGAGGGAATAGATCGAGACGCGTTCGCGGCCTTCTGCGTCCCGCACGCCGCGCACGCGGAAGTCCGCATAGATGAGCAGCAACGATTCGAGCTGGAGGTTTTCAAACTCAAGATCCCACGTGGAATGGTTGGCCGCGATGTGGGCGATGGCGGGCATGCCGCCGCGCGTGAGCCAATCCCAGGTGTAATAATAATGCAGATAGGGGACGCGCCGGGCGTCCTTGCCGCGGCAGCCGAACTTGCCGGCGTCGTGGCTGAGCGCAGCCGCACTCACGAGCGCAACGTCCACCGGAAGCCCGGCCTTTGCGGCCATGCGCGCCGCGTGCACGGCAACGTTGTGCACGCCGATGGTGTGGGAAGCCGGGTCGAACGGCATGATCTCCCGGCCGATGCGCAGGAGCGCGACGAAGCGGGCGGCGCAGACGGCGGTGCGGAACGCGGCGTATTCCTCCCGGATGAGGCTTTCGGCTTCTTCCTCCGGGGTGAGCACGTAAAGGTCAGTCAAGGGATCGAACGGGCAATGCTCCCGCTCGCGCGCGAGCAGCCAGGTGAACACCGTGAGGAAGAATTCAAGCGCCTGCGCCTGCGGCTGTGCGGGCGGGGTAAAGCGCGCGTCCGGGAACATCCGGTCCGCCAGATAGGCGTAGATATACGGCAGCCAGCCGCCGTCCGGCGCGGGAGAGAGCGCTTCCATCACGGGCAGGCACAGCGAGAGCACCTCTTGCGCCATGGCGCGCGCGCCGGGCTCCCGGCGATGCAGCGCGGCGGGAAAGGCAGCGGCGCCGAGCGCTTCCCGGAGTGCGCGCCGGGAAAGGCCTACGTGCGCGGCATAGCGGCCATAGAGCGTATCGAAGAGCGGCTTATAATATCCCTGCAAATCGTTCATGCGGTTCCCCTAATGTTACGAATTTATCATTCCATACTAATTATATCAAAAAACGAGCATGGAAAAAAGGGGCGGATGCTCCGCCCCTTTCAGCTTGTCAAAAAGTCTCTCTGGGATTGTCAAGGGCCGCAGCCCTTGACTTATGATCGTGAGCAGCGACCTGTGCGGTGCGAGCGAAAAGCCTTGCGGCGCAAGGCTTTCTTTACACGGAGCGCTGACCGCGCCATAGGCGCAAGCGCGATGTGAATACCTTAATAAAGTGGCATCTGCCACTTTATTGACAGCCGGAAAGGGGCGGATGTTCCGCCCCTTTTCAGGCCATTATAAGCATTCTGTATAACATTTCACCGCGTCCCGCAGGAACTGCGCGCAGCCCGGCAGTTCCCTGTCGTAATAGGCGGTAAAGCGCGCATCCGCAGCGTAAAGCTCCGCGATGCCCGCATGTTGCCTCGGGTCATAGCGCGGGATGGTGTAGCCGAGCCATTCCCGGTGCATCGCGGCGATCTTCTGGCCTTGTGGGCCATCCGGCGCAGCCTGCATGCGCACGGCCTCCGCGAGCGCCGCGCGGATATTTTCTTCGAGCACCGCCCAGGCCGCATGCCGCTCTGCGCTCATGCCGAGCAGCGCGGCGTTAGCCGCGTCCACCGCGCCGCTGCCATAGGCCGCACGCGCCTCTGCACCATATTTTTCTTCGTTTTTGCGTACCAGATCGCGCTTGAAGGCTTCAAATTTTTCCGAATCGTTCATCGTATTCTCCCCTTTCCGGTCGTCCAACGTTTTTTGTACCGTCAGGATCAGCGCGTCGATCCGCGCCCGCTGCCGGGTCAGCTCTGCAAGGTGGCTCTGCAGCGCCGCCGTCTCGCTGAACCCCGGGCTGTCGAGGATGCGTTTGATCTCTGCGAGAGGGAAGCCCAGCTCCCGGAAAAACAGGATCTGCTGGAGCCGGTCCACCGCGCCCGCGCCATAAAAACGATAGCCGGCTTCGTTGAGACGCGTGGGCTTCAAAAGCCCGGTTTCGTCATACCAGCGCAGCGTGCGCGGGCTGACGCCCGCAAGCTCCGCGAGCCCCTTCACCGTGTATTCCATGGCATTCTCCTCCTGACATAACCGAGTATAAGGGTTGCCGTTACGGCAAGGTCAAGGCCTTTTTAAAGAAATCGCCCCGCTTTTTTGCGGGGCGCAAAGCGCTAGTTTTGTTCCGCCCAGGCGAGCCAGAGCGCGGCGGAAGCGTCGCTCGGCATGCGCCAATCCCCGCGGGGGGAGAGCGTGACCGAGCCGATCTTCGGCCCATCCGGCAGGCAGGAGCGCTTGAACTGCTGCTGGAAGAAGCGGCGGTAGAAATTCTTGAGCCACTTGCGGATGGTTTCCCCGTCATATTCCTCCGAAAAGGCGGCTTCCGCCAAACGCAGGATCTTTTCCGGCGGGAAGGCCCAGCGCAGCATGTAATACAGGAAAAAGTCGTGCAGCGCATAGGGGCCGACAAGGTCCTCCGTGACCTGGCTGATCTCGCCGCCCTTTGCGGGCAGAAGCTCCGGGCTTACGGGCGTGTCGAGCACGTCGAGGAGCGTCGCGCGCAGGGCGTCTTCCGCCGTGTCCGCAGCATAGCGTACCAGATGGCGCACGAGCGTTTTTGGCACGGAGGCGTTTACGCCGTACATGGACATATGGTCGCCGTTGTAGGTCGCCCAGCCGAGCGCGAGCTCTGAAAGGTCGCCCGTGCCGATGACGAGGCCGTTCACCTGGTTTGCGATGTCCATGAGCACCTGGGTGCGCTCCCGCGCCTGGCAGTTTTCAAAGGTGGTATCCTGCCGGGCCGGGTCGTGCCCAATGTCCCGGAAATGCTGCTCCACGGCGGCGGTGATGTCAATCTCCCGCAGCGTCGCGCCGAGCGCTTCCGCGAGCCGGTGCGCGTTTGTGCGGGTGCGGCGCGTTGTGCCGAAGCAGGGCATGGTGACGGCAACGAGGTTTTCCCGCGGCAGGGATAGAAGCGCGAGCGCGCGGGCGGCCGCGAGCAGCGCCAGCGTGGAATCCAGCCCGCCGGATACGCCGATGACGCCATGCGCGCAGTGCGCGGCCCGCATGCGTGCCGCAAGGCCCGCCGCCTGCATGTGGAGGATCAGTTCGCAGCGCTCTGCCCGCTCGCCGCCGCCTTCCGGCACAAAGGGATAGGCGGGGACGCGGGAAAGCGCAGAGAGGCGCGGCTCCATATCGAACAGGATGGTTTGGCAGATTCCCCGCCGCTGCGGATAGGTCGTCATGCGGCGGCGTTCGGAAGCGAGACGCTGCACGTCCAGCTCCGCGGCGCAAAGCCCTTGTGCGAACGGGGCGCGCTCGGCGAGCAGCGCCCCGTTTTGCGCGATGAGGCTGTGGCCGGAAAAGACCATGTCCGTCGTGGATTCGCCCGTGCCTGCATCGGCATAGAGATACCCGCAGACGAGCCTGCCGGACTGGGCGCGCACGAGCGTGCGCCGGTATTCCGCCTTGCCGATGACCTCGTCGCTCGCCGAAAGGTTTGCGATGACCGCCGCCCCCTCGCGGCAGAGCAGCCCGGAAGGCGCATCCGGCACCCAAAGATCCTCGCAGATCTCCACGCCGAGCGTGAAGGCCGGGAGCGCCTCACAGGCGAACAGCAGGTGCGGCGAGAGCGGCACGGGATACCCGAAGGGCGCAACGGTTTCGGAAAGCTCCGCGCCGGAGGCGAAATGCCGCTGCTCGTAAAACTCGCCGTAATTGGGGATGTGTGTTTTCGGTACGAGGCCGAGGAGCTTTCCCTTGTGGCACACGGCGGCGCAGTTATAGAGTTTGTTGCCGGAGGGGAAGGGGAGCCCGGGCAGGAGCAGCAGGTCGAGCGCCGCGGTTTCCTCCAGGATACGCGCGAGCGCGCGAAGCGCGCCTTCGAGCAGCGTTTGCTGCAAAAACAGGTCGCCGCAGGTATAGCCCGTGACGCAAAGCTCCGGCAGCGCAAGCAGGCGAATGCCCGCGGCGTCCGCCTCCCGCGCAAGCGCGATGATCCGCGCCGCGTTATAATCGCAATCCGCAACGCGGATTGCGGGCGTGGCGGCAGCAACCTTCACAAATCCGTCTTTCATGAAGAAAAACTCCTTCTCGTAAAATCAAAAGGCTGTGCCGGGACTCCCAGTCAGCCTCAGGATGCAAAAACTCCGGGGGTTCGGGGGCCGCAGCCACCGGGAGTTTGGTTCGGATTTGGCGACCAGCGCGCCAAATCCGCAAAAGCGCTTGCGGAGCAAGGCTTTCTTTGCATTTGGAGCCAGCCGCGCCGGAGGCGCAGGCGCCGAATGAGAGATTCCCGAGGAAGCGGCGCAGGCCGCTTCCTCGGTGCAGAAAGGCTGTGCCGGGACTCCCGGCAGCCTCAGGATGGCACAGGCGCGGCGGTTTTACACCTTTACGCTCTGCAGCTCGGCGGTTTCGCCCGAAAGCAGCGGCGCGCATTCCGCGAGGAAGGCCGTAACCTGTTCCGGGCAGCGGCCGATGAACGCGCGCGGGTCGAGCGCGACGCGGATCTCTGCCTCGCCGAGCGGGAAGGCCGCATCCGCCGCAAGGCGTTCGAGCAGGTCGCAGCGCTCGCCATCCTTGATGCGGCGCGTAGCGGCCATGGAGTGCGTGCGGATGATCTCGTGAAGCGCCTGGCGGTCGCCGCCGCGCTTCACGCCTTCCATGAGGAGGTTTTCCGTCGCAAGGAAGGGCAGGAAGTTCTCCATCGCCTTTTCTATGATCTTTTCGTTTACGTGCAGGCCGGAAGCGACGTTGTGGTATAGCCGGAGCGCCGCGTCCACCGCGAGGAAGGCTTCCGGCAGGGCGATGCGTCGGTTGGCGGAATCGTCCAGCGTGCGCTCGAACCATTGGGCCGAGGCCGTCATGGGCGCGTTCTGCGCGTTCGCCATCACGTAGCGCGAAAGGGAGCAGATGCGCTCGCTGCGCATGGGGTTGCGCTTGTAGGCCATGGCCGAGGAGCCGATCTGATCCTTTTCAAAGGGCTCCTCCACCTGCTGGTCGTGCTGCAAAAGGCGCAGGTCGTTGCCGAACTTATGCGCGCTCTGCGCCACGGAGGAAAGCGCGGCAAGGATGCGGCTATCGAGCTTGCGCGGATACGTCTGGCCGGAGACGGCGTAGCAGCGCTCGAAGCCGAATGCGTTGGCGATGATGCGGTTCATCTCGTCGATCTTTGCCGTATCGCCCTCAAAGAGATCCAGGAAGCTCGCCTCCGTGCCCGTGGTGCCGCGGCAGCCGAGGAAGCGCATCGCGGAGAGCACCGCGTCGATCTCTTCAAGATCGAGCACGAGATCCTGCATCCAAAGGCAGGCGCGCTTGCCGACGGTCACCGGCTGCGCGTTTTGATAGTGGGTATAGCCTGGGGTGGGCAGCGCCTTATAGCGTTCCGCAAAGGCGGCAAGATCCCTGAGCACGGTCACGATCTCCGCGCGCACGAGCCTGAGCGCATCCCGGTAGATCACGATGTCCGCGTTGTCGGTCACATAGCAGCTCGTTGCGCCCAGGTGGATGATGCCCTTCGCGTTCGGGCAGCGGAGGCCATAGGCGTAGATATGCGCCATCACGTCATGCCGGACGGCGGCTTCCCGTTCGGCAACGGCTTCATAGTCGATGTCTGTCAGATGCGCACGGAGTTCTTCCACCTGCGCCTCGGTGATGGGCAGGCCGAGCCTGCGCTGCGCGTCCGCGAGCTCCACCCAAAGTCTGCGCCAGGTGGAGAAACGCGTATCCGCGGAGAACAGGCGCTGCATGCGCTCGGAGGAATAGCGGGAGCAAAGCGGGCTTTCATAGCGGTCCTTCATGGCAGCTCCCCTCAGCGCAGGATGATCGCATCCCGGTCCGCGCCCACGGAAACATAAGAAATGGGCCTGCCGATTGCGTTTTCCACATAGCGGACGTATTCCTGTGCGGCTGCGGGCAGATCGCCGAAGCAGCGTACGGCGCTGACGTCGCTGCCCCAACCGGGCAGATATTCGATTACGGGCTTTGCCTCCGCGAGTGCAGCGGGGAAGGGGAATTCGTCTACACGCTTGCCGCCGATCTCATACTGCGTGCAGACGGGGATCCTTTCCATATAGGAGAGCACGTCGAGTTTGGTGAGGGCGATCTCCGTCGCGCCCTGCACGCGCGCGCCATAGCGCGTGGCAACCACGTCAAACGGGCCGACGCGGCGCGGGCGGCCCGTCGCGGCGCCGTATTCGCCGCCTGCTTCGCGCAGACGCTCCGCCTCCTCGCCGAACCATTCCGCCGTGAATGGACCTTCGCCCACACAGGTGGAGTAAGCCTTCACGATGCCGAGCACGGTATCCACCTTGAGGCTCGGCAGGCCGCAGCCGATGGGCGCGTAGGCCGCAAGCGGCGTAGAGGAGGAGGTATAAGGATAAATGCCATAATCAATATCCCTGAGCGCGCCGAGCTGGGCCTCGAACAAAATGTTCTTGCCTGCGGCCTGAGCATCGTTCAGGAAAACGCCCACATCGCACACATAAGGCTTGAGCTTGGCGCCGAATTCCTCTACCCAGGAGAGCAGGTCTGCGAGCGCATAAGGCTTTGCGCCATAGACGTTCTCGATCGTGAGGTTCTTCCAGGCAAGCACGCCGGAAAGGTGGTTCTTCAAATATCCCGGGTAGAGCAGCTCGCCCATCATCAGGCTTTTCTTTTGGTATTTGTCGCTGTAAACGGGTGCGATACCGCGCTTAGTGGAGCCGTATTTGGCGTCCTTGAGGCGTGCTTCCTCAAGCTCGTCCAGCAGCTTATGATAGGGGAAAACGATGGTTGCCCGGTCGCTGATCTTGAAGTTTTCCGGCGTGACGGCAACGCCCGCCTGGCGCAGGGTCTCCATCTCGCCCCAAAGCGCCTCGAGGTCGATCACCGTGCCGTTGCCGAGCACGTTTACCACGCCCGGGCGGAAGATGCCCGAGGGGATCAGGTGCAGCGCGAACTTGCCGTATTCGTTGATGACGGTGTGGCCCGCGTTGTTGCCGCCCTGGTAGCGGATGACGACGTCGTATTCCTCCGCGATAAGGTCCACCATGCGGCCCTTGCCCTCATCGCCCCAATTCACGCCTACGATCGCGCAGTTTGCCATAGCTGATTTCCTCCATTTTTCAATTCGTAGGGGCGGCATTCCAATGGTATGCCATGCCGTTCCATCCTTATCATACCATGCTTTTCCCATAAGTGAACATATGAGATGCTTATAAACATATAAATAATGCGAATAAGAAGGGCGGCCTCCAAAGAGGCCGCCCCAGCTTGTCAAAAAAGTCTCTCCGGGATTGTCAAGAGCCGCGCCATGGGCGCAAGCGCGATGTGCAATCCTCGATCAAGTGGCATCTGCCACTTGATCGGCAGCCTGCGACGCTTACTCGTTGCCGATGGCCATGTTCGCGCCGATGGGGAGCGTAAGGTAAGTGGTCATATACCAGTGGTTGTTCACCAGCACGAGGATCATCTCGTTGGTGTAAACGCTTTCGGTTCCGTCGCTGGCGGTGAAGACGATTTCGTATTTGGCGCGTGCGGCCTTATCCGAGTTCGGGAACGTCTGCCGGATCATCGCCACTTCCGACACGCCGTATTCGGAAAGCTCCGTCAGCCGCACGGCTGTGGTGAACCCCTCGCCAACCTCAAGGATCGCTTCCTGCGCATAGTTGCGGAAAAAGGCCGGCGAGACTCCGCCCATGGACATTACGGTCTGGAAATCCTCCCGCGCTTCCTCCGCGAGGCACTGCGTCATGGCATCAAGGTCGCTTTCGATATATAGGGCGTTGTAAAACGCAGCGAGCGTCTTTTGGATGACGGCCCTGCGCTCGGCGGAGGCGGCGAATGCGAGCCCCGCGATGAGCGCCGCCGCAGCGAGGACGCAAACAAAGATGAGCCAGATGTTTTTTCGATTTTTTTTGCTTACTTGCTGTTCTTTGGGCATAACAGATGCTTCCTTTCGTGTTCAAACAAAAACTTTAACCAAAACGATACCTAAAAGGATACATGCCACGCAGCGTTTTTGCAAGCAGAAAAACCGTCAGGCGTTTTGGCGCACGCTGAACAGCATGGGCTTCTGCGTCAGCCGTTCGATGGGCTCACCGCGTTGATCTGGGCAAGCGTATCTCCGCCATCATAAGCGGAGGGAGGGGGACTCGTATTCCGCGGCAGTCAGGCGCGCGCGGATGCACTTGCTGGCGGCCACTTGATCATTCGATGACAGAAAAATGCGGCCCCTGCCCCGATTCGGTATAATGACCGCATTTGAGGCAAGCAGGGCCGCATCCATCTGCAAACAAACCGTAAGAAGCCGGAAGGATATAGCGCTACTCGGGGTATACCTCGCACGCGCGGCGCACGGATTCCATCGCGTCGCGCACGTAGAAATCCGCGCCGATGTCACGGGCGTATTCCTCCGTGAGCACCGCGCCGCCGCACATTACGAGGCAGCCGGGCGCCGCTTTGCGCAGCGCCTCGATGGTGCGCTTCATGCTGGGGGCGGTGGTGGTCATGAGCGCGGAAAGGCCCACGAGGCGCGCCTTGTGGGCGACGGCCGCTTCCACAATCGCCTCCGGCGGCACGTCCTTGCCGAGATCGACCACGCGGAACTGATAGTTTTCAAGCAGCGCCTTTACGATGTTCTTGCCGATGTCGTGCACATCCCCCTGCACGGTGGCGACGACGACCGTCCCCCGGGCTGCGCCCGCCCCATCGCCCATCCGCGCGCGGATGACCGAGAAGGCAGCCTTCGCCGCTTCCGCGCACATGAGAAGCTGCGGCAGGAACAGCGTCCCGGCCTCAAAGCGATCACCTGCCGCGTTGAGCGCGGGGATCATGGATTCCTCGATGACCGCAAGCGGCTCCTTTTGCTGGAGGTCCCGCTCCGCCGCCTCCTGCGCAACTTGGCGCAGACCCTTGAGCACCGCGTCATAAAGACTCATCTGCTGCTGCGCGGGGGCGCTTGCGGGCGCGGCGGAAGCGCCGCCGTAGGCCTTGATGTATGCGGCGCAGTTTTCGTCCGCGCCGAGCAGCGCCGTGCAGGCGCGCCCGGCCTCCAGCATGCCGGGGGCATGGGGGTTCAGGATCGCAGCGGAAAGCCCTGCGCCCAGGGCGAGCGCGAAAAAGTTCGCGTTGAGGTATGCCCGCGCGGGCAGGCCGAAGGAAACGTTGGAAACGCCCAGCGAGGTGCAAACGCCGAGCTCCTCATGCAGGCGGCGCACGCATTCGAGCGTGACGCGGCCGTTGCCGCTGCCGGAGCTGACGGTGAGCGTCAGCGGGTCAAACAGGAAATCGTGCGGCTTAAGACCGTATTCCGCGCCGCGGGCGAGGATGCGCCGGGCGATCGCCAGGCGGCCTTCCACATCCTCCGGGATGCCGCTTTCATCGAGCGTGAGCGCAACGACTACGCCGCCGTAGTGCGCCGCGAGCGGGAACACCGCCGCCATGCTGCTTTCCTTGCCGCTGACGGAGTTGATGATGGCCTTCCCATTGTAAACGCGCAGCGCCCGGGCGAGCGCCTCTGGATCCGCGGAATCGAGCTGAAGCGGGAGATCGGTCACGGCCTGGAGCTGCTCCGTGAGCGCGGTGAGCACGGCGGGCTCATCCAGTTCCGGCAGGCCGGCGTTCACGTCGAGCGCGTCCACGCCCTGTTCCTGCTGCAAAATGCCTTCGCGCAAAATAAGGTCGTAATCGCCATCCCGCAGCGCCTGCTTCATGCGCGGCTTGCCAGTGGGGTTGATGCGTTCGCCGATGAGCACGGGCTTGCCCTGGCCGAAGCAGACGGCCCGCGCATAGGAAGAAGCAACGGTGCGGCGCTTTTCCGTGACGGCCGGGGGCGTGAGCCCCGCGCACCGCGAAACGAGCGCGCGGATGTGCGCCGGGGTCGTGCCGCAGCAGCCGCCCACGAGGCTTGCGCCGCTGCGGACGCATTCCGCCAGCAACGCGGCGAATTCATCCGGACCCACGTCAAACACGGTCTCGCCGTCCACCTCCCGCGGGAGGCCCGCATTGGGCTGGAGCAGGATGGGCAGGCTCGACGCGGTGCGCAATTCCTTCAGGAACGGGAGCATTTCGCGGGGACCGAGGCCGCAGTTGAGGCCAAGCGCGTCCACGTGGAGGCCCTCGAGCAGCGCGACGACGCTTGCGACGTCGCCGCCGGTGAGGAGTTTGCCGCGCCGGTCGAGCGTCACGGTGGCGCAGACAGGCAGGGTGGAGGCCTCCTTCGCGGCGAGCACGGCTGCCTTGAGCTCATAAGCGTCGGACATGGTTTCGATCAAAACGAGATTCGCGCCTGCCGCAGCGCCTGCTTCGATGCTTTCGCGGAACATGGCGTAAGCGTCCTCAAAGGCAAGGTCGCCCAAGGGCTTCAGCAGCTTGCCCGTGGGGCCGACGTCGAGCGCGACGAAGCGGGGCTTCCCGCCCGCGCGCGCGATTGCCGCCTGCGCGTTCCGCACGGCGGCCGTGGCAACCTCCGCAGCGCTGTAGCCGGTGCGCGCGAGCTTATGCGCCGTGCAGCCAAAGGTGTTGGTGGTGACGACGTCGCACCCGGCCGCAAGGTACGCCATGTGGATGGCGGTCACCTCGTCCGGATGGATAAGGTTCCAAACGTCCGGCGCTTCGCCCGCCGGGAGGCCCGCGCATTGCAGCATGGTACCCATTGCGCCGTCAAAAAACAGCAGTTGCTTTTGCAGCAGTTCCTGAAATTTCATTCCTTGGGTTCCTTTCGGTATTCGCAGGAAAGATTGTCGCACTGGGCGCACTTATGCTGCGCGCAGGGCTGCTTTTCCGGGGAAAGGCCGATCACGGCCGTGATGGACTTGAGCGGCGTGAGCATGTGTGAATCCGTTTCGGCAAGGCCGAGCCGCCTGTCCGCCTGCAACGCGCAGAGAAGCTCCGTCTGATGTTCGATGGAAAAACCGCCATACCCAGGCGAGAAGCGCGGGCGCAGAAAAAGCCCCTTCGGCGCGCATTCTGCCGCAAGGACGGCGCATGCGTCATCCGAAAAGCATTCGAGCGCACTCGCGGCGCAGGCCTGCAGTGCGAATGCGCGCGCAACTTCGGTTCGGCTGAGCCGCGCCATCGCCCGGTCCACCTGCGCGCCGAGCGTCGCCGCAAACAGATACGCTTCCCGGCAGCCGGAAAGGCGCGCGGCAAGGGCGGGGGAATCGGCCGTGAACGCCTGGAGCGCCACGCGCGCGCCCACGACTTCCACCGGCACACGCAGGGCCGCATAGCGCGGTGCGGCGCATGCGTCGAGCTCATCCGCCGCTGCGCGCAGCAGCGCGAGCGTCTGCGCGTCCGGCGCGCCCTTCGCGCCGAGGTAGCACAGGGCCTCCTCCTCCCGGAACCTCATGCTTTTTTCCCCAGGATGTGGGAGAGGTTTGCCATGATCCGTCCGGCGATGTCCGGCCGGTTCATGGTGTAAAGGTGCACGCCGCGCACGCCGTTTGCAACGAGGTCGATGATCTGCTCCGTTGCATAAGCGACGCCGGCCTCCTCCATGGAAGCGCTGTTATCCCCGAAACGGTCGAGGATGTTCTGGAAGCGCGGCGGCAGGGAAGTGCCGCTCAAATGGATGATGCGGGTCATCTGCTTTTTGTTGGTGACGGGCATGATGCCCGCGAGCACGGGGACGTTGATGCCCCTTGCGTAAAGTTTATAAAGAAAGCGGTAAAGCACGTTGTTGTCGAAGAACATCTGCGTGGTCAGGAAATCGCATCCGGCCTCCACTTTGCGTTTGAGGTTTGCGATGTCCTCCTCCTGGCAGGCGCTTTCCACGTGCCCCTCCGGGTAGCATGCGCCGCCGACGCAGAAACCGCCGTGCGCGCGGATCTCCGCCACAAGCTCGTTCGCGTGCTGGAAGCAGGCGTCGTCCGGCCTGGTTTCGCCTTCGGGCAGGTCGCCGCGCAGGGCGAGCACATTTTGCACACCGCTTTCCTGCATGGCGGCAAGCCGCGCGCCGATGTCCGCGCGCAAGGCGGAGACGCAGGTCAGATGCGCAAGGGCGGTGCAGCCCTGCTTCCCGATGTGGTGGGCCATGCGCAGCGTGTTGCGGGAGGTGCTGCCGCTCGCGCCGTAGGTGACGCTGATGAAATCGGGCTGGAGGCGCACGGTCTGTTCCACGACTTCGTCCGCGCGGGCAAGGTCCGTCCCGGCCTTGGGCGGGAAAAGCTCGCAGGAAAACGTTACGGGTTTCGTTTGTAAAAGCTCCCGGATGAGCATAGTGGGGTTCCTTTCTGAAAACGAGGAATTTTTTGTGCCGCCAGGCGGCGCAACTCAACAAAAATCCTGCCCCGCATCCGCCAAGACAGGTGTGAATTATATATAATATATGCTACTGCATGGCGCGCGGGCATGTCAAGGGATTTTGGCGCGATCCGGCGTTTGACCGGCGCTCCTGCGTCTGGTATACTCGGCGCAGGGCATCGGGTTTTCCGGAATGATGCGCTATAAAAATAGGAGCGGCGGGGAGGAATTTAAAGATGCGGACACGGATGAAGGGGAAAACGGTGTTGATTACCGGCGCGTCCAGCGGCATTGGCCGCGCGGCGGCGCTGGCCTTTGCGCGGGAGGGGGCTTCGCTTGCGCTCATTGCGCGCAACGCGGTGCGCTTGCAGGCGGTTGCGGAAGAGGCGCGCGCGTTTGGCGTGGAGGCGGAGGCGTACCTTGCGGATACAGCGGACCGGGCGCAGATTGAAGCGGCGGTTGCATCCGCGCTCTCCCGCTTTGGGAAACTTGACGCCGCAATCTGCAACGCGGGGATTTACCTGCGCTGCCCGGCGAAGGACCTGACCATGGCGCAGATCCGCGCCATAATGGAGACGAACTTTTTCGGCACGCTCAACACTGCATACGCTGTTTTGCCGCATATGCTCGCGCAGGGCGCGGGCAGCATCGTGGCCACCTGCTCGATGGATGGGAAGAAGGGCGTGCCGCCGGACGCCGCCTACGCCGCCACGAAGTTTGCGCTCAACGGTTTCCTGCAGGTGCTCCGGCAGGAGCTGCGGGGCAGCGGCATACACGTGGGTACGATCTTCCCAAGCCGGACGGATACGCCGCAGATTGCGCATGTGGATTGCCCGGGGATCACGCCCAAGGCGGCGCCTTCCCTCGTTGCGAAGGCTATGGTGAAATGCGTGTTGAAACGCAAAAAGGAGATGCTCGTTCCATTTGGCCCCTGCAAGCTGCTCGTGCTGGCGGACGCGGTTTCGCCGAGCCTTGGGGATTGGATGGTGCGCGCTTTTCGGCTCGACGGGGTTGCGGCGCGGGAACCTGTCGTGCTGGAGGAAAGTTTGAAATAGAAGGGGTCTCCCCAATCCCGCCATTGCAATCCTCCAACAGTAAAAAGCACCCGAAGGTGCTTTTTACTCAGCTTGTCAAAAAAGTCTCTCCGGGATTGTCAAGGGCCACAGCCCTTGACTTTCAATCGCGAGCAGCGGCCTGTGCGGTGCGAGCGAAAAGCCTTGCACCGCAAACACGGAGCGCTGGCCGCGCCATCGGCGCAAACGCGATGTGCAATCCTCGATCAAGTGGCATCTGCCACTTGATCGACAGCCTGAGCAGTGACCTGCTTTGATACGAAATGCACACCTCCTCGCCTTCTCGTTAAAAGGTTTGGGAATAATTAAGATGTGCACACAGATATTTATTCTATGGATTCCGGGTCTCCCGCTTCTTCATTGCCGAGATACACTTCATATGGTTTTCTCTCACAAAAATTCATAATCTGCCGTCTTAGCTTTGAGGGATATAATTGCTGCAAATTTAGCGTAGAAATATCTAGCCATTCGACGCCGACTTGATTTGTATCATTTTGGAGCACAGCGTGAGGGATCTCATTTATGAATTCACAGTGAAAAATCAGGTCGACTCGATGAAAACGCTCACCATGAACGCCTTCTACAACGAAAAGAAGTTCTTTACACTTTACATTGATACCTAATTCTTCCGATACTTCACGGCAAACTGCTTCCTGCAATGTTTCTTCAGGCTCTTGCCCACCACCGGGCATAATGTACCATTCTTCGCCGGCATCTCTAATTTTGATCGCAGCCATTTTTCCATCTCTGATGATCAGTGCTTTGGCAGAGTTTCTGATTTTTCTTTCCATGCGTTGCGTCCCCCACTATTTGTTCCCCAAAAACGAAAAACTGGACACCAATCATAATACCCATTGTATCATAATTGCTGTCCAGTTATGGAGCGGGTAAAGGGACTCGAACCCTCTATCTCAGCTTGGAAGGCTAATGTGTTACCATTACACTATACCCGCGCGCCAAGGAGGTTGGAAACTGGTGCGGGCGAAGAGACTCGAACTCATACGCCTTGCGGCACCGGAACCTAAATCCGGCGCGTCTGCCAATTCCGCCACGCCCGCATTCGCGCCGAATAAAAAATTGGTGACCCGTCGGAGATTCGAACTCCGGACACCTTGATTAAAAGTCAAGTGCTCTACCGGCTGAGCTAACGGGTCAAATCTGGCTGGGGTGGCAGGATTTGAACCTACGAATGCGGGAGTCAAAGTCCCGTGCCTTACCGCTTGGCGACACCCCAACGACTCCGGCGCACCGCTGAACAAAAATGGGGTGAGTGGTGGGAGTCGAACCCACGACCTCCAGAGCCACAATCTGGCGTTCTAACCAACTGAACTACACCCACCATAACTGGCGCGCCCGCAGGGATTCGAACCCGGGACCTACGGCTTAGAAGGCCGTTGCTCTATCCTGCTGAGCTACAGGCGCACATCCCTTTTCCAAAGCGCTTGCCGTATTCGGCGGGTCGGCAGCGGTGCTTCTGCCGACAATAATGTATTTTAACAGAAAGGCGGGGGCCTGTCAATGCGAAGATCGCAAATAATCCTCAGAAATTGGCCCCCGTTTTTTGGAGCTTCAAGTCCTGCTTTTCCAGGTCGTCGGCGAGAAGAGGAGGATGAGCGGGAAGATCTCCAGCCTGCCGATCAGCATGTCCGCGGTGAGTACGAGCTTGCTCAGCAGGGAAAAGTGGCTGAAGTTCCCCATCGGGCCGACGATGCTGAGGCCGGGCCCCACGTTCCCGATGCAGGTCAGCACCGAGGTGACGGTAGTTTCCATATCGTAATTTTCAATCGAAATGCAGAGGATGGAAAGCAGGCACACGGCGATGAACGCAGTCATGTAAGCGAATACGCCGCGGATCACATGGTCGTCCAGCTGCTTGCCGTCCATGCAGACGACCCTCACGGTACGGGGCCGGAGCATGCGCCGCATCTCGCCGGTGAGCGCCTTGGCGAGGATGATGACGCGCGCGACCTTGATGCCGCCGCCCGTCGACCCCGCGCATGCGCCGATGATGATGAGCGCGATAAGGATCATGCGGGAGAATTCCGGCCAAAGGTTGAAATCCACCGTGGAGAAGCCCGTGGTCGTCATGATGGAAGCGACCTGGAAGAAGCTGTGGTGGAAGGCATCGCCGAGGGATTGGCTCTGCGGCAGGATGTTGAACGCGATGAGCACCGTCGCGCCAAAAAGGATGCCGAGATAGGCGCGCAACTCCTCGCTGCGCAGCGCCTGCGAGGCGCGCTTGCAGAGGATCAGGTAAAACACGTTGAAGTTCACGCCGAAAAGCACCATGAACACCGCGATCGTGGTTTGCAGATAATGGCTGCCGTAGGCTGCGATGCTCGCGTTTTTGATGGAAAAGCCGCCTGTGCCCGCCGTGCCGAACGCATGCACGATGCTGTCGAACAGCGGCATGCCGCCCGCAAGCAGGAAGCCGATCATGATGACGGTGAGCGCGACGTAGATCGCGTAAAGCAGGCGCGCCGTGTGGCGCATGGTCGGCGTGAGCTTGCCGACGGAAGGCCCCGGGCTTTCCGCGCGCAGCAGGTGGAACGTCTCCCCGTTGCCCTTGGACATCGGGATGATCGCAAGCAGGAACACGAGCACGCCCATGCCGCCGATCCAGTGTGTGAAGGAACGCCAGTACAGCAGGCTCATGGGCAGCCCTTCGATCTCGGAGAGGATCGTTGCGCCGGTCGTAGTGAAGCCAGACACGGTCTCAAACCAGCAGTCGATGAAATGCGGGATCGCGCCGCTGAGGTAAAACGGCAGCGCGCCGAAAAGCGAGAGTGCGATCCAGCCAAGCGCGGTGATCACAAACCCTTCGCGGGCGTGGATGCCTTCGCCGGAGCGGGAGTTCTCCGCCTCGCGCCGGCGCTTCCAGAACGGGCCGCGGCGGCCAAGCGAAAGCAGCGCCATGCTGAGCACCGCAAGGATGAGGATGGTAATCCCGAGCGCCCTGAGCGATGCATGCTCGTGGCGGAACAGGGCAATGAGCAGCGCGGGCACGAGCAGCACACCCTCGATCCGCAGCAGATGGCCGATGTAAAATCCGATGGCTCTGATGTTCATGTGTCGTCCCTGATGAAAATATCGCGCAGTTCTGCGACTGCGTGGTCTGCTGTGGTTATGACGATGACGGAGTCCCCCTTACGGATCTCGTCGCCGCCGGAGGGGATGATGACCTTCCGCGCGCGGATGATGCTTGCGATGAGAATGTTGGGCTTGAGCCTGAGCTTATGCAGCGGGACGCCCATCCAGGGCGCGTCGCTTTTCACGGAGAATTCCAGCGCCTCGGCCTTGCCGTCCACGATGCGGTAAAGCGTCACGACGGAGCCGCCGGTGGTGTCGTCCATCGCGCGCACATAGCGGATGATCTCGTTGGTGGTCAAAAGTTTGGGGCTAACGATGCTGTCGATCCCCTTGTTTTCGTAAACGTTGTTGTATTCCGTGCGGTTGATCTTCGTGACGGATTTCGGCACGCCGATGAAGTCCGCGAACATGGAAACGATGAGGTTCTCCTCATCCATGCCCGTGAGCGTGACGACCGCGTCCATCTTACGGATACCCTCCTCGATGAGCAGCTCCTGCTCCGTGCCGTTGCCGTGGACGATGGTTGCCTCCGGCAGATTCTCAGAAAGCTCGAGGCAGCGCTTTTCATCCTTTTCGATGATGGTGAGCTTCACCTTGCTGCGGATGAGGCGCTGCGCCAGATATTTCGCCGTGCGGCTGCCACCGACAATCATTACGTGCTGGGCCTTGGGCGTGTAAATGCCAAGGTTTTTGATGAGGCGGACGAGGTCGCCCGCATCGGTCGCAATGGTGAGCTTGTCGCCTACCTGCAGGGAAAAGCTGCCTTTCGGGATCGTGACCGTGCCGCCCCGGTCCACGGCGCAGACGAGCGCATTCACGTTGGCGAGCGCACGGAACTGGTCAAGACGCGTGCCCGCAAGCACGTTGCTCTCCTTGATCTTGAGCTCCACCAGCTCCACGCTGCCCTTTGCGAAAGAATCCCGCTTGAGGAAGGAAGGATATTGCAGCAGGCGGTAGATCTCAAGCGCGGCAGCCTTTTCCGGGTTCACGACCATGGAGAGGCCAAGCTCTTCCTTTAAAAAACGTGTCTGCTGATCGTATTCCGGGTTGCGCACGCGCGCGATGGTGTGGCGGCAGCCAAGCTTGCGCGCCACCATGCAGCAGAGGAGGTTGGTTTCATCGCCCGAGGTGGCGGCGATGAGCAGGTCGCTCGTCCCAACGCCAGCCTCGCGCTGTACCTCTACGCTTGCGCCGTTGCCGTCCACGACGGCGACGTCAAGCGATTCCTGGGATTGCAGCAGCACGCTGCGCTTGTTGTCGATGACGACGATGTCATGCCCTTCTTCCGAGAGGCGCTTGGTGAGCGTATAGCCAACCTTCCCATCGCCTACGATTACGATTTTCATACGAATCTCCTGTTGTGTTTGCCTGTGTAGGCCAGATCAAAGTTCGCGGAGCACAAGTTCCGTGATGCCCGGGTTCGCGCCGGGAAGGATGCGCTTCACGCGTGCGTCCCCGCCGTATTCCGCATGGAGCATGTCCCGAAGCCCGGTGCCGCGGTTGAACCCGTGGATTACGCGCAGGCGGTAGACGGAAGGGCCGCAGCGGCGCAGCGCCGCCTCCACGGCAACCTTGGCCTGCGCCCTCGTCCTCCCGTGTACGTCGACCGTAACAAACCCTGCCTGCATCGCATCCCACTCCCTCGCGCTGTATGCAGCATACCGCAGCGCTGCACTGAATTGTAAAGAAAAACGCGGCGCGTCAGACGCTGGCCGGTTTTAAAACGCCTTCCTCCCGCGCGCGCTGGAGCATGCTGCGCTTTGTGAAAAGGTAACACACCGCATGTACCGCGCCCGTCACGCCCCAAGAGATGGGGTAGGAAAGGAACAGCGTAAAGAACGTGCGGTCCAGTGGGAACACCGTATATATCCAGAGTATGCGGAGGCCGCAGGCGCCCAGGATCGTCACGATCATCGGCAGGAGGGATTTCCCCATCGCGCGCAGCGTGCAGGCGAACGTATCCATAAGCCCGCAGAGAAAATAGGCGGTGCCGATGATGGAAAGGCGTACTGTGCCCGCCGCAATCACGGCTGGATCTGGCGAATAGAAGCCGAGGAGCACATCGTGCAGCAGATAGACCCCGTTGCCGAGCAGGAGGCCGAAGAACGTCGCAAGCAGCAGGCAGGTGCGGCAGATTTTGCCGACGCGCTCATATTGCCGTGCACCGATGTTCTGGCTTGCAAAGGAGAGCGAGGCCTGCGCGACGGAGTTCATGGAGACGTAAACGAACCCTTCAATGTTTGCCGCGGCAGCGCTGCCAGCCATTGCGATGGAGCCAAAGCTGTTCACGGAGGATTGGATTACCACGTTGGAGACCGAGAAGATGGAGCTTTGCAGGCCCGCCGGCAGGCCGATGCGGATGATCGGCAGCGCCTTATCTTTGTGCAGGGCAAGCTCGTTCCAATGCAGCCGGTAGCAGCTCTCCGAACGCGTGAGGCAGACGGCGATGAGCGTTGCGGAAACATACTGAGAAAGGATCGTCGCAAGCGCAACGCCAGCAACGCCCATGGAGAAACGGATGACGAAAAGCAGGTTCAGCAGCACGTTGAGCATACCCGATACGCTCAGGTAATACAGCGGCCGCTTTGTGTCGCCCACGGCGCGCAGGATCGCGCTGCCGAAATTATAGAACATGGACGCAGGCATGCCCAGAAAGTAGATGCGCACATACAGCGCGGCCTGGTCGATGACGTCCGCAGGGGAGCCCATGAGCTCGAGCAGCGGCTTTGCGAGCAGGAAGCCAAACACGCTGGACACGACGCCGCCAATGAGGCTCATGAGGATCGCGGTATGCACAGCCGTGCTTACGTCGCCATATTCCTGCGCTCCGTAGTGGCGCGCCACGGTGACGCTCACGCCAACGGAGAGGCCCATGAAAAGATTGACGATGAGGTTGATGAGCGCGCCCGTGGAACCGACTGCCGCAAGCGCCGTGTTCCCGGCGTAGCGGCCCACGACCACGACGTCCGCCGCGTTAAACAGCAGCTGCAGCACGCTCGAAAGGAGCAGGGGGAGGGTAAAGGCCAGGACCTTGCTCAGCAGCGGCCCCGAACACATATCCATTTCATATCGTTTCACTGACATCGCATTCGTTCTCCAAACATAAACAAGCGGCTGCTCAGAAAAACGCGGGCCGCTTTTCCGAATAGCCATCCATACTAATAATATAGCACTATAAGGATATGACAAGCGCCTAGCACTTGTCAAGCGCCTGGCAGATCCGGTTTGAAGAAGAGGATCCGGCGTCAGCGCAAAAGGCGCCGCATGGCGTCCTCCGGGTCAAAACGCGTTCGGTATGGGCTGACTTCGGAAAAATGACGGCGCGCCTGCGGCTGTTCCCGCAGGCCGGAAAGCGGCGCGAGCGGGAAGCGCGCAAGGCCGCTCTCCCCTTCGACGTTGCAGATGAGCCAGAACGCCCCCTGCGCAAGCACGACAGCGTATGGATTCACCCGGAGCCGGGCGGCACCGCCCGGCTCCGGCAGCGGGGCCAAAAACGTGAGCTGTGCGCCCGCGGCGGTGGCGCGGCCTGCCGACTGCATGGCGACAAACTGAGCGTCGTCCGCTGCGGAAGGCGCGGCAATGGCCGCCCCGCTGGCGCATGCAGCGGAGGCTGCATGCGCGCCGTAAAAGCTGCTGAGCGTGCGCAGCAGCGCTTCCTTGCGCGCGTCCGTGAGGAACCCTGCCGCCTGGACAGCCGCCACGAGCGCGTAAAGCGCGTCCGCTTCCTCCACGTGGGCGTAATAGTATCCTGTGGAAGTTTTTTCGATGGGCGCACCGTGCGCGCGCAGCGCATCGACGGCCCGGTATACGCTCCTGCGCTCGGTTTTAATGCCGCGTTCCGCGAGGCGTAAAAGCAATTTTGGCGCGCTGAGCCGGTGCTCCGTGTCGGTCTCCGCGCGCAGAATGCCGAGCAGGAAGAGCGCGGCTTGGCTATGGCGTGGCATGCAAACGCCCCCCTTCTTTAAAAATAGAGTATGAACCCGGCGGTCAGCAGCGCCTGCGCGCTGATGTATGTGAGCATCACCCAGAAGTTTGCGCGCGATGGTTTGCGCATGAACATGGCGCAGGCGAGCACGCTGTCCGAAACGAGGAACAGCAGCGCCCCGAGCACGAGCAGCGACGCGGCGAACGCCTGCGCCATCGCGCCCGCGCGGATGGCCGCAATGAGCGTCAGCCATGCGCCGACGTTCACCACGCCGACGAGGCCGAGATAAGCCGGCATCAGCGCGCGCAGATGCCGCTCCCGCACATAGGGGAACAGCCCGCGTGCCACGAACGCGACAGCCACGGCATAGGGAAGCGCAAGCGCGAGCGGCAACCAAGGAGCCGGGCTTGCAGCAAACGCGCCCGTCAGGTAATATAAGGTATATGCGTACAGCACATGGCCGATGGAAAAGCAAACCGCGCCGATGAGGAAGCGCAGCTCCTTGCCGCCCGTGATGAGGAAAAAATCACCCGCCATGCCGAGCAGCAGCGCGAAAAAAACGGAGGGCTTATACGCGGGCGCATAGGCGGCGTAGAACACGGCGAGCAGCAGGAGCAAGCCGGGCTTCGTGACCGCGCGCAGCCGGTTGTGCTTAAAATAGCAGGCGTACAGGTGCACGAGGGAAAGCGCCGCGAACAGGGCGATCAAGGCTACGCGCATAAGAAAAACGCTCCTAATACCGCATTTTTGGGGGATATGGTATGGCTTTTTTTCTATTTTACCACGATCCGCACGCGCTGCATAGCGCTTGTGCATGCCCGCCGCGGCGGGATACAGGAAAACGCTGGGAACAAAGGAAAAACCTATGACAGAAACGGAATTTTTGGAACGGTTTCATCTCGCGCTCGACGAGGAGCAGCGCGCAGCCATGCGCGTCACGGGGCGGCACGCGCTCCTGCTTGCCGTGCCGGGCAGCGGGAAAACCACTGTGATCACGGCGCGTACAGGGTATCTGCTCTTTTGCCGGGGCGTCCCCGCGCAGGAGATCCTGACCATCACCTTCTCCCGTGCGGCCGCCGCGGAGATGCGCCGCCGCTTCGCGGAAACGTTTGCCCTCGCCCCGGCCGAAACGCCAGCCTTCCGCACGATCCACAGCCTTTGCCGGAACATCCTCGCCGCGCATTGCGCACGTGTGGGTGCGGCGCTGCCGGAACTCCTTGCCGAGCGGCGGGGCGCGCTGCGGGCGCTGCATCTCGCTTTGTTCCCGGACGCCGAATACCCGGACGATGCGTTGCTCAAAGCCATAGACGGGCGTATCACCTATGTGAAAAACATGCTGTTCACAAAAGAGCAGATCGAGCAGACCGAGCTGGAGGGCGTGGACTTCCCGGCGCTTTACCGGGCCTATGAGGCGGAGAACCGCAGGCGGGGGCGCATGGATTTTGACGACCAGCTCTGCATGGCGTACCGCCTGCTGCGGCGGGAGCCGGAGCTGCTCGCGGCGCTCCGGGCGCGCTACCGCTATGTGAATGTGGACGAGGCGCAGGACACCTCCTATGTGCAGCACAGGATCATCTATCTGCTTGCGCAGACGGGCGAGCTTTTCATGGTCGGGGATGAGGATCAGAGCATCTATGGCTTCCGCGCCGCTTACCCGGACATCTTCCTGCGCTTTGCGGAGATCTACCCCGGCGCGGCCATCCTCCGGCTGGAGACGAATTACCGCTCGAGCGGCGTGATTGCCTCTGCGGCGGAGCGGTTCATCCGCTGCAACAAGCACCGCAACGAAAAACGCATGCGCGCCGCGAAGCCAGCGGGCGCAGCGATCCGCGTGACGGAATTCCTGCACAGGAAGGCGCAGTACGCCTATCTTGTAAAGGAGCTTGCGGCGCTGCCGCCGGGGGAGACGGCGGCCCTCCTTTACCGCAACAACGAATCTGCGCTGCCGCTCATCGGGCCGCTGATGGAGGCGGGCATTCCCTTTGAAGCGCGGGGCGACCGGGCGGCGGAATACTTTAATTGCGCCCGGGTGCGGCATGCGCTCGGCGTGCTCGGCCTTGCGCTGCATCCAGAGAGCGAGAGCGCCTTTGCGCAGGTGTATCACCGGCTCGGCGTATATGCCTCCCGCGCGGAATGCGAGGCGGTGCGCGCTGCCCGGGCCAAGGGAGACGGCCGCCCGCCGCTCGAGGTGCTGGCGGCGCTTTGCGCCGGGACGCGGCGGGAACAGCGCGTGCGGGAACGCATCGCAGAACTGCGGGCGATTGTGCGGCTTTCACCGCCGCTCGCCGCCCGGGAGGCATGGTATGTGGCAAACGGCGCGCCGGACACGGCGGACGACCGGCAGAAGCTGGACATCCTCTGCGCGCTGGCGGAGCGCTGCAAAACGCCCGCCGCGCTGCCCGATTGCGCGGAGCGCTTGAGCGCATGGGAGAACGAGGCGCAGCCCGGCGCGCGCGTGACCCTTTCCACCATCCACGCCGCGAAAGGCCGGGAGTTCGGCCGGGTGTACCTTATCGACCTGTTTGACGGCATTCTGCCCGCCGAGCGGGACGCGGACGCGCCCGGCATGGATATGCCCGGCATGGAAGCGGCGGAGGAAGAGGAGGCCCGTCTGTTTTACGTGGGCGTGACGCGCGCGCAGGATACGCTTGAACTCGTCACAGCGGCGCGCGGGTATTGCGGGGCGCTCGTGCCTTCGCCGTTCATCCGGGCGCTGACGGCGCGCATGCGCGGGAGCCGTGTCCCGCCGGACAAATAGTGTGCGGCCGCATTGTGAAACTTATACCGAACCCGGACCTTCCGAAAAAAACTTATGCGGTGATTTCCGAGGGATTGTGGTATACTAATATTGGCATAGATTGGGTTTCTGTGCGCTGGAAGAGACAAATGAAATTTTGAATATCCGAAGGAGGAAGGCATCACATGCAATATTCGCGCGAAGTTGAAGAGATGTTCTGCGTCGCAAAGGGCGCAAAGCATGACCCGGCTCCGATCCCGGAGGAGGGCAAGTGGGTCAAAGCAAAGCAGATCACCGACATCAGCGGGTTTACGCACGGCGTAGGCTGGTGCGCGCCGCAGCAGGGCGCATGCAAGCTGACGCTCAACGTCAAAAACGGCGTCATCGAGGAGGCGCTCATCGAGACGCTTGGCTGCTCCGGCATGACGCACTCCGCCGCCATGGCGAGCGAGATCCTGCCCGGGAAGACCATCCTTGAGGCGCTCAACTCCGACCTCGTCTGCGACGCGATCAACACCGCTATGCGCGAGCTGTTCCTGCAGATCGTTTACGGCCGCACGCAGAGCGCGTTTTCCGAGGACGGCCTTGCCATCGGCGCGGGGCTCGAGGACCTTGGCAAGGGCCTGCGCTCCCAGATCGGCACGATGTTCGGCACGCGCGCGAAGGGCCCGCGCTACCTCGAGATGGCGGAGGGCTACGTCCTCGCCCTTGGCCTCGACAAGAACAACGAGATCATCGGCTATAAGTTCGTGAACCTGGGCAAGATGATGGACGCGATCAAGAAGGGCGTTGACCCCAAGGACGCTTACGAGAAGAACATCAGCACCTATGGCCGCTTTGCCGAAGCCGCGACGGTCATCGATCCCCGCCAACAGTAAGGAGGTAGAGCCATGGTTACGTTTGAAGGATACGAAAGAAGAATCGATAAGATCAAGGGCGTGATGGCGCAATACGGCATCGAGAGCTTTGAGGCTGCGGAGGCGCTTCTGAAGGGAAAGGGCGTCGACGTGCGCGGGATCGTCCTCGGCATCCAGCCCATCGCGTTTGAAAACGCCGTTTGGGCCTATACGCTCGGCGCGGCCATCGCCGTGCAAAAGGGCGTGAAGAGCGCGGCGGAAGCCGCGGAGGCCATCGGCGAAGGCCTGCAGGCGTTCTGCATCCCCGGCTCCGTGGCGGATCAGCGCCAGGTCGGCCTCGGGCATGGCAACCTGGGCGCGATGCTCCTCCGGGAGGAAACGCGCTGCTTTGCGTTCCTCGCGGGGCATGAGAGCTTTGCCGCCGCGGAGGGCGCGATCGGCATTGCCCGCACGGCGAACAAGGTGCGCCGTGAGCCGCTTCAGGTCATCCTGAACGGCCTTGGCAAGGATGCGGCTTACATCATCAGCCGCGTCAACGGCTTCACGCACGTGGAGACGGAATATAATGAGTTCACCGGCGAGCTAACCGTTACTAAGGAGACGGCCTTCAGCGACGGCGAACGCGCGAAGGTGCGCTGCTACGGCGCGGACGATGTGAGCGAAGGCGTCGCTATCATGCGCCGCGAGAACGTGGACGTTTCCATCACCGGAAATTCCACGAACCCGACGCGCTTCCAGCATCCCGTTGCGGGTACGTACAAGAAATGGTGCGTGGAAAACGGCAAAAAGTATTTCTCCGTCGCTTCCGGCGGCGGTACGGGCCGCACGCTGCACCCGGACAACATGGCCGCCGGCCCTGCTTCCTACGGCATGACGGACACCATGGGCCGCATGCACAGCGATGCGCAGTTCGCGGGCAGCTCCTCCGTGCCGGCGCACGTGGAGATGATGGGCCTCATCGGCATGGGTAACAACCCGATGGTGGGCGCGACGGTCGCCTGCGCAGTGGCAGTGAGCCAGGCAAAGTAACCGGACACGCTTTGAAGCATGGGCCGCGCCGCGCGGAAAGCACTGCGGCGCGGCCTTTTCGATTTTAAAGCAAACCCATTAAAACAAGGAGGGAACCTGCATGGAAGGAATCCGCATCGCGGAATACGGGCCGTTCCGCTTGGATGAGCTGCTGCGGCTTTATGGCAGCGTGGGCTGGACGAATTATACCGGGCATGCAGAAATGCTGGAGCAGGCATATGCCAATTCGCTCAAAACCCTCGCGGCATACGACGGCGAAACGCTTGTGGGCGTTATCCGCGCGGTCGGGGACGGGTGCTCGATCCTCTATATTCAGGACCTCCTCGTCCTGCCTGAATACCAGCGCCGGGGGATTGGCTCCGCGCTCACGCGCCGTTTGCTGGCGCTCTATCCGGACGTTTACCAAAAGGTGCTCCTGACGGACGACACGGAAAAAACCGTGCGCTTTTACCGCTCGCTCGGCTTCCAGCCTGCGGCGGAGCAGGGCTGCGCGGCGTTCTTCCGGGCGTGGTGAAGCGCCAGGGGACAAAAAAGGATTTTGTGAAGCCCATGCCGCGCATGGAACCG
This sequence comes from uncultured Eubacteriales bacterium, assembly GCA_900546845.1. Lineage (GTDB taxonomy): Bacteria > Bacillota > Clostridia > Christensenellales > CAG-138 > UBA1685. The sequence goes on from UREK01000001.1 coordinate 227,716, forward strand.
TTGCATGGGCTTTTTTTCAGGAGCTAAAGCATGGATATGCGGATACTTTGAATGATTCAGGTTCAGCAGCCACAGAGAAAATGCTTGTTCACAAAATATATTCTATATATTTGGCAGACAGATTGATGTGTTATATTAATATCCTTTATTATATACTAATAACAACCCGCGAATGCGGACGATGCAGCTTTACAGACGCAGATCATATGATAAAGTGATAAAGGAGCGTAAATCATAGTGCAGAATAAAAATCTGAAATCCACGGCCTTGTTCGTTCTCTGCATCCTTTTGCTGGAGGTGGCGGGCAGCGCGTGTTCCGTCTATGGCGAAGTTCCAGACACAAGCCCACAACAGCCGGCCCCGACTTTGTGTGCTGTGCCAACGCCGAATGTGCCGCAGGAAACCGAAGCGCCGCCAGTGGAATCCACGCCGCTGCTGGAAGCCGGGCGCAACCCATGGGAAATAAAGTTCGAGGATCATGAAGATCCATTGTATACGCACTGGGCAACGGATGTGGGAGGCCGGTATGATACGGAAGAAACCGCTCCGGAAAGCGTGAAAATGATGATCCCACTTATAGAACAGATCCTCAATTACAGGACACAGTACGACTGGTGTTACAGCGACCTGCAATTCTTCGAGAATTTCCGGGATACCAATCAGCATACGATGGAAAACGATGTATATCTTTGGGGGCTGATGAGCAATGTGCTCTGCATTTATGGCGATCTTCACCCAAACGCGATCGTAAACGGGGATGAAATCCGTCTCTCCCTGGCAGATGTGCAGGATTTCCTTTCCATTTGCTTTGCGGATTTCCCTGCGGAGACAACGTTCCCGGATACGCCGCCGGAGGAATGGCTGAAGCAGCCGATTGAATTGGGGGAAGATCCGCAGGAAGCGATAAAAAAAGATGGGGATAGCTACATATTTAAGAAAAAGGATTACCCGATCCTCATAAACCTGCCGTCGCGGCATATCATTAAGAGCGCTAACCTTTGGGACGAATCCCGATATAAATTAGACTTTATTCTGCTCTTTGGCCCCGATGGATACGACATGGCGGTTTACAGTGTGACGCTGCAAGCGAGCGAAACCCCGAATGCGCTGGGGTTGGAATGGCGCGTTGCGCAGATCGTCCGCGCCGACACCGCGGAAATCGATGACTGCTAGAACAACGGCCAATGAACATAAGAAACAGGAGGAAGAAAAATGCTGAAAGCAAAATGTGCTGCCTTAGCGCTATGCGCTGCGCTTATCTTCTTGTATTCGTTCCAAACTTCCGCACTTGGCGCTATGCGGCACGGCAGTGACCTGGAAGGGGGCGGTCCGTTCCGGGCGGAACTGTGTGAAGTGTGCCACAATGGAACGCTGCGGCCGCATACCCGCCGGGGAGAGCTGCTTGACAGGCAGGTATGCACGCATATGCCATGGAATACGCACGAACTATATCAAATGTATGACCATTATATCTGCGACAACTGCAGCGTGGAAGAATATGCTTTGCAGGCGGGAAAATGGTGGTGGTGCACGTATAACAAAGCCTATTATGAGTTCCTGCCATAAAATGTAAAACCGAATATAGTAAATATGAAAAGCTGATGCGAAGCGGGCTGGCTCGCCCCCGCATCAGCCTTTTGCTTTGTTGTGTAGAAAAGGCTCAGTGGATCACCTGCGCGAGCGCGATGGCGATGAAGATCGCGGGTACCATGTTCATCACACGGAGCTTGGCGACGCCCGTGAGGTTCAGGCCGAGGCCGGCGAGCACGATGGAGCCGACTGCGGAAAGCTCCGCGATGGCGGCCTCCGTCATGACCGGGGCAAGAAGGCTGGAAAGCAGCGTGAGCGCGCCCTGGTACAAAAGGACGCCCACGGCGGAAAGCGCTACGCCGATGCCGTAGGTCGAGGCGAGGAGGATCGCGGAGATGAAGTCCATGAGCGATTTGGTGTAAAGCGTGGTATGGTCGCCCGCAAGGCCGCTTTGCAGCGAGCCGAGCACGGCCATCGCGCCGACGCAGAACAGCAGCGTCGCCGTCACGAGCCCTTCCCCGACCCGGGAACCTCCGTTCCGGGAACCTCCGTCCCGGGAAACCCGCGCACCGATGCGCTCCCCAAGGCGGTTGAGCCGGTCCTCCAGGCGAAGCAGCTCGCCAAGGCCCGTGCCGAGCGCGAGTGAAAGCACTGCGACGATCGAGCTTTGCCCGTCAAGATACCCCTTCACGCCGGAGCAGATCAGCATGAGGCCGATGACCGCCATAATCCCCTTGGAGATGCGCTCCGGCAGGCCCTTCTTCGCCAAAAGCCCGATCAGCCCGCCTGCGACGACTGCGGCGGCGTTCACAAACGTTGCGATCATATCAGAAACACCTTCCAACTCAGCGAAACAAAGTATGGGCCGCCGGGCGGGATGCGCGGCGGCTCCATCAAAACGCTATCATCATACCACAGCCTGCGGCCGGGATTCAACCGGTTTCGGCCGTTTTTACCATGCGTGCTCCACGGCTTCGATCGCGCCCGTGCCGTCAAGGACGAGTTCCACCGCGAGCAGCTCCGTATCGTTACTGTATACCGCTGCGCCGAGCGCGGCAAAGCGCGCAAGCACAACCTCCGAAGGGGAGGAATCGCCGTCGCTGTGGCTCCCCGTGAGGAGCGCGGCGCGCGGGGAAACCGCTGCGAGGAATGCGGCGCTCGAAGCGTCATCCTTGCCGTGGCGGCCCGCCTTGAGCACGTCCGCGGCGAGCGGCGCGCCTTCGTCGAGCAGGAGCTGCTCGATGTTCGCCGTCGCGTCGCCCATCAAAAGCAGCGTGCAGCCCGCAGCCGTGACGCGCAGCACAAGGGAATTGTCGTTGTCGTCCTCGCCAAGCTCCTCCATATACTTGCGCCCGGGCGAGAGCACCTCAAAGGAAACGCCACAGAGCGTAAAGGAATCGCCCTTTTTGAGCAATACGCGCGCTGCACCCGAGCCCACAATGGTTTTTACTTCGGAATCGGAATACGTTTCGTCATCGAGCGCGGCGGTGTAGATCGCGCCGACCGCGCAGCGCTTGAGGAGCTTCTTCAACCCGCCGATGTGGTCTTTATGCCCATGCGTCAGGATGACCGCGTCGAGCGCGTCCACACCCGCGCGCGTCAGGGTTTCGTCCACCGCGTCAAAGCGCCCCTTCAGGCCGGTATCCACCAGGAACGCGCCGGAATCCGTCTGGAACAGCAGCGCGTCGCTCTCGCCGGTGTTGATGAGCCAGCAATGCAGCGTTGCGGCTGCATCGGTGGCTGCGGGCACAGGTCCTGGGGCTGCATCGTTTTTCGGCGGGGCGGGGGAGGGCGTAACGTCGAGCGCCTGCGGCGATTCGCTTTTTGCGCAGCCGGAAAACGGCATGGGCGAGAGCGCCATGCACATTGCAAGCAAATAAGGAAGGAAAACCGGCTTTTTCATGAGGGAATTATACCATGCGGCGCGGCTGCCCGCCACATGGGCAAAAGATTATTCACATTTACCCGCATTGAATGTTACGCGCATGCTATGCTATAATGAATTCAATTCTTATTTCGGGGAATTTTTACATGAAGCGATACAGCCGGCGCAACCGACGCAGAATCAAACGCCGCCGCACAAGCCTGAGCGCAAGCAACTGGGGGCCTGTCCTCGCGCTTACAGGGACGGTGCTCGGCGTGCTCGCCGCGATCGCGCTCATCGTGTTCGTGGCGCTGCCGCGGCTCCTGCCGCTCATCGGCGTGGATTACCGTGCGCCGTTTACGCCCACGCCCACGCCTTCCCCGACGCCCGCACCCACGCCTACGCCGCACCCGATGACCTCCTTTGTGCCGGAGGAGGCGCAAAACGAGGTCGTGTTCGAAAATTCCAGCGATTACAAGTGGTTTGGAGATCCGTATTTCTACGACGGCGTGATGGTGCTTTCCGCGGGCAAGCTCGTGGATTCCCATGCCGTGATGCAGGATCTGTACTATTATTACCCGGAAACGCGCACGGCGGAGCAGGTGCGGGTCGCGCTGCAAAATGCGCATTTCATGTTCCCAAAGTTCAACGGGAATTGGCTGGTCTACCTCGACGCGCGGCTCGACGGCGGCGGGTATCTGACGGCGTACGACCGAACGGATCCCAATGCGAAACCCGTGGTTATCAAGGAGGTCTATACCGGGCAGCCGGAGCCGATGCTTGACGGCGACTATGTCGCCTGGATCGAGCGCACCGGCACACGGATGGATAAACTTTTCGTCTGCGATCTCACCACCATGGAGACAACGACCCTCAACATGTTCAGCAATTCCGTGTATGGCCAAAGCCTGCCCTCGCTTCGGGATGGCCTGCTCTGCTGGGCGGACGCGGACAGCGCGGCAGGCACGGAGGTGGACACGAGCGTGATCTACTCCATCCGCCTTTCCTCTTCCACGATGCGCACGTACTCTCCTGGGGTCTACGTGCATGATCCGGAATGCGACGGGACGCATTCCGTGTGGCTGGACGGCCACCACGGGCCGGATTGCGCGCTGTATTATTCCAAAAACGAAGGGGAACCCGTCAAAATCGCGGAGGGCGTGGCGGAATTTGGCCTCGGCAGCCATTTTGCGGCTTATTCCAAGGATGAGACAATCTGGGCGTATATGTTTGATAACGGCCGCACGTACCGCATTTCATCGGATCAGGAGCGGGCGCAGCTCCTTGGCGTTTCGGACGACAAGGTCATCTGGATGGATGTGACGACGCGCGTGCGCGACATCGTGAAATTTGCAGCCATCCCGTAAAGTAAGAGAGCGCTTGCGAGCCGGTGAACTTCGCCGGCTCCTTCGCATGAAAAGGAGGAAGCCCCGTGGCAAAAGCGCCGAAAACGATCTATATTTGTGGGGAATGCGGCTATGAAAGCGGGAAGTGGCTGGGCCGCTGCCCGAATTGCGACAGCTGGAACACGCTTGTGGAGTCGGTGCCCGTGCCAGCCGTGCGCACGGCTGTGCCCGCGCGCGCCTTACCGCTTTCCCAGGTGGAGACTACGGGTGCGCGGCGCATCTCCACCGGCATGGCGGAGCTGGACCGGGTGCTTGGCGGCGGCGTTGTCGCAGGGTCGACAGTGCTCCTCGGCGGCGACCCTGGCATCGGAAAATCTACGCTCCTGATGCAGACCGCTGCGCGCCTTGCGCAGATCGGCACCGTGCTTTATGTGACGGGCGAAGAATCCGCTGCACAGCTCAAGCTGCGCGCGGAGCGCCTTGGCGTAACGGGGGAGATGCTCCTCCTCGCGGAGACCGACCTTGCGGCCATTGAGGCGGAGATCGGCCGCGTGCATCCGGCGTTTCTCATCATCGACTCCATCCAGACCATGGCCTCGCCGGATATTGCGAGCGCGCCCGGCTCTGTGGCGCAGGTGCGGGAGGCGACCGCGCTTTTGACGCGCGTTGCGAAGGGGACGGCCTGCGCGGTGTTTATCGTCGGCCATGTGACGAAGGAAGGGGCGCTCGCCGGCCCGCGTGTGCTGGAGCACATGGTGGATACGGTGCTCTACTTCGAGGGGGACCGGCACGACGCGTTCCGTTTGCTGCGCGCCGTAAAAAACCGCTTTGGCTCCACGGATGAGATCGGCGTGTTCGAGATGCGGGATACGGGCATGGTGGAGATCGCGGATCCCTCCGGCCTTTTCCTTTCCGGGACACGGGCGCCCGGCTGCGCCGTAACCTGCGCAATGGAGGGCACGCGGCCCATGCTCGTGGAGCTCCAGGCGCTCATCTCGCCTTCCGCGTTCAACAACCCGCGCCGCATGGCCGCCGGGCTCGACGGGAACCGCCTCATCCTGCTGCTTGCCGTGCTGGAGAAGAAGGCGTTCCTTTCCCTTTCCAATCAGGATGTCTATGCGAACGTGGTGGGCGGTATTCGGCTGGAGGAACGCGCGAGCGACCTTGCGGCCGCGCTGTGCGTCGCTTCCGCGCTGCTCGAGACAGCGCTTCCTGCGGCGACAGCCTGCATCGGCGAAGTATCGCTTACGGGCGAGGTGCGTCCGGTGAGCAGGCTTGACAAGCGCATCAGCGAATGCGCGCGCCTCGGCTACACGCACCTCATCGTGCCGAAAGCGGAGAAACTTCCCCGGGCGGAGGGCGTGACCTTTCACCCTGTTGCAACGCTTGCGGACGCTGTCCGCCTGCTGACCGGCGCGGGAAAATGAGCGAAAGCCACTTGCATCTTCTCCGGAATGTGCTATAATAATTTAAGCGTGTGCCCGTAGCCCAGCTGGATAGAGCGACAGACTCCGACTCTGTAGGCCGCACGTTCGAATCGTGTCGGGCACGCCACGTCACCGCAAGCTGCAATCGCTTGCGGTGCTTTTTTCGGAGCAGAGAAAACGCCCTGCGCTCAATCACGGTCAACCGCCATATTGAGCGATCTTGTCGCATGTTGCGGGCGGGCTGATCTATCAACGCCAGAAATCCCTGCCGCTTTTTAACGCGGCCCTTTGCCGACGGAAAAGCCGCCGAAACAGCCGCAGCAAGGCAAAACTTCCTGCGGAACCTTATCCGTAGTGGAACAGCATAACAATGACCTTGCGGGGTGGGGGGCGGTGGGCGAAAGAAAAGAGTAAACCAGAAAGACCGCCTGAAAGGGGCGTAACGGAAATGGGTTCGGGCAGCTGCGGAAGCGGGGGAGACAGCAGAAGCCACGAAAGAAATCCTTTGACTGCCGATAGGCAAGGAAAACCACCGCTATGGTGCTGCCCATATATGGCGGCGCACATAGGCGGAGAACTGCTCATAAGGGACTTATCCCTCGTGAAGTGCCGCATAAAACGAATAATCGACAAAGCCTTTTATGTTATCCAGCGCCCCCTTTTCCAATTCCTTAACCATTAAACAATCGGGATGCGGCAGTTTTATATCCGCACCTGCTTCTATTCCATATCTATAACTTGGCTGAAACCCACGTGGATTATAATTCCGAGGGTTTCCCTCTACAAGTATTGCCTTGAATCCCATTCCCTTCGCTTTAACAAAACCGAATTCCAATAGCTCCTTTGATATGTGCGTTCTCTGCAATTCTGTTTTTACGGCAACGGGCGTGAGCATCAGCAATTCGTCTTCATATTTCCCCTCAATATGAAATCTTGAAAACATTGCATACCCAATAATTTCGTCGAGCTCATTTACCATGATTAGTTCAAGGTCAGGAATATAGTATCGTTTCCTCCTTATTTCTTCAACGAGCCCGCGGACGGCCTTCCCCTCTTCGGGACTATGCCGTTTTGCAAAAACATCTTCAACGAGTTCAAGCGAAGGAAGAAGATACTTGTTTTCCATAGACTTTATAATTCTTTCCATGTTCTTTGTCTCCATCAAGCAAAGCTCTTATTCTTAGTGAATGCCCGGTAAGGGGACATTGATAAAATCGTAGCGTTTAAGTAAGCCTTAGCAAATATATGTTGCAGCCTTCCCGAATGCCGCAAAAGGAAAAGCCGGCTTTTTCCGCTATGGCGATGGATGCCCTCTGCTTTGGGGAGCATTCAATCACAATAGATGAAATCCCCTGTTGGCGCGCGTATTCGATCACAGCTCCTGTAAGCTCGCTTGCTACCCCGCGCCGCCAATATCGCCGGTTCAGAATCCAGCCGAGCTCATAACTGCCGCCTTCGTACGGATGAAAGATCAGGTGGCCGATCACCTTGCCGTCCGCTTTGCTGCAAACCGCATAGACCAACGGCGGTTCGGACATGCCCGCTTCCCGCAGAAAGGCGCACGTTCGCTCCATGGAAAACGGCGGCTCGACGCATGCCATCGCCTGCGGGTCGGACAACACTTCATATAGGCTTTCCGCATCCCCTATGGCCATGTTGCGGATAATACAGCGCTCCGTTTCAATCAACATTTGGCGCCCTCGTACACTTTTTTCTCCCCAAAGTATAGCATAGGTTGGTGGGAGAATCCACCACCGCATCCAGCGCTTTTGAGATGCGCTTGCTGGCTGCGGAAGATGAATGCTCCTTGCTGGCCACAGCGGTGCGATCCTCCTGAAAAGTGCGCGCGGCCCTTGCAAGCGCGTACGGCGGAGCATATAATAAGGAAAAACGCGGTGCAAGGCCGCTTGAACGAGGTGGATAGAATGGAACCGTATGCAGAGATCAACGCGCAGGCCAACGCGGCGCTGGATGAGCTGTTCGCGGCGGCGGATACGCTGCGCGCGGGGGATATTTTTGTTGTGGGCTGCTCCACGAGCGAGGTCATGGGCAAGATGATCGGCACGGGCTCAAACGAAGATGCGGCGAAGGCCATCATGGACGCTGTGCTGCCGCGCGTGCGGGAGCGGGGTCTGTTCCTCGCTGTGCAATGCTGCGAGCACCTGAACCGCTGCCTGGTAGTGGAACGCATGTGCATGGAGAAGTTTGGCCTCCAACAGGTCTGGGTGAAGCCGCAGCTCCACGCGGGCGGCGCATTTTCCATGCAGGCCGTAGCGCGCTTTGACGAGCCTGTGATGGTGGAGGATCTGCGCGGCCGCGCATCCGCGGGCATGGACATTGGCGGCACCTTCATCGGCATGCACCTGCATCCGGTAGTTGTCCCCGTGCATGCAAAAACGCGCAAAATCGGTGAGGCAAACCTGACGATGGCCCGTACGCGGCCCAAATATGTCGGCGGCCCGCGCGCACAATACGACGAAATGCCGCATCCAAAAGCGTAGCGCTGGAGGCGGGCGCAGGAACTGTATAAAACGAAAAATAATATACAATAAATAATTTAAGCGAAAAAAGGGCTGACCATGAAAATGGCCGCTCTTTTTTTCCAAAAAACCATTGCGCTTTCGGATTCCATCCATTATAATAATAAAAGTTATCCAAAGGTTCGGGTCTGTGGTTGCAAGTCGATGCCAGTCGCAGGCGAAACGATCCACATAAGCGGGGCAAGGCCCCCGTGAGCATGGTGCGGCTTAGATGTAAGCCCGGCCGGGGCGCAGGCCCCGAGAGAAGCAGTAGTGGGGGGCGCGCATGCCTAGTAGCGAACCTTCCAGCCGGCGGGTGTGGGGGCAAAGACCAGGTCAGCCGAAATCTGGATAACAAAAAATAATTTTTACAAGGGGATATCAGACACATGTTCCAGGACAAGACATTGGTATGCAAGGATTGCGGCGCGGAATTCGTTTTCACCGCAGGCGAACAGGAATTCTACGCTGAAAAAGGCTTCCAGAACGAGCCGATCCGTTGCAAAGCGTGCCGGAACGCCCGCAAGAGCCAGCGCTCAAATGACCGCGAAATGTACGATGCGGTCTGCGCACAGTGCGGCGCGCCCACCAAGATCCCGTTCGTTCCCAAGAACGACCGGCCCATCTACTGCAGCGCCTGCTTCCAGAGCCGCAGAGGCTAAAGAGGCAAACGCGCTTGTAGACGAGCGCAAGGACCCCCGTGCTTGGGGCTAATCCCCTTTGTTCCGCGAGACGCGGCAAAACGGTGAATTAGAAAAGGCAGAAAGCTCCGAGTTTTCGGAGCTTTTTTTGCGCCTGCAACGGCGGCGAAAAGCATTGCAATTACGCAAAAGGCTTGCTAATATAAAAGAAAACGGGAAAGGAGCGTTTAGGATGAACCAGAGCACGAAAGGCATTCCGAAAAAGGGGGTGCCCGAAGGCTTTCTATATGTCGATGAAGTGATCGAGGATTGCATTGTAGACGCAAAATATGCGGGCACGGATAATTTCATGGGCCGCCCGGCGGATGGCTACACCGTGCCGCTTGTGGTCGTAACCAGGGAGGCGGCGGAGCGGCTTGTAAAGGCAGCGGCGGTTTTCCGCGAAAAGGGCTGCCTGATGAAGTTTTACGATTCCTACCGCCCGCAGCGCGCGGTGGACGATTTCATGCGCTGGGGCGCGGACGTGGAGGATGATCGCCGCAAGCCCGTGCATTACCCAAATGTGGCGAAGGCGGAGATGTTCGAGCTTGGCTATATCGCCAGGCGTTCCGGCCATACGCGCGGCTGCGCGGTCGACTTGACGCTTGTGGACGCTTCCACCATGCAGGAACTCGATATGGGCACCATCTTTGACTTTATGGATGAGCGCTCCCACCACGGGGCCGAGGGCCTTACTCCGTTGCAGGAGGCGAACCGCAAGCTGCTGTGCGACGTGATGTGCGCAAACGGCTTCCGTTCGTTCGAGAGCGAATGGTGGCATTACGCTGTTACGCCGGAACCGTATCCGGACACGTATTTCGACTTCCCGATTGAATGAGGCGGAAAAACGGTTCGGCTGCGGCGCACGGAAAAACGGAAGCGCGTAGTCTCCGGCCCGGGCATAGCCCGGGCTGTTCTTTATGGAGCCTGCAAAGGGAAAAAGCATGGGGATTTCTTTAACAATGGTTGTAAGCGGGGGAAGGCTCCTTTATAATAGACCTGACTGGTTTTGAAAATCAGCCGGGCGCGTGCGCGGCTGAAATATATTTATTCAAAAGTACGGGAGGGTATTATGATCCAATTTGACCTGATCCGCGCGGTGGATCCGCAGGTCGCTGAGGCGATGGAACTTGAGCTCGCGCGCCAGCGCGACCATCTGGAGCTGATTGCATCCGAAAACTTTGTTTCCGAGGCCGTTATGGCGGCGATGGGCAGCCACCTGACGAACAAATACGCGGAAGGCTACCCCGGCAAGCGCTATTACGGCGGATGCCAGTGCGTGGACATCGTAGAAAACCTGGCCCGGGAGCGCGCCTGCAAACTCTTCGGCGCAGAGCATGCCAACGTGCAGCCGCACTCCGGCGCGCAGGCGAACCTCGCTGTTTATTTTGCGCTCCTGAACTATGGAGACACCGTGCTTGGCATGGATCTTTCCCACGGTGGGCACCTGACCCACGGCAGCCCCGTAAACATGTCCGGAAAATACTACAACTTTGTCTCCTATGGCTTAAATCCGGAGACGGAGATGATCGACTATGACGAGGTGCGCCGCCTTGCGCTTGCGAACAAACCAAAGCTCCTCGTCGCGGGCGCTTCCGCCTATCCGCGTGCGATCGACTTTGCGAAGCTGCGCGAGATCGCGGACGAAGCGGGCGCGCTCTTCATGGTGGATATGGCGCACATAGCGGGGCTTGTTGCGGCGGGGCTGCACATGAACCCCGTGCCCTATGCAGACGTCGTCACCACTACCACGCATAAGACGCTGCGCGGCCCCCGCGGCGGCATGATCCTCTGCAAGGAAACGCTTGCCAAGCAGATTGACAAGGCGATCTTCCCAGGCACGCAGGGCGGCCCACTGATGCATACCATCGCGGCGAAGGCTGTCTGCTTTGAGGAGGCTTTGCAGCCGGCGTTCAGGGCGTATCAGCAGCAGGTCGTCAACAACGCGCAGACGCTTGCGGCCGGCCTTTCCGAAAAGGGCGTGAAGCTCGTCTCCGGCGGCACGGACAACCATCTACTGCTCGTTGATCTCGGTGCGGAAGGCCGCACCGGCAAGGAAGTCGAAGCGCTGCTCGACGCGGCGAACATCACCGCCAACAAGAACACTGTCCCCGGCGAGACGCGCAGCCCCTTCGTCACGAGCGGCATCCGCCTCGGCACCCCGGCCGTTACGAGCCGCGGCCTGAAGGAAGCGGACATGGCGCTTGTCGCAGGCTACATCGTCCGGATCATCAACGAGGGCGAGGCTGCTGTGCCGGAAGTGAAGGAAGGCGTGCTGGCGCTCACAAAGAAGTATCCGTTGTATTAAGTAAAAAGCATAGCAAAATAGCAAAAAATGAGCAGGGTGTAGGCCCTGCTCATTGTCTGTTTTGATTGTTGTTCATGGGTGCTCGTGGTGCCGGTAAAGCACCTCGCGCGTTTCAACGCGCGGCGTGCCTCCGGGTTCATCTGCCGGGAAATGATCTTCCACGATGTAGGTCACCAGACGATCCTGATAGCGCCCATCCAGAGGGCATTGGCTGTATTCCCAGGTATCCTCCTTGGGGGTGATGATGGTCTCCGATGCATCGGGAAGGATCAGATTCGGCACGGTGCCGGAAGGCTCTGCAATGTCCTGCCCCGCATCCGGTGTGGGCTGAGTTTCTGCCGACGCAATAGGCTCTGCGGGATCGGCCACAGCATCCTGCGATCCCGGGAGCACACCGCAGGAGCACAGGACAAGGCACAGCGCGAGCAGAAAAGGAAGGAAAGAGATGCGCTTAAAAATTAGATTTACCTGCTTAATTGTCTTCATGATCATTTACAGTACAGGAGGATGGTCATAATTTCGCGAGGTGGTTGTATATTCTTCTGTCCAACCTAATGCCCCGCAATTATCGCAATTATAGTATTCAGTGTAGTAGCGCGTAACCATACGATCCTGATAACGGCCATCCAATGGGCACGCACTAAAGGAACTACTGAAGGAACTATTACTATTTTCAATATAATGTAAAAGTATAATATTGTCAATAGAAAATGAAGCACTTTGCAAGCTGAGCGCGGAAGAAATTTGGGATTGATCGGATAAATCCAAACCAACCTGCTTGGGATTCTTGACAGAGCGCCTTCCTGGTGGTATAGTATACCCGAAATCCAACCAAGCTACTTGGGATTGAGGTGAGGAACGTGAAGCTTTCCACGCGCGGGCGCTATGGCCTGAAGGCTATGGTAGACCTTGCGATCGCCTATGGGGGCGGCCCGGTGAGCACTTCTGCGCTTGCGGCGCAGCAGGGCGTGAGCGACGCGTATCTCGAGCAACTCATCAGCAGCCTGCGCAAGGCGGGGCTTGTGACCTCCAGCCGCGGCGCGCAGGGCGGTTACGCGCTTTCCCGCCCGCCGGAGGAGATCAACGTCGGCGAGATCCTCCGCGTGCTCGAAGGCTCCACCACGGTGATCGACTGCGTGAGCTCCGAACACGTCAGCTGCGACAACGCATGCTCCTGCTCCGCACGGCCGCTCTGGCTGAAGCTGCAGGCCAGCATCAACGAGGTACTCGCGGCCACGAGCCTCAAAGACATGGCGGATGATTACAAGATCCAGACGGAGCGGATGAGCCAAAAATAAGCCGCCGCGCCTTTTACGACAGTGAAAAATGAAAGGATGGTCCCAATAGAGAATGAGAAAGGTTTATCTTGACAATGCGGCCACAACCGCGCTTTCCCCGAAGGTGCTCGAACAGATGATGCCGTATCTTACAGCCATATACGGCAACCCCTCCAGCCCGCATTCCTTTGGGCAGGAAGCACGCAAGGGTGTGGAGCACGCGCGCGACCAGGTGGCTAAGGCGCTCAACGCGCTGCCGGAGGAGATCATCTTCACCGGCTGCGGCACGGAAAGCGACAATACCGTCCTCTTTGGCGTGGCCGAGCGCTATGCAAAGAAGGGCAATCACATCATCACCACCAACGTGGAGCACCATGCGATCCTGCATACCTGCGAAGCGCTCGAAAAGCGCGGGATCGAGGTCACCTACCTCCCCGTAGACGAAAACGGTATGGTCACGGCGGAGCAGGTTGCAAATGCGATCACGGATAAAACCATCCTCGTCTCCATCATGTTCGCAAACAACGAGGTCGGCACTATAATGCCCATCGCAGAGATCGGCAAGGTCTGCCGGGAACGCGGCGTGCTGTTCCATACGGACGCGGTGCAGGCCGTCGGCCATATGCCGATTGACGTGAAGGCGATGAACATCGACATGCTTTCCCTTTCCGCGCACAAGTTCCATGGCCCCAAAGGGGTGGGCGCGCTTTATATGAAGAAGGGTGTCCGCCTGCCTGCCTATGTGATGGGAGGTGCGCAGGAGCGCAACCGCCGCGCGGGCACGGAAAACGTTGCGGGCATCGTGGGCCTTGGCGCTGCGATCGAACTTGCGACGGAGAACCTTGCGGAGAGCGCCGCGCGCATGACAAAGCTGCGGGATAAGCTCATCGCGGGCATTGCGGCGCGCATCCCGGAGGTGAAGCTCAACGGCCATCCAACGCTGCGCCTCCCCAATAACGTGAATTACAGCATCAAGTACATCGAAGGTGAATCCATCCTGCTGATGCTGGACATGAACGGCATCGCCGCATCGAGCGGCTCCGCCTGTACGTCCGGTTCGCTCGACCCTTCGCATGTGCTGCTCGCGCTCGGCCTTACGCATGAGGTCGCGCACGGCTCCGTGCGCCTCACGTTGAGCGACGAAACGACGGAGGAGGACATCGACTATGTGCTCGAGGTTCTGCCCAAGGTGGCGGAGCGCCTGCGCGCAATGTCCCCGCTTTACCACGGATAACGGATTTTTCGAAAGGAGAAAGGCGATATATGTATACCGAAAAGGTTCTGGATCACTTCAGCAATCCCCGCAACATGGGCGAGGTGGAGGACGCCAACGGCGTCGGCATGGTGGGCAACGCCAAGTGCGGCGACATCATGCAGATGTTCATCAAGGTAAATGACGACGGCATCATCGAGGACTGCGGCTTCAAGACGTTCGGCTGCGGCGCTGCGATTGCGACGTCCTCTATGGCGACGGAGATGATCAAGGGAAAGTCCATCGACGAAGCGCTCAAACTCTCCAACGCTGCTGTTGTAGAGGCGCTTGAGGGCCTGCCGCCGCAGAAGATCCACTGCTCTGTACTTGCGGAGGAAGCTGTCAAGAGCGCAATCGAGGATTATTACAAACGCAAGAACGGCGAAGTGCCGGAAACGGAAAAGAAAGCGGAATAAAAGGATACAAAAGGGCCGGAGCGGCGTGCTGAACGCCGTTCCGGCCCTTTTTGCAGTTTTATATGTGCCACTGCGGGGCGGGGAGGGCAGCCAGCCCCGCGCGAAGGTGAGTACCGCAAGGAAAGCGCCGGGCGCGGCAAACGGAAGGTGCCAAGCGCTTTCAAACCGGAAGAAAACGCGGCGCTTTGCTGCCAAAAAATTTGAATAAAGGAGATGATTTTTCTATGGAAATGCGCTATAATAAAATAGTTTGAATTAAAAAGTATAGTACAAAGGAGCATGAAGACATGCAGGCAAAAACATTCTCAATGCAGCTGGCGGGCAGAACCCTGACCGTTGAAACAGGCAAATACGCTGAACAGGCTGGCGGTTCCGCGCTGGTGCGCTGCGGGGATACCGCGGTGCTCGTGTGCGCGACGGTCGCCAAAGCGCCGCGCGACGGCGTGGATTTCCTCCCGCTGAGCGTGGAATTTGAAGAAAAGATGTATTCCGTGGGCAAGATCCCCGGCGGGTTCATCAAGCGCGAAGGCCGCCCATCCGAGCGGGCCATCCTCGCAAGCCGCCTGATCGACCGGCCGCTTCGCCCGCTCTTCCCGAAGGGCTTCTATAACGACATCCAGGTCATTGCGACCGTCCTCTCCGTGGAGCAGGACGTCCAGCCGGACATCCTTGCCATGATCGGTTCCTCCATCGCCCTTTCCATCAGCGACGCGCCCTTCATGGGGCCGACGGGCGCCGTGAGCGTGGGCTATGTGGACGGCGAATACATCATCAACCCCAGCAGTGCTGAACGCGAAAAGAGCCGCCTGAACCTGACTGTTGCCGGTACGCGCGACGCGGTGATGATGGTCGAAGCCGGCGCGAACGAGCTGACCGAGGCCGAGATGCTCAAGGCCATCCTGCTCGCGCATGAAACCATCAAGGAGATCGTCGCTTTCATCGACGGCATCGCCGCGGAGATCGGCAAGCCGAAGATGGAAGTGAACATCTATCAGCCCGATCCTGAGTTCGTCGCGCTCGTGCGCGAATACGCGATGGATAAGGTCGAATGGTCCCTCGACACGTTCGACCGCAAGGAGCGCGAGGCACGTTCCGCTGAGATCAAGGCCGAGGTCACGGAGCATTTTGCCGAGAACTTCCCGGATTCCGCGAAGGACGTGGACGCGATCCTTTACAACATCACCAAGGAGATCGTGCGCGACAAGATCATCAACCGCGGCATCCGCCCGGACGGCCGCAAGCAGGAGGAGATCCGCCCCATCTGGAGCGAGGTAGGCATCCTCCCGCGCACGCACGGCAGCGCTGTGTTCACCCGCGGGCAGACGCAGGTGATGACCATCGCCACCCTTGGCGCGCTGGGCGACGGGCAGACGCTCGACGGCATCGGCGAGGATACCTTCAAACGCTACATGCACCAATACAACATGCCGCCGTACAGCGTGGGCGAAACCCGCCCGGTGCGCAGCCCGGGCCGCCGCGAGATCGGCCATGGCGCGCTCGCGGAACGCGCGCTCCTGCCGATGCTGCCTTCCGAAGAGGAGTTCCCGTATGCGATCCGCCTCGTCTCCGAGGTCATCAGCTCCAACGGCTCTACCTCCCAGGCCTCCATCTGCGCGAGCACAATGGCGCTCATGGATGCAGGCGTGCCGATCAAAAAGCCTGTTGCGGGCGTTGCGATGGGCCTCATCAAGGATGTGGACAACGGCAACATCGCGGTGCTGACCGACATCCAGGGCCTTGAGGACTTCCTGGGCGATATGGACTTCAAAGTGGCCGGCACCCGCGAGGGCATTACCGCCATCCAGATGGACATCAAGATCAAGGGCATTGATGAGGAGATCCTCACCCGCGCGCTGGAGCAGGCGCGCCGCGGCCGCCTCTTCATCCTCGACAAGATGATGGAAACCATCTCTGTGCCACGGGAGGAGATCAGCCCCTTCGCGCCGCGCGTGCTGCAGTTCACCATCCATCCGGACAAGATCCGCGAGGTCATCGGCTCCGGCGGAAAGACCATCAACAAGATCATTGCAGATACCGGCGTGAAAATCGACATTGAGGACGATGGCCGCGTGTTTATCCTCTCGCCCGATGCGGAAGCCTCCGCTGCGGCGAAGAAGATGATCGACACCATTGTCAAGGATATAGAGGTCGGTGAAGTATTCCTCGGCAAAGTCGTGAACATCCTGCCCATCGGGGCACAGGTTGAGCTCAAGCCCGGCAAAAAGGGCCTTGTGCATATCAAGAACCTCGACAACAAATTCGTGGAGCGCGTGGAAGACGTCGTCTCCATCGGCGATGAAATCCTCGTGCGCGTCATTGACATCAAGCCGGACGGCAAGATCGACCTGACCCGCAAGGGCCTGCTCCCGAACGACAGCAGGAAGAACGACAGGCAGTAATTACAAAAACAGAAATGCGTTTCGGGAGGGGTATTTCCCCTCCCGCGCATCGTATCAAAACCGGCAAACGCCAGTTTTGCGGATTTGACGCATATGCCGCCGAATCCGAAGCCGGCCACCGTAGATTCGGCCTCCGGCTCCCTAGAATTTTATGGCTGCCGCGTAGAAGGAGGGGGACGCCTTCTTCCGCGCAGCATCCCGCCTCATAATTCCGCCCCACAGTGAATACCATAAACCGAGGATACGGACATGCGGGGAGGATGCTATGAAAACGCGGAGACGGAACGGGGCGCTTGTAAACCTGCTGCTGCTGCTTTTGATCGCAGCGCTGTATTTCATTACCAGCCGGCCGGATGCCGCAACAGCTATGGCGCAGCTTGCGTATGCGCCCAATTACCGGGGCCATGCGGAGAGCGCGATCGCTCTGCAATTCGCCGTTTCGTGGAACGCCGCGTCGCTCGATTCCATCCTGGACGCGCTTGCCGCCCACGGCGCGAAGGCGACATTTGCGGTGAGCGGCCTTTGGGCGGAGGAGAACGCGGCGTTGCTTTTGCGCATGGCGGCCGACGGCCATGAGATCGCCACCATGGGGGACGATCCTGCGTTTGACGGGAAGCTTTCCGCAGTGCAGGCGGACGTTTCTGCCTCTCTGGATAAGATCGAGGCCGCGTGCGGTGTGCGCCCGGCGCTGTATTATTCCGGCACGCGCAACGTGACCGTTTCCGGGCGCGCGGCAAAGCGCCTCTCGCTCATGCATGTGCTTTCCACGCTGGATCTGCGATGCGCGGCGGGCAGCGCGGCGGAAATTACGCAGCGCGGATTAAATGACCCGATTGAAGGAAGCATAATACTGATGCAGCCGACGGCTGCCGCCGCAGAGGCGCTGCCGGGGCTGCTGAACGGATTCAAAGGGAAAGGATTGGAAGCCGTGCGCGTCGGGGACGTGCTCGGCTCGGGATGAACATGGTTTTTCGTGATAAATTGGAAAACGGCATCCGCGTGATCGGCGAACCGATGCCGCATTACCGTTCCATTTCGATGGGCGTTTGGATCGACGCAGGTTCCGTCTGCGAAAGCGGTTCGGAGGCAGGCGCTTCTCACTTCATCGAGCATATGCTGTTCAAGGGGACGGAGCGCCGCACGGCGGCGGAGATCGCCGCGGAAATGGACGCAATCGGAGGCAACCTCAACGCGTTCACAGCGAAGGAATGCACCTGCTTTTATGCAAAGGTGCTGGACGAGCACCTGCCCCGCGCGGCGGACATGCTCGCGGACCTTGTGCGCAACTCCAGGTTTGACGAGGCGGATCTCGAACGTGAAAAGGGCGTCGTATGCGAGGAGATCCTCATGACGGAGGATTCCCCGGAAGATGTGGCGCACGAGACGCTCTGCGCCCTGCTGTATGAAAACACGCCGCTTGCAAACCCGATCCTGGGTACGCAGGAAAGCGTGCGCGCCTTCACGCGCGATGCGCTCATGGACTATATGGGGCGGCATTATATGCCGAACAACATCGTGATTTCCTGCGCCGGGCACTTCGAGCGCGCGGCGCTGCTGGACGCGCTTAACCGCTGCTTCTCGGGCGGCGGCGTGGGCGAACGCGGGGTGCGCAAAGTCAGCGCGCTCACGGGCGGGCGCCGGTTCCGCGCGGTGGAAAAGGACATCGAGCAGGTGCACCTCTGCCTTGGCTTCCCGGGTTTTGCGCTTGACGAGGATGGGCAGTACGCGCTCTTCGTGCTCAACAACGCCCTGGGCGGCAGCATGAGCTCCCGCCTGTTCCAGGGCATCCGCGAGGCGCGGGGCCTTGCCTATTCGGTATATTCCTTCCCCTCCTCTTATACGGAGACGGGCTATTTCGCGCTGTATGCCGGCACGGGGGAAAGCACGGCTGAGCAGGTAGCTGCGCTGATCCTGGAGGAACTCGAAAAGCTCCGGCGCAACGGCCTGACCAAGGAGGAGTTTATCCGCAGCAAGGAGCAGCTCAAGGGCAGCTACATGCTCGGGCAGGAGAGCACCTCCGCGCGCAACAACGCCATCGGCAAGATGGAGCTTTTGCGCGGCAGGGTGTATTCCGAGGAGGAAATCATGCAGCGCATCGAGAACATCTCGATGGATGACGTCCAGGCGATCCTCCCCAGGGTGCTTGACGCGAACGCGATGTGTGCCTCCGCGGTGGGCCGGGTGGAGGGCATTTCTGAGAAGCTCAAGGCCATACTCCAGCCGGAAAAGGCATAAGGCATTTCAGCGCAAATACAAAAAAATCTTTAAAGATTTGCGGACGCTCTTTCAAAAGCGTCCGTTCCGCTGTAAAATAGATAGGATAAATTTAGAAATAACGGAAATCCGGAGGGAGAATGGCAAGGCGCAGAACGGTACGTTTCACAGGGAAGTTTTATATGCTGCTGGCGCTCGTGCTCATCGCGGTGACCGTTGGGGCCGTGCTTTTGCTTTCAGATTCGGGCGGTGGCACGCTCGAAACGGGAACGATGCGCATGGAGCTTTCCGCCAAGGGCGTCGTCATCCGGGACGAGATGAGCGTTTCCGTGGACCGGTACGACAAGGTAACGTTCCTCGCGGCGGAAGGCGCGGAATGCTATGAAGGCATGCCTATTGCAGCGGTATACAAATGGGGGTACAGCGACGATATGATGCAGTCCCTCATTACCGTGGAAGCGGAGATCTACGCGGCACAGACCGCCCTGCTTTCCGGCGTGGAAAACGCGGACCTTGCGAACATCGAACTGCAGATCAGCCAGAAGCGCGCGGCCATCCGCACGCTTGCGCTCGGAGGCGAGGGCGACCTGCTGACGCTCGAAACCGAACTGAAGTCCCTGCTCGCGCAGCGCAAGGAATATCTGCGCAACACCGTGCAGCCCACGGAGACGCTCACCGCGCTGTATGCGGCGGAGCAGGCCAAGCAGGAGCAGCTCGCTTCTTATGTTACGGAGGCCATGGCTTCTGGCAGCGGCGTCGTCAGCTTCTATTTCGACGGCTACGAACAGGCGCTCAATTATGACAAGCTGGATATGCTCAATGCAGAGCTTATCTCACGCACGCTGAAAAACACGGCGAACATGGCGGGCGGAAGCGCGGACAACCTGCTCTACCGCTTTGTGAACCCCAACCGCTGGCATCTCGCGTTTTTGACCGGAAAGAACGAGCCGCTGCGCACGCTCGCGGGCGCGCAATATTCCGTAACGTTCGATGGGTTGACGGATACGCCATATACCGCGACGGCGCTTGAGACGGCGGTGTATGACGGAGGGGTCATGAATCTGCTCGAATTCACGGAGCCGATCGGCGCGCTTTTGAGCGCCCGCAACGTGAACGCGACGGTTTCCATGGAGGCGAGCGGCGTTGTCGCGCCGCTTGATGCGATCGCTATGCGGGATGGTGCGGCGTATATCAGGATCCGCACGGGTGATGGCGAGCGCGAGGTTGCGGTGGATGTGCTTGCAACGGATCAAGAGAACGCTTTGATTCAGGCGAAAGACGCTGCGGATCCGATCGCGGCAGGGCAGAGGTACGCAAAACCATGAACATTCGGGAAAATTATCTTACGATTCGGGAAAATATGGAACGGGCCGCGGCGGCGGCCGGACGCGGAGCGGATTCCGTGAAGCTGATCGCGGTCACGAAATTCGTGGAGGAAGCGCGCATCGCGCAGGCGCTCGATTGCGGGATCACCTCCGTTGGCGAAAACCGTGTGCAGGAGCTGACGGGCAAGCTCGAATTCTTCCGCGCGCGTGGCGCAGAGGTGAATTTGATTGGACAATTGCAGACAAATAAGGTAAAATATATCATTGGGAAGGTCGATATGATCCAATCTGTTGACCGGCTTGCACTCGCGCAGGAGATCGACCGCCTCGCGGTGCGTGAAGGCGTGGTGCAGGATGTGCTCATCGAGGTCAACATCGGCGGCGAGGCGCAGAAGGGCGGCATCGCACCGGACGAGCTTCCCGGGTTTTTAGAGATGGTTTCCGCCATGAACGGCATCCGCGTAAAGGGGCTCATGTGCATCCCGCCGGCGGTGGGCGAAGACGGGGCGCGGCCTTATTTTGCGAGGATGCGGACGCTGTTTGAAACGCTTGGCAGCAAAAAACTGCCGAATGTTTCAATGGAACAGCTTTCCATGGGCATGAGCGGGGATTATATGGCGGCGATTGCCGAAGGGGCCACGATGATCCGCGTGGGCACCGCCCTGTTCGGGGCAAGGCAGTATGCCGCTGCGAGGGTGTAAAGAGAGATTAGCCCTCCGCAAAGCCGGGTCAGATGTTATTTCTCCAAGCGCCAATTAAAAAATACTTTGGAGGAATAAGAAAATGGCAGGATTGTTGAACAAATTCCTTGATTACATCGGAATCGAGGAGACCGACGCAGAGGACGAATACATGGATGATCTTTACGAAGAGGATTCCAGGGACGCCGACAACGTTGTGAGCATTGGCAACCGCGGCCGCAGCAAGACTGCGGCGAACAGCAACGTCGTCAGCCTCCCCTCCGCGGCCCAGCAGAAGATGATCGTATATCATCCCATCAGCTATGAGGATACGCAGAACATCATTGATAACCTCAAGAGCCGCAAGCCTGTGATCGTGAACATGGAGGATCTCGAACTCGACTGTGCACAGCGCATCCTCGATTTCATGGCAGGCGCGATCTACGCCCTCAACGGAACAATCTACAAAATCTCGCGCGGGATCTTTGTCGTGGCTCCCACCAACTACGACGTGATCGGCAACGATGAGAACGACAGCGACGGCCTCATCTAAGCAAAAAGCGATGCAAGCGCCGTATCCGCACGGATACGGCGCTTGCATCAAACGGACGGAGGGATGGCATGATTAAAGCGGAGGAGATCATCAACAAGCAGTTCAGCCGCGCGTTCTGGGGCTATGACATCGGAGAGGTGGATGCGTTCCTGGATGAGATCGTGCGGGCGAACGAGCGCGCCGAGCAGGAGCTTGAGATCGCGCAGCTTCGCATCAAGATGCTCTTGGACGAACTGGGGCATTATACCGGGAAGAAGGAAGCGGAGCCGGAACAGAAGGACGCGGAGCCACAGGAACCGGAAAAGGGAGAGAAAGGCGAAAAGACGGAAACAGCTGAAGCGGAAGCGCAGCAGGAAGCAAAACGGGAAGATGCGCCCGGGAGCGCAGAGAAGGAGGAACCAGAGATGAAGCAGATCACGATCCGCTATGTGAAGCCAGAGGATCTCGATGCGGTCACGGCGGTGGAAGCCGTGTGCTTCCCGCCTGCGGAGGCGGCTACGCGGGAGCGGATTGAGGCGCGTATCCAAGCGTTCCCAAAGAATTTCTGGGTCGCGGAAACGGACGGCCGCGTGGCCGGCTTCATCAACGGCATGGCATGCGGCCGGCGCACCATCGTGGATGAAATGTTTGAGAACGCGGGCATGCATGACGATGCGGGCGCGTGGCAGAGCGTTATGAGCATCGCCGTTTTGCCGGAGTTCCAGAAGCATGGCGTCGCCGCGCGCCTGATGCGGACGCTCATCGACGACGCGAGGGCTGCCGGGCGCAAGGGCTGCACGCTCACCTGCAAGGACCGCCTGATCCATTACTATGCCAAGTTTGGCTACAAGGACGAAGGCATTTCCGCATCCGAGCATGGCGGCGCGGTCTGGTACGACATGGTGCTGGAGTTTTAATGGGGCAGCGGGCAGATGGATTATATGGCTGCTTTGCGGGAACTCCTCGCCTTGGAATATAACTGCTCCCCGGAGGCATTCGGGCAGGAAGAAAATATCGTGACCGCCACCATGCTCCGGGAAGGGCGGCGCAGGTACAGCGCAGACGCCTATTTTTTCCATATGGTTACGCTGGGGAAAAATGCCGTCATCACGGCGGATGAACGCCTGCACCCATATCTGCGCGGATTTGCCGCGGGCCGGCCCGGCTGCTGGCTGTTTGAAATCCCAAACCTCGCGCCGCTTGCACGGGAACTCGAGCGTTTTGGCTACGCTCTTACTGCTACGCACCATATGTTCCTGCCGCACACGGATGCGGCGCCAAAGCGGAAGTATCCGGTCCGATGGTCTTTTGACGAGGAAATCCATCGCTTTTATGGGGATAAGCGCTTCCCAAACGCGATTGCGCCGCAGTATTGTGTGATGCGCCCAGATACCATGGCTGTGTGCGCTTACGACGGCGATTCGGTCATAGGGATGGCGGGCTGCTCGGAGGACGCGCCGCATTGGCTGCAGATCGGGATCGACGTGATGCCGGAATACCGCTCCAGAGGCGTGGGAACCTATTTAGTCACGCTGCTCAAAAACAGGATCCTGCAGCAGGGGGATATTCCATTTTATGGGACGAGCGTATCGAACTACCATTCCTGGAACGTTGCACTCAACTGCGGCTTCCGTCCTGCATGGGTGGAGATCGGTGCGGAAAAGCAGCCGCATTGCGTTTAAAGTGAACCAGATTTGCTGATAACGAAAAGGGGAGAAAACGAATATGAGGAAAAACTTTGGGGCAAAGCCTTGAACATACCCGCAGCCGGTGTTTATATCGCAAGCTATGACGAAGCGGGCGTGCCGGACGCGATGAACGCCGCCTGGGGCGGTATCAGCGAGGATACGCAGCTTTCCATGTGCTTGAGTGCCGGGCACAAGACGGTGAAGAACATCCTTGCGCGCGGCGCTTTTACCGTCAGCATGGCGGACGTGGCGCACGTGGCGGCATGCGGTCTGGTATGATATGGTTTTGGAGTTCTGACGGGGACGGGCATGGAGCGTTTGCTGTCCGATGCGAGATATGGCTTTTTAAGCGTCTTCGACCAAGTGATACAAAGTCAGCTATGAAAGCAACGGCATTACTCCAGGGGAATGGAAGCCGTTTCAAAGGAAAAAAAAAGCTATGGTAAAATTATTGATATATAATCAAGAATACAAGAACCAGTCGGTTACCCGAATCGCCGACTTTTTCGGCTTTCATGCATCGCTTATCAATGGCAAGAGAGAGCTGCAAAGTGAAAACTACATTGAAGCGGAAAAAACGCTCCAAAGCTGGATGACGGAAAACCATGAGCTATATATGATTGACTATGATGGAACCATCGTTGGCTTTCTGCATATCGGATATAGAGGTGAAAATGTCGCATGGATTGAGGATATTTATGTAGATGAAAAATACAGGAACATTGGTATCGCTACAAAGTCTATTCATTTAGCAGAAGAAATCATAAAATCAAAACCTGCATATACAGCGATATGCTTTGATGTATCGCCGAGAAACGAAGTTGCCCTGAAATTATATTATAAATTAGGATATAATAACTTAAGCCTCATTACTGTTCGAAAAGAGCTTTACGAAAACAAAAGAGACCAAAAACAGCTCGTATCGGGATTGCCCTTTAATTATTAAATTGATTAAATGAGTATATCTTGTATTTGACCCAATATCGGTTTCTCAAGTAGGCAACGCCACATAGAAGCTTTCTGCCCGGTTTTCTCAGGTCTTGCCGTTTTATGCGCCCTTTCGGTTGATAGGGCTTTTTCTTATGCCTGCGCTTCATAAAAAACGCAGGACATGCAAACACTACCCGTAAAACCAACAGAGGGAGGAAAATACAATGCTCAAAAGGCGGAGATATATGCTGACGGCGGCGATCGTCCTGCTGCTTACGCTCTTTGGCCTGCTGCTTTACGATTCGCTCAGCGGCATGCGCACCGGGCCCAAGAGCGCGAACGGCACCTACTTTGTGATGCAGGAGGCGCAGCATGGAAGAAACGCCGTACAATAAGCTGCCGCGGGTGGACCTGCACGGCGGCGCGGGCACGCAAGGGCCGATGGACCGCGAAACGCGCTACAAGGGCAGCAAATTGATTCAGAATTCGGACAAGGAGGACGCAATCTAATGGGAGAGAAACGGCAAAAAACCGCGCAGGAGCAGCGCTACCAGCAGCGGGTGAACGAGAAGATGCCCCGCAGCAAGACGTTTTCGCAATGCGTACGCGCCTTTGTTGCGGGCGGGCTGATCTGCTGCATCGGCCAGGCGGTGCGCGCCTTTGGCGAGGCGACGCTCAAGCTCGACCAGGACGGCGTGGCGGCGCTTACAGCGATCGTGATGGTGTTCCTGGGCGCAACGCTCACCGGCATTGGCGTATATGACAAGATCGGCTCCTGGGCCGGCGCGGGCTCGATCGTTCCGATCACGGGTTTTGCGAATTCGATCGTCTCTCCTGCAATGGAATTTAAGCGCGAAGGCCTCATCCTCGGCACGGCAGCGAAGATGTTCACCATCGCAGGGCCGGTGCTCGTTTACGGCGTCGGCGCGTCGGTCATTGTCGGGCTCATCACGTGCCTGCTCGCGGGCTAAGGGGGCGGATATGATGCAGAAACGCTTGGGTAAACAGACCGTTGTGTTCGAAGCGCCCCCGCGCATCGCTGCGGGTGCATCCATCGTCGGCGACATGGAGGGCGCGGGCCCGCTCGGCGGGTATTTTGACCTCGTTCTCCAAGATGACACCTGGGGGGAGGAAAGCTGGGAGAAGGCGGAGCGCAAGATGTTCGAACAGGCGGTGCGCCGCACGCTTGACCGCTGCGCAATGCAGCCTTCCGAGATTGATCTGCTTTTGGGCGGCGATCTTTTGAACCAGATCATCACGGCGAATTTTGCCGCACGCGAGCTGTCAATCCCGTTCCTGGGCCTATATGGCGCGTGCTCCACGATGGCGGAATCGCTGCTGCTGGGCAGCATGCTCATCGACGGCGGCTATGCCGGGCACATCGCCTGCGCTGCGACGAGCCATTTCAGCACCGCGGAGCGCCAGTACCGCTTCCCGCTGGAGATGGGCGGGCAGACTACGCCCACTGCGCAGCGTACCGTGACCGGCGCGGGCGCGAGCCTGCTTGTGGACGCAAGCTACGCGGGCGGCGCGCAGTTCCGGCACATTTACGTGACGGGCGGCACCATCGGCCGGGTGGTGGACCTTGGCATCACGGACGCGAACAACATGGGCGCTGCGATGGCGCCGGCAGCGTCGGATACGTTGATCGCGCACCTGCGGGAGCAAAACCGCACCGTTGCGGATTACGACATGATCGTCACCGGTGACCTTGGCCGCTTCGGCAGCGAGATGTTTGCGGAGTTGTGCCGCGACAAGGGCGTTGACCTTGCCGACCGTCACCGGGATTGCGGCAACATGATTTTCGACCCGGCGCAAAAGGTGGATTGCGGCGGTAGCGGGTGCGGCTGCTCCGCAGTCACGCTCAACGCATTCCTGCTTAAACGCATGGAGCAGGGCGATTTCACGCGCATGCTGTTCATGGCGACGGGCGCGCTCATGAGCCCGACGGCGGGCATGCAGGGGGACAGCATCCCTGGCATCGCGCACGCCGTAGTATTGGAAAGAAGGTGAACGCAATGGAATGGATGGATTTTCTTTGGGCATTTGTGATCGGCGGCGCGATCTGCGTCATCGGCCAGCTCCTCATGAGCCTGACGCGGCTCACGCCCGCGCGCATCCTCGTGCTGTTCGTGACGCTTGGCGTGGTGCTTACGGCGTTCGGGCTGTATGAGCCGCTCGTGGAGCTTGCGGGCGCGGGCGCGACGGTGCCGCTGACCGGCTTCGGCTATGCGCTCGGCAAAGGGGCGATGGAAGGCGCGATGGAGGACGGCATAATCGGCGCGTTTACCGGCGGCATCACGGCGACGGCGGGCGGCGTCGCGGCGGCCATCCTGTTTGGCTACCTGAACGCGGTAATCTTTACACCGAAGACAAAGAAATAAACGAAATATAAAATGGTCTATAAATATATAGACTAAATAAAATTAAGTTGCTATAATATGCGTATTAAACTGAAAGGGAGCGGATATGCATGGAAAAGCAGCTTTGGGAATACGGGATCGCGGAGATTGCGGCGGGCTATGCGCAGGAGGGCGCGGGGTTCGTCTGCACGCTCTGCGGCAAGGAATATGAAGCGGGCCGCGTCTATGAGTTGGACGGCGGCCTGCTTTACGACGCGGAGGGCGCGGCAAGACGCCATGTCGCGCAAGCGCACGGCACGGCGGCGGATTGGCTTTTGGAACAGGAAGCGGCCCTCCTGGGCCTGACGGAGGTGCAGCGTCAGCTGCTGCGGCATGTCGCAGCGGGGAAACAGGATGCGGAGATTGCAAAGCTCTGCGGGGTCGCGCCTTCGACGGTGCGCAACCATCGCTTCAAACTGCGGGAAAAGGAGAAGCAGGCGACGCTTTACCTCGCCTTGCTGCGCTCCCTTGCAGAAAAGACGAAGCAGGGCATCGGCATGACGGGCCAAGGCGAATTTGACGCAGTACATGCAGCCGCTACCATGGTGGACGACCGTTATGGCATCACCGCGGCGGAGCGGGAAAAGACGATAAAAACATACTTTGACGAGAACGGCGCGCTCCGGCAGATTCCGGCAAGGGAAAAGAAGAAAATCATCGTGCTGCGTGAGATCATGCGCAGCTTCAAGCCAGAGGAAGCGTATTCCGAAAAGGAGATCAACCGCGTGCTCGGGCGCATCCACCCGGATTACGCGACGCTGCGGCGGGCGCTCGTCGAATACGGGTTCATGGACCGCACGCCGGATGGCAGCGTTTACCGGGCGGCGGGGAATTAGAACAGCTCGTCCAGCAGGATATAATAGCGGATCTTTTCCCAATCCGGCGCGATGCCGAGCGCGTCGAACAGAAGCTCCGGGGAAAAGCCGGGAACGGGTGCGCTGCCGTAATGTCCGCTGAGGTTATGGTGCAGGCTCCGGTAGCAGAGCGCGATGTCCTGATACGGATCGGCGAGGCCGCCGCGCCCCCAATCGAGAAAGCCGCTGATCCTGCCATCTTGGACGAAAACGTTTGGCAGGCAGTAATCCCCATGGGAGAGAGAGGGCGTTTCCGCCGGGCGGTTGGCTTTGAGCCACGCGAGCAGGGCGGCAGGGCTTTGGAAGCCACCCGGGCCGTAGGTCCCCGGTTCGGTGTTTTCCATATCGCAGAGGCCGACGGCGACGCGCGCTTCCGCCAGGCGCAGCTTTTCCGTTAACATGGCGCTGTGCGGGCAGGCGGAAACATCTACATGCCAGAGCATCTGCAGCCCCTCCGCGAGCAGCGCTGCGAGCGCAGCGGGATCCTGAAGGAGCGTTCTTGCGCAGGCCATCTCGCCGGGGAGCCGCGTCATGAGCAGATAACTGCGGCCGTTTTCCGTTTCAGCGGCAAGGATGCGCGGGACGGGGAGGCGGCCTTGCAGATAGCGGAGCATCGCATGCTCGCGGCATGACTCCTCGGAAACCGGTTCGATCTTTAAGACCATATCCTCAAAGCAAAGCACCGCTGCGCCGGACATGCCGACCGCGTCCAGTTCATATGCTTTTCCCTGGATCAGCGCTGCGATGCGCGGCGGCAAAGGCAAAGGGTTCATTCGGACAACCTCCATTGTGCGGTTATGCTTCCGGGGCCAGGGTGACGATCACGAGTTCCGGCCGGTTGAACACGCGCGGCAGGCTGTTGCGGCAAAGGCCGCGGCTGACGGCGAGCGTCGTCCCGCCGAGGGCGTAAGCGCCGCCCGCGTACTTGGGAAACCAGCCCTGGCAGGGCGCGAACAGGCCGAGGCCGTTGACGAGGCCGGGGATGCGCACCTGGCCGCCGTGGGCGTGGCCGGAGACCACGAGGTCAAACCCGCTGTCCCGGTAAGCGCCGGTAAGCTCCGGCCGGTGGGAAAGCAGCACAGAGCAGGCGCCACTTTTCGCGGCTGCCGTCTTGCAGGCTTCGAGCTGCG
Organism: uncultured Eubacteriales bacterium; assembly: GCA_900546845.1. Taxonomy (GTDB): domain Bacteria; phylum Bacillota; class Clostridia; order Christensenellales; family CAG-138; genus UBA1685. The sequence goes on from UREK01000001.1 coordinate 256,489, forward strand.
CAAGCCATTCGGCGGGGACATCGTAGCCGCCGCAGATCGAATACCCGCCCCAGAGCTGCGGATCGTCCACCCCCGCAATGCAGAGCGTTTGCCCGTTCACGGTGGTGAGGAGGTCCGCATCGCCCGTGAGCACCGTAACGCCGTATCCCGCAATCATCGCTTTCGCCGCATCGCAACGGCCGGACCGGTATTCGTGGTTGCCGGTAACGTAATAGCAGGGAAACTCGGCCCCGAGCGCCTCGAACAGGAGCCGCGCCGGCTCCTCGGGGAGCCGGTCGTCCACAATGTCGCCAACGAAGAGCACCACGTCCGGCGCTTCCTGCCGGACGGCCTCGATGAGCTCCGCCTGGTTTTCGCCGTAAAGCGTGCTGTGCAGGTCTGCGATCGCAGCGAGGCGCACGGGCGCTTCCAGCTTTTCGGAGACGGCCGTATAGCGCTGCACGCGGAGCCGCTTGGAGAGCGCGAATGCGCAAAAGACCGCCAGGACGGCCAAAACCGCTGCAAGTATCAGCATCGTTCTCTTTTTGCTTTTCCTTTTCTTTATTTTCTCCATATTCCGTTTCCATAGCCTGTTGGGTCAAAGCAGCGAAAGCTGCTCGCCGGCGCGCTTGCCCTCATACGCGCGCAGATAGGCGAAAACGGCAGCCGGGTCGGATAGAAGCCCGTATTTTGCGCAGGTATCCTGAAAGATGCGCATCAGGCGCGCGCTGTTTGGGCTCTCCACTTCGTAGCGCAGGCCGTAGGCGCGCTCGTAGGTTTGCCGCAGGCCGGGGAAGTGCGCGTCCAGCTTGCGGTAAAAGTATTCCCGGTTGCCGTCCCGCAGCGTCAGCCCCATCCCGAAGCAGAGAATGCCGCGCACGCCCGCTTCCAGGCAGTAGGAGAGGATACCGCGGATATTTTCCTCCGTATCGTTCAGAAAGGGCAGGATGGGGGAAAGCCATACCACGGTGGGGATGCTCGCCTCGCGCAGCGCAAGCAGCGCTTCGAAGCGTTCCCGCGTCGTGCTCACATTTGGCTCCAGGATTCGGCAAAGCGGTTCGTTAAACGTGGTGAGCGTCATCTGCACGACGCATTTGCTCCGTTCCCGGATGGCGCGGAGCAGCTCGAGATCCCGCAGGATAAGCGCAGACTTCGTCTGGATGGCGAGGCCGAAGCCATACCGCGCGAGGAGCGAGAGGCATTCCCGCGTGATGGCAAGGGTTTCCGGGAAGGGCAGGTAAGGGTCGCTCATCGCGCCGGTACCGATCATGCAGGGCTTCCGCTTGGAATGGAGTGCGGCTTTGAGCAGCTCCGGCGCGTTGATCTTCACCTCCACATCCTCAAAGGCATGATCCATGCCATAGCACAAGCTGCGCGAATCGCAATAGATGCACCCATGGGTGCATCCGCGGAAGAGGTTCATCCCGTTCTGCGCGGAGAGGATCCCGCGCGCGGCCTTAAAGTGCATATGATCCCCTTAAATGCGCCCCGCAAGCCAGTAATAGACGATGGCGCAGGATTCCCGAAGATAGTTGTTTGGGCTGAGCCAGGCGACGTCGTCCGCGCCAATCCCCTCCGCTTCGATGCCGAGCGAACGCGCGATGCGCTCTGAACGAAACACGTGGAAGCGCGTCGTCACGAACACGAGCGTCGCGTCCGGGCCGATGGCTTCGTCGATCCGTGCCTTGGAGAAACGGAAGTTCTCGAGCGTGCTCATGGATTGGCCTTCCATAATAATGCGGCTTTCTGCAACGCCGTGGGCAACGAGATAGCGGCGCATGGCCTCTGCTTCCGGGATGTCCTCGCCCGCGCCCTGCCCGCCGGAGACAACGGCAACCGTTTCGGGGTTTTCTTTGAGATAGGCGAGCGCCGTGTCCAGCCTGCGGGCCAGCGTGAGGGAGACACGCTCCCCGCGCACGCCGCAGCCGAGCACGATCACAGCGTCCGCACCCGCGGGCGGCGCTGCGTGCCCCTCCCGGTAAATCAGGCAGGAGCATATGGCGACGATCGTAAGAAAGCCGGCATATGCGGCAATCAGAAGCCCCTTGATCCACGCGCCGAGGACGGTGGAGCTAAAGAACGCCGTGATCTTATGGAAGAAGATGCCGATGAGAAGCAGCGGCGCGCCAAGAAGAAACGGCAGGATCGTGCCGAAATTCATGTTGGAATAGGCGGACACGGCGAGGGTGTCCGCTATGCCGAGCGTCCCGAGAAGAATGAGCAGCGCGCGCAGCATTCAGGCGTCCTCCTCTTTTTCCCGCATCGCTTCAAGCTCTGCCATGCTTTCAAGCGGCACGGCGTTTCTCGGCATGCGGTTCGCGCCGTAAACGCCGGCGAGCACGAGCACGGTTGCTGCGCCCTGGGCAAAGGAGAACGGCTCGCCGAGGAACACAACGCCCGCGATCACGGAGACGACCGTCGTGAGCACGGCGAGCGACGCGGAGCGCGTCGCACCGATGATGGAGATGCCGTAATTGCACAGCACAAACGCGATGACAGAGCAGACGACGGAGAGATAAAACAGCGAAAACAGGAAATCAGAGTTCGTAAACGGCAGGAGCGCGAACTCGCGCAGCGTTCCCGCGGAAGCATGTTCGGCGAGCGCGCAGCCGGTGAACACCAGCGCGCCGGCCGCGGACATGACGAACGTCTTTTCCGTGCTCGTATAAGCGGCAGCCTTGCGGGAGAAAATCACGAACAGGCTGTCGCTGAGCATCGCAACGGCGAGCAGCAGGTACCCGAGCGGGTTCAGCGACGCGGAAAGCCCTTTGATGAGCACAATGATGAGCACGCCGAGAACGGAAACGGCGATGCTGACAGCCTGAAGCCGCGTCGGCGGCTCCTTGAGGATCGCGCCGCTTAGGATCAGCGTCACAATGGGGACGCACGCCATCACAGTGCCGCTTTCGGAGGATGTGGTCAGCGCGATGCCCCAGGTTTCCGCCAGGTAATACAGGAGCGGCTGAAAGACGGCGATGAGCAGAAGCGGCTTCAAATCCTTGCCGCGTAGGTTCAGCTTGAAGATCCCGAGCAGCGCGCAGACGCACATGGCGAGGAACGCAAACAGGAAGCGCCAGGAAAGCAGCGTAAACGCGGAAACGCTGTTTACGCTCTGCTTCACGAACATGAAGCTAAGCCCGAACAGAAGCGAAGCTGCCGTGGAAGAAAGCATGCCAGTCAGTTGTTTTGAACGTTCGTTTTTCATATTCAATAGTATAGCATAGTTGCCCTTAGAAACGTATGAATTTGCAGAAAACTCTTTTTGAAAAAGCGCGCCCGCGGCCTTGCGGCGCCGCAGGTCCGGCATGGCGCCCAACGTTTCCATGTGTGCCGCCCGGCTCGCTTTTGTGCGAAATTGTGTGAAAACTGTGAGGGTTGGCCCACGGGCGTTGTCAAGCTGAGCCCAAAGTGGTAAAATCAAACTGTTGTACTATAGGTGAAAGCCGGAGAAACACAGGAAAGGCAAACATACAGATGGGATTGATCGATAAATTGCTCGGCAACACGAGCGAAAGCAGAGTAAAAAAGCTGATGCCGCAGGTGCGGCGCATCAACGAGCTGGAGCCGGAGATGCGCGCGCTTTCGGACGAGGCGCTGCGCGCGAAAACCGCGGAATTCAAGGAGCGGCTCGCCGCCGGGGAAACGCTCGACAGCCTCTTGCCGGAGGCATTCGCGGCCGTACGCGAGGCGGCGCAGCGCACCATCGGGCAAAGGCATTTTGACGTGCAGCTGCTCGGCGGCATCGTGCTGCACCAGGGCCGCATCGCGGAAATGAAGACCGGCGAAGGCAAGACCATCACCGAAACGCTGCCCGCGTACCTGAACGCGCTTACGGGCCATGGCGTGCATATCGTCACGGTGAACGACTATCTTGCCAAGCGCGACGCGCAGTGGATGGGCAAGATCTACCGCTTCCTCGGCCTCACGGTCGGCTGCGTCGTGCATGAGCTCGACAACGACGCACGCCGCAAGGCCTATGCCTGCGACATCACCTACGGCACGAACAACGAGTTTGGCTTCGATTACCTGCGCGACAACATGGTCGTCTACAAGGAACAGATGGTGCAGCGCGAGCTCAATTACGCCATTGTGGACGAGGTGGACTCCATCCTCATCGACGAGGCGCGCACCCCGCTCATCATCTCCGGCCAGGGCGAGAAGTCCACCGACCTTTACGTGAAGGCGGACCGCTTTGTGCGCAGGCTCGAGCGCGGCGCGAACATCGAGAAGCTCTCCAAGACGGAACTGCTCATGGGCGAGGAACAGCCCGAGAGCGGCGACTATATGGCGGACATCAAGGCGCGCACCGTGGCGCTCACGCAGCAGGGCTTGCGCAAGGCGGAGCAATATTTTGGCATCGACGATATTTCCGACCCGGACAATACGGAGCTCAACCACCATATCCTGCAAGCGCTCAAGGCGCACGCGCTGTTCCAGCGGGATAAGGACTATGTCGTACAGGACGGGCAGGTGCTCATCGTGGATGAATTCACCGGCCGCCTCATGCTCGGCAGGCGCTACAGCGACGGCCTGCACCAGGCGCTGGAAGCCAAGGAAAACGTCAAGGTAGAGCGCGAGAACAAGACGCTTGCCACCATCACCTTCCAGAATTACTTCCGCATGTTCAAGAAGCTCGCGGGCATGACGGGCACGGCAAAGACCGAGGAGGCGGAGTTCCAGTCTATCTACGACTTGGACGTTGTGGAGATCCCCACCAACAAGCCGCTTGCACGCAAGGACTATAACGACGTGGTATACACCACGGAGGCAGGCAAGTTCAAGGCCGTCGTGGAGGAAATCGCGCAGGTCAACAAGACCGGCCAGCCCATCCTCGTCGGCACGATCTCTGTGGAAAAGAGCGAGCTTGTGAGCGCTATGCTCTCCCGCCGCGGCATCAAGCACGAGGTGCTCAACGCGAAGATGCACGCGAAGGAGGCGGAGATCGTCGCCCAGGCGGGCAAGTTTGGCAACGTGACCATTGCCACGAACATGGCGGGCCGCGGCACGGACATCCTGCTCGGCGGCAACCCGGAATTCCTCGCCCGGCGGGAGCTGCGCCAGAACGGCATCGACGAAGCGCTGATTGAGGAAGCGACGAGCCATGCGGAAACGGACGACCCGGAGGTGCTCGCCGCGCGCGCCGCGTACAACGAAGCATACGCGAAGCACAAGAAGGTCACGGACGCGGAGCATGACCGCGTTGTGGCCGTGGGCGGCCTGCACATCATCGGCACGGAGCGCCACGAATCCCGCCGCATCGACAACCAGCTGCGCGGCCGCGCCGGCCGCCAGGGCGACCCTG
>UREK01000002.1 GCA_900546845.1 uncultured Eubacteriales bacterium
GGTTGCAGTTGGTGTAGGCACCCAGCTGATGCTCGATCATGTGACACTGGAAGTCCGTGACCTTGCCAATTTTCAAAATACCGTTTTCCGCCATGGCAGACGCCCAGGCCAGCTCGCTTCTTGCGTCGTAATTCTCCGGGTCGGTCAGCAGCACACGGGCGTTGTGGATGACGCTGCGCATGACGGCTTCACCCAAGTCATCGGAAAGATTGTTTTCATCCGGCTTGCCGAAGTAGGTCTCCATGGCGTGACTCAGGGTATCAAAGGCACCGGAGATGACCTGCTTCATGGGAACGGACAGGGTATAGCTGGGGTCAAGGAAGGCAAAATCCGCCTGTGCGCCCCAAAGAGCGCCCTTGATTTTCTTTTCCTCGTGGGTGATGACGGCACCGTTATTCATCTCGCTGCCGGTACCGAACACCGTGACGATGGTGCCGAGGGGGATAAACTCCGTTGGAAATGTGTGCTTGGTGTTCTCCAGTTCCCAAATGTCCTCGTCCAGCTTCGCCTGTGCGGAGATGACCTTGCAGCAGTCGGAAACGCTGCCGCCGCCCACGGCGAGAATCAGATCGACGTGATTTTCACGCGCCAGCTTCGCGCCCTCCTGCACCTTGGCATAAGTGGGGTTCGACATGATACCGGAGAACTCCACGATGCGCTTGCCTGCGGCATTCAGGATACCCATGATCTCATCGTACACACCGTTGCGCTTGATCGAGCCGCCGCCGTAGGCCAGCATGACGGTTTCGCCGTAGTTCCCCAGCAGACAGCCAAGATACTCCTTGACGCCGCCCTTGCCGAAATACACCTTGGTCTTATTTTCAAAAATAAAGTTGTTCATGTTCCGTTATCTCCTGTTAGTTTTCAAACTTTGCCGCCCATTCTTTTACTTGCCGTTCTGAATCGGATACGCTGCTGCCCCGAATGGAAAGCGCCTCGTCGGCCAATACCGTTGCATCTGGCGCCAACTCCGCAATGCGGTTTAAGCTGTTCGCTCCATTGGAACTGCCGTTGTGGGAGAAAAACGGAATGATGGTTTTTCCGGACAGGTCATATTCCTCCAAGAAACTCCAGACCGGTGTTGGCAGGTCGTACCACCAAATTGGAAAGCCCAGATAGATCACATCGTAGCCTGCCATGACCTCTGGGTAGATATGGGTAGACAACGCCGGGCGAGTTTCATTGTTCAGTTCTGTCTGCGCACGGGAAGCGGTGGAATCGAAATCGTCGCCATAAGGCTCCTCGGTCAGAATCCGGAACAGATCTCCGCCGGTCTCCTCAGCAATCCAATCCGCCATCTGCTGACCGTTTCCCGACCATGAGAAGTAGGCTACCAGCACATTGCTGTTTCCACTGACCTCTGGTTCCGGGGCACGGTCGATAGCGGTATGGGAACCTCCCGTCAGGCGAAGCAGCGTGAATACGCCGCCAGCGATAATGACGAGAACCGCCGCAATGATGAACCAAGTTTTCTTTTTCATCTGTCATCCTCCATAGTTATTCCATTTGCCTTTCCCAAAAGGCAACGGCATCATCGATCCAGCCCTCGGCGCTGGTTCCGGTTCCAAGTCCAAAGCCGTGACCTAAGCCGGAATACACATGAAATTCTGTATCGATCCCGGCCTGCTGCATGGTTTCCAGCCGCGCCTGCATGACTCGCCAGTTAGCAATGCCGTCTTGGTCGCCGACACAGGCATAGGTGGGCGGGTCGCTTTCGGAATACTCGCTCAGCCCCGTGTACTGCATGATGACCGTACCGGGACGGGGCAGGTCGCCGCCGCCAAAAGCCTCCGGGCCGTAAGTACCCAGCCATGCCGCCATCCGTGCTCCTGCGGAACCGCCCCAGAGGGAGTAGCAGTCGGTGTCCACTTCCAACTCGTCCGCATGGTCGAAGATGAAGCGGATGGCTCTTGCCAGATCCTCACAGGCAGTCTGTGCGCCGGGGCGATAAATGAGAGCGAAGGCGTTGTAGCCCTTTTGGGAAAGCTCCAGCGCATGAGGGAAGCTGTCCTGCATGGCCCCCACATAGGCAAAGGCACCGCCTGCATTGCAGATGGCGAATTTCTCGCCGGGGATTCCCTTGAAGAAAAACAATCCTGTATCTTCTTTGGCAGGGTCAGCCGCCTTTTCCTCGTCGGTGTAGATGTCATAGAAGATGGTTTGGCCGTCCGCTGCCCGCTCTCGCAGGGTGTTCACGATTTCCACCGTTTCGTCTGGATCGATATGGCTGTAGTAGGTCAGTTGAAGTTCTTCCAGCGTGTCGCCGCTGTAGTAGGCATCCTCTACAGGGAACAGCAACCGTCCGTAAGAGCCGAACACTGGGTCATGCTTCACATCTTCAATTTTACTTTCCCTTGTAAATGCTGCCGGTTTGGGCGGCAAACTTTCCACCGTTTCCTGCGTTTCACGAGCGCCGCAGCCGCTCAGCAGAAGCACCGTGCAAAACAGCAGCGCTGAGAAATATCCAGATTTCATATCATCATCTGCCTTTTTCCGAACTTCTGCCTCTATTATAAAAAAGCAAGACTTCAAGAGAAGTCTCGCTTTGTTCATCAGTATATACCTTTGGGTTATAATCAGCCGTACAGTTCTTTGCTGATGGTTTTGGCTGCGTCCAAAAAGCGCTGCACTGTCGGTGTCGGCTCTGGCGAATGGAGAATGCCATAGGGAATGCTGTAATTCCATTCCACTGGGATTATCTTCAGAAGCGGATGGACAGTTGCCCAACCGGGAATCGCCAGCAAAACGTCATTGGTGTTCTCACAGCGGTTGAACACATCCATGTTGTAAAAGTCGAAATCTACGATATGGATCTGCGGATGGTGCTGCCAGAGGTCATCCCGGAGTTGATCCACATAATGGCTCCATCCCCGGTGCATCAGCATGAGATTTTCGCCATAAAGATCTGTGATCTGTAATTTATCCTTTGCTGCCAGTCGATGGTGAATGGAAACAGCACAGTGGAACGGGCCTCTGACAAGCTCCAGTCCTGCGCACCCCCGCAGGTGCAGCATGGTCTCATCAAAAATACCGCCTACTACATCAATGTTCTTTCCGAGATTTGCAAGGATCTCTCTCGCATTTTCCGGGGTGTTCTCAAAGGGGACGATCTGAAATTTGATGTCCGGGTGCAGCGTTTGAACTCTGGACCAAAGCTCCATCAAAAGCTGTGCAGGAGTCATGGGCGAGGAACCGATGCGGATGATGTTCTCATCCTCCTGCATGGCGTTTTTTGCCCGAGTCACGGAGTCCCGGCAATACTGGATGATATATTTGGCATCCTGGTACATAGAACGCCCAGCTTTTGTCAATGTCAGCCCACGGTGGCTGCGGTCGAAGAGCTTCACGCCGAGGGATTCTTCTAAAAGATTGATTTGCTTGATGACAGCCGTGGGCGTGATGTAGCTTTCTTCGGCAGCCTTGTTGAAGCTGCCTGCATCCGCCACACGGAGAAAAGTCTCAAGTTGTGGGTTATACATCACATCATGCCCCTTTCCTGTTTTTTACTTTGGGATTTGCGAGGATCACTTGGCTTTTTTGCATCAGAAGGAATTGCCCAGGAACGCCCGAATCGTTCTGCCCCCGGAATACGCCCGAGAGAACAGTATTGGTTGACCCGTCGTTCCGAAACGCCCCATTTATAAGAGGCTTCCCGAATGGAAATATAGCCGTTCATTGTGGCACCTCCGAAAGCGTAAAATTATTCAAATACATTATATACGAATATTCGTAGTTTTTCAAGTGTTGAGGCAGAACTGATGTAATAACCTTGAGTCATAGGATGCCGAAATCCAGTTGTTTAACGAATACCCCCAGTAATTCAACGATTACTCGGCTGTTTAACGATTACTCGGCTGTTTAACGATTACGGTGGTACAGAAAGCCGCAATCCTCGCAAAAAGCACGAAAGCCCGCCATAGAATTACTCTGCAGCGGGGTTCGCTTATGTGCCGAAATAGGCGAAAAGCCTTATATCAAGCGGTTTTGGGGTATAGAAAAATGCCACCGTAATTCTATCAAAATTACGGTGGCATTATGGTGCGGGAAACAGGACTTGAACCTGCATGAAGTTAGCCCTCACTAGAACCTGAATCTAGCGCGTCTGCCAATTCCGCCATTCCCGCAGAATGTGGATGGGGGTGGATTCGAACCACCGAAGTCGGTGACGGCAGATTTACAGTCTGCTCCCTTTGGCCACTCGGGAACCCATCCATATGAAATTTCTCTGTAACCCAGAGAATGGAGCTGGCGATGGGACTTGAACCCGCAACCTGCTGATTACAAATCAGCTGCTCTGCCAATTGAGCTACACCAGCATTGCTTACTTGGTAGCACCTGCGAAGTTCAAACCAGAAAGTAGACGACCCGGAAGGGGCTCGAACCCTCGACCTCCAACGTGACAGGCTGGCGCTCTAACCAACTGAGCTACCGGGCCACCTGAGAAAGTAGGCCTTCAGGGACTCGAACCCGGGACCGACCGGATATAAGCCGGTTGCTCTAACCAACTGAGCTAAAGGCCCATACGGAAGGGAAAAGAAGAAGGATGACCCCGTCGGGATTCGAACCCGAGTAGCCGCCGTGAAAGGGCGGTGTCTTAGGCCACTTGACCACGGGGCCATATTTCCCATCCGAAGGAGAGTAGTAGCTGTCGGGGTGAAGGGATTTGAACCCCCGGCCCCATGCTCCCAAAGCACGTGCGCTACCGAACTGCGCTACACCCCGTTCGCATTTCGCTTTTGGCGACGCTTAGTAATATACCGTATTTCCTTTCACTTGTCAACAACTTTTCTCAGAAAATCCAAACAAATTGTGTAGCAGGTAGCAAAACCGCAACATATATGGTATAATTTCAGCGCGAATCAGACTTTTTTGAAAGGGAATTTTATAGTGAAAAAAATAACGATATATACGGATGGTGCTTGCTCGGGCAATCCTGGGCCCGGAGGTTGGGGCGCTATCCTGATGTACAAACAAAATGCCAAAGAGCTTTCCGGCTATGAACCGGAAACTACGAACAACCGCATGGAGCTTACGGCGGCGATCCAGGCGCTGGATGCGCTCAAGGAACCCTGTGAGGTTGAACTGTACACGGACAGTGCGTACCTTTGCCGCGCATTTAATGAAAGATGGATCTATAATTGGATGCGCAACGGCTGGCAGACCTCTACAAAAAAGCCCGTGGAAAATCGTCCGCTTTGGGAGGCATTGCTGCGCCACACAAAAATGCATACGATTACTTGGATCAAAGTGAAAGGCCACAGCGACAACAAATACAACAACCGCTGCGATCAACTGGCAACCGGAGCAATTAAAGCCCATCAAGCTACAAACAAGGTTTAAACGGTTTAAATGGACTTTTTATCTGAAAAGCACATTACTATTCGTTAAACTTGTGTTTAACGAATAGTAATGTGCCGACTAACCTACTTCCCTGCGTCTGATTTTCGCTTAACGGCGAAGCGCATCCACCCAAATGTTCCAGGGAATCGTTTCGCCGCTTTCCGTCTGATAGGTTCCGGAAAACACATAATATGGGATCAATGGAGCATATGTTTGGAAAGAATTCAGCCCATAAATGGACTCGCTATATTCCAGGGTAACGGAATTCAGCACAGCGCTTTCGCAGTCCCAGCGTCCGCCGCTGCCAAGTTGCAGGTTCCCATGCCGCCTGGCAAATTCGTATGCGTCCTGTTCCGAAATAATGCCGACCGATTCACCGGTCTCTTCCAGCCGCACAATGTTGCAGTTTAATTCCGCAATCGCTTCTCCATAGAAGCTTGCGCTTACGAATGCGCTGCCCACAAGCTCCTCCTCTGGCATCCTTACCGGAATGGTCACGGTGATGCGCTCTGTTTCGTTGTCTTTAACAAAGGAAGCGTTTTCCACCGCAAAGCTCTCCCCAGGAAGCAGGAACGGCTCAAAAAACGCCTCCGTACGCGAAATGATCTCGGCTTCGCTCAGCTCCTTTCCAACCGCTGGCAAGGCTGAAGCGGACGTCTCCCCGCTTTGCGCATCAATTTCAACAGAATTGGCATATCTATACCAGCGCGCGCTCCAGCTTCCATGTTTCCGTATGCTCACATACACCGTATCGTCAGAATACGATGCGCCGTCCCAGTCGGGCGGCATGAGTGAATCTTCTTCCGGCTCGATTTCGAGCGCTGCAAGCACGATCTTCAACGTTTGCAAATAATCGCCTGCATATGTGCGCAATGGCGCCTCCCCCGCTGCATCGGAAAGTGGGATATTCAAAACGGTGTTTTCCGGGATCATACCGGTTGCATGCCGCAGAAGCCCATATGTTGAGCGCGCGTTTGCGGCATCGACTGCGGCAGGCACGCCGACCGAAAGCACGAGTGCCAAGCCGGCGCAGGCTGTGCGCCACTTTGCACGCGGCAGCTGCGCCGCGCAGAGCTTTCCCCACCAAGCGCGTCGGTAAAAGAGGCTGTCGCACAGGCGCAGTAGGCAGAATCCCAGCATCCCACCCAAAGCATTGGCAATCACATCGTCAATATCAGCTGATCGGCCGATGAAGTATTGAATCGTTTCAATCGCAAGCGTTGCACAAAAGGCGCAGAGCGAAACCTTCCAGAATCGATTGAACTTCCTTGGAAACACGAGTGGGAGCAACATCCCGAGCGGGACGAACAGCAGCACATTTAGCGTGACTTGAGAACCGAGGATGCCTTTTTCATCAAACATGGCAGCGAAAAGTTCGGAAAACGGTCGTAGATTGATATAGCGGGGCGCTCCACCTTCGTATTGCAGTGCATATTGGAGGTACTGTATGCCATAGAAAAAGACGGCATATAAAAGCAGAAGCAGGTATCCGCAAAATGCGTAGCACGCAATATGCCGTAAAATTGGAAGCTGCGTTCCACGCCTCCTCTGAAAAAGATAAATCACAAAGTAAATTAACGCCGCAGCAAGCGCTGCAATGAATATAAGCCCTGTGGAACCCGTCAAAAACGAGAGCGCAAATTCCAAAACAGAACCCCTTTCCCCATTCGTTTGCTTCATGGTAGCCGATTGGGAAATGGAGCGCAACAGGGCAGTGGCAGTGTTTACAAAGAATTTAGGAAAAGGAACATTAATAGGTGAACTTTGCTCCGATAAATAAGGATATTAATTGGTATTTCCTGCCTTTCGACGATTATCTTGCTAAAATCATTCGTATCTCTGTGATTTGCTCTCCGAGCATAATCTGCTGTTTAGTTCCGTCAAAGCGGAAACCGCATTTTTCGTAGAATTTTATTGCCCTGCTATTTTCCTCAAGGACCCATACAGCAATATTTTTATACTCGTCCAGCTTCTCAAGAGCCTGCGACATCAGTTTATAACCAACGCCCTGATTATAATATTCTTTCAGAATGTATATACTGAATACTTCACCTGTTTTGGACAAGGTGTCGTCACGATAAGCACCATACCCGATGAAACCGACAATCCTATCATCGTCTTTTGCCACGAGAATATTGTCCAACCAACGGAACGCAATTTTTGTGCATTTTTTCAGTGTGAAGTTATCAAGATACGTCCGATTAACGATCCCCGAATATGCCTCATGCCACGATTTCCAGTGAACATAGGCTTTTCCTTTTATTTCATCTTCTGATTCCATTGGCTTTATCGTAATGCTCATGGCTATCTCCCAAAATCACAATTTATAACCCTAATTTCAAATATAATATAAAAATTGGACACCAACCGCGATACCCACTGTATCAAGATTGATGTCCTGTTATGGTCTGGGTGAGAAGATTCGAACTTCCGGCCTCTTGAACCCCATTCAAGCACGCTACCAAACTGCGCCACACCCAGAAAGCTATGATCCGATTTTCTCGAACCTTGAATATAGTAGCATTCCGGCGTGTATTTGTCAAGTGCTGTTCTCAGCGAACATGGAGATGTTTTTGAAGGGCCAAGGAAAAGAGCGCGCGGTTTGACCGCGCGCTGCGTATGTCTAGAGCAGGATGCAGATCAGCCCGTTGCAGCCTTCGTTCACCATGCGCTGCAACGTTTCCTGAAGGCGCTGCTGCACTTCATCCGGTAAGCGATTCACCTTTCCAGTCATCCCCTCTTTTACGAGGTCGCAGAGCGGTTTCCCGAAGATGTTCGTGTTCCAGATGCCAGCAGGGTCTTTCTTTGCCGCATCCAATAGGTAAGAGAGAAATTCCTCCGCCTGGTCCTCCGTGCCGACAAGCGGGGAAACCTCGGATTCAATATCCACCCGGATCATGTGAAGCCCGGTTGCCTTTGCGTGCAGCCGCACGCCAAAACGGCTCCCCTGCTGCATAATTTCCGGTTCGTCAAGCGTCATTTCATCCATTGCGGGCGGAACCATGCCGTAGCCTGTGCGGTAGGCTGCGTCGAGCGCGCCGCGCAGGCGGTCGTATTCCCGCTTTGCTGCAACGAATTCCTTGATGGAGGCGATGAGGTGCGCGTCGTCGCGGATCTCGTATCCACAGGCTTCGCCGAGCACCGTATAGAAGAGGCTGCTCTCCGGCCGGAGATCCACCTCGATTTCACCGCTGCCAAGCGCGACCCGTTTCACGAGCGGTGCTTCAAAGCCCTCAATGCCGGAGAGTGATTCTGTCAACTTTGCGTAATCGCGCATCCGCGTAAGCTGCTTGGAAGCGGCATTGATCGGCTCCATGATCCTTTGAATCAGCCAATGCTCCGAATCGAGCGCGCTGATCCATTCCGGAAGCGCCACATGCACCATGCGGATCGGGAACTCCATGAGCACAAGCTCCATCAGGTCGTAAAACTCGGCCGCGGACATCTGCATTACGTCCGCCGCGCGCACAGTCGCGTCGTATTTCTCCTGCATGGACATAGCAAGCGCAAGGGTTTCCGCATCGTTCGGGTGCGTGCTGTTGAGCACGATCACAAATGGTTTGCCCTGTTCTTTGAGTTCTCGGACGACGCGTTCCTCCGCCTCCACATAATCCTCGCGGTCAATCTGCGTGATGCTGCCGTCTGTGGTCAGGACGACGCCGATGGTGGAATGCTCCGTGATGACCTTGCGTGTACCGATCTCGGCCGCTTCCTCAAAGGGGATGTCATGGTCATGCCAAGGCGTACGCACCATGCGCGGCATGTCATTTTCGATGTGGCCGACCGCGCCGGGCACCATGTAGCCGACGCAATCCACCATGCGCACCCGGATGGACGTTGTGTCGCTGATCTTGAGTTGCGCCGCTTCGTTGGGCACAAACTTGGGCTGTGTCGTCATGATGGTCCGGCCCGCTGCGCTTTGGGGCAGCTCATCCGTCAGACGCTCTTTCGCATGCGGGTCCTCCATCCCCGGCAGCACGAGAAGATCCATGAACCGCTTGATGAAGGTCGACTTTCCCGTGCGGACGGGGCCAACCACGCCGATGTAGATGTCTCCATTCGTCCGCTCCGCGATGTCGCGGTATAATTCAGTCCTGTCCATTCAGGTGTCCTCCCCACTGTTATAAATCGACTAGTGAAGTATATGTACAGCGGGAAAGAAACATGCCCCCATTCCATGCGGAAGGAGGCATTTTCAAGCATTGCCTGTTTGCGCTTTAAACCGGCGCGTTCTTTGTGCGCTGGCGCACGATAAGCCGGATGGGCGTGGCGGTCAGGCCGAAGGACTTGCGGATATAGTTCTCTAAATACCGCTTATAGGAAAAATGCATGATCTCTGGCTCGTTTACGAACAGCACGAACGTCGGCGGCTTAGCCGACACCTGCGTTGCGTAGTAGATCTTGAGGCGGCGGCCCTTGTCGGAGGGCGGCTCCGTGATCATCACGGCCTCGGATACGATGTCGTTAAGCGTGCCGGTGGAAACGCGCATGCAGTTTTGTGCATAGGCGAAATCCGCCTGCTCCATCACCTTGTTGACGCGCTGCCCACTCACGGCGGAAATGAAAAGCATCGGAACATAATCCATAAACGCGAGGTCGACTGCAAGCTTCTTTTTAAATTCGTTCATCGTATGGGTATCCTTTTCGATGAGATCCCACTTGTTGATGATGAGGACAGAGGCTTTGCCTTCCTCATGGACATAGCCCGCAATGCGCACATCCTGCTCGCTCAGACCTTCCGCCGCGTCGATCACAATAAGGACAACGTCCGCCCGGCGAATCGCGCCGAGCGAGCGAATCACACTGTACCGTTCGATGCTTTCATCCTCGATCGCGCGCTTGCGCCGGATTCCCGCCGTATCGACGAGCATATAATCCCGCCCCTGATAGGTAAACGGCGTATCGATCGCGTCGCGCGTCGTTCCCGCAATGTCGCTCACAATAGTACGTTCCTGGCCAAGCAGCGCGTTCACCAGGCTGGATTTTCCGACGTTCGGCTTCCCCACCACCGCGATGCTCGTGACCTCCGGATGCTCGTCCTCCGGGTTTTTATCGAAATAAGAGACGACTTCATCCAGCAGATCGCCAATGCCAAGGCCCTGCTCTGCCGAGATTGCGACCGGCGCGCCAATTCCAAGCTCGTAGAAATCGTAGACAGAATCCGTGTATTTGATATGGTCGACCTTGTTTACGCCAAGCACAACAGGCTTGCGCGAGCGCCGCAGCATTTCCGCGACCTCCGCGTCCGCCGCCGTGATGCCTTCACGCCCATCCACAAGGAACACGATCACATCCGCCGTTTCGATTGCAAGCTCTGCCTGGCGGCGCATCTGTGTGCTGATGATGTCGTCCCGCTCTGGCTCGATGCCGCCTGTGTCCACCAATGCGAAGTTGTAATCCAGCCACGCTGCGTCGCCATAGATGCGGTCGCGTGTAACGCCGGGCGTATCCTCCACAATAGCGATGCGCTTCCCAACAACCTTATTAAAGAAAGTGGATTTTCCCACATTGGGCCGGCCCACAACCGCAACCAGTGGTTTTGCCATATAATTTACCTCATTTCAATTTTGAGTTATCATTCTTCCAACAAGCGGAACAGTTCTTCAACGAACAGCGCCCCATCGCTCGCGCAAAGCGGGATTACCCGCGCGCCGAGCCGCTTTTCCAGCCCTGCCAAACGCTCGCCGTCCAAAAATACGTCCTCCCGCTCCCGCAGCGTGTCATCCGGCAGGAGCAAAGTTTTGCTAATAAGTTTTCCTGCGAGCTGCGCCGCAAGGTCGCCTGCCGTCATGAGGCCGCTCACGGTCACGGTCTGCCCGAAATACGCGTTTTCGATGCGGTGCAACGTGATGCGGACACCATAGGGCGCGAGCAGTTTAAACAGCGGCTGCAAAAATGGGAACGCGGAAGCGCCGGTTGCCGCATCGACCGTAACCGGGCTTTTAAGCGGCGTTTGCTCACGCAGCGCTTCGCGGAATTCAGCCTCAAATTTGCGCAGCAGGCCAACGCCGTTTTCAATTTGCGGAAAATCGCCATAGGCTGCATATGGCGGAAGCGGAAGCTCCGCGATAGAGTACATTTCATCCGAAGCGTATGCAAAGCTGCCGCTGGTTTGCACTAACGCTTTTGCATTGCAGGTTTCCACCATGTGGATCGCATCCCGTGCTTCTTCCCGGGTGAGCGTCCGGAGCGGATAAAGCCCTTCCCGATACCGCGTAAGGCCCACGGGAACCACTGCCACGGATTGCGCCGCTGGTGCGAGCGCCAGCAGATCGGCAAGCGTTTTTGAAAGGATTTCCCCATCGTTCAGGCCCGGGCAAAGTACGATCTGCGCATGGAACTGCATGCCTTCCTGCTTGAGCCGGTTCAGCCGTTCCAGGATGCGCACGGCGGTTGGGTTGCGCATCATCGCCTTGCGCACTTCGCCATCTGTCGCATGTACGGAGATATACAGCGGGCTGACACGGCGCTTGAGGATGCGCGCAAACTCTGCGTCGTCAATATTCGTAAGCGTAACATAGTTGCCCATAATGAGCGAAAGCCGCCAATCGTCATCCTTTACGTGGAGAGTACTGCGAACGCCCTTGGGCATCTGGTCGATGAAGCAGAACACGCAATGATTTTTGCAGCTTTTGAGCGGGCTCATGAGCCCGCTTTCAAAGTTGAGGCCAAGCGGCTCGTAAAGCTCCTTCTCCACATCGGCAAATATGCTTTCGCCCTCCGGCGTTTCAAAACAAATCTCCAACGACTCTTTTGTGGTGAGCTGCTCATAGTCGATCACGTCAAGCACGTCTTCCCCATCGATGGACGAAAGCGACCAACCCGGCTCCACGCCAAGCTCCTGCGCGATCGAATCCGGATCCACGGCCGTGATCAAATGTTTCATGCAATCCCTTCCCCACCATAGTAAATCCTGTTTGATTATATCATGCCGCATCCAATTCTGCCATACCCGGTTTCTTTTGCGCAAACGCCGCGTTCATGCTATACTTGCCCCATGGAACGCAATACGATTCATCATGAAATCCCGCCCGTATACGACGCGAACTCCCGCGTCCTCATCCTCGGGACGATGCCTTCTCCCAAATCCCGCGCGGCGGGGTTCTTTTACGGACATCCGCAAAACCGGTTCTGGGGTGCGCTTTGCGCTGTGCTCGACGAACCGCTGCCTCGGTCTGTGGCAGAGAAAAGAGCGATGCTTCTGCGCCGCGGCATCGCCCTTTGGGATGTGCTGGCTTCCTGCGAGATCGCGGGCGCTGCGGACAGCAGCATCCGGAACCCGGTTGTGAACGATTTTTCGCCTATTTTTGCAGAGGCGGACATTCGCGCCGTATTTACGACTGGAAAAACCGCCGCAAGGCTTTATAAACGCCTTTGCGGGAAGGAAAGCATCTGTCTCCCCTCCCCAAGCCCTGCGAATTGTGCTTTGCCGATGGAAGCACTTGTGGAGGAGTACCGGGCTATCCTGTCATATCTCGATCCGAATGCAAAGAGAACATGACTGGTGGCAAAGCGCTCCGCACTGGAAAATATTGCATAGCGCTGCAAAGGCCTGTCATCCGCGGAGCGTAGAACCCTTTAAATTCCGAGCGCCTTTGCCCATTCGCTTTCCTTAAAGCCGGCGAGCACGAAGGTTTCTCCGATCAAAAGCGGGCGCTTTACAAGCATACCGTCCGTTGCGAGCAGCGCAAGCTGTTCTTCTTCCGTCATTCCGGGCAGCTTATCCTTTAACTCCATGTTTTTATAGAGGAGGCCGCTGGTGTTGAAAAAACGTTTGAGCGGCAATCCGCTCCGCGCATGCCAGGCCTTGAGTTCCGCAAGCGTTGGCCGGTCGAGCTTGATGTCGCGCAGTTCATATGAAATTCCGTGGTCATCCAGATAGCGCTGCGCTTTTTGACAGGTGCTGCATTTAGGGTAGCATACAAAGAGCATAGGGAGTCTCCTTTTTATTAAGAATCATTTTTTCTATTTTAACACAACAAATGTATGGCGCAAACAAAAAGCCAAAGGCTTCGCCTCTGGCTTTTGAAAACTGTGCTGTTAATGAAATGCTGGCGGATTCCTGGGTGAGTCCTGAAAGAACGATGACTCGGCGGGAGAAGGTTCCGACATGCTGAAATACATCTTCGCAGCTTTCGTTGTGCCGAAATCCTGGTTTGAGCCCGTATCCTGAACCTTGTTGAACGCGTCCCGGAACATGCTGTTGTGCGCTTCCTCCCGGTTGAGAAGGAAGTCGATCGTCTCCCGGACGTTTTTGTCGTTGATTTGCCGGTACAGATACTCATAGACAACCTTCGCACGCTGCTCGGACGCGATGTTGGAAAGAAGATCCGCGCAAAGATCGCCGGTCACGGTCACATAATCGCTCGTCCAAGAATATCCGGAGGCATTGAGCAGCCCCGGATTCAGCCCGAGCAAAACATGCGTTTGGATCTCGCCGGCCGGGACGGACGCAGCGTCCACATCATGCCCGTTAAGCAGATTGATCGTCTGCGCGACCATCTCCATATGGCCAAGCTCTTCCGCAGCAATGTCAAGGAACAAGTCTTTGATCGCCGGATCCTTAATGCGGAAGCTTTGGGATATGTATTGCATCGCAGCCTTCAGTTCTCCGTTTGCGCCGCCAAGCTGCTCCTGAAGCAGCGCTGCATATTGGGGGTTCGTTCCATCTACGGCCACAGGATGGAATAATTGCTTTTCATGCTTAAACATTTTACAACACTCCTTTTTGCCTTAGGATGCGCCGGAAAAAACAAAGCATGCACAGAAAATCATTTGTCTGCAAGCAGGCGGAAACGCATGACTACGGGTTCATGATCCGAATAGCGGTAACCGGTATTCACGGTTTCATAGCCAGCGCATTCGACATTGTCTGAAATGATGAAGCCGTCAAGCGTGACGGTGTAGGTAACGCCCGGCACATACGCCATGTCCGCGTTTCTTGCGCTATCCCAAAGCGCCGCGCGCTCCGATTCGTTTAGCGCGTCGATGCAGAAGGCGAAGTGCTCTGGCAGGCTCTCCCGTGGAAATGGATATGCCCAGGAAGCGCGCTCCTCCCCATCGTCCGCAAGCGCCTTGAGATCATGGTTGAAATCGCCTCCGCAAATCACGTAATTACCGGCAGCATACTCACGTGCCATGTCTTCGCAGAGCATGCTGATCTGCCCTTCCCGGATCTCATCGGAGTTCCCGTAGGCTGACATATGCAGCGTAAGGATCACAAGCTCCCTCCCATTTTCTACCGGGATGCGCGACACGCTGTAGCAGCGGTCCAAATCAAAAAACTTCGTGATTGAGGTAGAGATCGGGAAACTCCTGCGGACGCTCTGCACAATGGGAAAGCGGGAATACAGCACGAGCCCGGAGCTGCTCTTGCCATGCGGTTCCGCGAAGGGATACGCTAAAAATGCGGAATCATAGTTTACCGCAAACGCGGAATAATATTCCCGCAGCATTTCGCTCAAAAGCGCATACTGATCTATATGGTAGCTGCGCGTTGAGTCAAGATCCACCTCCTGAACCAGCGCAAAGTCTGGTTCGAGCGATGCGATGAGCTCTGCGGCGCCGGATACGGTTTCGATCACGCTTTCTTTGCTGGCCGCCCAGGAGGATTTCCCGCCATCCATGAAGAAACTATACTCCGGCGTATAAGCACCAAAACCAATATTATAGGTCGCAGCGGAATATTCCGTGCCGACCTGTAACGCGCAGTCAGGATCCTTCGGAGCCATTTCCGGCTCCGCTATAGCGAGCTCCTGCAGGTCTGGGATGCGGGCATAACTTAAAAAAAGGTATGCTGCGTATCCAGCGGCGATTAACAGGACTATGCCGCAAAAGATCCCAACGATTTTCAGCGCTTTCTTCATCCATGTGTGCCTCGCTTTCATGTATATGTGATTACAGTATAGCACGTACCGTTCAAAATTGCCGCCCTGTTTTAAGAATGAACGCCTTGGAATTCACGATTGCTGGATGAAATTAAAAAAGCTAGGTAGAACCTAGCTTTTTCTTGGTCGGGGCGACTGGATTTGAACCAGCGGCCTTTTGGTCCCGAACCAAACGCGCTACCAAACTGCGCTACGCCCCGAAAATGGAGCCAATGTGGGGACTCGGACCCCAGACCTGCGCATTACGAGTGCGCTGCTCTACCAACTGAGCTACATTGGCTCGTCATGCACATCGTGCATCAACGGTTTCTTATTATAGCAGACAAATCAAATTCTGTCACTAGGTTTTTTCAAAAATTTTTAGCACGCTCCCAAAGTCAGTGGTATGCTCGCGCCGTCGCCTGCGCATGACGTACCTCGTCCTGCGTGATCAGCCGGGTCACCTCAAACTCATCCACACGCATGTGATGATCTGCCTGAACATAGATAGTCCGGCCGTTCAACGGGGGCAGGATTGGCATTTGCGGCTGGGAATGCTCCGCTATGATTCCCGCGATGTGCGGATGAACCCGAAGCATATAATCGCAGGTGGAATCCGTGCCGAGCATGCGCATAAGCTGCTTGCGTGCCTTCAAAACGACGGTTTCATGGGAAAGCACCTTCCCATCCCCTCCGCAATACGGGCAGGGAGATTGCAGTGTGTGAGAGATGCACTGGCGTGTCTTTTTGCGCGTCATCTCAACGAGGCCAAGCTGCGTGATGCCAAGCACGTTGGATTTTGTACGATCCTTTTGCAGCTCCGCCCGCAGCGTTGCAAGTACGCGCTCCTTATCTGCGATCTCATCCATGTCGATGAAATCCACAATGATGATGCCGCTGATGTCCCGCAGACGCAGCTGGCGCGCAATCTCCTTCGCGGCCTCACAGTTCGTGACGGTGATCGTCTCCTGGAGATTGTCTGTGCCTACGTATTTGCCCGTATTCACATCGATCGTGGTCAGGGCTTCCGTTTGGTCGATGATGATATAGCCGCCGTTTTTCATCCAAACCTTGCGAGCGAGCGCCTTCTCAATCGCGCTTTCCAGGCCGAGCAGGTCGAACATATCCGGGATCCCCTCATAAAGTTCTACCCGATCGCGTAGCGCGGGAGAAAGAATTCCCGCAACGACCTGAACTTTTTCATAAAATTCACGGTCATTGATCACAAGGCGCTTGATGTCCGGCGTAAAGAGATCCCGGATTGTGCGGAATACGAGCGGCTCCTCCGCATGGATCAGGCGCGGCGCGCTCACGCGTTTGCTCTTCTGCTGGATGCGCTCCCAAAGGCGGGCGAGGAACTGCATATCCGCCTGAAATTCGTCTTCGCTCTTCCCCTCCGCCGCCGTGCGGACGATCACGCCCATTTTGTATTCCGCGGTAATGCCCTCGAGGATATTCTTGAGGCGCGTCCGTTCCCCCTCATCCTCAATGCGCCGGGATACGCCGACATAGTTTACGCTTGGCATGAGCACGAGCGTTCGCCCCGGAAGGGTGATGTTCGTCGTGACTCGGGCGCCCTTTGTGCCGACGGGTTCCTTCACGATCTGTACCATGACTTCCTGCCCAGGTTTCACAATATCCTTGATATTGAGCGGCGCAGTCTTGATCTCGCTCTGCTGCCCATGGAACGTAAAATCGGAGCGGTCGATCTGAATGTCCCCCGCATAAAGAAAAGCGTTGCGTTCAAGGCCGATGTCCACAAACGCGGCCTGCATGCCCGGCAGGACGTTCTGGACGCGCCCCTTGTAAATATTGCCGACCAGGCGTTCCCGCCCCCTGCGTTCAATATAGATCTCGCTTGGGGAACCGTCCTCAAGCAGAACAACCCTTGTTTGATACGGGTTAATGTCAACGATGATCTCTTTCTCCACAGGTTTATGCGCTCCTAAATGAAAATCGTTAATACGCCCTTATTCCGGACGTTTGAATTCAGAAATCGACTGCGGCAGCGCAGGCATGACGGAACCATGCGCGGAATAGATCGCTTTTCGGTGTACGCGGTAAGAGAACGTACAAGGGCATACGTCAGCGAGCGCACCAAGCAGGAGGTCGATGTTCAGGCTCCCCTTCGCATCCGCTACGCCAAAGAGCGCAAGCACCAAACAGCCGTCAGCCGAACGGCTGAAATTGTATCGCAGCATCATCGGGCGAATGTCTACCGTCTTCATGCCGCTCTTGGTGCGCTTTTCCACAAAAATAGGCCCGGAAGCCAACTTGCCGAACGCTGTTTCCAACGCTTTGATACTAACAGCATCCTCCGGGAAAAAGCGAATTTCATATTCCGCCGCCGCCATGAGGGCAGTCAATGCCGGGAGCCCGTCTTCGGCCGCCAACGCTTCCAAGATGCGGAATCCCGAGGGAAGCGTGGCATTTACCGCAGCCCGAAACGCTTCCGGGCCCATATCCTCCGCAAGCTTTATGTCAAACCATTCCGCTTCGCTGGTGTAACCAAGGGAAAGCGCTGTTGCAAAAGAAAGCTGCGGATGTGGGTTAAACCCCTGAGAATACGCAAGCGGTACATTTGCGCGGCGGAACGCTCGCTGAAACGTGCGCTGAATATCAAGATGGGAAACGAAGCGAACCGCTTCCCCTTTTTCAAACCTTGCAATAATCCGCATACTTTTCTCCAAAACAACCGTTGCAGCCAGCACGGCAATCCTTCGTCGTTACCGCTGCGTTTGCACGCGAAAGTTCGCGCATCAGGTAAGCTTCCGTCACCAGCATGTCAATGTGCCCCCAGGGGAGCGGCTCGCCTGGCGTGCGCCTCCGGTGCGCGTATTCGGCAGGATCAAGCCCACTCTCTGCGAAAGCAGCCTCCCATGCGCTTTGCTTATAATGCTCGTCCCAGGAATCAAAGCGCGCACCATGGCAGTACGCATGTTCCAGCACATCCGCCAAGCGGCGGTCGCCGCGCGCAAACACGGCCTCCAGCACGCTTATGTCCGGCGCGTGATAGGAAAACTCTGCTCCTCGGATCCCTTTGAGCGCAGCGCGCAGGAATTTCTGCTTTTCAACGAGCGTTTCCTTGCGATCCTGTGGTTCCCACTGAAACGGGGTGAAGGGCTTTGGTACAAAGGAGGATGCGCTGACAGAAAGGCGCAGGCCCTTGCCGCGCTTCTCCTTCGGCATGCTGTAAAACAGCGCTGAGACCTTGCGGGCAAGGTCGGCAATGCCAAGCAGATCCTCCTCGGTCTCCGTTGGGAGGCCGATCATGAAATAAAGCTTTACGCTGTTCCAGCCCGCCTCAAACGCATCCTTTGCGGCGCGCAGCAGGTCTTCTTCCTGCACTCCCTTGTTGATGACGTCACGCAGTCGTTGGGTTCCAGCTTCCGGCGCAAACGTCAGTCCCGCTTTGCGGACAGACTGCATGCGTTCGAGGTCATCCTTAAGGAACGAATCAATGCGCAGGGACGGGAAAGAGATTGAGACGCGCTTCTTTTCGAATTCATCTAGAATTTCCGGAACGAGCGCGTGAATGTCGGAATAGTCGCCGGAGCTGAGCGAAAAGAGTGAAACCTCGTCATATCCCGTACAGGAAATTAATGCACGAGCCTGCTCCATGACGGTTGCGCGCGTGCGCTCCCGGATCGGACGATAGATAAAGCCCGCCTGGCAGAAACGGCAGCCGCGCGTGCAGCCGCGGAACAGCTCGAGCGCAATGCGGTCATGCACGATGGACATATATGGCACGACCGGCTCCCCAATGTACGGCGCATGCTCCAGATCCTTCAGCACACGGCGCACAATATGCGCAGGCGCGCCCGGCTCGGTTGTCTCTATACGCGTGAAGCGGCCCGCAGCGTCATATACGGCCTCATAAAAGGAAGGGACATAGATCCCCGGGATCCGTGCAAGCGCGCGCAGCAGGGCGGGCTTGTCCATTCCCTGGCGTTTCGCTGCAAGCACCGCGTCCGCAAACTCACCGATGAGTTCCTCCCCATCTCCGATCAGGAACGCATCCACAAATGGGGCGAGCGGTTCCGGATTGCAGGCGCAGGGGCCTCCGCATACGATGAGCGGCACGCTGCTGTTCCGGTCCTTCGCGCGAAGCGGGATGCCGGAAAGGTCGAGCATGGTCAGGATGTTCGTATAACACATCTCATAGAGCAAGGAAAAACCGATGACGTCACATTCCGCAAGGGGACGCTTCGTCTCCAGCGTAAACAGCGGCGCACTGGCCTCGCGCAACGCGCGCTCCATATCCGGCCACGGCGCAAAAACGCGCTCGCAGATCGTATCCTCGCGCGCGTTTAAAACATGGTATAGGATGCGGGAACCCAGGTGGGACATGCCGATCTCATAAACATCGGGAAACGCGAGCGCGAAGCGCAACTCCGCATCTTTTTTTTGCGTCATATTCAACTCGCCACCCATATAGCGTGCAGGTTTTTCGACGGACGAGAGAATACGATCGAGTAACTGAGAATCCAAAACGCCCTCCATGCGGTATTTTTATCTTATCTAGTTTAACACTGAATCCACGGAAGGTCAATGTAACTTTAAGATTGCACGCAGCGTTGCATGCATGCCAAGGCGCGCGATCCCATCTAGAAGCTCCGCCTCACTCAGGCGGCCGGTTTCCTCCATCACGTCGTTGAGCACAAGGATATAAACGAGGCCGCGCGGGTCAGTGAACGAAAGCGCCTCCTGCCCCTCGACGGTTTCGTGCAGCGCGACGAAACGCACTGGGAGCGCCCCGCCGGAACGCATGGTTTCAAAGCGGCGCAACATGCCGTCCACGCGCGCTTCCCTGTTCCTGCGGCTTTCCCGCAGGGCGGCTAGCAGCAGGAAAAATCCCATAATGAAAAGCATTGCACGCAAATCTTCCTGCACTGGGAGAAAAACGCCGCAGGCAATCGCGGCGCACCCGGCGGCTACCCCGGTAAACAAAAGCAGCAGCGATGCGCGGCGCGGTGGGAGCAGGCTGCGCAGCAAAGATTCCGCCATCCGGCCACCGTCAAGCGGAAGGGCTGGGAGAAGGTTGATCACACCCAAAAGCGCATTGATACGCCCGAACTGCGCAATTAACGCATGTCCCGGAAGCTGCAACCCTTCGCTGGTGCAGAGCGCGCCGCAGGCTGCGCTGGTCACAAGGCTGAACAACGGCCCGGCAGAAGCGATGGCAAGCTCGTCCCACCGGCTCCCGATGCGTTTTTCGATGCGCGCGACAAAGCCGAAGGGTTGCAGTTCGATGCGCTTGATGCGGTATCCCATCGCGCGGGCCGCAAAGGCATGGCAAAGCTCATGCAAAAACAGTGCCAGCAGGTTGAGAAGCAGCGCGCCCGGCCGGCCGGCCAGCAACGCATACAGCACGGGCAGGAGCACGAGCGGGCTGCATTCAATCTCCGCGTTTCCGATGCGTCCGAGCCGCATCAGACGGTTTCTGCCGGCAAGGAAAAGTATCCGGCGGGATTTTCCGGCTTCCCTTTGACGGAAAGACCGATGTAAAGCGTACCGCCCGCTTCGATCGAGCCAACATAGTCGCTCCCGAGCAGGGGCTGCCCCATCTCCACGCTGATTCCAGCAAGGCCGTAAAGATAAAGCTCCTTATCGTCCTTGGAAACGATGCGCACATAGCTGCCAAGCTCTTTGTCTGAGCCCGTTTCCTTAACACTGCCCTCCAGGCAGGCCGTTACGTTTTGCTCTGCATCTGCCGTTAATGCGAGGAGCGTGCCATCCCGCAGCGATTCGCTCCCGCTGGCGTCGATTGGCGGCTGCATTTTGCCGCTGCTGGAGAACACTTCCAGAATGCCGGGAAGTTCGACAAATTTCAGTTTACCGAGCATTTCGTCGAGCTCGCTTTCCTCGCTCACCGCGTCCTTGACCGTTTGCAGCGCGCTGTCTGTCGCAGGTGCGCCGATCCATTTCAGCAAAAGCACCAGCGCGCATGCGGCGGCGCAGATGCCGCACTTGATGAGCATGGAGGTCGCGTCAAACGGCTGTTCCTGCGCTGTGCGTTTGTGTTTGGCGCGCGCCCCCGCGCTGCGGCGCGATCCGGTGCTTCTGCCGGCCCATGCACGCGGTGCGCGTACCGGAAGGTTCGTTTCTTCCGGTATGAATCCTGATAATTCGACTCGACTGCGTTTTTCTTCCATAATAAAACAACACCTCCCGCGCGGTAGAGTATATGCGCGGGAGATGCGTTTCAGCAACAATGCGCTTTATTTTTTGACCGGCCGGCGCATGCAGACGTTTTCAACGATGCCAACCGCGATCATATTTGTGAGCAGATTGGAGCCCCCGTAACTTAAGAACGGGAGCGGGATACCGGTGACAGGCATGAGGCCCATCGTCATGCCAATGTTCTCAAATACGTGCGCAAGCAGCATGCCGATCACACCAGCGACCAAGCAGGTGCCGAAGTTGTCCTTCGCCTTGAACGCGATCCAGAGCCAACGGAACACCAGAAGAAAGTAAAGCAGGATGATGAGCGTTCCGCCGATGAACCCAAGGCCTTCTACAATGCCCGCAAAAATAAAATCCGTGTGCCGCTCTGGCACAAAGCGCAGCTGCGCAAGCGTCCCGGAGCTGAAATAGCCCTTCCCATAAAGCTGGCCTGAGCCAATGGCGATCTTGGATTGAAAGACGTTGTAGCCGCTGTTGGAAAGATCCAAGCTCGGGTCGAGGAACACGTCGATGCGGTAACGCTGATCGTCGCTCATCACAAAAAAATACGCGAGCGGGAGCCCGGCCGCAAGCACGCCTGCCGCCGCGACGATGTAGCCCCAGCCGATGCGCGCAATAAACAGGGTGAATACGAGGATGCAAATATAAACGAACGCCGTGCCGAAGTCCGGCTGGAGCATAACGAGCACCGTCGGAAGGCCGCAGACTGCTACGGCAAACAGGATGGACTTAAACGAGCGGAGCCGCCCGTGATCCCGGTCCATACCTTCGGATACGATCTTTGCGAGGAACACGATGATGCAGATCTTGCATAGCTCGGCTGGCTGGATCGCGCGGTCGATCGCCTCAAAAACAAACCAGCCCGAAATGCCGCGCGTTTTTTCTACCGTAAATAGGATGAGCAGAAGCGCAACGTTGCCGATATAGGCGTATTTGATGAGGAGTTTGAAGAAGCTGTAATCGAAAACGATCACGATGAGGAACGCCGCTACGCCGACGAGGAAATTCACGCCCTGGCGCTGCACATAGTTGAGGTTGAGCTTCTCAATGTAATCGCTCACGGAGGCCTCATCCCCATCGAAGGGTGAGGCCATGATGCTGGCAATGCTAATGAGACCGATTGCGACCAATGCCAGGACGAGGGCGATGGTGACCCAGTCTATTTGTTTGAGCAGCTTCCGATCGAGCATAAAAGCGGGTTTCCTTTATTCTTCTATTCTTCCGCGGCAAGGTTAAACAGTGTTTTCATCTGTTCAAAGATCGCCTTGTATTTGTCGGCCGTTTCGCTGTAAACAATGGGCCGATTCACGCGGGAGACAACCTGCACTGTGTCGCCGCGCAGGAGCTTATCAAGCGCCATCACCGCTTCCGCCGCAGCTTCATAATACGGCTCGATGCACAGCGCATAGATGTCGTTGTCGTTAAACAGATCGTAATTGTCGTCGCTCAGGCCATTGCAGAACACCGTGATCGTGATCTGTGTCAAAAGCCCCGGGTTCGGCGTAGGCTGCGGTGTCGCGCCCGGCGCAAGGGTCGGTTCCGGCGTAGGGCTTGGCGTGCCCTCCGTGCGGAAGATCCGCTGTGCCTCAGAACGCGCCCTGATCGCAATGGAAGCTGCCCCGCTATCCGCTACGTACATGCCCTTGACGTCCCGGTTATAGAGCAGGTAGGCTGCAAGTTCATCAATGGCGCCCTGTTCGTCGGCAGCCGTCCTGTTGAACGTTTCTACGCGGAACTGTGGATAAGCCTCTGCGATGGAAGCGGAGAATGCCGCATAGCATTCCGTTGTATCCGTCCCATAAATCAGGATACGGCCGGATTTTAGGCTGCGTTCCGTCATGCGTTCGGCGAGGCCGCGGGCAAGTTCATCGTAATATTCGGACGTATCTGCGACGATATTCGCGGCAAGCCCCTCCGCAGAGCAAGCGTAATATGGGACGACGACGTGCATCCCGCTTTCCGCCGCGCGGGCGACGGCCGTGTCGCTCGTGCAGGTTGGGTCGAACACAAGGAGCGCGTTTACGCCATCCGCAATCGCTTCTTCCACAGCGGAAAGCATGCCTTCCCCGGCGCTTGCGCGGTACACCTTTGCCGCATAAGAGAGGTTTTCAGCGGTATGCAGGAAGCCGTACATCGTCATGTAGGCGCGCTCGGAGCCGTCGTCGTCGATCACAAGGCCGATCAGATCAAATCCTTTTCCGGAAGCGCCCGGTGTACCCGTATCCGTTTGTCCGGGCGTTTCCGCAGGTGCTTCGGTTTGGGGCGGGGCGGCAGCCTCCTCCGGGCCTTTCGCGCAACCGCAGCAGGCAAAAAGCAGCGCGGCCGCAAGCAGGAGCGCGATTCCTCGCTTCATGGCATTCCTCCTAAAGATAGAACGAATCTAGGTTTTACCTAGATGTATTGTACAGCATTTCCCCCAATCTGTCAGCCGATCGGGGGAAATTAACAAAAGGGTCACAAAATCGCGTAACAGATTCCGTTCAGATGTTCAGATTTGGTAGCGCGTATCCCGCGCGGGCCTTGCGTCAAGCTCCGCCTTTTTCGCTTCAAAGCCGGGTTTGCCAAGCAGCGCATAGGTCGCTTTCTTGCCTTCCTCCACGCCGGGCTGGTCAAATGCATTGAGGCCAAGCAATTCGCCGGCAAACGCGGTCTGCAGCTCAAACAGGCAAATGAGTTCGCCGATGGTAAAAGCATTTACATCCGGCAAGGTAATGGTCTTGTTGATATGGCCGGATTTAAGCACGGCATACTCGGTGGCAAGCTGCTCCGCCTTGATGAGTTCGTTGAACGTATGCCCGCTCAAGAAGGCGACGTCTTGGATATGGTCGTAGGCATGCGGAATCACGACCTCCGTGCGGTAGCGATCCACCCCAAGGAAGGTGATGACCTTATCGAACGGCCCTTCCGTATAAAGCTGCACCTGAGAATGCTGATCCGTCACGCCGAGCGCCTTCACAGGCGTTTGGCCGGCATAGATCTCGCGGCCGTCCAGCGCATAACGCTTGCCGAGCGATTCCGCCCAAAGCTGCGCGTACCAATCCGACATAAAGCGCAGGGAATCCGCATACGGCATCAATACGCCGATGTTGCAGCCCTGCTCCATAGCGAGCACTTCGAGCGCCGCAAGTGCATATGCGGGGTTTTTAAACGCATCGCGCTCCGAACAAAGCGTGTCCATATACGCCGCGCCGGCAAGCAGCTCTTCAATGTCGATCCCGCAGACCGCCGCTGCTAGCAATCCTACCGGGCAGAGTTCGCTGAAGCGGCCGCCTACGCCGTCCGGTACGTAAAAAGTTCGGAGGCCGTTCTCCTTCGCTATCTTGATAAGGTTCCCCTTCTCCGCGTCCGTTGTGGCGATGATATGTTCCCGCCAGGCATCGCCGACGGATTTCCTGAGAAGATCAGTCGCCCAAAGCAGTTGGGACATCGTCTCCGATGTGCTGCCGGATTTCGTGATGACATTGAAGACCGTGCGCGCAGGGTCGAGCACGTCCCGCAGCGAAGCCATGCGCTCCGGATCAACGTTATCCTCTACATAAAGCTTCGGGCCGTTGCGCTTCGCAGCAGGCAGGTCGTTATAGCGCAAATGCGAAAGCGCCTGCTGCACGGCGATGGGGCCAAGAGCGCTTCCGCCGATGCCGAGCACAACAAACGCATCGCAGTTCGCGCGCACCCAAGCGGCTGTTTCGAGGATTTGAGAAACCACTTCAGCTTGGTTGAACGGAAGTGCGCGCCACTTCATCTCGCTGCGCTTCTCTTCCATGCGCAGGGCCGCCGCGTCATATTGCTCTTTGCGCGATGCAAGCGCCTCGGGGTCGATTCCACGCGCGCCGGCGAATTCGCGCATCATGTTGTTGTAATCAACGCGCAGCCGCATAGAATCGCGCCACTCCTTGCTTTCATACCGTTTGCTCATTCTGCTGCCTCCTAAATCTCTATCTATTGCAAAATTGGTTTGCATTCTCATTTTGGCAGAATTATATCACA
Organism: uncultured Eubacteriales bacterium; assembly: GCA_900546845.1. Taxonomy (GTDB): domain Bacteria; phylum Bacillota; class Clostridia; order Christensenellales; family CAG-138; genus UBA1685. The sequence continues at coordinate 25,380 of UREK01000002.1, forward strand.
TATCGTGCGCGTTTGCCCGCATAAATTATGCAATCCGGAAAACTGGAGGGAATGCAATGCAAAAAAAGAAATGGCTGTGGTTCATCCTCCCCGTTTGCGCTGCGCTGGGTCTCCTTCTGTTCGCTGTTACGCGCCCTACGCGTGCAACCGGCCATATGAAGCTGACGGTAGTGGACGCATACTCCCTCCGCGCCGTCCCAAACGCGCAAATTATCCTCCCAGAGGCTGGGCTTTCCTCGGTTTCCGACGCAAACGGCATGGCGTATCTTTATGGCGTGCCTGTACGAGCGCCGGAGGGCGCGCTTGGGGCCGTCGCGTGCGATTACGGGGAAACGACGATCCTGGTCTATGCGGAAGGATACCTGCCGTTTGCGCTGTTCCACGCCCATGTTTATGAAAACCGCATGCGTAACGGGCCCACGCTGTATTTGTTCCCAGAAAGCACGGAGGACGGCCTTGATGTTGTCTCCATCATCGAGTCCCCTGCGGAGGACTGGGTAAAGCGGCTGCTCGACACTTATGCGCCATGATGTTTTTACACTTTGCCTGCTGTTTTTCGTTTTCGCACATGGTATAATACCACCATGCCGAACGAAAGAAGCAAAAAGAATGCCCGCACCGAATGGAAGCGGCAGCTCAAGAAGCTGCCGTGGCTTTTGCTGATCCCGCTTGGGGTCTTCCTTCCGCGCCTTGCCGCGCAGAATCCGGAATGGATTGAGGCGAATTATTCCCAAACGGTCTACCCTGTCCTCAGCTCCTGGATGGGGAAACTCCATTCCTTCACCCGCGTTTCGATCGCAGAATGTATCCTGTATGCGCTCGTAATCGCCGTTGTCGTGTCTGCGGTTGTGTATCTTTACCGCCTGCTGTTCCGCCGGATCCGCTTTTCCGCGTTTGCGGGGTACCTGCTTTCGCTGTGCATCGCGGGCGGCGTGCTGCTCAACCTGTTTTACGTGATGTGGGGCTTCAATTATTCGCGCCCTTCGCTCTATACGCTGCTCTCTCTCCCTGTGGAGGAACGCTCCATGGAAGAACTTGAGGCGGCCTGCCTGCGCCTTGCTGCGGAGGCAAAGGAATTGCGTGAGGCGGTGCCCGAGGACGAAGCCGGCGTATTTGCGCTCGAAGGGGGATATGAGACGTATTTCGACGAAATCCCGACTGCGTATGCGCGCCTTGGCGTAGAGTTCCCCCTCTTTTCTCGACGCGCCTATGCGGCAAAGGGAGTCATAAGCTCCGTCGGCCTTTCCTATGCCGGGATCTCCGGCATCTTCATCCCGTATACGGGCGAGCCGAACGTAAACGTCGATCAACCGGCCCTGCTGACGCTTTCCGCCGCGGCACACGAAACCGCCCATTCCCTGGGCATTGCCCGCGAGGATGAAGCCAATTTTGTAAGCTACCTCGCCTGCAGCTGCTCCGAGAATCCTTCCATCGCCTACTCCGGTACGATGCTTGCGTTGATCCATTGCGGGAATAAGCTCTATGCCGCGGATAAGGACAAGTATTTTGCCCTCTATGCGACCTACAGCGACGCAATGGTACGCGATCTCGCGCATTACAACGCCTATTGGGATTCCTTTGAAGGCCCAGTGGAAGAAGCTGCGACGACGCTCAATGACAATTACCTCAAATTCAACCAGCAGGAAAGCGGCGTAAAAAGCTACGGTATGATGGTTGACCTCATCCTCGCCTACTTTGCTGCAGGGAACTGAGCGTTACTCCAATTCCGCCTCGATGGCCCGCGCGAGCAGTTTTGCCGCGATGGGCGCGGCGACCGTCCCGCCGCCGCCTGCTCGTTCTACGACGACGGTAATCGCGTAAGGATGCGCGTCGCTGTCCACATATCCCGTAAACCAAGCGTGCGCAAGCGCATTCTCCGAAGAAGATACTTCCGCCGTGCCCGTCTTTCCGCACACGGTATAGCCCCCCACAGCCGCCCGTGTACCCGTGCCGTGTTCTACGGCGCCGCGCATACAGAAAGCCAGAAATTCTGCCTCGCCGCCCTTGAGGAACGTTTCACACTCCTCCGGCACGAGGCTTTTGTATGCTGTGCCGGCTGTTCCGCTCACGCTCTTTAAGAGCTTCGGCTCCATTGCCGTGCCGCCGTTTGCGATGGCCGCGGTAATCAGGCAAAGGTGTACCGGCGTCATGATGTCCGTATGCTGGCCAACGCCACTCCATGCAAGCGCGAAATCCGTCGCTGCATCTCCGTATGTTCCTGCATATGCTACGAGTTCATCGAATAGAAACGTGCCGTTGAACCCGAGCGATTCCGCGGTTTTACGCAAATTCGCTTCACCGATTTCGAGCGCGAGGAGCGCGAACACATGGTTGCAGGAATGGATGAATGCTTCCTCCAGCGTCAATTCCCCATGCTTCGCGTCTTCATGATCCCGCAGGAGGACGTATCCCTCGCGCAGCGCACCCGTTTCGTCGTAAGGATCGACGCCGGCAACGAGCTTCCCGCTCTCCGCCTCAAACACGAGCGGCCCGTCGCAGGTGAACGTTCGGCTCTGTATGTTTGGCAGATACCGAAGCGCTGCGATGGTAGTAATAATCTTGAATGTTGAACCTGGGGTGTAACGCCCCATCGTTGCCCGGTTTACCATGCTGCCCTCCGCAAGCGTATAATCGCCCGAAGCGTAGCCGCTCATGCGTGCCGGGTCGAATCCGGGGCTGGAGGTGCTGGCGAGCACCTCCCCCGTCTTATAGTTCATCAGGAGGATAGCGCCGTCCCGCCCGTCCAGCAAGGAGTATGCATATTCGCACAGTTCAGCGTCGATTGTGAGCGCAATGTCCGCGCCCACGCGCTTCTTTCCGGAAACCAGATAGGAGAGCTGTTCACCAAGATCCTGCTCAAACCCAAGGAGATATTTTGCAAACAGCGCCTCCGCACCAAGCGTCTGCCCCGTATTGTCGCCGATGACGTGCGCGGCCGCAAGGCGCAGGCTCTCCCGCGCGGCATATTCCCGCCCGCCCGCTTCGTTCGTAAAAGCAAGCGCGATTCCGCTGCGGTCGTAGATCGTTCCTGCCAGGACAGCATTCTTCTGCTTTGTGACACGCGTGTTGTAAGGGCTTGCGAACCAATACGCCCCATATGCGCCGACGATGTAAACGAGGTACCCGGCAAGGAGCGTGAACAGTGCGATGAAAACCGCAAGCATGGCCTTGATGTTGCGCCTGGTATTCAAGCATCCTCCCCCTCTCCGTCCAAATCAAAATCGCAGGCCTCATCTTCGTTCAGGTATCCCGCCGCTTCGTCCGCCTCACGGATGAGCGCATCCTCGATTGTGGCGCCGCTTCGCGCCGCAACGCCCTCCAAAATGCCGACAAGCAGCATACAGGCGATCATGGAGCTTCCGCCATAGCTGACGAACGGCATCGTGATGCCCGTAAGCGGGATGAGCTTGATGACCCCGCCAATGATAACGAATGTCTGCACGGCGAGAAGCGCCGTTGCGCCGAACGCCGCGAGCATGGAAAAACGATCCTCCGCGTTGAGTGCGATCAGCACGCCGCGCACGACGAGAAGAAGATACAGCGCAATCACTCCGACGCCGAATACGATGCCGAATTCCTCGCAGATCACGGCGAAGATATAGTCCGTATGGTAAGCTGGGATCATCTTGGGAGAGCCCTGCCCCAGGCCAAGCCCCCACAGGCCTCCAGAGGCGATCGCCATGAGCCCTTGGGCGATCTGATAGCCGCTCGTGGAATACGTCGCCCACGGATCCTGCCAAATGGCGACACGCGCGCGCACATGGTCGAACAGCAGGTAGCTCGCATAAGCGCCCGCGCCGCCGCATGCAAGGGCCGCCAGCGTTGCGCCGATGTTGCTCGTCGCAACGAAAAACACCATAAGAAACGTGCCGATCATCAGCATGGCGGCTCCAAGATCCCGCTGAAGTACGAGAAGCGCCGTTACTACGCCGACGAACAGGAACATCGGGATAAGGCCGCCCACATGCGTACGGTCCGTCATCGCGTCCGCAAGCACGAACACCAAGGCCACTTTTACAAATTCAGAAGGTTGAAACAAAACGCCGCCTATGCTGATCCAATTCCGTGCGCCGCCGGATTCCTTTCCAATAAAGAGCAGCGCACCAAGGATGCCGAGGCTTAAAAGCGCCATTGGGATGCTGAGCATGCGGAAGATGCGCGGCCGCCGCATGAGCGCCAGCATCACGAGCATGCCAACAAGCCCCACGCCGAGCATCATAAGCTGGCGCAGCGCTGCCTCGGGCGAAATGCGGTATTGGATCACCATCCCAAGTGCGCAGAGGAAGGACGTTGTAAGCATCAACAGCCTGTCTGCATGCGGCGCAAGCAGGGCGAGCAGGCAATAGGAAAGCAGCGTTGCGAGCGACACGACCGCACCAAACGCCAATGCGCCAGCGTCGAACGCTTCCGCATGAAACGCGAGCAGGAAAAACGCAGAAAGGATGAAAAAGAGCACCGCGCCGAGTGCTGCGGCGCAGCGGGCGTGCCGCAGTTTATGCATCGTCCGCCCCCTCCCTGCCGCGCGCCTTGCGGCAGATGAAGCAAACGTCCTGTATCCAAACCGTGTCTCCATCTGCAAGCGGCGTCTCCCGCCGGATCACCGGCTGGCCGTTGATCTCGCAGTACCGCTTTTTCTTTGTGGAAAAGCGGTATTCCCCATTTTTGAGTGCAATGCGCGCATGCCGCGTTTTCAACCTACTTTTGGGGAGAGCGATTTCGCACTCCGAACCGCTGCCGATGTCGTTGTCCTCCGTGAGCGGGAACCATCTTCCGCGGTAGCGCGCTGGTTCCAACACTTCGATCCAATGGATCGAAAGCCGCAGGATTCGCTGCGCCGCGCGCAGGTAACGCCCTTCCGAGATCGAGCGCATGATCAGCAGCGCGATAAGATACAGAAGCACCGTGAGAAACACATACCGCATCACACTTGATGCGACGGCATACGCGCTCACCCCGCCACCTCGTAGCCCGAGGCGGCAAGCGTTGCAAGCGCGCGCTCAAAATCAGCTGTTTTGGTTAGAATATAGTCCGTATTGTATGTGGAAACGGCAAAAATTCCAATGTTCGCCTCTGCCAGCAGATTAGAAAGTTTGGCCAAGATTCCGACGAGCGAAAACTCCAGCACGCCTTCGACCCGGAATGCGCGCCAGCCGCTATCGCACTTAAACGCTTTTTCCGGCACGCAATCCACATCGCACACGAGCGAAAGCTCCTCATCCGTTTTGCAGGCAAAGCAAAGGGATGCCTGCCAGGGCAGATTAGAAAAATCTGTAAGTTTGCAGATGGCAAGCTCTTTTTTGAGCGCGGTAAGTCTCATGCTTCTTCCCCCCCGTTTTTGATTTCAAGCGCAATTCGGTATGCTTCGTTGCGCGAGGTGCCAAGCAATGCGGCAGCCTCCTTGGCCGCGTCCTTCGCGCGCACGCCGCGCGCAAGGAGTGGCTCCAGCATTGCGCGCACATCCGCTTCCGTAGCGGCGGGCGCATCCTGCGCGCCGGAAACGAGCAGAACGCACTCGCCGCGCGGCGGCATTTCCGCATAGCGCGCAGCGAGCGCGGAAAGCGGTTCTCGCACCGCTTCTTCATATACTTTTGTGAGTTCGCGCACAAGCGCGGCGGGGCGGTCGCCGAGCGCGGTTGCAAGCTCGGCGCAGGTCGCCGCGATGCGCAACGGACTTTCATAGAAAATCAGCGTACCGCGGTGCCCGGCAAGCGAGGCGATCGCTTCCCGGCGCGGCTTCGCATCCCGCGGCAGGAAGCCATAAAAGCAGGCACCGCGGCTTGGAAACCCGGAAAGCACCAGCGCCGTGAGCGAGGCGGAAGCGCCAGGCAGGACAGTGAACGGCACGCTCTCCTGGATGCAGGCCGCGATGAGCCGTTCCCCAGGGTCGGAAATGCCAGGCATGCCTGCATCGCTCACAAAGGCGACCGCTTCTCCGCTGCGAACGCGCCGGATGATTTCATCCGCGCGTTCGGCCTCGTTGTGCTCATGGCAGGAGACGAGCGGTTTCTTAATGGCAAGCCTGTTCAAAAGCGCCGCCGTATGCCGCGTATCCTCGCAATAAATACAGCTCACGTTTTCCAGCACGCGAACCGCGCGCAGCGTCATGTCCTCCAAATTTCCAATGGGTGTCGCCGCGAGGTAGAGCATGGGCGCAAGCGCGCGTTGCCGTGGTTCTTCCATTTATGTTTCCTCCAGAATTAGATCATCCTCAAACACAAGCCCGCTTCCCCCGCCCTTTTTCGCTTCCACAAGGATCAGATAGGGCGCTTTTCCAGGCCGCGCGCGCACCATGCGCAGGCGCTTCACGGCAAGCGTTTCCGCTTCAAGCGCTGCGCAAAGCCTGGAAAGCCCTGCTGCCGGATAGCAGATGAACAGCCTGCCGCCGTTTCTGAGCATGCGCCGCGCACAGGCGGCCACGTCGCGCAGCGTGCAGCTTACCTCGTGCGCGCTCTGCCTGCGCGCTAGGTTCGGGCTCTCCGTCCCGCTGGGAAAATATGGCGGGTTGCAGGCGGCGCAGTCGAAGCTCTCCCAAGGGAGCCGCGCGTCCGGGAGCTGCCGCAAATCGGCTTGGAACACGTTGACCGTGCCGGAAAGCCCATTGCGTGCAACGCTCTTTTCCATAAGCGCACAGCAGCGTTCGGAAATGTCCACAGCACAGGCATTCACGCCGGTCTTCACATGTGCAAGCAGCGCGACGATCCCAGTCCCCGCGCCAATGTCAAGCAGGCGCTCCCCTTTGCGCGCGCGGATGTAGTTCGCAAGCAGCACCGCGTCATGCCCATAGGAAAAGCCGTCCGGATCCCGGTAAATCCCAAGCCCCGCACATTGCAAATCGTCCCAGACCTCGGCCATAGCGTCCTCCTTCCGCACCACAAAGCGTTACCATCATTTTGGTGGGAAATGCGCCGCTTGTCAATCACGAATATCGCGGCGTAAAAATTGCGCCCGCATAAGGGAAGATTTTCTTGACAAAAATAAGGGAAACAAGTAAACTCAATTATTAATGTGAATATGCCGCAACGACGGAAAGAGTAAGCGGAACGCGCACCTAAAGAGAGCCGGGGCGGGTGAAAGCCCGGCGATGCAGCGCCCGCCGAACATGGCTCCCGAGCGGCTCCAGCCAAACGCTTTTTGCCTTAGGCCGGAGCGGGTGCGCCCGATACAGCGCTTGTCTTTGAGCCGCCTTTTTTCGGGCGGGAAGAAGGGTGGTACCACGACCGAGCATCGTCCCTTTGCGCGCAACGCGCATCCGGGCGCTTTTTTATTTATAACGGGAGGAACAACATGGACGAAGCAAAAAAGTATTACATCACAACGGCCATAGCCTATACCTCGGCTAAGCCTCACATCGGCAACACATATGAAATCGTGCTGGCAGACGCCATTGCCCGGTATAAGCGCATGACCGGCTATCGCGTATACTTCCAGACCGGCACCGACGAGCACGGGCAGAAGATCCAGCAAAAGGCGGAAGCTGCCGGCGTCACGCCCCAGGAATATGTGGACGGCGTCGCCGGGGAGATCCGCCGCATCTGGGATCTGATGAACACCAGCTACGACAAATTTGTCCGCACCTCGGATCCGGAACATGCGGCGAAGGTGCAGAAGATATTCAAGCGGCTCTACGATCAGGGGGATATTTATAAAGGCAAATATCAAGGCAAATACTGCACGCCCTGCGAAAGCTTCTGGACCGAGAGTCAGCTCAAGGACGGCAAGTGCCCGGACTGCGGCCGGGAGGTACAGGACGCGGAAGAGGAAGCCTATTTCTTTCGGATGAGCAAATATGCCAACAGGCTCCTCGAGTACATTGAGGAGCATCCGGAGTTCATCCAGCCGGAATCCCGGAAGAACGAGATGGTCAACAACTTCCTCAAGCCGGGTCTCCAGGATCTCTGCGTTTCCCGGACCTCGTTCACGTGGGGCATCCCCGTGGAGTTTGATCCCAAGCATGTGGTCTATGTATGGCTTGATGCCCTGACCAACTACATCACCTTCTGCGGCTATGATCCAGACGGTAATCACAGTGAGCAGTATAAGGACTTTTGGCCCGCGGATCTCCACCTGATCGGCAAGGACATCGTCCGGTTCCATACCATCTATTGGCCTATCTTCCTCATGGCCTTGGGCGAGCCCCTTCCCAAGCAGGTGTTCGGCCATCCCTGGCTGCTTGTGGGCAGCGGCAAGATGAGCAAATCCGTTGGCAACGTGATCTATGCAGACGATCTGGTGGAGCAGTTCGGTGTGGATGCAATCCGCTACTTCGTCCTCCATGAAATCCCCTTCGCAAACGATGGAGTGATGACCTATGAACTCATTATCGAGCGGGTGAACACGGAACTGGCCAACATCCTAGGCAACTTGGTCAACCGGACAATCGCCATGGATCAAAAGTACTTTGGCGGCCAGGTCGTGGCTCCCTCTGCCGCCGAGCCGGTCGACGAGGAGCTCAAGGCAATAGCGCTCGCTCTGCCCGCCCGGGTGGAGGCCCGGATGAACGAGCTGAAGGTGGCGGACGCCATGGACGAAATCTTCGCCCTGCTGCGCCGCGCAAACAAGTATATCGATGAGACTGCCCCCTGGACTATGGCCAAGGATGCGGAAAAGCGGGAACGCCTCGGCACGGTGCTATATAATCTGTTGGAAGCCATCCGCTTCTCCGCGATCCTGCTCGCGCCCTATCTTCCGGATACCTCCGCGCGGATCCTGCGGCAGCTCAATGTGGAAAATGAAGGCATAGCTTCCCTGTCCAGATTTGGCGGCATGCCAGTAGGCAGAACGGTAGGCCAGGCGGAGATCCTCTTCAGTCGTATCGACCGGGAGCAGAAGCTCGCGGAGCTCGAAGCCTGGCAGGAGTCGAAAGCCAAAGCTGCCCTCCCCGCGGTGGAGGTGGAACCACAGCTCGCTGAGAATGTGGACTTTGATACTTTCTGCCGCAGCGACTTCCGCGTGGTAAAAGTCAAGGATTGTCAGCGCGTAAAGAAGTCGGAGAAGCTCCTTCGCTTCACCTTGGATGATGGTACCGGCGTTGATCGCCAGATCCTCTCCGGCATCGCAAAATACTACCAGCCTGAGGATCTCATTGGGAAAACATTGGTGGCTATCGTAAACCTGCCTCCCCGGAAGATGATGGGGCTGGAAAGCCGGGGCATGCTTATCTCCGCCGTCCATACGGAACGGGGCGAAGAACGGCTCAGCCTCATCATGGTAGACGATAGTATTCCCGCCGGGGCAAAACTCTGCTGATATGATGTACTTCGACACCCATACGCATCTGACGGACGAACGCTTTGATGCGGATCGCGCTGCGCTGCTCGCGGCATTGCCTGGGCGCGGGCTTGCCCTTGCGCTTGATGTTGCGTGCGAAATCGCAGATTTTCTCAAGACCCAAACCTTGACCCAAACGTATCCTTGGATTTACGGCGCGTATGGCGTTCACCCGCACTATGCTGCGGAAGTTCCGCGGGACTATCTTGATGCGGTGGAGGCGGCTTTGTGCGCCCCAAAAGCGAAGGCGCTCGGTGAGATCGGTCTGGATTACCATTACGATTTTGCACCGCGTGAAACGCAGCGCCGCGTGTTTGCAGAGCAGCTTGAACTGGCGCAGTCGCTTCATGTACCCGTTATACTCCACATCCGGGAGGCGTTTGGAGATTGCATGGACATCCTGCGGGCGCACAAAAATGGCCTTTGCGGCGTGATGCACTGCTTCTCAGGAAGCGCAGAGACCGCGCGGGAATGTGTAGAGCTTGGGCTGTACATCGCTTTCGGCGGGGCAGTTACCTTCAAAAATGCGCATAAACCTCTGGATGCGGCGGTGTGCGTGCCGCTTGAACGGCTTCTGTTGGAAACGGACTGCCCTTATATGACACCCGTTCCCCACCGAGGCGAACGCAATGATCCCTCCCATATCCCGCTCATTGCGGAAAAGATTGCACAGGCGCGCGGAATGGATGCAAAAGCGCTTATGCTGGAAACGCTTCAAAATGGGAAGCAGCTGTTTCAAATTGAATAACCCCAGCTTGTCGAAAAAGTCTCGTTGGGATTGTCAAGGGCCGCAGCCCCTTGACTTTCAATCGCGAGCAGCGACCTGTGCGGTGCGAGCGAAAAAGCCTTGCGCCGCAAGGCTTTCTTTACACGGAGCGCTGGCCATGCCATCGGCGCAAGCGCGACGTGAATCCCTCGATAAAGTGGCATCTGCCACTTTATCGACAGCCTGATCCATAAAAAGGGCACGGCCGGTGAGAAATTCTTGCCGGCCGTGCCCTGTATCCTAGGCTATCTTTTAATTGAGCAGCGGGGATACGAGCAAAAGCGTCTTTGTGCTTTCTAGATGTGTGCGCAACACAGCGCAGGCGAGCTCCGCGTCCCTGCTGCGGCAAGCGTCGATCAGCATCTGATGCTCCTTGATTGCTTTAAAGGCGCGGTCATCCTCTTTTTTCTTGGGATAAAAGGGACGCAAATAGCGATCCGAATTCGCATGCAGCTGGTCGATCATCGAAAGGGCGACGTCGTTGTTGCAGGGGGCGTAAAGGGCAAAATGGAACTGGAGGTTCAACGTATCATACCGCTGTGGATTGCGCTCAGCCTGGAACTCATCCAGAATTTCCTGTGCATGTGTCAAATCATGCTCAGTCATGAGCGGAATCGCGGTTTTGAACGTGCCGACCTCCAGCAAAATGCGCGTATCCATCACATTTTCAAGCTCATGCGGCGTCAGCTTTGTGACCACAGCGCCACGGTTGGGGTAAATGCGCACAAGCCCTTGCGCCTCCAGTTGGCGGAACGCCTCGCGTACCGGAATATGGCTCACGCTGAGTGCAGCCGAGATTTCATCCTGCCTGAGCGGCATGCCGCCCGGAAGCACGCCCCGGACGATTGCCATTCGGATCACCTGGAACACCCAGTCACGCGCCGCCATCGTTTTGGGCAGCATTTCGTTTGCTATTTTCTTTAATTCCATCTTAACCACGCACCTTCTTTGAAATCGTAAAAAGATATATGCCCGTTCATTTGGAATATTATAGCATAATCTTATACTCTTCCCTGCAATTCGTCAAGGAATTAATTCATTGTGTGCGCGATACAAAGACACAGTCTTTTAACCGCCATCTAAAAGCTCGATGTCATCCAAAACGATTTCTGCGCTTTTTATCTGGATTAAACCAGACTTCCGCACCGGGCCGGTCATTTGTTTTCCATTCACGGAAAGCTCCGGGTGTTCGGGAATGACGGAATAGCGGTAAGCCGTGTCGCTGCTGACCGAAAAGTCCGTAAACTCTACTTTTCCTGTCTGTCCCGTCCATTCCTTAATGAACGTAGCGCCCCCGCCATAAGCATCCTCGCGGTATAGTTTATACCGGATATGGGACTGCCGTGCCGTAAAGGAAACCGTCGGGATCTGCGCATTGGAAATGGTCACCGTTAAATCGCGTACCGGAATCGGGACACTCCAATATTGCGTTGTTGCCTTTGGCTCCGTCCCAATGCGGAACACTTCACGCAATACGCTGTCTTCCGGCGTAAACGAATTTGCGAGCACCGCCGTGTGTTCCGCTGAAAGGGTACGCCTGTCCAGCGTATATTCTGCGACGCCTTCCGGCATGGTAAAGTCCGGCGCCTGCTTTCCCTCGTACAAAAAGGAAAATACTTCCCGCAGAATTAACGCCGGATATTTGCCGCCCGTCGCGTCGGCTGGGAGCATCCCATCCGATGCGTTGTCGTAGCCGATCCAAACGCAGGCCGCATATTCCGGGTTATAAGCGGCCATCCATGCGTCCCGGTTGCCGCTATCCACGCCCACGGTTCCGGTTTTTCCCGCAAGCGGGATCTCCAACTCGCCCAGCCTGCGGCCGGTCCCTTCCTCAATCGCGCTTTCGAGCATGCTGGTCAGAATATAGGTGTTTTCTTCCCGCATTACACGTTTGGCTTCCGGTTCGTATTCGTAGAGCACACGCCCCTGCACATCCGTGATGCAGCGGACCACCGTAGGCGTATCATAGACACCGCCGGACGCAAATGCCGCGTACGCACCCGCGAGCTGCCAAGGCGATACGCCATAGGTAAACCCGCCAAGCGCGAGCGTAAGGCTCGTGTCCGCCTCGTCGAACGAAATGCCGAGCGATTCGGCAAACGCCTTCCCCTGTCCCAGCCCAACCTCGCTCAACACCTTCACGGCCGGGACGTTCAGCGAGCGCTGCACCGCCTCGCGCATCGTAACCCAGCCGTAGTACTTGCCATTGAAATTGCTCGGCGTATAATCGGCGAAGGTGGTCGGCTCATCGAGTAGCATAGAGGCCGCCGTGTAGCCGCAAAGCTCCAGCGCCGGCGCGTATGCGATGATGGGCTTGATGACCGAACCCGGCTGCCGGCGGATACGCGTAGCCCGGTTAAAAGCCATCGCCACATCGGATTCCCGGCCGCCGACCATCGCCGTAATATATCCAGTCCCCGCCTGCTGGACGGCGATCGCCCCTTCGCAATCCGGAGCCGGAAAAAACGAATCGTCAGCAAAGACGGCTTCACAGCGGGCTTGCAGCGCAGGGTCGAGCGCAGTATAAATCCGGTATCCGCCGGTGAGCAGCGCTTCCATATCAACGCCGAGAAGCTCTGCGGAGGTACTCAGCGCCGCATCAATATAATACCCGCGCGGCGCTTCCGCAACATCCACAATTTCAAGCGGCTCGGCGCGCGCGGCATCCCGCTCCGCTTCGGAAATATGCCCGTACTCGCACATCAGCGAAAGGATGTTGTTCCGCCTGCGAAGGCAATCCTCCGGCTTCAGATGCGGCGCATAATTTGTCGGGGACTTGAGCACACCCGCGAGCGCTGCCGCCTGCGCGATGCTCAGTTCCGATGCATGCACGCCAAAATAGCCGAGCGCCGCCGCTTCCACGCCATAATAACCACGCCCGAAATATACAAAATTCAAGTACATCTCAAGAATTTCATCCTTGGAATATTTCTTTTCCATCTGATAGGCTAAAACGGCTTCTTCCAGCTTGCGGCTGATCGTCTTATCCGCGCTCAGGTGGCTGAGCTTGATGAGCTGCTGCGTGATCGTGGACGCACCCTGCACATAGCCGCCGGCCTTGATGTCCTCCCAGGCGGCACCGGCGATGCGGATGAGGTCGATCCCCGGGTGCTCATAAAACCGGGCGTCCTCCGCGGAGATGAACGCCATGCGCACATGCTTCGGAATGTCGGAAATGGGAACTGAAACACGATCCTCAGCCGCATGCAGCCGCAGCGTTTCCTTGTCATCCTTGTCATACAGGATCAGCGTTTCCGGCGCACCCAGGATATTTTCCGGATCGAACTCACGCCATGCGTCCAGTTTAAGTAACGCGACGGCAAAAAAAAGCACAAAGCAGGTTGCTGCCAGCGCAAACGCAAGCAAAACCGCCTTCAGGACGGTACACAAAACGGATCTTTTCTTCTTTTTCGGTTTTTCAGAACGCATGGAATCGCCTCCCCTATCAGTATTGCCTGATATGAGGCGCGATAGTACCATTTTATTTTTGTTTAACGGCGCGGGATCACGGCATTGCGGATGCGCGTAAGATAGATCTTCTGGCAGGTTAAATAAAGAAAATCATAAGCGAGAAATGCAGCTTGCAGAAGCGGGACCACCCACCAAAGCGGGATGGGGAGTTCCAGTGCGCTAAGGTCGTAGCCCATCACGAACACGGCGAGCAGCACAGCGAGCGCAAAGAAAAAGTTGCAGTACAAGAGCTTTAAGATGGAGCCAACCAAGCGGTCTCCGATGCGCTCATCCAAAAACGTTTTAAATATCCCATAATGCCCAAGCAGGAACGCGTATGGAACAAGAGCTATTTTGGACGGCAGGAGCAGGAACCCAAGCCCGGCTGAAGCAGCAAAAATTAGAAATGCGCTGAGATACGCATGCTCCGCACAGAGAATATACACAAAAAACGAAGATAAAAAATAGCAGGCGATCCGCATCGTCGGCAGCACGGCAGCGGCATACAGCGAAAGCATGGTCAGCGCAATGCACATGGCGCTGAGCGTGATCTGTTTTGCGGGGGAAAGCTTCAGCATTTATGTACCTCGCTCCTTCCTTAGCAGCAGCGGATCAGGTCGCCACCCATGCATTCACAGCAGCAATCCGCACAGAGCAGCCCGGAACAAACGTCACAACCCGAACAGGACGAGTCGTATCCTGAAGCCTGGCGGGTATAGGGGTTTCCGGTCGTGCGCAGGGTTTTATATGCGTTTGCATACTCCGCGTTTCCAGGTTCCTGATGATATGCGCGGCTGATGTAATCGTTCGCCTTGTCGTACCAGCCTTGGCGGAGATAGATGATGCCGTAAAGGTAATACCACTCCGCGTTGCGCACGGAAATGCTGTCGAGCACCTGCTTGGCGGCTTGCAGGTTGTTCTGGTTGATGAAGGCACGCGCCCGCGCAAAGTCTGCCGCGCTCGGGCCGGAATAGGTGGAGCCTTGGCCGCTGTAACCATAGTTGGAATAGGTTCCAGAGCCGGAAGCCTGCGACGAGCTGGCCTTTTTCGTGAGCGCTTCATACGCCTCATTGATCTCAACGAGCTTTTCGTTTGCAAGCTCTTTAAGATCTGTATCCGTGTATTTATCGGGGTGGTACTTCTTCACAAGCTTCAAATACGCTGTGCGGATCTCCTCCTGCGAAGCGCCTTCGCTTACACCAAGCACCTTATACGGGTTGTTCATGTTTGCCTCCCAGCAACATCTGCGTCTTTGCAGCGCAGCCATTATACAGAATATTATCCAATATTTCACGGTTCGCTGCAATATCCAATAGCTCATAGGCTTTGATTGCCTCGTTGAGCGAATACCACATTACGAACCCAGCGCGTGCAGCGTCCGCGCCTGTGACGTTGAAAACGTTGTAAGCGCCCGCGCGCACGTCTCGTTCCCGATCCTCCCAAGCATCGGCCAAATAAACCCATTTACCAATGTTGTAAAGCAGCGCACCAAGCGCGGGGCGAATGCGGGCATTCGCAAGCTGCACGCCGCTGCATGCGGCGGCGCGCAGCATGCGTGCAAAGCAATCCGCGGGCGCGTCAAGCTCATCGCAGCGTTTGCGCTCCAGCTCGGAAAGCGCGGCGATGCCGGATGCGATTGCCTGCACCATTTCCGGCCGTTCGGCCGACACGCGTTTTTCCGCATGGCGTAGCATCCCCTTTCCAAGGAAAGCGGACGCTTTCCGCTCATCCCGCCAGTCATCCTGCAGTTTATACCAGGCAAGCGCCAGGTTGAGATCGGCTGAAAAACGCAGCGCGTCCGAATCCGGCGCAAAGAGGCGTTTTTTGTGGAACGGCTTATAGCCGCAACGCCGCATAGTGCAAGCCCCCGGCGCACTGCCGGAAAGGCCGGTCAAAAGCATGGCGATAAACGTGCTGTCATAATTGAGCGTCAGCCGGGCTGCCTGGCCGAAGCGGCTCCCGATAGAGGCGCAAAGGCCGCAGTAATACGCGTTATACTGCGCCAGCTCCCTCACCTTCAGCTCGCTTTTCAGCGGTACTACATATCCGAACATCGGCTTTCCTCAGCTTTGTATTAGGTATACCACGGTTTTATGACAGGCATGTGGCGAAGCCGCAACAAAATCGGCTGCGCTTCCCCTACCATTCCTCCGGCGCACTACACCCATGAAAACGGGCAAAGCGTACCAACGTCTTTTGAAGCGCGCAGCGCGGCAGCCGCTTTCCTGCTTCAGCCCAAACCCGCTTTACGACGAGCTGTTTCTCCGCACGGTCGCAGACCGCTTCGATCCGCCCAACAAAGCCCTCGCCATACAAAATGGGCAAAACATAATAACCATACTGCCGCTTTGCGGGCGGCGTATAGATTTCCCAACGGTATTGGAAGCCGAAGATTGCTTCGATCAGCTTCCGATCCCACAGGAGGTTGTCCAGCGGTGCGATTAACTCACAGCGAGACGAAAATTTTTCCGTGCCGCAAGCTGCTTCCAGCAGCGGGATATCCCGCGCAAGCAAATACAGCGGCCAGCGGACTCCCTCCACTTCAACGGACACGAGTATTTCTTCCGCACAAAGGCTTTCGATCGCAGCGGTGCGCGCTGCCGCATCCAGGCCGCTGATTTCGAGGAAAGCGTCCGACGGGCGGTTCCACAGCAGCCCGACGCTTCCGATCCGCCGAGCGACCATAAAGCGGTAGTAGTCCTCTACAGTTTTATTCGGATCCTCCGCGCGGAGAAGCTCTCGGGGCAAGTAACGCTCGGTAAGGTCGTAATACTTGCGCGTGCCCTGTTTGCTGAAGACGATGAGCTCCCCTCGGAAATACAGCGTTTCAAGCGCCGCACGGCCAATGGGCGCCGCGCCCCAGGGCCAACGTATCTTTTCCCCGCCGCCCGGAATATCATCCGGACAGCACGGGCCTTTCGCTGCGACCGTTTCGCGCACGCGCGCGAGTGCAGGGCGCACAGCATCCGCGTTATACGTTTCTGCCGCACGCCTCCGCGCAAAATACGGCCAATCCTCCACCGGGAAAATCGCCATGCATTTATCCCAGTAATCAATAAGGCGCCGATCCTCATAAAGGAGCTCGTGCAGCATTTTTTTGCGGAACCCTTTCACGCGCGCTTGCAGCACGAGCTCGGCATTCCGCCCGCAAACGTCAATTGGGTCATACTGGATGCAGCCTGCGCTGCGGATGAACGCGAGCGCGCCATCCTTCCCGGCATAGCGGTATGGTCCGAGTAAGCCGTGGCGCAGCAGCAGGAAGCGCGCTGCCTGCTGCTTTGTGATGGAGCGCATGATGGTCCCTCCCCTTCTGTATTAAGCGTGGATGCTGGCGGCCACCGCGGTAAGCGCGGCACAGACACCTTGTTCCATCATAGAAAGCGGCATGGCGGGCGTTCCTGGTTTTTCTTCCGCCTGTTCCGGCAGGTACGGCAAATGGATGAATCCTGCCGGGATACCATATCCCTTGCTGCTGATATGGTGTAGCGCTTCGAACGAAACATGGTTGCAGACGAATGCGCCTGCGGAAACGGACATCGCACAGGGGACGCCGCAGGCACGCATGGCTTGGAGCATCGCGTCGATGGGCAACGTTGCAAAATATGCGGCAGGCGCCTCCGGATGAATCCTGGCATTGATGCGCTGCTCCCCGGCGTTATCCGCCGATTCGGAATGATTCAAGTTGATGGCGACGCATTCCGGCGTGATCTTTCCCCTGCCGCCCGCCTGCCCGAGCATAACAAGCGCATTGGGCTGCAACGCGTCGATCCGCTCCAAAAGCAGATCAGCGCTCTTACGATAGGAAACAGGAAGCAAGAGCTTGCAAAGCGCTGCGCCGGCAACCGCTTCCGGGAGATGATCCAGCAGCGCACCGGATGGATTGACGCGTTCTCCGCCGAATGGTTCAAATCCGGTAATCAAAATAATTTTCATGTAGATAAGATACCAAAAAAAAGAGCGGCACGCAAGGAGTAGCTACACAAGGAAGCCCCTTTTTCGTTGTTTTCTTAAAATAAATATGTTATAATTCATATAGACAAATCAGTGCTTGCCAGAGGTATTATGATGGAACAGAAATATGGGATGGGAAATGAATATGGGATGCTTCTGTGGGATGTTGAAAAAATTCTGCGTGATACTTCCGCTTTTCCTCAGCAAAAAAGGTCTGTATATGATCTGGTGCAGGAAAACCCGTTTCACGGCGATGCCGAATATGCGATGTCAACTGATTTGTCAAAGCCGCTGATATTGATTCAACTGTGCGAGGGAAAAGAAAAACTGATTGATGGAAATCATCGTTTGTATAAGGCTAAAAAAGAAGGAATTGAATACATTACTTGCTATTACCTGACGGTATCCCAACAGCAAAAATACATTGTAGCTTTTAATGAATCTATATACATGCAGATTGTAAATAATCTTTAATTACAAATTTCATAGCAAAAACCCACTATGTCATCTTTCATTTTGAAAGTGTCATAGTGGGTTATGTTCGTTTTCGGTTTATTCTTTACTGGTTCCGAGAAACTTCTTTATGAAGCCTTCCCCAAGCACCGCTCTTTTTCGTTGTGAGGTTCCCCACTGTTTTCTTAATTCCCACCGCCAAACAGGCGAGAGAAAAAGTCGCCTATCTTCCCGAAGAAAGTCTTAATGCTGTTTGCAAATTCGCTCAGCTTGGATTCTACCTTTTTTGCGCCCTCGAGCGTTTTGGTAAGCGAGACGAGCTTATCCTGAAGTTGCTTGATATCGAGCTTCTCCAGACTGCGGCAGAGCTTCAAAAGCTGTTCCACCTGTGCGTCCGTGATGGAAACGTTATATGCTTCCGCAATGCTCTTGATTTCAGCACGTACCTCGTCATCCGTCATGTTCTGGGTCTGATCCAGGATTTTCTTGAGCTCGTTGACGATTTGGATAGCTTCTTCGCTGCCGATATATTCCGCGAGTTCGCCAGTCGTGACTAACTCCTCAACGCCGATGGTCTTAGCGATTTCGGAAAGCGTCGTACCTGTGATGTCTTCATACGCCTTGTAAATGCCGGTAAGCGCGGCGGTGCCGGAAACGTCAAACGGCGCGCTTACCTTTACCTCCGCATCCGTGATGCCTGCGGTCACAAGCGCGTTCATATACATTTCACTCGTGCACCAATTAATGTTATTGGTGCTGATCTTCAGCCCCTCGCCTTCCGGAAGCGTCTTGATGTAAATGCAGGAGAGGGCTACGCTGCCAATCTTGCGTTCCGGTGCGATTCCTTCAAGATACGCGCGCTCGTCCGCATTGGTCACGATAATTTCCGCAACGCTGCCGCGCTCGACGCCGAAGTCCTTATAAATCTGGGCGATCTGCGTCTCATCCAGGTTTGCGCCGATAGTCACACGCACTTCGCTGCCATCCTCCGCCGGCGTCAGGACCGGTTCTCCTTCCTCGTCCGCAAATGCTGCGGACGGCAGGATCAAGAAGCAAAGCAGGAGCGTAAGAACGGCTGCAATCGTCTTTTTCATTATCATATTCCTCCAAAAGTAAGCATGCTGCCGGAGAAAGATCCGACAGCTGTATTATAGCACATCAACAGACGCAATATTTCAAACGAAGTGTAAACTCTCCGTTTGGCACCAACCGAGCACGCCCTCCCGCTTGACGAAGCAGCGCCGCCTGCCCCGCTCCACAATGGAAACCATATCTCCCGCCGAAAGTGGGAGCCAATAATCCGTATGGTCATAGGCGCATTGCCTCCCATCTGAAAAAAATAGCTTCCCGTTTGGAATCCAGAGCGTACGCCCAGTATATAGATTCCGGCAAAGGCTTTCCTCCGTCCCTTTTTCTAAGATTTCGACTTCTTTGTGCTGCCAAACAACCGAAGCCGGTTCTGCGGAGGCGGCTTGCGGACGCAGGACGACTGCCTTTGGAAGCGCGTCCGCCCACGCAGTGGTAAACGCGCTGCATCCATTTTCATAGATCAGTGCATTGAGCTGGCCGGAACTTCTTACGCCGTTCCCACCGTCAATGCAGATCACTTTCCTTTGCAGGTCAAAAATCGGATTGCAGGTCAGAATATCGCCGGTAAAATCGCTGTAGTTCGGCGTCGGCATGTGCCCCGCTACCACATATTTTTGGAACGCAGGCGCTTCATGCAGGAAATCATCGCGCCGGAGACAGCGTTCCGCCTCCTGCTCATGCAAATTCCCGGCATCCAGCCCCGCGTGTACGAAGATGAAATCCTCGCTTTCGATGATGTGCGGAAGCCCGGCAAGCCACGCAAAGAGAGCTCCATATGCAGCTTCCAGTCGGCGGGCAATCTCCTCCGGTGTGTATGCGTGCGGATCGAGTCCCAACTCCGCGCACATGTCACACAAAAGGGAGTTCCTGCGCCAGTCCATATACTGCACAAGATCTACTTTATATAGCCCGGCTTTGAAGTCCTCCCAAAGCGTATCGCAATTTCCCTGCAAGGCATATGCGTTTCCGGCTGCGCAAAGGCGCATCACAAGCCGCAGCGTAAAAAGACTGTCCTGCCCCTTTTCGATATGGTCGCCGAGCAAAACAAGAGCGTCCGCTTCGCAAAAGCCGATCTGTTCCAGCAAGCGTTCCAGCAGGCGGCCGTTTCCATGTACGTCGCTGATAGCGATGACGCGCTTTGCGCCGTAAAAAGAAACGTTTTTCACCCGCGCTTTCACCGAGCGCCCTCCTTGGCCGCAAAGTATTCTTCCCGCAAAATGGAATAGCAGCAGGAGTCGAGCACAACGTCGTCATATCGCCGGTTCGTCCGTCGGAGTGTGCCTTCATATTGGAAACCGCATTTTTCGATCACGCGGCGCGAGCGCACGTTGAACGGAAAGTGGCAGACGCTTACGGTTTCGAGCCCCATTTCCTCAAACGCAAAGGCGATTACGCGTTTCGCCGCCTCCGTCGCATAACCATGACCCCAGGCTTCCTCCGCCAGCACATAACCGAGCATCCGGGATTTGATCTCGCTGGACCGCATCGCGTCGCGGTGCAGGCCAAGGGAGCCAATCAGCCGCCTGTCTGTCCGGAGGGTAACGGCCCAAGTTTCGTCTTCCTTTATGAAGTTTTCTATAATTGTGCGCGTCTCTTCGATGGAAGCATGTGGCTTCCACCCTGCTGCCGGGCCGACAACCGGGGACTGCGCGTAGGTTGCAAACATCGCTTCCGCGTCGCTTTCCTGCCAGGGACGCAGGAACAGGCGCTCTGTTTCAAGCGGTTTCATCTTGATCCCTCCATTCGCAACGTTTTACCGATTTGATTCCACTATGATAGCCTAATTTTAAAGATCTGTCCAGGCTGACAGTTGGCAATTCCCAGGAGCGTTGAAAGGCATTTTCCAACTGAAATGCCTTTCTGCACCAATCTTTCCTTATATGACTACACGGAGCGCGCCAACGCCGCAAGCAAACCGCAGCGGGCAAGATTGAGCTGCTCTTGCTCCTAAATTTATCTCTCCGGCATTGAAAACCACATGGGCGCAAAGTGCCTAAATCTAAAGATTTCTACAAGGTTTCTCTTTGTAGCAGCACTATTGTCTCGGTGGTGCAGCCCCTTTCCAGCCGATGGGCCAGGAACACAGAGTGAAATATTCTGTTCCACCGCCATCCAATACAGCGGAGATTCATGAGAAACGAGACAAAAAGCGAGTCGTTCTAAAGCTGATTGCTCCACCGATGGTGTCTAATTCATTAACAACATAGATTGCGGCATTATTGTCAGCAGATGTGAGGTAAACGCGCACATAGTTTTTCGCGACGGAAATGCTGTAGTTTTCGACTCCTATAGCAGACAATAGTAACCGCTTTGCATCTATCTTGTTATACAAATCTTTAAGATACCGGTAAGAGTAATCACACTGAGTGAAACTCACATCAATATTTCCAACATTGGTTAATACAGTAGCTTTATTCTCATCTGATAGATCTGTCAGACCGACTTCGATTCTCTCTGTATCAAAGTTATAATAGCAGCCTCCGTTGCTGCGGATCGAAGCCATAACCGACCCTCACACCCAAACGCCGGAGCAAATCTATATCCAAAAAGAACAGCTGATGAAACTGTATGCGGCGCTGGATAAGCTGACTGCCAGAGAGCAGACCTATCTGTTGTACTGCTATGGCTTTACCGACGGAATTGAGCACCCGCTGATTGGTGCGGCGCTCAATTTCCATCTGAGTGAGAGCCGAACAAAGAAGGTGGAGGGAGAAGCGATGGACAGCCTGCGTGGGAAGCTGCCGTGGTGGTTCTGATGCAATATGTCGCGGCTGACAGGGCTTTGATATACCTTTGTTCCGCAGATGACACGGCTGGCAGACAGTGCATACCCGCACCGCCTGCCAGCCTTTTTCTGTCGCTTATGCTGCCCCGCAAGGGGCAACCTTTCCCGCCAGAACGCTGCAACTGGAGCCACACTTTCCAGGGTGTGCTACATTTCCGGCTGCCATCTGCTCCACAAAGGTATAACACACTAGACTTTCTGGGGGAAAGTCGTGTGCCAACAGGGATGCTGCTCGCCCCTATTGGAAACCCAGAGCCAAAGGGGCTACACCCCTCTGGACACCCCCCTTATGTTCGTGCAGCGGCTATCCAACCCATCTAGGTCTGTCAGATTTTTCCTGCTCGAACATGAAACAGACACACAGGTTTAACAGCCTATCTATAACAAAATCTGTGTGCTGTTTCGCTGTTATGATGCTACAATTTGAACAGCATTCTCACGAATCTGATTGATGGTTGCCATCAATGCTGTTCTGGTTTTTTACCTCAAACGCATTAGGAAGTGATGAAGAACAAGTGATTTTACCAGGTAACCAGGTAAAAATCCCCTTTGAGGAAATTTCCTCAGAGAATTTCTCAGTTTTCCTACGGACATTGGGCTTATCCCGACTGGTGAAGATTCCTAATAATATGAGAGGGCATGGATGGCCACGGATGTATCCTGAAGCAAAAAGGGAATATAAAGATAAGAGAAAGGCTGTTGTCCTTTGGTGATAACGGTCTTTCTCTTGCTTTAAATATTGATTTTCCAATCATGTATTTGAATAGTTGGGTTATTCCAGTTTTTCGTTCATAGGCATGTTTATTTCTGAATAATAGGCAACATAACAACGAGCAACTTTTTACGGTTGATTACCTTTGGTTTGGATACAAATGAATATGGAGATCCCATTGTTGCTTATAGTCCGTTGCCTTAAAGACATCATCCGAGTAATCTATAAAGATAGATAATGTCGATTTATAGGGAGGTGATATTTTTGAATATTCAGCAGGCCCTCGGATTGAGAATCCAACAGCTACGAAAAGCTAATGGAATGAGCCAAGAGAAGTTCGCTCTGTTTATTGATCTGGATAGGACATATCTTGCCTCTGTCGAAGCAGGTAAAAGAAATATTTCCATAGTCAATATCAAAAAAATTGCCGATGGACTCAATATATCGCTCAGTAATTTGTTTGATAATATTGAGAATTTTCTCTAAATCATTCCAATCAAAAGGAGAGTAAAAAATGTCAGATTTAATTATTTCCAGCTTCTATGAAAAAATGGCTAATGTAAATTTTGAAGCTTACGGAATACTGGATTCAAGTAACAAAATTCACACTTTGGGGACTGATTCAAAAATCATTGGCAGAATTTTTGAAATGTTCGCTCAGCCTATTTTGGAACAAATTGCAGCAGAGAATGGATATATTCTTAAAACGCCAAAATCCCAAACTGTATATCCAGATTTTATCTTAATGAACCCCGAGCACTCCACAGGAAAAATTGCCATTGATATTAAAACTACCTACATAGATTCTGACCAGTCTCAGATCAAGTTTACGCTAGGTTCCTTTGGCTCTTATATGCGTAATAATACTAAGAATATAGAATATAAATATACAGATTACACAAAACATTATGTTGTCGGTTTTGTATACAAGAGAAATGATGCAGCTCAGGAAAGCCGTGTTTACACTTTCGAAAATCGTTCCCAAATTGCATTTCCATATTGTGACGTAAAATATTTTATACAAGAAAAGTATAAAATTGCAGGAGACAAACCAGGCTCTGGGAATACAGAAAATATTGGTTCTTTCTCTACCCGGAAGTTCTCTGATTTGAAGGAGGGCAAGGGACCTTTCGGTGAACTGGGGCAAGATGCTTTTGATATTTATTGGAAATATTATCCTAAATACAGATCCACAAGTCAGATATACACTTCGCTTGACGGCTTTTTAGTTTGGCTTCCCCAGAACATTGATTCTGTTAAATTACTACATGATTTTGATGCTGAGGCAGTGCTTCAAAATGTTCATCGCTATAAAAATGTTCATGGGAAGTAAAAAAGAGGAGAGAAACCTCTCCTCTTTTATGTATCAGCGTTTAATTGCCAATACTTCAATCATTGGATGCCTGTTGGTTTCCTTAGCGCCTATATGATAGAAATGATCTTGCTCATACCACGTAAAGTCTGACCAATAATTGAATAGATGATCATTTTTTCGGAATTCGTTTTCTTTCCACATTGATAGGCAAACATTTGCCGGTGTTTTATGCGCATACTCAGCTAATTCAATAGCTTCAGATTCTGGCCACTCACCAACATAGAATGTATCTCGTCCAATATATGGCGGATCAAGATAAATATAGTCATTTTCAGTTGCCCCTTCAAAGGCTTTTTGCCAAGAGCAACACTCAAAAGTCCAATCCTTTCCCTGCATAACTTTTTCTATGTTTACAATTTGGTTGCATATCTTTGTGATATATGCTTTCGAGAATCTATTGGGCTTTTGGCAGAAGGGGACATTGAACTTTCCATGTCTATTAAAACGAATCATTCCATTAAAATCCGACCTGTTAAGAAACAAAAAATATAATGGATCTCCATTCTCGTTAAATCTATCCCTCATTTCTTTGTAGTATGCAGCACCCTGCTGTTCTAATTTTTCACCATGAATCTCAAGAAATTCTCGTACCATGTGGCTAGTAATAGTTCCGCTTTGAATTCCTCGATACAAAGCAATGATATACTGATTTTTATCACATAAATATGCTCGTTGAGGTGCAATATTAAATATAACAACTCCAGTCCCAACAAATGGCTCAATCCATATTCCAGTTTCATCCCATTTTAGTTTTGCCTTAATAAACGGAACAATTTTTGTTTTAATGCCTTGACATTTTATCGGTGGCACAAGGACTTTGCTACTATCCATTTATATGTTTCCTCCGGTATAAACGACCTTTTCTATATTCTTACATAGTATCAACACATTTTGTTTACTAAATCATCTGGAAATATCTCAATGCTTCCGCAATCGCCTTTTCCTTCTCCGGCGGACACTGCGGCACTTTTGCATCTTCCTTCTTTGACAGGTTATAATTTTGTCCCACATTCAGCCCACACTTCCGCTTGACCTGGGAGATATACAGAGAAGATACCTTCAAGCCTGTATGCTCCAGCACATACGCCTTGATCTGCTCATAGGTCGCTCTCTTCTGGAACCCGGACATATCCATGTCCTCCAGAGAGAACTCCACACGCACTTTCTTCGAGTCGATTTCTCCCTTGGAAAGCAAGACAACCGTCTCCACATGTGAAGTCTGTGGAAACATATCCACCGGCTGTGCGGATATGAGATGGAATCCACCGTCCGCAAGGATGCGCGCATCGCGTGCGAGCGTCGCCGGATTGCAGGAAACGTAGACAATCCGTTCTGCACCGCACGCAAGCAGCGCATCGAGTACAGGACGTTCGCAGCCCTTGCGCGGCGGGTCGAGCACCACTGCGTCCGGCCGGAGGCCAGCGCGCACAAGCTGCGGGAGAATTTCTTCCGCGTTTCCGCAGTGAAATTTAACGTTATCGATGCCGTTCCCTCTCGCGTTTTGAATTGCATCCTCTACCGCTTCCGGTACAGATTCGATCCCATCCACATGCCCGGCGTGCTGCGCGAGCAAAAGAGAAATCGTCCCGATACCACAATAAACGTCCGCTATGCGCTCTCCCCCGCCGGGATTGAGTGCGTCGAGCGCCGCACGATAGAGTTTCTCCGTCTGCTGCGGGTTTACCTGCAGGAAAGAGGCCGCGCTCACGGAAAAACGCAGCCCACAAATGGAATCCGCAATCCGCGACTTTCCCCAGATGGTTTTAAACTGTGCACCAAGGATTACGTTGGTATCCTTGTCATTTTGATTATGAACGATGCTGACAATGCCGGGAACGCGCTCGCGCAGGCGCTCGATCAGCGCCTCCTGCTGCAAAAGCTTCCCGTTGGTGACAACGACGGCCATCACCTCGCCTGTTACCTCAGATACGCGCGCCATAACATGCCGCAGCGCACCGGTATGCGTCGTTTCATCATATGCAGGGATGCCGTACTCGTTGGCCCATCCGCATACCGTTTCCGCTACCAGAAGCGTCTCATCTTTCTGAATGGCACAATCCGAAAGTGGGATGAGCCTGTGGCTGCGCGGCGCAAAGAAACCGAACGCAGCGCGTCCATCCACATTGGCAAACGGGAAACTTCCCTTGTTCCGGTAAGAATACGGTGCATTCATCCCAAGCACCGGGAGGACATTTGGCTCCCGGAATCCGCCGAGGCGTGTAAGCGTGGACGCAACCAGATCCCGCTTATAGGAAAGCTGCTCCGAATAGGAGAGGTGCATCAGTATGCATCCGCCACAGCGGCCAAAGTGCGGGCAAGGAGGCTCCACGCGGCTTGGGCTATTCTTTGAGATAGAAACGAGCTTTCCGACCGCATAGCTGGACGTTGCCTTGATAATACGCGTTTGCACTGTTTCGCCAGGGAGTGCGAAGGGGACGAATACTGCGTAGCCTTTATACCGGCCAATGCCCTGCCCTTCCGCTCCCAGCGTATCAATCGTGAGTTCCAGCGTATCGTTGCGCCCGAGCGGTGGTTTCTTCTGTTTCAGCATCTTTGTTTTCTCCTGTGCAGCAAAACGCGGCTTGCGCCGCGTTTCAGCATAATGTTTTTACGGCCATTTTAAAATTTAGCGAGCACGGAATTGAAACGGTAGAGCTTCTCGTCAAAGTTATCCGGCCGCGCAATGGCCTCATCCAGCGACACGTCTACAATGTGGTTGTCGTGAATGCCAACGGCGCGCCCGCCAATATCCGCGTCCAACAATTCCACAGCGCGCTGGCCGAGCCGCGCAGCCAGTACGCGGTCAAACGCCGTCGGATTTCCACCCCGCTGGATATATCCAGGCACGATTGCCTTGATCTCAATGTCGGAATGCTCACGCACATAGCTTGCGAAATCCTCTGCCCGGCCTGCGCCCTCCGCGATGATCACGATGCTTGTGAGCTTGCCTTTGAGCTTGTTCGTCATAAGCTGGCGCGTCGCTTCCTCCCAAGAAAGTTCGCATTCCGGAACGAGGATAATATCCGCGGCGCCGGCTACGCCGGCCCACAACGCGATGTCGCCGCAGCTGCGCCCCATGACTTCAATCACGCCCACGCGGTCATGTGCGCGCATGGTGTCGCGGATCTTGTAGATCTCGCTTGTGATCGTGTTCACAGCCGTGTCAAAGCCGATCGTAAAGTCAGTATAGCCAAGATCGTTGTCGATAGTGCCGGGAATGCCGATAGTCTTTATGCCGCTGTCGGCAAGCATCTTCGCGCCGCGATAGCTCCCGTCTCCCCCGATGACGATGAGGCCTTCGATGTCAAACGCATGCAGCATGTCCATCGCCTTCTGAAAGCCCTCCGGCGTGCGGAACTCCTCGCTGCGCGCCGTGCGCAGCACCGTGCCGCCCTTGTGCATAACGTTTGCAACGTCATCATGCGTCAGCTGACGCACCATGCCCGCAATGAGGCCCTTGTAGCCATGGTAGATGCCCATAACGTTAATCCCCCGGCTCTCGCCTTCCTTGAGTACGGCGCGGATCGCAGCGTTCATGCCGGGCGTATCCCCTCCGCTTGTCAAAACACCAATACACTTCATAAAAAATTAACTCCTTTCGGAAATTCGAAAACGACTCCTTACCCACGGTTGGCAAAGGACAGCATCGCGCAGGCACACAGGCAGCGCAATCTTTTATTTCCCTCCTCTGCCACGATATATTATATCACATGCGCGAAATTAGTCAAAAGATTATCATATCCTTATTGCTGTTTTACGTTATCCTTTCCCAGAAGCTCGGAGAGGATGTCCCGCAGCGCGCTTGTCTCATTGACATACATTTCCTTTGGTACAAGCTGCGTTTTCTTCGTGTGGGGGTTATGCAGCACGACGGGGATGTTTCCTGGATAGCGCCGCAGAAGCGTAAATACGCGCCCGCTGAGCGATTCATCCGCTGTGTCAAAGCGCAAATACAGTTTGCCCGCAGCCGGGCGCAACGCGAGCGGAGTCACTTCGTCCACAAGCACCATGTTGTCCTGCTCCTCGCGCATGTTTAGCCGTCCGGAAACGCATATTTTGCTGTCCTCCGTAAGGAGGCTCCCAAAGCGCGTGAACACCGAAGGAAACGCAAGCAGCTCGATGGAGCCAGAAAGATCTTCGAGCGTACAATAAGCCATTACGCCGTTGCCGTTTTTCGTCATCTTGCGCTGCACGTGCGTAATGATGCCGCCAAGGCGCACGCGGCTTCCGTCCTTTAAAGCGCCGCTTTCGTCCGCGGCGGAAAGTTCCGCGACGTTGTCTGGCATCTTTTTAAGCGTTTCTGCGTATTCTTCCAGCGGATGGCCGCTCAGGTAAATGCCAAGCGCTTCCCGCTCCAGCGAAAGGAGCGTTTGCTGGTCAAACTCGCGGGCGTTGGGCATGGCCGTCATGTTTGCCTTGATTTCCGCGCCGCCGCCGAAATCGAACAGGGAGAGCTGGCCGGTCTCCGCCTGCTTGCGCTCGTTCGCCGCGGCGTTGAGCGCGCGCTCATATACAAGCAGGAGCTGATTGCGGTTTGCCCCCATTCCGTCAAAGCAGCCGACCTTGATCATTGCCTCCAGCATGCGCTTGTTGACGCCCGGCGCGCGCCTTACAAAGTCGTCAAAATCCCGGAAGGGGCCATGTGCATCGCGCTCCGCGATGAGGTCGCGCATTGCGCTCTCCCCGACGTTCTTGATTGCGGCAAGGCCAAAGCGGATGGCCGTCCCTTCCACGCTGAATTTGGCGACGCTTTTGTTCACGTGTGGCGGCAAAACTGGGATTTTCATTTTCTTTGCTGCGCCGATATATTCTGCCATTTTATCGATGCTCCCCAAGAAGCTGTTGATAATCGCCGTCATAAATTCGACAGGATAATACAGCTTCAAATATGCTGTCCGGTAAGCAACGACGGCATAGCAGGCCGCATGCGGCTTGTTGAATGCGTAGGATGCAAAGTCAACCATTTCATCGAAGATCTTGTTTGCGATTTCTGCGGGCACGCCGTTGCGCACCGCGCCCGGCACCTGAACGACGCCGTCCTCCACGATGCCGTTGACGAAGTTCGCCCGCTCTTTCAGCATCACGTCATGCTTTTTCTTGGCCATCGCACGGCGAACGAGGTCGCTTCTGCCCATGGAATACCCGGCGATATCGCGCACAATGCGCATCACCTGCTCCTGGTACACCATGCAACCATACGTCGCCTGTAATGCAGGCCGTAGCTTTTCATGCAGATACCGCACGTTATCCGGGTCGTTCTTGCCCGCGAGATATTTGGGGATCTGATCCATCGGGCCGGGGCGGAACAGGGAAATGCCCGCAATGACGTCTTCAAGGTTGCCCGGTTTTAACTGCAGCATGAACTGCCGCATGCCTGCGGATTCCAGCTGGAACACGCCGTCCGTATCTGCGGCAGAAATCATTTCATATACCTTCGGATCATCATATTCCAACTTGCTTAGATCGGGCACTTCCTTCCCCTGCTGCCGGATGAACGCAAGCGTATCGCGGATGACGGTCAGCGTGCGCAGACCAAGAAAGTCCATTTTCAAAAGCCCCAGTTCCTCGATCGTATCCTTCGGGAACTGCGTGGTGATAGCCTCGTCGTTGCGCTGCAGGGGCACATATTCTGTGATCGGTTTCGCGCTGATCACAACGCCCGCTGCATGCGTGGAAGCATGGCGCGGCAGGCCTTCCAGCTTTAGGGAAAGGTCGATGAGCTTCTTTACGGTCTCATTCGTGTCATAAAGCGTTTTTAGCTCGGAGGAAACCTCTAACGCACGGCTCAGCGTGATGCCGAGCGTTTTCGGGATGAGCTTGCTGATCTTTTCCACCTCGCCAAGGGGCATATGCAGCGCACGGCCAACGTCCTTCACCGCAGCCTTTGCCGCCATGGAGCCGAAGGTAATGATCTGCGCGACGTTGTCCTTTCCATATTTAGCGACGACATAGTCTATGACCTCCTGCCTACGCTCGATGCAGAAGTCGATGTCGAAATCCGGCATGGAAACACGCTCCGGATTCAGGAAACGCTCGAACGGCAGGTCATATTTGAGCGGGTCAACGTCGGTAATGTCCAACGAATACGCGACGAGGCTCGCCGCGCCGCTGCCGCGCCCCGGGCCAACAAAGATGCCGTTCCTATGCGCGTAATATACAAAATCCCATACGATAAGGAAATAATCCACAAAGCCCATGCGCTCGATGATGGAAAGCTCCAGCGCAAGGCGCGCACGCGCCTCTTCATCCGCTTCGGGCATTTTGCGCCGGAGGCCCGCTTCGGCAAGCTGGCGCAGATATTCCATGTTGGTTAGCCCGTCCGGCGCGGAAAAACTCGGCAGGTGCCGCTCGCCAAAAGAAAGCTCTAGATTGCATTTTCCCGCGATTTCAACGCTTGTATCGAGCGATTCGCGGTAATTGTAAAGCGCCTGTTCCATCTCGGCTGCATCCTTGAGATAAAACTCATCCGCCGACATGCGCATGCGGTTTTCATCGTCCACAAACTTCCCGGTCTGAATGCAGAGCAGAACGTCCTGCGCTTCAGCGTCGGAACGCTCCACATAATGTATATCGTTCGTGGCGACGGTCTTGATGCCGAGCTCCTTCGCAAGCGCGTCCAGACGGGGCAGAACCTCAAGCTGCTCCGGAATGCCATGGTTTTGCAGTTCAATGTAAAAATCTTCCCCGAACATGCCGCGCAGGCGCATGGCAAGCGCGCGCGCTTTTTCCGTCTGCCCGTTGAGCAGGGCCTGCGGGATGTCGCCTGCAAGGCACGCGGAAAGGCAGACCAGCCCCTCTGCGTGCTGCTCAAGCAGGTCGTAGTCGATGCGGGGCTTATAATAAAACCCGTCCACAAAGGCGCTTGAGGAGAGTTTAATCAGGTTCTTATATCCGGTTTCATTTTTTGAAAGCAGCACGAGATGCGCGTTGTCGCGTCCCCCTTCCCGCTCTGTGCGGGAATGCGGGGCGACATAGGCCTCCATGCCCAAAATCGGCTTGACGCCCTGCTTTTTGCACTCCTTGTAAAAGTCGATCACGCCGTACATTGCGCCGTGATCCGTAATCGCAAGCGCATGCATGCCAAGTCCCTTGGCGCGCGCAACAAGCTCCGGGATGCGGGCCGCGCCGTCGAGCAGGCTATATTGCGTGTGCACGTGCAGATGTACAAAATCGCGCATAAATATCCCCTTCGTTTCTCTCAATGCAGGCGGATGTCCTCCGCCATAGCGGAAAGTTTGCTTAACCTGTGGTTCATGCCGGATTTTCCAATGCTAAGCAGTTCCGCAAGTTCCGCAAGCGTGGCCTCCGGGTTGTTGAGCCGCGCTTCTGCCGCCTCGCGCAGCTTCGGCGGCAGGTTCAGCAGACCCATCTCCCGGTTGATCAGTTCGATGTCGATCAACTGCTGCGCCGCCGCCTGCGCCGCCTTTTGCATGTTGGCGTCCTCGAAATTCGAGCGGCGGTTCAGGTCGTTTGCAACGTTGCGCAGCACACGCGCGCTTTCAAAGGAAAGCATGCTTTCCATCGCGCCAATATAGGTAAGGAATTCAGAGATACTCTCCCCCTCTTTCATATAGGCGATGAACGCGGATTTGCGCTTCGCTATTTTTGCATTGAGCGAAAGCGCGTCCATGCGCGCGCAAAGCTCCTGCGCAAAGCGCTCGTGGCGGCAGACGATCTCAAGATGATACCCTTTGCTTGGGTCGCTCACGGAGCCAGAACCGAGGAACGCACCGCGCAAAAAGCCCTGTACGCATTCCGGGCCGGCAAAGAGTGTTTCCGGGACGCGCCCCATCTCCAGCGGCGCTTCCGCATCCCCAGATGGGAGGCAGCCGCTCGCTTCAAGAAGCGCTGCGCACCCTGCACCGCTCAACATCACAACCGTATTCTTTGCCTTCAGCCGTTCATGCTCCCGCAGGGAAAGCGACGCTTCCACCGGGTACAGCCTGCACGCAAGCTGTGCAATCATCTGGCCGACGTTCTGGTTTTCCGTTACGTATTCGATGCCCATCCCACGTCTGCCAAGCGTAATAGAGCCCGCGGTATGCGTAAGCGCGGCAAGCGCAGCGCGCCGCGCCGCGTCATCCTTAAAACGCAATGTGGAAAGTTCATCTTTGGTCTTTGATGAAAAGGACATCGCGCTTCCTCCTCTAGTTCCCGAGCCGCGCATTGATGTCGCCTGCTTCCACCGTCGTATCCCGGTGTGCGAGCTTTACGTCGTATTCCGCAGCCATGCGCCTAGCCATCTGCTCCGCAGCGCATACAGAGCGATGCCGCCCGCCCGTGCATCCAAACGCGACCAGCAGGCTCCGTTTCCCCTGCTTACAAAAGCTGGGGATGAGCAGCTTCAGCATTTCCTCGGTTTGGTCCAAAAAGCGTGCAAAAGCGGGGTCTTGGGATATGTAATCTAATACGGGCGCATCCGCGCCGGAAAGCGGCCGCAACGCAGGCTCATAAAACGGGTTCGGCAAAAAACGCATGTCAAACACCATGTCCGCCTCAAACGGGACGCCGCGTTTGTAGCCAAAACTTTCAAATGTGAGCCGGAAAGCGGCTGCGGAACCATCCGCAAACAGCGCACCGAGCTTGGAGGCGAGCTCCAACGGTTTCAAATTCGTCGTATCAATGATCGTATCTGCACGATCCCGGAAGGCGCCGAGCATGTCGCGCTCCGCGCGGATGCCGTCCCGCACGTCCCTGGAAAGCGGATGACGCCGTCTCGTTTCGTTATACCGGCGCTCCAGGACCTCATCCCTGCATTCCAAGAAGAGGATGCTGCACTGCATGGGGAGCTTGTCCAGCGTGCGGAGCACCTGTTCCGCGTCTGAACGGAAAACCTGCTCCCGGCTGTCGATCACGACGGCCGCACGCTCGACCGGTGGGGCTGCCTTACGGCACAGTTCGATGAAGCCTTCCAGCATTTCGCAGGGGAGGTTGTCCACGCAGAAATAGCCTGCGTCCTCAAAATAGCGCAGGGCCTGTGTCTTTCCAGCGCCGGAAAGCCCAGTTACGATCAAAAGCTTCATGTTGTTCCTCCTTCAGGTTGCACATCCGGTGTAGAAAAGCTGCCAAGCAGGCGAACCTCGGGCTCCAGCCAAATGCCGCTTTGCGCGTATACAGTTTCCTGTACCTGGCGCATGAGCGCATAAACATCCGCAGAAGTCGCCCTGCCCACGTTGATGAGGAACCCCGCATGCAGCAGACTCACCTCCGCCCCTCCGATGCGCGCGCCCTTGAGCCCGGCCTTCTCGATCAGCGCACCAGCGAAACCGCCCTCTGGCCGCTTGAACGTGCTGCCTGCGCTTGGATAGGCCAGCGGCTGCTTCGCACGCCGTTTGCAAGCATATTCCGCCATGCGGGCTTTCGCGCTGCCGTCATCCGGCACAAGCGCAAACGATGCAGATAATACGATGCGCTCAGGCGCGCGGAACGCGCTATAACGATATGCAAAGTCTCCTGCCTGCGGTACAACTTCCCGGATCTCGCCGGATACCGTATCCAGATAAGTTATGGTTTTCAACACACCTGCAATCTCGCCGCCGTATGCGCCCGCATTCATCGCCACTGCGCCGCCGACGCTTCCCGGAATTCCAGCCGCCCATTCCAGCCCCATAAAGCCCCGCTCCACAGCCCGTTTGGAAAGCACGGAGAGCGGCGCCCCGGCTTCCGCATAAAAGTTCCCGCCTTCATTGCGGATTGAGCCCATCGCTTCACCAATGCGGAATACGGATGCTTCCAGCCCATCATCCGAAACGAGCAGATTCGTTCCGTTCCCGATTATCTCGAAAGGAACACCGCATTCTTTCGCGGCGATGAGTGCATCCCGCAGCGCTTCCGCGCTTCGTGGTTCGGCAAGGATGCGCGCGCATCCTCCTGTGCGGAACGAAGTATATTGTGCCATCGGCACATCCTGCCGTACCAAGCAGCCTTTCAGGCGCCCGCACAGCGCGTCAAACTGATTTGGCATCTTATCCTCCATGCTATGCCGCAGCCCATTGCGCAGCACGCGCTTTCCTTTTCATTTTACTTGATTTGCATGCCCGAAACAAGCTCTTTCAAGCGGGCTGCCAAATCCTTTTGCGCTTCCTCGTCTCCTGTGAGGGCGCGGCGCGCGGTTTCCTCCAGCACATCGTGATAGCGCTGCAGCAAAAAAGCGTTTGGGATCAGCGCATCACCCATGCTCTCCGCCGCAGCGGCGACAAGCGTGTTCTCAAATCCCGCTTCCTCCGGTTTCCCTGTCATCGCAATTAGGCCGCGCTGCGAAAGCTGCTTCCACGCACTTTCCGAAAACAGACATTCGATCAAAGCAAGCGCATAGGGGCGTTTTTCCTCGCTGATCCCGTTCGCAAGGCCAATCATCTGCACGAGGGAAGTACCGTCCGGCAGTATGGAAGCCTCAAACGCGAAACCTTTGCCCGCGGTTTGAAGCGTTTGAAGCTCGCTCGCTGCGCGCAGATCCGCGACCGCCATCGCGGCATTGCCCGCTTTGAATACGTCGTATTCCGCGACCTCGCCCGTCAGCCCTAGCGCGGCTGCATAGACGGCGTTGCCGGAAAGCGCGGGGAGCTGCTTTCGCTTCCCGCTTGCCTGCGCCGCCAGAAAAGTTTGCGCCGCTTCCGAGATCCATGCGGCGTCCCGCTTTTTACCTTCGGGCAGCGCAGCGCCGCGCTCCTGGAACAGCCCCGTGTTCACCAAGAGCACATGTGCGGACATTGCGTAAGGGAACGCATAGGCTGTGCCTTCCCATGTGCCAACGCTGCGGCGTGCTTCCGAAAGACCCTCCACAGGAATTGCGTCCAGGGCTGAAAGCTGCTCCGGATAGCACAAGCCGAGCGGGAAAGAGATCAGGTCCGGCGTTTCCCCACGCGCAATCCGTTCGGCGTATTCCGCTTCATCCATTGCGACCACGTCAAAAAACACGCCATAATGCTTGCGTTCCACCCCTTTTGCGATAGAGGCAAGCGCCGTCCCGAGGCTGCCGGAATGGGGTTTAAAGCCTACGACATGCCAGACGGTAATGATCCCGGTATACGGTTCTTCTTCCGGGCTGAACTTTTCGTCATACGTGCGCGTTTTGAGCGCCTCATCAAGGTATTCCGGCATGAAGAGAAGATAGGCGGCTATGAGCGCCGCCGCCACCAGCTTTGGTATCCACTGCTTCCCACGCATTGCCCCACCTCCCAGTGTTCTAAGCATATGCGCGAACCACATGAAAAAGGAACGCGATGCCAGGATGCAAAAAATAAGGAGCTTTGCCAAGCAAAGCTCCTTAATGAATAACCGTCCGATACAATTTCTGGGTTTGCCGGCTCCCGTATTGCCCCATTACGAAAGCCGAAAAGAATCGTTATTTTTGGAGGAAAACAATAATGAAGATGACTGCGCGATATTCCGGACGGTTGGCACAATCACATTTATCATTGTTTTCATCCTACCACCATATATTGTGGAGCGCAAGTGGTTTTTGCACTTTTTATAAAGGAGAGTAATACATTTCACATTTTGTTCATGGTTTTAAAGGCGTCTGGCTGAACGCCCTTGCTCGTCTGCATCAAAGTGTTACGTTTCCATTAAATTCCGGAACATAGGCGGAGTTTGCGGCAGCGAGGCTTTGGATATTCACATTTTTAAATCCAAGCTGGATGCAATAGTCGATCGCCCGGTCATATTCTCTGCGCAGAAGCCTGCGGTTGAGCGGTGAAACCTCCATGGCCCGATGACAGGGCATGTACTGCCCCATCAGGGAAATATGTGTAGAA
The DNA here is from genome assembly GCA_900546845.1 of uncultured Eubacteriales bacterium. Classification (GTDB taxonomy): domain Bacteria; phylum Bacillota; class Clostridia; order Christensenellales; family CAG-138; genus UBA1685. Next base: position 60,984 of record UREK01000002.1, read on the forward strand.
AGCGGCAGATTCTCCGCCAGAAAATCGAGTACGCGCCGCGTTTCATCCACGGAGCCCGGCAAAACCAGATGGCGGACGATCAGCCCGCGCTGCGCAATGCCGGTTTCGTCGCAGGCAAGCGTTCCGCACTGCCGCTGCATCTCCAGCAAAGCAGGCCCGGCAAACGCGAAATAATCCTCCGCGCCGGAATATTTCCGCGCGACCAGCGGAGATACATACTTTAGATCCGGCAGATAAACGTCCACGATCCCATCCAAGCGGCGCAGTGTCTCCAGCGTTTCATAGGCATTCGTATTATAAACAATGGGTACGCTTAAGCCGCTCTGCCGCGCGGCGTGCACAGCGGGGATGACGCTTTCCACATGCGGTGTAGGCGTAACAAGGTTGATGTTGTGCGCCCCCTCCGCTTGCAGGCGGAGCATCAACGCAGCAAGCTCTTCCACGCCCCATTCACGGCCTACCATCGCATGGTTAATCTCATGATTCTGACAAAACAAGCAGTCGAGATTACAGCCGCAGAAGAAGATCGCACCAGAACCGCGTGTGCCGCTGATGGCAGGTTCCTCCCAGAAGTGAAGCGCCGCGCGCGCGATGATCGGGCGCTCCCCCGCGCCGCAAAAACCAACACTTTTTTTTCGGTTAGCCCTACATGCACGCGGGCACAGCATGCAGCTCATTCCTGCTTCCCCTGCCCGTCCCGTTTGGCGGCCGGTTCCTTTCTCACAGCTTCTTTTTTGGGGTTCTCCTTCTCCATGCTTTCGATCACCTCGTAATGCGCGTCCACAATGGCGTCCTTTTCGCCTGTTTCCGGCTTCTGGAAGAGCTCTGCCTCTTCGCCGCCATATCGTACGTGCCCTTCGCCCGCAGGACCAAGCGCAATCGCATTGCGCACGTAGCGCTTCACAGTCATGCGGAATTGCGTACCCTTCCCAAATTCGCTTTCCACGGTGATGCTTTCGCCAAGCTTTTCCATGATGAACTGGGCGATGGAAAGGCCGAGGCCGGTTCCACCCTCGCCACGGGATTTATCGACCTTGTAGAACCGCTCAAAAATATGCGGAAGATCAGCCTCTGAGATCCCGCAGCCCGTATCCGCGACGGTGAGCACAAGGGAGTCCTTTGCGTTGCGCATACCAATGGTAATCGTTCCGCCTGCCGGCGTATAACGCATCGCATTGTCGATAAGGATGATGAGCACTTGTTCGATTCGGTCCGGATCCGTCATCGCGTCGGGAACCGGTTTGGGGGAATCCACAACGAGGTCGATCCCCTTTTGCTGCGCCGGCCCAGAATACCCGCTTGCAATGTCCCGGATAAGCGTATTCATATCGACGCGCACGACCTCCATGTATTCCGTGCCGGATTGCAGGCGGCTCAGGGTCATCATGTCAGTAATCAGGCGGGAAAGGCGCAGCACCTCATGCAGCATGATGCGGTAATACCGCTGGCGGTCCTCCTCATTCTTCACCATTCCGTCCGCAAGCGGCTCCAACAGGCCGCGTACCGCAGTAAGCGGCGTGCGAAGTTCATGTGAAACGTTTGCGACGTATTCTCGCCGCATCGTCTCCAGACGCTCCATCTCCGTCATGTCCTTAAACAGGCCCGCTACGCCGACGCGCTGCCCACCGTCCGTCACAACAGGAGCGATCGTGATCCAAAGGGTTCTGTCCCCGGCCATCGGGTAAGTGATGCTCTGCGGCTTTCCGGTTTCAAACACCTCGTCGAACGCCTTCCAGATCTTCGGATCGGGCACAAGTTCTTCTCGCTTTTCAACATTCACCGCGCCGAACATGCGCATGAGCGCCGCGTTGTAATGCGTCAGCATACCGACCTCGTCAGTCGCCGCAACGCCATCCGTTAGGCTCTGCAGGATTTGATCAAGCTGGCTCTTTTCGGTTTTGAGCTGATAGATCGTCTGGGAAAGACCTGAGCAGAGCTTGTTGAGCGCCCGCGCCAGGACGCCGGCCTCGCCGATTTCATCCTCGTTTACGCGAATATCGAAGTCGCCCTTGGACATGGAGATCGCAGCCTCGGACATGCGGTGCAGTGGGTCGGTAATGCGGCGTATGCGCCAGGACGTCACAAGCATCGTTACGGGGATAACGATCGCCGCGATCCAAAATAGAGAAGTGCTCAGCTTTGTAGTAGCGCCAATGACTTCCTGTGTGGACTTGATGACGAAAATCGCGCCAGCAAGCGAGCCGTCCGGCATGAAGATCGGCGTTCCAACAACAAGCGCATTCGGCCGTCTTCCAGGCAGGCGCACCTCGTCCGTGCTGACCTTTTCGCCTGCAAGCGCAATGAGGATTTGAGTAGAAAGCGCCTCCCGCATTTCCTCCGCAGTCATCCCGAATATAGAATCCTGATATTGCACGCATTGACTCTGCTGGTTTACGAACAGGGTTGCCCCGTTCACCGCAAGCATCTGCTTCTTGGACAGGCGGATAAACGCTTCCTCCGTGATCTGCCCGTTCAGGAATTCGATGATGAGCTGTTCTGCCGCTTCCGCCTTTGGCGCCATCTCCTGCAGCTTGATTTGCGTATAGGTATCGCGGCTAAGGAAAACATAGCCTCCGACCATGGTAGCGGAGGCAATGAGCAGCGTGATGATAAGCGCCAGCAGCAGCCGGCGCAGGAAGATGCTTCGCATGGTTATTCGACCTCGAATTTATAGCCTACACCATAGATCGTCTTGATGCTCCAGTTAAGGCCCGTATTGTCCAGTTTCGCGCGCAGGCGCTTAATGTGCGTATCAACGGTGCGCGTTTCGCCCGCAAAGTCATATCCCCAAACGCGGTTAAGGAGCTGCTCACGCGTAAAAACCTGGCCCGGATTGGAAGCCAGCATATAAAGGATCTCGATCTCCTTCGGCGTGCAGATGACCGGCTGGCCGCGCAGCGTTACGGTATAGCTCTTGATGTCGATCACAAGCCCGTCATAGATCACGCACCCGTCGTCTGCGGCCTGCTGTTGCTCCGTGGTGCGGCGCAGCACCGCCTTGATGCGCGCAACAACTTCGCGCGGGCTGAACGGTTTCACGATGTAATCGTCCGCACCAAGCTCCAATCCGAGGATGCGGTCGATCTCCTCCCCCTTCGCGGTCAGCATGATGATCGGCACCCGCGAGTTCTTGCGGATCTCCTTGCAGGCTTCGATGCCGGACATCACAGGCATCATAATATCGAGCACACAAAGGGCAATCTCGGCGTCCAATTTTTCAATCGCCTCCGCACCGTTATATGCGTCAACTACCTCGTAGCCTTCGGCTTTCAGATAAATGCCCAGCGATTCATGTACAACGCGGTCATCGTCCGCGATCAGTATCTTGTTCGCACTCATTTCAACGCCCCCCACTGTTTCTTTGGTACCCATGCATTATACCATATGTTTGAACCGGAAAAAACAAAGCACATCGCAAATCCCTGGCTTTTTCACAGTTTTTCCGCATTCCGCCCCAGGGTGAACGTAAATTCCACGCGCCCATCCCGGTTTTCCACCCATATTTTTTCATTTAAAAGATCCATGATCTCCTTTGCGATCGAAAGCCCAAGGCCTGTCCCCTCGCCGGAATGAGAACGATCCGCTTTATAAAAGCGTTCGAACAGATGGCGAATGTCCTCTTCGGCGATCGTTCCCGCGTTGGATACGCGCACGACCACACAGCTGGCTTCCGCTTCCGCATTGATTTCAATGAGCGCATTCGGCTCGCTGTGCTTGATCGCATTGTCAATCAGGATGATAAGTACCTGTTCAGTGCGGTCCGGATTCCCGTACACCGCCGGGAGATTGTCTGGAACGACGAGATGGAGGGAAAGCCCCCGCTCTCCCGCGGCGTTTTCGTAGCGCTGCGCAACGTCATAGATCGTTTCTTCGATCCGCATGCGCTGTTTCGTGAGCGCGATCGCTCCGGATTGCAGGCGGGAAAGCTCCAGCAGATCGTCGATCAGGCGGGAAAGGCGCATGGATTCCTTTTGGATATAGCCATAATACCGTTTTCGATCCGTTTCCTTCTTGATGAGCCCGTCGCTGAGCGCGTCCGAAAGGCTGCGGATGGAGGCAAGCGGCGTGCGCAGCTCGTGGGAAACGTTTGCGACGTAATCCTTGCGCGTCTGCTCCAAGCGCACGCTTTCGGTTACATCCTGCACAAGCAGGACCGCGCCTTCCACCTGGCTGCTGCCGTCATAGAGCGGCGAAATGGTGATGCGAATCACCGCGTCCCGGCATTTTTGTTCCGAAACATGCGACGTGCCCGCCCTTAAGACCTCTGAAACATGCGGCAAAATCGTCTGGAATGCGGGGAGCGATTCCGGCGCGTCGCCCTCCTTCCCGCCGAGGAGCAAAATGGAAGACGGGTTATATTGCATCACCTGGCCATGCAGGTTCACGCTGATAACGCCTTCCCCTAAGCCATCCAACGTAATGCGCAGGCGGTTGCGTTCAAACGTTAAATCTTCGATCGTGTGCGAAAGCGCGCTGGAAAGGTAGTTGAGCGACTGCCCAAGCTGCGCGATCTCGTCATTGCCGGAAACAAGCGCGCGCACGGAGAAATTGCCGTGCGCCATAGCAAGCGCGGCTTCGTTCATCTGTTGCAGCGGCCCCGTCAGCTTGCGGGACATCAGGTATGCCGGCAGCAGCATCGCCACCGCGACGACGACGACCGCCACAAGAAGCGCCGTCCAAAGGCTGTTCATCGCGGCGCTTAGCTCCTGGATGGGCTTGATCAAAAACACTGCGCCGATCACGCTGCCGTCACTGCCCCAAATCGGCTCACCGATGATCGCGTCCGCGGCACGCCAGCTCCCTTGGGAAACGCTTCTGCCGGAGAGCACCGCATCGAGGTTTCCCTCCGCAAGCGCAAGCATTTCCTGGGCCTGCTGCGACTCCATGTTTTGGGGGCAGACAAAAAGCGTCTTATCCGCCATGAAGACAAACGGCGTCGCGTTCCAGATGTTCTTGTTGTTCGGGGCCACCGTGATACGGTATTCCCGGTAGCCCATCGTCCCCTGAAGGAATTCGGCCGAGCGCTCCGCCAAAAAGGCTGCGCTCGGCGCAAGCTCGTTTAGCTTGATCTCCGCATACGCGCCCACACCAGTATAGCGAAAAACGAGCGCAGTCAAAGCAGCGCTCAAAATCACCGTAAGCAGAACGATGGCAAGCGTTTTGCGCAGGAACGTGTTTTTCATTGCCCCGCCTCGAATTTGTACCCGACCCCATACACGGTCTTGATGGACCAGGAAACGCCCTCCTGCGGGAGCTTCTGGCGGATGCGCTTAATCTGCGTATCGACGGCGCGCGTATCGCCGAAATAATCGTATCCCCAGACCTGCGAAAGGATCTGCTCGCGCTCATAAACGCGGCCTGGATGGGAGGCAAGCAGTTGGAATATCTCGACCTCCTTCGGAGTAAGGGGGATCTTCTCCCCGTTCACGCGCACGTCGTAGTTGTTGATGTTGATCTCCAGGTTGTCGAAGCGCAGCACCTTCTGTGGTTCCTCCTTAGCGCTTGTAAAGCGCCGGAGCACAGCCTTGACACGCGCGACAACCTCCCGCGCGCTGAAGGGCTTCACAATGTAGTCATCCGCACCAAGTTCCAGGCCAAGGATGCGGTCGATCTCCTCGCCCTTTGCAGTCAGCATGATAATCGGCACGCGGCTTGCCGCGCGAACCTCCCGGCAGACCTCGATGCCGGAAACCTTGGGCATCATCAGGTCGAGCAGAATCAGATCTGGCTTTGCGGAATTCGCCAGCGCAAGCGCCTCCGCGCCGTCCATTGCGGAAATGTGCTCGTAACCTTCACTTTCCAGATACACGCCAAGCGTTTCATGGATGATAGGCTGATCGTCGCAGATCAATATCTTTTGTGCCATGTCCGCACCTTCCTTAGTAAAAATCTTTTCAATTTTATGATTTGATTATAATATGCACTGCGCCGCCTTGCAAGGCAGCGCAGCAATTTGCCATAATTGTACCAAATTCTGCCTCTTTTGAAAACCGGATGTCGTTTTTTCAGGCATTGTGTTATAATCGTTGCATGAAACGGGCTATGCTTCTAAAATGCGTATTTTGCGCCATCCTTGCCGTTGCGCTTCTGCTTGCCTGTGCCGGATGCGACGGCCTTTACGTGAACGCAGATCATGCATCCGGGCTGCGCATCAACGAGGTCGTGTCTTCCAACGCGCGCTCCCTTGTGGATGAGGCGCTCGGCACGCCGGACTGGATCGAACTGTATAACGCCTCCGCTTCTCCCATCAACCTTTCCGGCTGTGGGCTGACCGATAACCCGAAGGAACCGCATAAGTGGACGTTCCCGGATGTGACGATACCCGCCGGCGGATACCTTGTAGTCTATGCAACAAAGGCGGAAGGCACGCTCTGCACCGGCTTCGGCCTGTCCCGTAGCGGGGATTCCCTCTGCCTTTCCGATAAATATTATGCGCTCCTTGATTATATCGATCTTCCCGCGCTTGAAAGCGACGTTTCCTATGCGCGCGGGGCGGACGGCGCATTCGGCTATTGCGCGTCGCCTACGCCCGGCGCTGAAAATACGGCGCAGATCGTATCCGCCCCTTCCCTTTTAGCGTTTGAAAGCGGCGGCGGGGTGCTGACTATTTCCGAAGTGGTGCCAAACAACGCCTCCTATCCGGACGCTTTCGGGAACTATCCCGCCTGGGCCGAGCTATGGAACGTTTCGGATACCCCGGCGCTTCTCTCCGAATATTATCTTTCCGACGATGCGGAAGACGCCTCCAAATGGCGCTTGCCGGACGCGGTGCTCCAACCCGGGGAAACCATCCTTGTGTTCTTCTCCGGCAAGGACGAAACCTCCTCCGGCGAATATCACGCCTCCTTTAAACTCGGCAGCAAAGATACCGCGCTCCTGCTTTTCTGCAAAGACGGAGCGCTTTCCGACTCTCTCGCCTGGCCCGAAGGCCTGCCAGAGGACATTGCCGTCCTCCCGGATGGACTTTACACAGCCTATCCAACGCCCGGTGCAACAAACGATATGCGCACGTTTGCAAACGCAGAGCTCACCCCAATGGACGGCGGTGACGCCGTGCGTATCAACGAATTCCTTCTGCACAACGAATACAGTCTGCGCGACGCGGACGGCGACCGCCCCGCATGGGTGGAACTGTGCAATGCCACGGATTCTGCCGTAAGCCTCGCGGGCTACTACCTTTCGGATGATCCGGAGGATCCGTTCAAATGGGCGTTCCCGGCGGAAGCGGTGATCGCGCCGCAGGGATACCTGCTTGTTTTCCTCTCTGGCAAGGGCCGCACGGAGGGGGAACTTCACACCTCCTTCCGGCTTACGCAGAACGACGCTGCGCTCCTGCTTTCCGCAAAGGACGGCCTGCGGTCAGATTTCTACGCAATCGATCCCGCTTTGGGAGATAATATTTCTGTTGGCATAGAGCCGCAAACCGGCGAAACGAAATATTATGCTACGCCTACACCCGGTGCCGCAAACACGACGCGCGGATTCGATACGCTTGCAAGCGCTGCGCTCCCGGACATGGGCGGCGTATATATCTCCGAAGTAAGTGCCGTTGCTGAAGCGAAAAGCGGCGGAAGCGCTTGGATTGAATTTTACAATGCCTCCGGCCGCCTGGTTTCCCTTTCCGGATGGCATATTACGGACGACGCGGACGAACTGCAAAAATGCGCACTCCCTGCGGTTACGATCGAAGCCGGCGGCTATGCCGTCGTCTCCGCGACGAAGCGCACTGCAAAGCAGCGGAGTGATTTCGTGGCGCTAGGCATCTCGGAAGCAGGCGAAACGCTGTTTTTGAGCGACGCGGTTGGGAACATCATTGATGTATTTGAAACAGGCGCTCTGCGCGCTGGCATAACAAGCGGGCGGCTTGTCGGGAGCGGCGTGCCGGAGCGCGTCTTTTTTACATCTGCAACCAAAGGGAAGCCGAACGACGTTGCAGCGCGCTGCGCCTATGCCGCTGAACCCGTTTTTTCGGAAACCGCGTTGTATCAGGAGGCAGCGTTTTCACTTATGCTCTCTACCGCGACGGAAGGGGCCGAGATCCGTTATACGACCGATGGAAGCGAACCCGGCCCCGACTCCACGCTTTACACCGGCCCGTTAACCATTTCTGGGAACACGGCGGTGCGCGCAGCCGCCTATTGTGACGGTCTCCTTCCGAGCGACAGCGTTGTGATGACCTATCTTTTCGAGGCGCCGCACGTTGTGCCGGTCGTATGCATCTCCATTTCCCCCACCGCGTTCAGCGAGGTTTATGCCGCCACAACGAAAAAGGAACGCGTGGAGCGTGAAGGCGTGTTTTCCTTTTATGAAGACGGCGCGCTTGGCGTTTCCTTTCCCTGCGGCTTCCGCGCAAGCGGCGCTTCCACGTTGACCGCCGTGCAGAAGTCGCTTGCCGTGCTGCTGCGTTCCGGCTACGGCGTTTCAGAGACGAATTATCCCTTCTTTGCGGACAGCGATGTCGCCGCTTACCGTTCGCTCGTGCTGCGTAATTCCGGGCAGGACCGGACGAACGCGCGCATCCGGGATTCCTTCTTCATGAAGGCTGTGAAGGGGCTCAACATCGAGCAGGTGGAAACACGCCTTACCGTGGTATACATCAACGGGCAATACTGGGGCGTCTACGACCTCAACGAAAACCAGAACGAGGATTACCTTGCGGCGCATTATGGCGTCGATCCGGACGCAGTAGACATCATCCGCCGGAATTCGACCGCGCTCGAAGGCTCGAAGTACGACTTCCTGCGCGTGCGCGAATACGCGCTTAACCGCGACCTTTCCGACGACGCAGCGTTCGCAGAATTCGCGCAGTGGGTAGACGTGGAGTATTTCACGGATTATCTCATCGCCCAGACGTACTTTGCCAACAGCGATATGTTCAACCAGAAATATTGGCGTTCTGCGGATTATTCCGTAAAATGGCGGCCTGTGTTTTTCGACCTTGATTTCGGGCTGCATTCCGCGAGCGCGACGCGCAGCATCCTGTCTCTCTACTTCCAGGCGGAAGGCGTGCCCTCGCAGGATGGCTCGCTTACCAACATGGATATTTACGTTGGCCTGCGCAAGAATGCGGCTTGGTGCGACTATTTCTGCGAACGCTATGTTTACGTCGTGTTCAATTATTTCGATGAGAAACGGCTGACGGCTATTTTGGATGAAATGGCGGAAGAACTGCGTTTTGAATGGCCGCGCCACGCCGCCCGCTGGAGCGAGGCTCCTTCCCTTTCTAAATGGGAAAGCAGCGTAGCGGCACTGCGGGATTGTCTCGCTAGGCGCGCGGATTATGCGCTCAAGTATTTGCAGAAGGAATTTGGCGTTTCCGATGAAAATATGGATGAATACCGCGCAAAGGCGCTCTCCATTTCCACATGAAGCGTTTGGATCCTCCCACGTATGCACGATCTTCATTACATTTGCACTCTCGAATTTAACCGTTAGCGTACAAATTTTTTGTATCCATCGTATCCATCAAAAAACTGCGGGAATGTGTGTGGGCACAAGCGTCATTCGCGCCGCATCACATCAACTCCCGCAGGCCTTTTACGCAGTTGGATATTATTGTTTAATTCTCTTCTTCCTCTTCGGGAAGGATCGCGTTGTGATAAATATCCTGCACGTCGTCGTTGTCCTCGAAACGTTCCAGCAGGCGCTCCATCTTCTCCGCGAGTTCGGGATCGGTCGCGTCCACCGTGTTCTGCGGGATCATGGCGACCTCTGCGGAAAGGAACGCGTAACCCGCAGCTTCCAGCGCCTCGCGCACTACGGAAAAATCGTTCACAGCGGTGTAGATCTCGTAAACATCCTCGCCGGCTTCAAAGTCCTCGGCGCCCGCGTCAAGCGCGGCCATCATAAGCTCGTCCTCGTCGATGGAAGCGCTGCGCTCGATCACAAGCTGCCCACGGCGCTCAAACATCCAAGAAACGCAACCAGATGCACCCATGCTGCCGCCGCTCTTGTCGAACAGATGGCGGATGTCCGCCGCAGCGCGGTTGCGGTTATCCGTTACAACATCAACGATGATTGCGATGCCGTTCGGGCCATATCCCTCATAGGTAATCTCTTCATAGTTTACGTTGCCAAGCTCTCCCGCTGCTTTCTTAATGGAACGAGTGATATTGTCGTTAGGCATGTTGTTCGCCTTCGCCTTGGCAATCACGTCGCGCAGCTTGGAATTGTTTGCGGGGTCGCTTCCGCCCTCTTTTACGGCGATGGCAATCTCACGGCCGATCTTGGTAAATATTTTGCCGCGCTGCGAATCCGTCTTCTCTTTCTTGTTTTTAATGTTCGCCCATTTGGAATGTCCAGACATAACACTTTCCCTCCCGGTAAAATCAACGCTTTATTATAGCACTGCGGCAAGGGGTAGTTCAAGCCCCCGGGTTGGCTTTGCGTCAGCTTTCCTGCCGCAATTCTTCATATTTTGCCCTGAGCTTCTTCAAGTCGTCCCAGGCGTCTCGCTTTTTGCCCTCATCCCGCAGGAGTGCCGCAGGGTGATAGGTTGGGAGAATCCATACGCCTTTTTTGCATTTCCACACCCCGCGATCCCGCGTGATGCGGACGCCTTCGTCGTACACATACCGTGCGGCCGTTGCGCCAAGGCAGACGATGATGCGCGGCCGCACGAGCGCAAACTGGGCGCGCAGATACGGCAGACAGGCTGCGGCTTCCGCATCCGTCGGCACGCGGTTCTGCGGCGGGCGGCATTTTACGATGTTGCAGATATAAACCTGCGTACGGTCCAATTCTACCGCCGCGAGCATCTTGTCCAACAGCTTTCCCGCCGCGCCGACAAACGGGACGCCCTGCAGGTCTTCGTCCCGCCCCGGCCCTTCCCCAATGAGCATGATTTCGGCGGATGGATTTCCATCTCCAATTACAACATGCGCCCTCGTTTGCGCAAGCCCACATCTGGTGCAGCCCTTCAGTTCTTCATATAGCGCCGCCCATTCATAGTGCGCCACAGGAGCCTCCTTCCAGGAACGCACGAACGTCCTCAAATACCTGCACGCGGTTCGTTTCATTCAAAAGCTCGTGCCGCGCTCCAGGATAAAGGATGCACTTCACTGCATGGCCCGTCTGCGTAAGCCAGGCTTCCACCTGCTTCACGCCTTTCCCATTCGCGCCCACCGGATCTGCATCGCCCGCGATGAGGAGGATCGGCCGCTTCGGTACCTGTGCCGCCCAGTCCACACTTGAAACTTCGCCAAGCCCATCGAACAGGTCGCGGAACGCCGCCGCCGTAAACACAAACCCGCAGGCCGGATCTGCAATGTATTTGTCTACCTCCGCCTCGTCCCGCGAAAGCCAATCAAACGCAGTCCGGTTAGGCTTGAACGCCTTGTTATATGCGCCGAAGGAGAGCTTGTCCAAGAGCTTGCTCGGCGTTTGCGGGCCGTTTTTCCGGATCTCGCGCCGCGCGAGCAGCTTTGCAACAGGGAGCGCGGGATTTTTCCCTGCCGTGCCGCAAAAGATGAACCCGTCCAGATCCGCTCCATGCCGCGCAGCATATGAACGCGCCAGGAAAGAGCCCATGCTGTGCCCAAAAAGAAAGCTGGGTATGCCGCAATAAGATTGTTTTATAGTTTGGTGAACGGATCCAATGTCCTGGATCAGCAAATCCCAGCCACGTTCCGGGCCAAAGTATCCCCGGATACCGTTTTTGCTTATGCTCTTCCCGTGCGACGCAGTATCCGCGCCCACGACCAAAATGGCGTTTTGATTTAAATATCTTGCAAAGCGGTCGTAGCGTTCGATATGTTCTGCCATGCCGTGCACAATCTGCAGGACGGCTTTCGGTTCGTTTTCCGGCTCCCAGATACGCACATTCAGCCCACCCTGGCCAGTTGCGGATTGTAATGAGATTTGATGCATTTTCCGCTCCACACTCCTTGCAAAAATCATATTTTGTATTAGAATACCATATTCGCATGTAAAATGCACGAACTATTACTCCTGCTTATTGCAAAATGCTTGGATGCGCCTTATAATTTCTATATAAAAAAAGGTTATGGATCAATTTGGCGTCTTCCCAAATAGGAGCGCCTGCAAATATCAGGAGGAAACACCATGGCGACAGACCTCGATCTGTACAGTATCTTTTGTACTGTTGCCCGCTGCGGAAGCCTTTCGCATGCCGCACGCGAGCTTTATGTCAGCCAGCCGGCCATCAGTCAATCCATGCACCGCCTGGAGTATGCGCTCGGCTGCACTCTCTTCACCCGCACCAGTCGCGGCATTTCCCTCACGAGCGAGGGGCGCATGCTTTACAGCTATGCGGAAAAGGCCGTGAGCCTCATTGCCGCTGCGGAAGACCGGCTCAACCGCATGCGCACGCTCCAATCCGGCGGGCTCATGATCGGCGCGAGCGACACGCTCTGCCAGTTTTTTTTGCTTCCCTATCTGGAAAAATTCCATTTGGAATATCCAGAAATCCAGCTCCAGGTCACCAACCGTACCACGCCGGACACGGTGGAACTGCTCAAGGTCGGCAAGGTAGACATCGCGCTCGTCAACCTGCCGGTCAACGACAGCAGCCTTCAGGTGCGCGAGGTGCTCAATGTGCATGACGTATTCGTCGCCTCATCCCGCTTTTCGCATCTGAGGGATCATCCGATCACGATGGAAGAACTTTCCCACGAGCCGCTCGTACTTCTGGAAAAAGCGTCCAATTCCCGGAAGTATCTGGACGATTTTGCCTCTGTGTGCGGCGTTACGCTGCACCCGGAAATCGAGCTTGGCGCGCATAGCCTCCTCGTGGAGTTCGCACGCATCGGCCTTGGGATCGCTTGCGTCACACAGGAATTCGCCGCCGATGCGATCCATAGCGGCGAACTGTTTGAAATTGAACTCACAACGCCCATGCCGTCGCGGAGCATCGGCCTCATTTCCTTGGAAGGCGTGCCGCTCTCCGTCGCCGCGGACCGTTTCATCAGTATCGTGATGGAAAATGCGGGCACGCACAACGCGTAAGCCCCAGGAAGGAAGCGCTATGGAACGCAAAAGGCCGAACACTAAGCATGTTATGTTGCGTATCGATCTCGTGATTGCAGGCATTTTGGCGCTTGCCGTCGCGCTGTTCGCGGTGCTCTATTCCGGCGGCGGCGTCGGCATTTTGACCAGCGCCGCCACCGGGAACGAAGTGGAACCGGATCCAAACGCCCTGCCGGGCCCTTCCCCCTCCCCTTCGCCCAGCCTTTCCCCTACGCCCGCGCCGGTTTCTACGGAAGGACGTCTGATCCCTTATCTGGAAAACGGCCTCTGGGGCTACAAGAATACCGCCGGGCAGGTTGCAGTCGCCCCTCGCTTCACCGCTGCTTACGAGTTTGACGGCGACAAGGCTTTTGCCGCCGAAGACGGCTATTACGGCCTTTTGGCAAAAAACGGCTTATGGATTGTGGAACCGGTGTGGGAAGCGGTGGAGGCGTTTTCCGAGGGCTTCGCCGCCGTGGAATCCGGCGAGAAATGGGGCTTTATCGATGAAAGCGGAACGCTTGTGATCGACTATAAATTCCGCGAGGTCGGCAGCTTCCATTGTGGGCGCGCCATCGCGCGCAGCGCCGCAAGCTATGGTTACATCGACATTCACGGAGATATAGCCGTTTCACAGAGTTGGAGCGCAGCAGGCGATTTCGCGGAGGACGTCGCGTTCGTGCGCTCGGAATCGGGCAACAGCTACATTATCGACAAGGTTGGGGAACGGATCGCAACGCTCAGTTCCCGCCAGTATGGAACAGCCTTCTCCGAAGGGTTCGCCGTCATCCGCGAAGAGGGCGTTGCTTATTATCTCAACAGCTACGGACAGACCGCTTTTAAGGATAAATATCAGGAAGCGCTCGCTTTCAGCGGCGGTTATGCGGCCGTCAAGCAGGAGGGGCTTTGGGGGTACATCAACTCCAAAGGCGCTTCTGTTATTCCAAATACGTTTGCCGCGGCGCAATCCTTTTCCGGTAAGCTCGCCGCGGTAAAAGATAGCACCACCGATCTTTGGGGGTACATCGGAACCGATGGGAAGTATGTCATTCAACCCGCTTATGAAGAAGCGCAGCCCTTCTCCGACGGCTATGCGGTCGTCAAGCAGGATGGCGCATACTATATCATCAACAGGCCGACGGAGAAAGCGCCTCTCTCCCCGGTGCTTCTCTATCTGGCACAATAGGCCATTTCATTTATGACAAGCCAAGCACGCGTCCGCAGTTTGCGGACACGTGCTTTTTGTTTAAAATATATTTTTGATTATTCGTCTGATTTAATTGCGTCATCATACGTGCAGATGTATAATATGTCTGTCAGCTAAAGACATTTATAGGAGGTGTCAACACGATGCAAGCGATGATGGACGCCCTCGTAAAGGAAGCGCCCGGCAAAGGACTCACCCTGAAGCGCGTGCCTGTACCCCAGCCCGGAATCGGCGAGGTGCAGATCAAAGTCCACAAAACGGCAATCTGCGGGACGGATGTCCACATTTACAACTGGGATCCCTGGAGCCAACAGCACATCAAGCCGCCGATGGTGATCGGCCACGAGTATGTCGGCGAGATTACTGCGCTCGGCCCCGGCGTGACGGATTATACGATCGGCGACATTGTTTCCGGCGAGGGGCATATCGTCTGCGGCCATTGCCGCAACTGCCGCGCCGGCAACGGCCAATGGTGCAAATTCACCCGCGGCGTCGGCGTGGATCGGGACGGCGCATTTGCAGAATATCTCTGCATCCCGGAAACAAACGTGATCCGCATCCCTGCCGGCATCGCAGATGTGCCGGAGGAGATCATCTCCTTCTTCGATGCGTACGGAAACGCAACGCATACCGCCACCATGTTCGATGTGGTCGGCGAGGATGTGCTCATTACCGGTGCAGGCCCCATTGGAATGATGGCCGTAGGCATTTGCCGCCAAAACGGCGCGCGCCGCATAATCGTGACCGACGTGAACCAATACCGGCTGGATATTGCCAAGCGCATGGGCGCACACGCCATCGTCAACCTCAAGCATGACCGGCTGGAGGACGCGATGCAGGAGCAGGGCATGGTGGAAGGCTTCGACGTTGGCCTTGAAATGAGCGGCAACGGCGCGGCGCTCAACCAGCTCCTTAAAGCCATGCGCAACGGCGGCAAGGTGGCGCTGCTTGGCATCGCCGGGCCGGGTACCGTGATCGACTGGAACGACGTGATTTTCAAAGGCCTGACGCTTCAGGGCATCTATGGCCGCAAAATGTACGAAACGTGGTATAAGCTCATGGCGATGCTAGAGGCGGGGCTGGATCTTTCCCCTATCATTACGCACCGCTTCCACTATACGGATTTTGAAAAGGGCTTCGAGGCCATGAACAGCGGTCAATCCGGCAAAGTGATCCTCGACTGGACTAAGTAAATCTATCATCGGGAGGGACGGTTTATGAAAGAAGCGCTTCAATTTTTCCAAAACGAACTTGACTCCATCCGCGCTGCGGGAACCTACAAGGACGAGCGCGTCATCACCACGCCTCAAAAGGCGCGCATTGATACGACGAAGACACGGGGCGTGCTCAACATGTGCGCGAATAACTATCTTGGCCTTTCCGACCACCCGGCGCTGATCGAGGCGGCGAAAGCAAGCTATGATGAATGGGGCTTTGGCCTTTCCTCCGTCCGCTTCATCTGCGGCACGCAGGAGATCCACAAGCGCTTGGAGCGTAAGATTGCGGATTTCCTGGGAATGGATGACACGATCCTCTATTCTTCGTGCTTTGATGCGAACGGCGGCCTGTTTGAAACGCTCCTCGGGCCGGAGGACGCCGTAATTTCCGACGAACTGAACCATGCGAGCATCATCGACGGCGTGCGTCTTTGCAAGGCGAAGCGCTTCCGCTACAAGAACAATGATATGACGGATCTGCGTGCCCAGCTCGAAGCGGCAAAGGACTGCAGGATCAAGCTCATTGCGACGGACGGTGTGTTTTCCATGGATGGATTCATCGCCAATCTGCCCGCCATCTGCGATTTGGCAGATGAATTCGGCGCGCTTGTGATGGTGGATGACAGCCATGCGGTCGGCTTCATGGGCGAACACGGCCGCGGCACCCATGAACATTGCGGCGTGATGGGCCGTGTGGACATCATCACTGGCACGCTCGGCAAGGCACTTGGCGGCGCAAGCGGCGGCTATACCGCTGCCCGGCAGGAGATCGTGGACCTTCTCCGCCAGCGCTCCCGCCCATACCTCTTCTCCAACACGCTTGCGCCTGCAATCTGCGCAGCAAGCCTCAAGGTGTTCGATATGCTCACCGAATCCACCGTGTTGCGCGATAAGGTACATGAAAACACCGCGTATTTCCGCGCGGAGCTCGGAAAGCTTGGCTTTGATGTTCCGGAAAGCACGCATCCGATCGTGCCTGTGATGCTTTATGATGCGAAAGTCGCGCAGGAATTTGCTTCCAGGATGCTCGAAAAGGGCGTTTATGTCATCGGCTTCTCTTACCCTGTCGTGCCGATGAACAAAGCGCGCATCCGCACGCAGGTTTCCGCTGGGCATACGAAGGAAGATCTCGATTTCGCCGTGCGCTGCTTTGCGGAAGTCAAGCAGGAAATGGGGCTCTAAAAAATGACAAAAAAGATGGGCAATGCGCAGGCTTGCCCATCTTTTTTCGTTTTTTGGGTTTAGAACTCGTTCTTATTCTGCTGACCCTGGCGCTGCTTCTTCTGCTCCTGCTGGCGCTGCTTATTCTGGCCCTGGTGCTCGTTGCGGTTCTTCTGCTGCTTCTGGTTCACAGGCAGGTATTCATCCTCATAATGAAAACTCACGGTTCGTTCCTCCTTTCGCGGTTTGATGTAGGTTTAGTATTTGCCCGTGAAACGCCTTTATGCTTGGCGATGCTTTCCGTAAACGGCGAAAAAAGGGCGACAGTTGCGCGCGCCGCATCAAATCGCATCTGGGAAAAGGCGGTATTTTTTAAATTTGAGGCTCAAAATTCGCCAGGTCGATCCAATACCGCCTGGTAAGGATCTCCGCACCTTGGATCGTGTTTATGACCTTGTCCTGCAGGATACCGCCGTTTTTTTCTATCACGCGGGCAGAGCCGTAGTTATCGTCGTTGCAAGTGATTAAAACCCGGCTGAGTCCCAGCGTTCCGCTTGCATATTGAAGCGTTCTAGAGAGCATGTGTGTTCCGTATCCCTTTTTCCATTGGGTATAACGCACGCCATAGCCGATGTGACCGCCATAGCGCAAAAGAGCGTCCGTCAGGCTGTGGCGGATTGAGCTTTCCCCGATGAACTCATCGCCGTCGACAAGCCAGAGATAGGTCGCTTTCACGTAGCCTTCCGGAAGATTCTTTCCGGTTCTGAAATCCTCGAAGCGCTCGAACACATCATACCGGTTGACGTCCACAAACGGATGTGTATGCACACCGTGCTCGCGGTATTCCCGGATCGCTTCGAGATAGGATGGATAGTACTTTTTGTCCGGCAGAATTAATTCCATCGGGCTGCCACCTCCAAAACAATTAAATTTGAAGCATTATATCACGTGCGGGGGCGCATTTCCACAAAAGCTTTTACAAAGCGCTGGAAAACAGCGCGCTTTTTCCGCGCCTTTCGCGGGAGGCTCTATCCGCCAAAAACTTCAAGAAATGCTTGCAAAAGCAAATGCGGCGTGTTAGAATAGCAATGTTTGATTCCGAACGTTACGCTTACAGTCGGTAAGGAGGTGTAAAAGCATGGGTAAGTTTTGCGAAGTATGCAATAAGGGGATGATGTCCGGCAACATGGTCAGCCATTCCAACAGGAAGTCTAAGCGCGCTTGGGCTCCCAACGTTCAGACCGTTCGTGTCGTTGTAAACGGTACGCCGCGTAAGATGAACGTTTGCACACGCTGCCTTCGTTCCGGCAAGGTTGAACGCAGCTTCTAATCACACCACGAGGCTTTTTTCGGGCGGCGCTTCACGGCGCCGTCTTTTCTTTTGCCGGATTACGCCCGCAGCAGCATCAGCACAACCAGCACCACTGCGCCTGAAAGCAGCATTGAAAGAAAAAAGCTAATCCCGCAGCAGAGCAGAATGATCGTTATCAGGAGGAACAGCAGCGTGCAGCGCAACGTCCTCCGTTTCACGCATCGCTTTTTGATATGCACCATGGCCGGCCTTCTTTGCATCTGCGTCCCCTCCCATTCTCTTTGCTTTTCTTTATTTTTAATATACGCACACCATTCCGGAACGGTTCACCTGCCGGGCTGTTACAGAATACAGTATCGTATATTACCTTTGTATTTATGGAGGAAAACTATGGCGCATATGCTCGTTGAAGCAAACGACGTTTGCCTCACATATCATGAACCGACCGCGGAAACACGCGCGATTGAACATTTGAGTTTTCAAGTATACCAGGGGGAATTTGTGGCGATCGTGGGCCCGTCCGGCTGTGGAAAGACAAGCGTCCTTTCCCTCCTCGCAGGCCTTATGGAGCCTTCGGCGGGAGAGATCCATATTTATGATGGAAAGCAGCCCGGTTATATGCTCCAGCGGGATCACCTGCTGGATTGGCGCACGATCGAAGGGAACATCATGCTTGGCCTTGAGGTGAAGCGCATGGCGACACCGGAAAACCGGGCATACGCGCTTGCGCTGCTGGACACATACGGTCTTTCCGAGTTCCGGTATCATTATCCGCGTCAGCTTTCCGGCGGGATGCGGCAAAAGGTAGCCCTGATCCGCACGCTCGCTACCTCACCGGAATTGCTGCTGCTCGATGAACCCTTTTCCGCGCTCGACTATCAAACGCGCCTGCGCGTTGCGGATGAGATCCACTCCATCCTGCGCCGCGAGGGAAAAACCGCGATCCTCGTAACGCACGACATTTCGGAAGCGATCTCCATGAGCGACCGGGTGCTCGTCTTTTCCAACCGGCCTGCAACACTCAAGCACGAGCACGTCATCCGCCTTTCGGGGGACAGCACACCGCTCGGCAGGCGGAATGCGCCGGAATTCAAGGACTATTTCGACATGATTTGGAAGGAGCTTGATAGCTATGAAAAAAAAGCTGCCCGTTAATTGCTCCAGGGAGCATGCGGCATATTTATTGGCGATTGCGCGGCGGGAGCGCTTTATTTCCATCGCCCGCTACCTGATCCTAATCGGTTTCATCGCGCTTTGGGAGGTGTTTGCTCGCACCGGCGTGGTCGACCCGTTCATCTGCAGTTCCCCTTCCCGCATCTGGAATACGCTCGTGCGGCTTTACTCAAACGGGGAATTGTTTGAACATATTTGGATCACGCTGTATGAAACCGTGGTCGGCTTCGTACTCGGCACGTTGTTCGGTACGCTGTTCGCGATCCTGTTCTGGTGGAGCAAAACGCTTTCGCGTATCTTGGATCCCTATCTTGTGGTGCTCAACGCGCTACCCAAGATCGCCCTCGGGCCGATCTTGATCGTCTGGTTTGGCGCGGGCGTCAAAAGCATCATCGTGATGGCGCTTTTGATCTCGCTCGTCGTTACCATCATGAGCGTGCTTGTCGGCTTCAACGAGATCACCGGGGAAAAGCAGCTTCTCATGCGCACATTTGGCGCGAACAAGCTGCAGATCTTCACGATGGTCGTCCTCCCAGCCTCCGTCCCAACGATTATGAGCGCGCTGAAAATCAGCGTCGGCATGAGCTGGGTTGGCGTGATCGTCGGGGAATATCTCGTTTCAAAGGCAGGGCTTGGCTATTTGATCGTATATGGCGGGCAGGTATTTCAGCTTGATCTGGTGATGACGAGCATCGTTGTACTCTGCGTGCTCGCAGCGCTCATGTATTACGGCGTAGCTTACCTGGAAAAAAAGCTCGTGCTCTGGCGCACACATGCATGAGCTTATACCAGCATGATCTCCGGGAAAACCTCCCCAGCTTCGATCCGAAGCAATGCGATGGAAGGCGCGCGCCCTTCCCGCGGCTGCGAAGGGCTGCCGGGGTTCACCGCGAGGACTGCGCCGCTTGCCTCCACAAGGGAAACATGCGTGTGACCGTAAAGTACCAGCGCACAGCCGAGCTCCTCCGCGCGGTAAAACAGGCGGGAGCGGTCGTAACGCACGGCGTATTGATGCCCATGGCACAAAAGGATGCGCGCGCCTGCAAGCGTCACCACCCGCTCTGCGGGAACGCGCGCATCAAAATCGCAATTTCCGCGCACGGAATGCACCGGTACGCCCGCACGTTTTTCGAGCGTCCGCGCATCCGCCGTAAGATCGCCCAGATGGATCCACAACTCAGCGTCCGGAATCGCACGCAGAGCGCGCTCAATGCCAAACGCAGAGCCATGCGTATCGCTGATTACGCCGACGCGCATCATTCCTGCTCCGCCGCAAGCGCAGCGCGGATGGCCTCGAGGCCGCGTTTCCTGTGGCTGACAAGGTTCTTTTCAGAAGCGTCCAGTTCGGCAAAGGTTTTCCCGGCAGGCGCATAGTAGAATAGCGGGTCATATCCAAAGCCGGATGTGCCGCGCGGCGCGCGCAGCAGCGTCCCTTCGACCTCGCCAAGGCGAATGAGCGTTTCGCGGCCGCGCCGCGTGAGGGCGATCGCGCTCACGAACCGGCAGGCGCGCGCGCTGTCCGGCACATCCCGCATCGCATCGAGGAGCTTTGCGTTGTTCGCCGCGTCGTCATGCCCTTCGCCCGCATAGCGCGCGCTGTAAACGCCCGGCGCGCCACCAAGCGCGTCCACCATGAGGCCGCTGTCGTCCGACAGAACCGCGTCCGCATCGGCCACCGCAAGCACTTCCTCCGCCTTTTTGCGGGCGTTCTCCGCAAAAGTCTCCCCGTCCTCCACCACGTCGATGGCAATGCCAGCGTCCTTAAGGGAGAGGATCTCGTCAAAATATGGCGCAAGGATTGCTTTGATCTCCGCGATCTTGTGCGCATTGTTGGATGCAATAACAAGTTTCATGTTCCATTCCCCGCCTGTTCAAGCATAAATTGGGACGCAGTTCCCCGCGTCCCAACCATATTACCATATTTTTTACGGTTCATCTACCCACAATGCGCAGTCTTCAAGAAGTAAATTCATTCACATACATCGGCGCGCTGACCGACGTGCTGAACACATACGGTTCCCCTTCTACCAGGAGGTTCAGTTCATAGACGGGCTGCAGCGCGTTCGCGGTCAAATACATGGTCGTGTACGCAGCTTCATCCAACCCTTCGATATATTGGGCGGAAAGGAATTCCGCGCTCACATCCACCGTCGCCACCCCATCAAACAGGTCGGCGGAAATCAGCTGCGTCCCTTCTGGGAAGCAGCAGCGGAGCGAATCGCTCTCCGGCCCCTCAATCAGCGCGCGCATCGCCGTTTCGATCGTCGCGCCCTCCTCCGTATAGCGTGTGACAGGGACGTTCAGGCTTGCGCTCTGGTTCGGAAAATATAGCGTAAGGGCACTCGCACCCTCCGTGCTGGCGCTGATCTCCCCATCCTCCGCATTGAGCGCAAACGGCGCCATCGCCTGCTTGACATTCGTCCCGTTTGGCAATTCGGAAACCTTCTTGCCATCGAGCGTAATGCGTACAGAATTGATGGAAGAAAACTCGGCCAGCGTGTTCACGATCGCTGTCACCATGGCGCGTTCCTCCTGCGCCGTCTCATGCGCCGTAAAGCCGGAAAGGTCGAGCGTCGCCTCCCCATCGTTCCCAATGCGCAGAGAAAGCTCCGTACCCGCTGGGATAACCGTTTGAAGCCCCATCAGCGCAGCGGAAGCGCGGTTTGCATCCGTATCCTGCAAATATCCAAGCGCCGCCTTACCAATTCCCTCTTCCCACGGAATCATCTTCATCACGGGGACAATGAACCCATCGTCCGTCGCATAATAAAGCACCGTGCGCCGGTAGCCTTCCTCACCGGAATTCGCGCCATGCTCTAGATTCTCGTTGTCCACGCCAAGCCCGCTCGTTGGGGACGGCTCCTCTGCCGCTTCCTGTTTGCAGCCCGTAAGCGCAACGAGCAGCGCTATCGCGGCAAGGCCGCACAAAAGCCTTTTGCGCATAAAAGACCCTCCATTCATCTCAACTTATTTGTATCCTAAGTTTATTCGATGCATGGAGGGAAAATGACCGTAGACGCGATTATGGCGCGGCTGGCTTGAGCGCCTTGACGCGCGCCTCCTCCGGCGTAACGTATGCCGTGCGGTTTGTAGTGTAGATCACCATGCCGGGCTTTGCACCAGCGGGTTTCTTCACATATTTCCGCGGCGTATAGTCCACGGGAACGTTCTCACTGCCCCGCGCGCGGCTGTAATACGCGGCGAGCGTCGCAGCTTCGAGCAGCGTCTGTTCGCTCGGTTCCCCTTCGCATTTGATGATCACGTGCGAGCCCGGGATGTTCTTCGTATGCATCCAGATGTCCCCGCCTTCGGCAAAGCGCAGCGTAAGCGCATCGTTTTGCTTGTTGTTTTTGCCAACGTAGATGCGCGCACGGCCATCCGTCGAGTCGAAGCACATAGGTTTGCTCGCCGCATGCTTCTGCGGTTTCTTCTCCCCTTTTTCGCGCTTCAGGTAACCCTGTTCCCGCAGCTCTTCCACAAGCTCGGCAAGTTCCGCGTCACCTGTGCATTTGCTGAGGTTATCCAGTTGCCCCTCCAGATATGCAAGCTCTGCGAGCGTCTGCTCGCGCTGCGCGCCCGCCATGTCCCGCGCAGCTTTCTGCTTCTGATACTTTTTAAAGTAGCGCTGCGCGTTGTCGCCGACGGAGAATCGCGCGTCAAGCGGGATCTCTACCAGTTCCGGCGGATCCAGATAATAGTTGAGCACGGCGGCCACGGTTCCATTTTGCTTTGCAGAATGCAGATTGGCCGTAAGGAGTTCGCCATACAGCCGGTTGCGCTCCATGCTCTCGGTAGCGTTCATAGCATCCGCGTAGAGCGCCAGTTTTTTCTCGCAGCGTTCAATGTTGTTTTGCAGCACTTTGCGTACCGACGCGCCATGGCGCTGCATGCGCTCATATATGTCGTGCTGCGCGCAAAAAGCGTCATATGCCGCGCCAATGCTTTCCGCCGGGCGGGATTTCACACCTTTGGGAACAAATGGATAGACGCCTACCGGCTCATCGAATTCGCTGAGCGCAAGCGTGGGCGCAAACACGCCTTCGGCGAACGTGCGGTAGAAGCTGAAAAGGCTATCGGCAAGCGCGGCACGCGCGGAATCGCTGAGCGCCTCGCAGCCGGTTTCCTCCGTCACGCGCGCGGCAAGCGCCGCGGCCATGCTGGGCGCAAGGCCGAAGAACGCGCCGGAAAGCCGCTTGTCGATACGCCCGCCCTGTGAAAGCACGCGCACAAATTCCTCCTTTTCAGCGGTAAGCGGGTTCATCTTCTCCTGCTGCGGCGGAAGCTCATACTGGACGCCAGGCAGGATCAGGCGCACGTTGGACATGCCGACACCCACATGCCGGATCGCATCTACGATCATGCCCTTTTCATTCACGAGCACCACGTTGGAGTGCTTTCCCATGATCTCCGCGATCAGCCGGTACGGTACAAGGTCGCCCAGGTCGTTCTGCGCTTCAATCGTCAAAACAAGCACGCGGTCCAAATTCGGCTGATCGGCCGAAATGATCCTGCCGCCCAGAATACGCTTGCGCAGCAGCATGCAAAACATCGGCGCATCAGCCGGGTTGGTGCGTTTCACCTCCGTCAGGTGCGCGCGCGTATTCGCCGCGGACGCGGAGAGCAGGAGCTTGTAATTGCCGCAATTCGTATGCACGCCAAGCAGCAGCTCATCGTGTTCGGGCTGCTGCACCTTATCGATTTTTCCGCCAACAAGCACCCGCTGTATCTCGATCATGGACGCATGCAGGTTCAGTCCATCCATTGCCATAGGGCTGTTTTTCCTTTGTATGTATGATAGATTTTTCGGAAGGCTTATACGATCTTGTTTTTCAGCGTTCCAATGCCCTCGATCTCCACTTCGATCACATCCCCGCGCTGCATCGGGCCGATGCCCTCCGGGGTGCCAGTCGCAATGACGTCGCCCGGAAGCAGCGTCATGCAGGCGGACATGTAGCAAATGAGTTTGTCGATGCTATGCGTCATCATGGCCGTTGTGGAGTCCTGGCGTACCTCTCCGTTTAAGATGGAGCGCACACGGACGCTGCCCGCGTCAAGCTCCGTTTCGATCCATGGTCCGATCGGGCAGAAGGTATCAAACCCCTTGCCGCGCGTCCATTGGCCGTCCCCTTTTTGGATGTCGCGCGCCGTCACATCGTTGAGGCAGGTATAGCCGAAGATGTACTCGGCTGCATGCCCGGGTTCGACCGCATGCGCGGCCCTGCCGATCACAACGCCAAGCTCGGCTTCATAATCCACACGTTTGCTCAGCGCAGGATATACCACCGCGTCCCCATTCCCCACGACACAGGTGTTCGGCTTCAGGAACAGCAGCGGTTCCTCGGGCTGGCCTTCCTTCATTTCATCCGCATGCGCCTTATAGTTTTTGCCGACGCATATGATCTTCGTCGGCTCCACAGGCGCGAGCAGGCAAACGTCCGCAAGGGGGTATTCCCGCCCATCCCGCACAATGCCCGCATACGGCGCGCCGGTCAGCCGCGCGACCTTCTCACCTTCTAAAATCCCATAAAATACTTCGCTTTGATGTTTTGCCCGCACAATACGCATCTTTTTTCTCCTTTGTAGCTGTGCTTTATATTACGGAATCGGTTCAAGCGACGAACAGGAAATTTCGTATGTCGTGCGCTCGGCAACCGTACCATCCTCGTAGCATTTTTGGTATGCCCTGCTTTGCAGCCTGCCCGTAAGGCACACCCGTTCCCCGACCGAAAGGCTCTGCGCGAAACGTGCGTTGCGTCCCCATGCGATGCAGGGCAGATAATCGGATTTATGGTAGGAGCGGTTCACCGCGAGGAGCAGATCTGCGATTTCACGGGAAAAGGGCGTCGTCCGAAAGTTCGCCGGCTTGCAGAGGTAGCCGCAAAGCGAAACCTCGTTATGCGGCGCAAGCGCATCTGGCACAACCGGAAGGAAGCTGCGCGCAAAGAGCGTCACCATCAGCCGGCTGCCCTGCGCCGTGCGTTTATTATAGGAGCGCACCTGCCCTTCCACCTCAACCGTATCCCCCTCCTGGGGCAGCTCGTCAAACAATCGCCCTGGCGCGATCAGCGGCAGAACATCCACTACACCGCTCAAGCGCGGAACTGCAAGATGCGTCAGGTAAAACGCCTCGCCATACAGCGTGTGATCCAGCGCTAC
The DNA here is from genome assembly GCA_900546845.1 of uncultured Eubacteriales bacterium. Taxonomy (GTDB): domain Bacteria; phylum Bacillota; class Clostridia; order Christensenellales; family CAG-138; genus UBA1685. Next base: position 86,176 of record UREK01000002.1, read on the forward strand.
TTCTCCAACAATCGTTCCCGCCATACGCGCGCGGTTGTTCTCGTATCCTTTGTCCATACTCGCTTTTCTCCATTCGTTCGGAATGGTTATAAGTATGAACAAGGCGTAGCTGTTATGTATCAGCCGGAGTCGGTTTTGGGTAGGCTGCTGTCACCACGTCGTCCAGCAGCGCCATCACAAGGAGCATGCCTTTGCCCGCGCGCGCGTCGATACGCACGAGATCCGTATTCACGTCCGTTTTCGTGCCGTGCTTTTGCTCGACGGTGAAGTCAAACGGCATCTTCACATAGAACGCGGCGGCAATACAAGTGCCATTGCTGCCGTTCTTCTTGAAATCGAACGTCTTGAGTCCCTTTCCGTTGCGGCCTTGGATGTCATAATCGAACACGAAGCTACGCTTTGCATAACCGCGGTCGGTCAGGACGAGAATCTCCCCCTCGTCTTCGATCTGGTCAAAGAAGCAGACCGCGTCCCCCGCATCGAGCTTGATGCACTTCACGCCGCCGGATACCCGGCCCATCTGCGGCACAGAATCGGTTTCGAAGCGGATGCTCATGCCATGCTTTGTGATGAGCAGGATCGTATCCGCTTTGCGCGGCTGCACTCCAATCAGCGCGTCTCCATCCTTGAGGGCAATCGCCTGCACGCGGCGCGTGCGCGTCAGGTATTCCGTAGCCTCGGTCAGTTTGACGTTGCCCTGCTTCGTGAAGAAATACAGCCCGCCGGACTGCGGCTCCTCCATACAGGCAACAACAGCTTCGTCCTTTTCGAGCGTCAGGATGGAGTTGAGGTTCGTTGGCCGGCTACCAGGCTTGGATTCCGGAATTTCATCCACCGGCAGCGTAAAGCAGGCCCCGAGGTTTGTAAAGAGTTTGATGCGCCGGTCCGTCTTCGTATCGAGCGCTGTAAGCACAAGTTCTCCCTCGATGGGCTGCGTCCGCTTGGAGGAAAGGCGGCGGATGCGCGCGCCGTCGAGCAGAAGGATCACCGCATCCTCCGAAGGCTTCGCTTCAAGCTCGGGGACGACGACCGTCTTCTCCGCACGGATCAGCTGCGTGCGCCGCGGCGTGCTGTAACGGTCTCGGATCTCGATGAGTTCCGCCTTAATGACCGCACGCAGCTTTTCCCCGGAGCCGAGGATTGCCTTGAGCTCCTTGATCCGCTTTTTAACTTCCTTATATTCCTTTTCGATTGCCTGAAGTTCCAGGTTCGTAAGCCGTTGGAGGCGCAGATCCAAAATTGCCTGGGCCTGTGTTTCGCTTAAATGGAAGCGCTGCATCAGTCCGTCGCGCGCTTCCTTCGGCGTTTTGGAAGCGCGGATGAGCGCAATCACCTCGTCAATATTCTGGATAGCGATCATCAGCCCTTCGAGGATATGCTCGCGCCGCTCCGCCGCGTCAAGGTCAAAGCGCGTGCGGCGTGTGACGACGTCCTCCTGGTGGGCGATATAATAAGAAATCATCTTCTTAAGGCCCATGAGCTGCGGCTTTCCCTCCGCGATCGCTACCATGTTTACGCCGAACGTCGTTTGCAGGTCGGAATACTTATAAAGGTATTGCAGAATTTTTTCCGCGTCCGCATCCTTTTTCACCTCGATGACCGCGCGCATCCCCATGCGGTCGGATTCATCCCGAATGTCGCTGACGCCGGCAAAGAGCGTCCGCTTCTCCTGCGCGACCCGGAGAATCTCCTCCAGCGCACGAGCCTTGTTGACCTGATACGGCAATTCGTGTACGACGATGAGCTTCTTCCCATTCTTCTGCGTTTCTATTTCGGTTTTCGCGCGTACCGTCAGTTTGCCGCGCCCGGTTTCGTAGGCGGCGCGAATCTCCTCAGAATCGAGGATATACGCCCCGGTCGGGAAATCCGGGCAGGGGATGATCTTCATCAATTCGTCGAGCGTGATGTCCGGATCATCCATCTGCGCGATCACGGCGTTGATGGCTTCGTCGAAATTATGCGGCGGGATGTTCGTCGCAAGGCCTACGGCAATGCCGCTCGCACCATTTACCAGCAGGTTTGGGAAGCGGCCTGGCAGCAGGTCGGGTTCCTTCTGGGTATCGTCAAAGTTCAGGCTGAACTTCACCGTATCCTTGTCGAGGTCGCGCAGCAGCTCGAGGGCAAGCGGCGTCATGCGCGCTTCGGTATAGCGCATCGCGGCTGCGCTGTCGCCGTCCACAGAGCCGAAATTGCCATGGCCATCCACAAGGGGCATCTGCATGTTGAAGCCCTGTGCAAGGCGGACCATTGCGTCATAGACCGAGCTGTCGCCATGTGGGTGATATTTGCCGAGGCAGTCGCCCACGATGCGGGCGCTTTTGCGGTGCGGCTTGTCCGGCGTGACGCCAAGGCCCATCATCGTGTAAAGGATGCGGCGCTGCACGGGCTTTAAGCCATCCTCTACGCGCGGCAGTGCGCGTTCCAGGATAACGTGTTCAGCGTAGGGGATCATGGAGTTGTGCATCACATCCTCCATACCGCGGATGACGATCTTTTCCCCCAACATCGTGGGCGGTATATCGTTTTTCTTTGCCATGGCGCGTTATCCCTCCTGCACGGGCTGCTGGGCAACCCTGCTTTCAAACGTATCGAGCTTGTTGAAGTCCGCGAACTCGCTGATGTATTCCTTGCGCGGCGCAACCTTGTCCCCCATGAGAATGGTGACGATGTGCTCCACATCCGCCGCATCCTCGATCGTAACCTGAACCAGAGAACGGTTCTCCGGGTTCATGGTCGTTTCCCAAAGCTGCTCCGGATTCATCTCGCCTAATCCCTTGTAGCGCTGAAGCGTATAATTCCGTCCTGCACCCTTGAGCGCCTTGGTAAGCGCGGCGTCATCATAAACGTATTGCGCGTCCTTGCCCCGCTGGATCTTATACAGCGGAGGCTGGCCGATGTAAACATGCCCGTCCATGATCAACTCGCGCATATAGCGGTAGAAGAACGTAAGCAGGATTGCGCGGATGTGCGCGCCGTCCTGGTCGGCGTCTGAAAGGATGATAATTTTGTTATATTTGAGGTTTGCGAGGTTGAAGTTCTCGCCGATCCCCGTGCCGAGCGCGGTGATGATGGAGCGGAACTCCTCGTTTGCGAGCACCTGGTCAAGCCGTTTCTTCTCCACGTTGAGCGGTTTGCCGCGCAGCGGGAGAATGGCCTGAAAGCGCCTGTCCCGCCCTTGCTTTGCGCTGCCGCCCGCGGAGTCGCCTTCCACTATGAAAAGCTCGTTGAGCAGCGCATTGCGCCCGGTACAGCTCGAAAGTTTACCCACAAGCGGCGCGTTCTCCAGCTTGTTCTTTTCGCGCGCCATGTTCTTCGCCTTGCGCGCAGTCTCTCGTACGCGGGCCGCTTTCACCGCCTTTTCCGCGATCTTATTCGCCGTGTCCGCGTTTTTCAGATCCTCCAGCAGCGGCACGAGCATTTCGCTCATCACGAATTCCACTGCGGGGCGCGCTTCCGTGTTGCCCAGACGCGTCTTCGTCTGCCCCTCAAACTGAATTGAGTGCATTTTGAGCGAGATCACAGCCGTGAGGCCCTCGCGGAAGTCCTCGCCGGAAAGCGAGGGATCCTTATCCTTCAAGATCCCATTCTTACGGCAGTAATCGTTCATGATCTTGGTCAGCGCCGCCTTGAAGCCGGTTTCATGCGTGCCGCCCTCCGTCGTCGGAATGTTGTTTACATAGGAAAAGATGCTTTCGGAATATCCATCGTTATGCTGGAACGCGATCTCGACCAAAACATCGTCCTTCTTCCCGCGGAAATGCAGCGGCTCGTCGTAAAGCGCCGTCTTATCTTCGTTGAGGTACTTCACGAAATCCGAAAGGCCGCCTTCAAACTTAAACTCCGCCTGCTTCTGTCTGCCGCGTTCCCGCTCGTCCGAAATGCGGAACAGGATGCCGCGGTTCAGATAAGCGAGTTCGCGCAGCCGTTTGACGATGGTATCATAGTTCAGCTCCAACGTCTCAAATACTTCTTTATCCGGCAAAAATGAAATCTTAGAACCCTGCCTGCGGGTTCTGCCCGTCTCCGCAAGCGGCGCCATCGGCTGGCCGGAATGCATCTTTCCTTCGCTGTCGCGGTAGCTGCGGAACCTTTGCGCATATGCACGCCCTTCGGTGCAGACCTCTACTTCCACCCATTCGGAGAGCGCGTTGACGACCGACGCACCCACGCCGTGCAGGCCACCGGAATATCCGTAGGAAACATTGTCGAACTTGCCGCCCGCGTGCAACTGCGTGAAAACGACCTCCACGCCGCTCACACCGAGCTTTTCATGGATGCCGACGGGAATCCCGCGGCCATTGTCCTCAACGGTGACGGAATGATCCCGATGCAGCGTAATAGAAATTTCGTTTGCGTAGCCGTTCGCTGCCTCGTCCACAGCATTGTCCACGATCTCCCAAAGCATATGGTGCAGGCCACGCGTTCCCGTGCTGCCGATATACATACCCGGCCGCATGCGAACTGCTTCAAGCCCTTCCATGACTTTGATGTCGCTTACGCTGTAATCCTTTGCCATCTTCTTCCTCCACTCGCAACACCAAATCTTGTATTTGGCGCTACTTCTATCCACATTATAGTATAATACACAGTTCCGCACCCTGGCAAGCGCGCATATTTTCCCCCGCCGCAAACGAAACTAAGCGCGGAGGTGATCACAATATGGATCAAAACGCTGAACTTTTAATGGAAATCTACAAAAGTGCTGAACTAGAACGCGCAGTGCTCGGCAGGCTCATCCGGCGTTCGGATGACGCCGCGTTCCGCAACATGATGGCGGATCAGTTCACGGTGTACCACAACATCATGCAGGAAGCGCACGACGCACTCAACCTGCGCGGTGTCCTCGCGCAGGAGTATGGCCCGCTGGAAAAAAAGCCGATCTTCTCATCCATCGCGCTGCACCTGACGATCGACAAGACTTCCTCCCACATGGCCGAAATGCTCGTGCGCGGCAACGTGACAGGGCTCATTGACATCACAAAAGCGCTCCATGAGGCAGAGAACGCCGAGGAAGGTGTGCTTCAACTGGGCGAACGGCTCAAGAGTGCGCAACAGAAGCATATGGAGCAATTACTCGCCTTCGTTTGAGGCGGCAGCGGCGGGCGATTCCTCCTTTTTCAGCAATTCGGAAAGGATCGCGGTGTAGATCGCCTGCGCCCGCTCAGGCCAGACGGAGGCCGCGTGCTTTGCTGTAGCCGCGTCTGGGAGCAGAATGGAAATTTGAAGCAAGTCTCCGTTTTGCTCCATCGCGCGCAGCGTGGTGCGGTATGCTCCGCCTGCGCCGGCGCGTTCGCTGGATGCGGAAAACTGCGTTTCCCGGCGCAGCTTCTCCCGGCAGGCGTCCGCATAATTCGTAAGGTCATCCCGGACGGATTGCGGTAGCCGCTCAACGAACATGCCGAGCGTTTCCCTTCCCTTTGGCGTCAGGCAATACGCCTGCCCATATGGGCGCGGGACGGCGGCGAGGAAGCCCTCCTCCTCCAGCTCGTAAATCGCGCTTTGTAGCTCGAAGTACGGGATCAGCTCATAGGCTGCCGAAAACGTAGCGATCTGCTCCTTAGTCAGATCCACCGAAAGCTCGTTCAAAAAGTAGAGCACCATGAGCTTGCTTTTTGTGAAGCCATCCGAAAAAAACGCCATGGATCCTCCACCTCCGCGCTAATGACATTATTTTATAGTTTAATTATAGCATAAATGGCCTCGCAAAAAAAGCTGCAACGGCCAGTACTGCTGAAAGGAGTCCACACAATGCAATCGCTTGATTTTATCCAGATCGGATTGGGTGCGCTGTTTTCGATCGCCGTCCTGTTCGTTGCCACAAAGCTGATGGGGAACCGCCAGATGTCCCAGTTGAGCATGTTCGATTACGTCAACAGCATCACAATCGGTTCGATCGCGGCTGAAATGGCGACTGCGCAGGAAGAGATACTCGGACCACTCCTCGCGATTTTGATCTATACCGCTGTCGCAGTGCTGATCTCATTTGCGACGAGCAAAAGCCTCCGTGCTCGCCGCGCAATCACAGGAAAAAGCCTGCTGCTCTTTAGCCGCGGCAAATTTTATCGTGCCAACCTGAAGAAGGCGCACATCGACATTTCCGAATTCCTGATGCAATGCCGCGCAAACGGTTTTTTCAACCTGAACGACTTGCAGGCCGTGCTGTTGGAAGCAAACGGGAAGCTAAGTTTTCTGCAGAAGGCGGAAGCGCGGCCCGTCCGCCCTCAGGATATGCAAATGACGCTTCAGGCGGAAAACCTTTCCGTGAGCCTGATCCTCGATGGGGTTATCCTGCATGATAACCTTAAAGCCGTTGGCTTTGACGAAACCTGGCTCGGCAGGCAACTGCGCGCACAAAACTACGCGGACTCGTCCGCCATAGCGCTTGCCGCATACGACGGCTTCGTACTGAGTATCTTCCCGCGCGAAGAAGCGCCCGTATCGCGGGACATATTTCAATAAACGCCCTCCCCGCATGATACAGATTTCACAGGTTTTCTACATTCAGTGCGCTTTCCCCTCTTGCAATTTCCCGCTGCATCCGTATAATGGAAACATAATTGAATAGTTCCATGAGGGAGTAGTTACCATGCGCGGCGCGTGGTTTAAGTTCAACATCTTGGCGTTTTTCGCCTGGCTTAAATGAAAAAACGAGACTCATGTGCAGGAAACTTCTCTGCGCATGAGTTTTTTTATTCCCACATGTGAAATATTAATTATGAAATGCAGAAAGGAAGGGACTCCCAGTTGAAGTATTATTGCGAGGACTCCAATGAGGTGCTTGCGCGCCTTGAATCCGCGCAGGAGGGCCTGAGCGCCCGTGAAGCAGACGCCCGTTTGGCGAAGCATGGCCCCAACAAGCTTGCCGAGGCGAAGAAGGAAACGCTGTTGCAGCGCTTTTTCGCGCAGCTCAAGGATCCGATGATCATCATCCTGCTTGCCGCCGCAGCCGTTTCCGGTATTACCGCCGCATATAGCGGGGAAAGCTTTGCAGATGTGTTCATCATCCTCATCGTAGTGCTCATCAACGCTGTGCTTGGCGTTTACCAGGAGAGCAAAGCTGAGAAAGCGATCGAAGCGCTCCAGGCAATGACCGCCGCGACGAGCAAGGTCCTGCGCGACGGCAGGCAAGTGTCCGTCAAAAGCGAGCTGCTTGTCCCCGGCGATGTGATCGTCCTCGAGGCGGGCGACGCCGTGCCCGCGGATGCGCGCATCCTGGAATCCGCAAGCCTGAAAGCGGAAGAAGCTGCTCTCACCGGCGAAAGCGTCCCTGTGGAAAAAAGCGCGCAGGCCATCATGGCAGGCGACGCCGACGTTCCTTTGGGCGACAGGCACAACATGGTCTACATGGGCAGCACCATCGTCTATGGCCGCGGCCGCGCCGTGATCACCGAGACGGGCATGGGCACGGAGATGGGCAAGATCGCAGATGCGCTTTCCGCCGCGGAAGATGGGCAGACGCCGCTTCAGATCAAGCTCGCGCAGCTGAGCAAGATTTTGAGCTGGGTTGTGCTCGGCATTTGTATCTTCATCTTTGCATTCAGCCTGTTGAAGGCGGGCGACTTCCATCTCGATGTAGTCGTGCGCACCTTTATGGTTGCTGTCAGCCTGGCTGTCGCCGCAATTCCAGAGGGCCTCGCCACGGTCGTGACGATCGTGCTCTCCATAGGAGTGACAAACATGTCCAAACGCAACGCCGTCATCCGCAGGCTCACCGCTGTGGAAACGCTCGGCTGCGCGCAGGTCATCTGCAGCGACAAGACGGGAACACTGACTCAGAACAAGATGACGGTTGTGGACCATTATGGTGACGAATGGACTACTGCCGAAGCTATGACGCTCTGTTCCGACGCCGCGCCGGATGAAAGCGGCGAGGCCGTCGGCGAGCCGACGGAGTGCGCGCTCGTAAATTGGGCGGCGCGCATCGGCCTTGCCAAACCCGCGCTTGAAGCAGCAACGCCCCGCGTCGCGGAGGCGCCGTTTGACAGCATGCGCAAAATGATGACCACGCTGCACAAAACGCAAAGTGGGATCGTGCAGTATACTAAGGGTGCGCCGGACGAGATTCTCAACCGCTGTACCGCTTATCTGCGGGACGGCCAGGAATTTCCCATGACGGACGCGGTTCGCGCGGAAATCCTCGCCGCAAACAAGACAATGGCAGATCAGGCGCTGCGCGTGCTTTCCGCAGCGCGCCGCACTTACTCCGAGCTCCCGTCTGATCTTTCCCCCGATGCGCTGGAGCGCGGGCTCACCTTTCTCGGCCTTGCAGGCATGATTGACCCGATCCGCCCGGAGGTAAAAAAGGCGATCGAGGAATGCCGCACCGCGGGTATCCGGCCGATCATGATCACGGGCGACCACAGGGATACGGCGGTCGCCATCGCCCGGCAACTCGGCATTTTGGACGATGAAAGCCAGGCTATCACCGGCGCGCAGCTCAATGAAATCAGCGATGAGGAGCTGAGCCTGACCATTGACCATTACAGCGTCTATGCCCGCGTGCAGCCTGAGCACAAAGTGCGCATCGTCAATGCATGGCGCAAGCACGGCTGTATTACTGCCATGACCGGCGACGGCGTGAACGACGCCCCCAGCATCAAGAGCGCGGACATCGGCGTCGGCATGGGTATTACCGGCACGGACGTGACCAAGAACGTCGCGGACATGGTGCTTGCGGACGATAACTTCGCCACCATCGTAGGCGCAGTCGGAGAAGGCCGCCGCATCTATGACAACATCCGAAAGGCCATCCAGTTCCTGCTCGGCTCCAACATGAGCGAGGTGCTCAGTGTGTTCTTCGCCACACTCCTCGGCTTTGTGATCCTTGAGCCTGTGCACCTGCTCTGGATCAACCTGATTACGGACTGCTTCCCTGCCCTCGCCCTCGGCATGGAAAAGGGAGAGCCGGACTTGATGCAGCGCCAGCCGCGCAGCGCAAAGGACGGTATCTTCTCCGGCGGGCTTGGGTTTGACGTTGCTTATCAGGGTCTCATGGTCACAATTCTGACGATGGCCGCCTACTTCATTGGCCACCGTGTCGAATCCGGTGTTTGGGAGATCGCACAAAGCGCGGACGGAGTTACTATGGCTTTCCTGACTATGAGCATGGCGGAGATTTTCCACAGCTTCAACCTTCGCAGCCAGCGCGCCAGCATCTTTCAGCTGCATTCGCACAACCCGGTGCTTTGGGGTGCGATGGCCCTGAGCCTCGTGCTCACCACCGCCGTAATTTACCTGCCCGGCATTTCGGATGCGTTCGGCTTCGAGCACATCAGTGCGTTCGAGTATGCCATCGCCTTAACGCTTGCGGTGCTCGTAATCCCTCTTGTGGAGCTTGTGAAGTTCATCCAGCGCAAACACGCAAGGCGGCAGTAATGCTCTGTTGCAAAAGTTTTGGGGAGCAGGTCACTGCTCCCCAAATTTGATCACATGCATTTGTTTCCCGAAGTTTTCCGGCAGCGGCGGCAGATGTTTTGAAAATACGTCCACATACCGGGAGCCAAAGGTTACGCTTGTGATGGTGTCATATGGGATCTTCATTGGCTCCGACTCCCATACCCCGTTTGCGTCGAAATGGCGGAAATATAAAAAACGATTGTAAAGCGTTTCAATTCGCCCGATCGCAAACTGCGGAGCGTCCTCGTCGCTCTCATCCTCCACGATGATATTGCGCCCCATACGAGCAAGGCATGCCAGGGCTGTCCCCCAATCCGTAAGGTCGATCTCCGGCACAGGGCCAATGGAACCCACGACCCCTTCATCCTGGAGGATCTGCATATATTTATCCTCTTTGCTTTCAACCTGCTCTATATCCGCAAAGCGCCGGATCGAGTACCCGTTGAGGACGAAGTCCTCTTCTGCGGCGCCAAGGAAGAGCGTCCTGCTCATTGCAAGCGGAAAATAGTAAAAATAGTTCTCGTCATACCACATGTAAAAGCGGCAGAGCTCCCGCTGTTCGATGCCGCGCTGCACGGCGGCTCTGATTTCATGCTGTGTCAATTCCGTTTCCCTCACCATTTGATAGAGCCGAACAGGCCGCGCGCGATCTTTTTCCCGAATTCCCTGCCGATGGTGTTCATGGCGCTTGAGGTGGCTTTGGAGAGCGCCTTGCCTGCTTTGCTCGTGGCTTTTCTCTTAGCTGTGGAGGATTTCTTCGTTTCCTGCTTTTCAGCCTTAGCCTTCTCCTTAGCCGCAGATTTCTCCGCTTCCACCGCTTCTTCCTCGCGCTGCGCTTCAAGGTGTTCATAGGCGGATTCCCGGTCGATCGGCTTATCGTATTTTTCGCCCATCCCGCCCTTTTCCTGCACTGCGCGGCGCTGCTCTTCCGCAATGGGGCCCATCAGGCTCTGCGGCGGCAGAATAAACGCCCGCTCGACAACGCCAGGCCTGCCTTCCGCATCCAGGAAGGAAACGAGCGCCTCGCCTACGCCAAGCTCAGTGATGACATCCTCCGTCTTAAACGCAGGATTCGGGCGGAAGGTCTGCGCCGCCGTGCGCACCGCCTTCTGTTCCGCTGGCGTATAAGCGCGCAGCGCATGCTGCACCCGGTTGGAAAGCTGTGCGAGCACGGCGTCCGGAATGTCACTCGGGCTTTGCGAAATAAAGTAAATACCGACGCCCTTGGAACGGATGAGCTTCACTACCTGCTCCACCTTTTGCAGGAGAACCTTTGGCGCGCCGTTGAAAAGCAGATGCGCTTCATCGAAGAAGAACACGATCTTCGGTTTTTCCGGGTCGCCCGCTTCCGGCAGGCGCTCGAACAGTTCGGACATGAGGAACAGCAGGAACGTCGCATACAGCGTCTGGTTCTGGACAAGCTTCACGCTGTGGAGGATGTTGATATAACCCCGGCCGTTTTCGTCCGCCTGGATCCAATCAAGAATATCAAGCGCGGGCTCCCCGAAGAACAGATTGCCGCCCGCATCCTCGAGTACCAGCAGCGCGCGCTGGATGCCGCCGAGGCTCTGCGCGGACATGCTACCGTATTCCGCGGTGAAATCCGTCCGGTTTTCACTGACATAGCGCAGCATCGCGCGCAGATCCTTCAGGTCGATCAAAAGAAGGCCCTGATCGTCCGCGATGTGGAACACGATGTTGAGCACATCCGTTTGCACCTCGGTCAAATCCATCAGCCGTGCGAGCAGCTGCGGCCCCATTTCGGAAACCGTCGTGCGCACGGGATGCCCCGCCTTGCCATATATATCCCAAAATCGCGTTGGAAACACGCGGTAGCGCCAATCCGGAATGCCGAACCGCGCGATGCGTTCTTCCATGCTGTCGTTATGCTGGCCCGCGCGGCACATACCCGCAAGGTCTCCTTTGACATCCGCCAGGAACACAGGAACACCCAATTCGCTGAAGGATTCGGCCATCACTTTCAGGGTGATGGTTTTCCCCGTGCCGCTTGCGCCCGCGATAAGGCCATGCCGGTTGCACATGCGGGGTTCCATACAGATGCGTTCCTCCCCGCTTTTTGCGATCCAAAGTTTGCCGTCTTTGAGCATAGGTGCTTTTTCGCCCCCGTACCAAACAAATTTTGTTTTACATTATAGCACAACGGTATAACAGGGAAAAAGGGTGAGCAGGCGCACACGCCGCGTTCGCCAGTTGCAGGAAAAAGCAGCGTGTGCGAGATGCTTCGCATACGCTGTTCTCAAACAATTTTATTTGCTTTATGATTCTCCCAGCACGTCGCTGATGATCGCGTCAAGCTCCGCTGTGATGCCCGCTTCCTCCGGGGAAAGCGGCTCCGCCGGCGTTTCTTCCATGATCTCGTTCACCGTCCATACACGGTCGGTCTCCCCCTCCTCAGCAGGCACGGCAGGTTCCTGCGCTTCCGCCTGCAGCGGCAGTTCCCGGTTCTCGATGGCATAGATACTCTTCATCAGTGTCGCAGGAGTTTCGTAATCCTCCGGCAGGTCTGCCTTCGTTTCCTCCAGCAGGGCGGAAACGTCCGCATATTCGCCTGCAAGCTCCGTTTCACCCGCAAGCCGCGTTCCGGATGCAAACGAGCGGAACTGCTCCGCCTGCGTTGCGGCAGCCGCTGCGGCAGCCTGCAAACTTTCGTTGAGCCGTGCGGCATTCGCGCGGTATTCTGCCATGAACGCTTCAGCCTGCATTGCGAGCCCGCGCGCCTTCTCCTTTGCTTTTGCCACGATCGCATCCGCCTCGCGGTTCGCATCCTGAACGATTTCCCGCGCTTTCTTTTCCGCGGAAAGATGCTCCTCCTCCGCTGCCTTTCGGATGGAATCGCGCTCCGCCTCCGCTTCTGCGATCACCTTGTCCGCGGCGCGCTGAGCGCTCGTGAGCGCGCCGGAAATGGCGGACTCCTTCGACTTAAATTCTTCCAGCGCTGCGGAAAGCGTCTCCACCTTCTTTGCGAGGATCGCTACCTCCTGCTCGCTCTGGCTCAGTTGTTCTTCCAGTTCCTTCGCTTTGCGTCCAAACATTTGCGGCCTCCTTAAAATTTCATCTGCTCCTGCTGCGGCTGCGCTTGCGCCGCAGGCGGCGTGTATCCCATGTGTATATATCCTGTCTCTTATACACATCTCCGAGCCCACGAGACAAGAGGCAATCT
>UREK01000003.1 GCA_900546845.1 uncultured Eubacteriales bacterium
CATCTCATCCCACCACCCCAGGAAAACGCCATCAAAAAAATCTAACCAGAAGTTTGCAGGTAACACTACGAGGCTAATTAATTCCGTCAGATAACAGGTGAAAAGCAGCTTCATTATTTCATTCAGCCATTCGACCCGGAGCTTTTTCCGCTTTATCGTGACCACTCTAATAATCGCATATATGATTCCTACAACACAGGTTATTGGCACGGCTTGGAAAAAGTATCCCAGAATCGAGCCAGAATTCATTATTGACCTCAACCAGTTAAACACAACAAATTCCTCCATTTTTCCACTTTCTCTCTGTCTACCTACTGTCACATAAAACCGGGCAAATAGATACCCTCTCAAATCAAGCGTACCCTTTGTCCAGTACCGTCCAAGTACCATTGGCAGTTTTTACAATAGTCCAGCTCCATTCATACGTACTATTTGCATTCCATGCCCCATAGGCAGTTTTGGGAGATTGAAAAGCGGAATCAAACACAATACATGCTACATACTCGTCGCCGGGAATTCTCCACTTGTTCTCATTTTCGAGTTCTCTCTGAGACCGTTCATCTCCGGCATATCGCAACGATAGATGATTGCACCCAATCATTTTTGCAAAGTCAAACTTTACTGCAAGAACAGCTGCATCGAGATCGGATTTTGAATAGACTTCCGACGTTCCGTAATCCACATTAACGGGACGGAAGACAATGAACGCAAAAACAGCGGCAATCAACACTATTACGGAAGTAAGAACTATGAGGCCCTTTTTCAGCCTATAGGCCTTGCGCTTGGCTTGGTATTCCGGCTCATTCTTATAGGATTAGTTATATTCGTTTGCGACCTCTCTTGGCTGACCAAGCTTTTCAATGGCCTCATCAATGGTCATGCCCGCATCCAACGATAACTGTATCTCTGTTTGGATTCCCTCAATAATTCTCTGCTTAGTCTTCGGGTCAAGGCGAAGCGCCCTTTTGATTCTTGCGATATATGTACTGTGCGTCATTTTACATCAACCTCCTGTCTGGATAGAAAGTAATCGACCCTCTCCACGAATTCGGCCCAAATTGCTTTCATTTGACTGAGCTGTTCACGGCCTTCTGGAGTAATGACAAAGTTTTTCTTCTGTTTGCCATTGGGGACACTTTGAATCAGTCCGGCATCTTCCAGCCGGTAAAAAACAGGATATACTGATCCTTCACGCGCGCCGGAAAAGTATGGTGCGCCCTCATTATTCAGGATCGACATGACCTCTGATCCGTATAGCGATTGTTTCTCGATCAGAGATAGAAATATCATTTCCATAGTTCCACGCTTCAACTGCTGAAGATATGTTCCGTCCATTCACGACCACCTTCCTATGGCAACTCCTTAGGCAGACTAATTAGTGACACTAAGAAGATTATAGCACGGCAGCATCGATAAGTCAATATTCTGAATACAATAGTGTTTATGTACGCACCGCAGGAATCCCTGCGGTGTTGTTTTCTGCTTTGAAGTTACCTTTCTCTGTCAAAGGATTTCTTTCGTACCTTCTGCTGTCCGCCTTGCTCCTGCAACTGTCTGAGCCTGTTTCTAACACTCTCTTTTGGGGGAGGCGCAGACGGTCCGCTCTTTTCCTTAACCTGACGCTCCCATTCGGCAAGATCACGGTTGCACTTGTCAACTACGGCCTCCGCTTTGCGGTAGGTCGCCATGAATGCCTGCACATCGGGATAACCATCCTCCCAGAGAGTATTGGACAAGGGAGATTACACTTATGAAAATCAGATGCGTATGGGAACATAACGGCAATGATAGCATTTTGTATGCGGACAATTTCATCGGAGTCTTTAAAGAAGAATGGTCTTTGAGAAAAGTGCTAAGGCGTTTTATTTAGCATGACAGAATCCACGCAAAGGCTATATATAGAATGGCAATAAAAACATTTGGCTCTGATGCGGTACGAAATGTGTTCCGATTTGATATATAAATCAAACAACAAAATTGAATATAATAAATTATGAGGAATTCACTTGCTACTTTTGTGCGCTGCATGTATCATAATAATTAGAGTAGACGCTTAAGCGGACTTGCATTCAAGCAAGAGAATTTGCCATACAAGCAAAGAGCGTCGATAGATCTGCTTGCGCGGCACCGTTTAATCTTGAACGGATGTTGAGGCATTTGGAAAGTTCGCTGCTCAGCAGAACTTACACAAAATACAAAACCGTTGAAGTCACAAGAAAACTGTATCATACCATCATAGTTTGTAATTTCGGGGCTGACCAATTCCAGCCAACTGCATGACAAACAGAAATTCCCGGCATGGATAGCCAGAGCTGCAATGGCGGAAAGAAGCTGCACATCGGAAAGGAACCGGCAAGGAACAACGTGGGACTGATTGCTGAAAGGCGAGAATCTGGAAAAAGAGGGGGATGAGCATCTGCTGCAAACAGACGGCGGGATTAGGAGGACAAGAAGTGCGGCCGGGCGGAAGAACACAGCCGGTTCATATGGCCGGATCGCCGAGGACACGGGGGTTATGCGGTTCCCTTCTTAAAACCGTAAATTCACTATATTAGGAGGAGAATTATGAAAAAGCGTCTGGTTCTTTTATTGGCATTTTTGATGGCGCTGAGCGTCCTGTCAGCTGCATCTGCAAGCGTCGGTAATATAGACATTGTAGACATAGAGCTGATCGGAAAGATGGATGTGATCCATACCGCGCTTTCAACGGCTGCGACAGATAATGCCAGCAGCATTGGCTCCACGAATGGCGGCTTTTATGGCGGCCTCTACTATGAGAATGGCAAGATCGTGCTTTTGACCACAGAGCGGGGCAGCCAGTCCGCGGCGCTTGCCGCCTATCGCAGCGACAAGGACATAATCATTCGGCAATGCGATTATACCTATGCAGAGATCGAACAGGCGTGGAAGACAGTTGCGAACCATGCCGATGAAATACCGAATTTTGTGTCGGTAGGCATTGCACCGAAAAAGAACCGTGTCATCCTTGCAGTTGAAGACGAATCGAAGTTCTGCCCGGAACAGTTTGCTTGGTTCCCGGGCAGCATTGTAGAGGTGGTTCAATCTGAACCGATTGCGCCGACTGCCAGCATTGGATGCGGGAACACGATGAAAAATGCCACTCGAGGAAACTACCCCAACGTCTCTGTGCCATCCACAGACCCGGGTAACTTGGGAGCAGCGGAAGCGACCGATACAGTCAATGTGCGCAGTGGACCCGGTACGAGTTACGCCATACTGGGGCAGTTGTATAGAGGGCAAACTGTGGCAACCTGGGCAGTAGAAGGCGATTGGGTGAAGATCACTTATAAAATAGAGTCTCAGCCTGGTTATGTGCATATAAGCTATTTAAAGTGGGAGGAGGGCGAAGGCCCACAGTCCGCAGCGGACAGCCCTCTGCTCCCGCAGACCGGCGGCGAAGCTGCGCCGTTCGGGTTGCTGCTGGTGCTGGCGGCTGCCCTGGCTGGCGCGGCTGCGGTCCAAACAGTCAGGGCTCATTGCAAAATGAAATAGGGCAGGGGTGGCATAATTGAAGCAGCACCAGCGGGAAGCTGGAGGTTTGCAGAGGAGCATGCTGCGCTGGGCAAGGGGTGCCTGAAAACTCAGATCGGGCTTATTGAAGAGAGTGAATCGCCAATAAGCCCTGATTGCCTGAACAGCAAGTGAAAACAAAGATGCAGCGCGCGGCCGCGCGGATAGGCGGCTGCACGGCATGTGTATAGAGAAGCGGAACGATGCGGTAAGGAACCGTAAGCGCTTTGGGATGGATCAACAGCCTGCCCAGCAAATCTTCAATACATTAATACATCGTTTCACCGCCGGGCTTACATTGCAATTTGGAAGAAATACGATCTGCCGCAATCAATTTACATTTGATTGTTTTTAACGCGTTGACAGCATGCGGCAGGAAGGATAAAATAGATAAGTCAGTTTAGAATGGGGCGTCGAATGACCAGGCCCCTTTACAAAGGAGAAAGAGAATGCAAAACAAACGCAACGGCATGCGCGCCGTCCTGTTCACCTTGGCACTCGTGTTGGCTTTCGCCGCATTTGCCGGCTGTAACGCCACGGAAACCGATCCCGTTGTCGGGAAGGTTGGCGATATGGAGATCCGGTTCCAGACGTACTATAATGTTTATATCCAGAATATGTTCCGGGATATGTACCAAACCGGCACCTATGATGTATCCACGGCGGAGGCATTTCGCGCGTACCAGGACAAGATATTCGACACTATTATCGACAGCCTGCTGCCCATCTATGTTGCAAAGCAGGAGGGCGTAACGCTGACCGATGAGGAGGAGGCGCAGGTGCAGGAGGATCTGCAGAAGCAGATCGACAGCCTTTATGCCGGTTATGCAAGCAAGGTGGATCAGTCGATCACTGACGAAGCCGAGATCCGCGCTGCGGAAGAAAAGCTGCTGCTGGCAGATCTCAAAGCGAACGGGCTGACTTATAACAGCTATGTGAAGCAGCTGGAAGCGAGTCTGCGCGACGCAGCGATCGGTGAAAAATACATCAAGAGCCTGTTCGTGGAAGTGACGGTAAGCGATGATGAGATTCAGGCTCATTATGATAAGCAGCTCGCCTACTATCAGGAGCGCTATGCGGAGGATGCGGCAAACTATTATGATGATTATTCCGCTTATCTTGCAAACGGCGGCCTGCAGCCCCTCGTCGTGCCGGAGGGCTACAACTACTATAAGCATATCCTTGTAATGAAAGCGAAGGAAGGCGAGGAGAAGGACGTTGACGCCATCGTGGCCGAGATTTATAAGAAGATCGAAGCGGGCGAGGATTTTGATGCGCTGATCGAAGAATACGGCGAGGATCCAGGCATGAAGAACGAACCCTATAAGACGGAAGGCTACATCCTGAGCGAGGCGAACGCTTCCGACTATTACGAGGAGTTTGCGACGGCGGCGCTTGCGCTTGAAAACGAGGGCGACATTACTGCCGAGGCGATCGAGTCCACCGCCGGCAAGCATATCATCAAGAAGCTCGGGCCCGTGGAAGCGAAGACGGTTTCGCTTGACGAGGTGAAGGATACCGTCCGCGAGCTCGTGCAGAAGGAGAAGGAAGACGCGCTGTACAAAGAACACCTTGCCCAGTGGAAGGAAGAGGTCAAGATCGTTAAGCATTATAACCGCGTCGCCGGCGTAAAATAAGCCATGGGCGGCAAGCCGTTGACCGCAGGGATCTACCGCGCGTTTGATCCGGACACGGGGCAATCGTTCGTTGGGTTTACCTACAACTATGAAGGAACCCGTAAACGGCTGCGTTTTGAGTTGACGCTCAACGCTTGCTCCTACAAGCCGCTGCAGGCGTTTTGGAACGAGCGGGGCGGGCTTATGATAGAACTCCTGGAGGCATATGTTCCGGACCCGGCGATGTCCGAATTGGAAGCGGACGCGCATTTGCGCGCGAAGCTGTTTTCCTGGCAGGAGCGGCTCGGCACAGGCACGCGGCTGCTGCAAACGCAAATTTGACACAGATAGAAAAAGGGCGGGGATTCCCGCCCTTCAGCTTGTCGAAAGAGGCTCTCCGGGTTTGTCAAGAGCCGCGGCCCTTGACTTTTGATCGCGAGCAGCGGCCTGTGCGGTGCGAGCGAAAAGCCTTGCGGCGCAAGGCTTTCTTTACACGGAGCGCTGGCCGCGCCATGGGCGCAAGCGCGATGTGAATTCCTCGATAAAGGAAGTGGCTCTGCCACTTGATCGACAGCCTAAAGGGCGGGGATTCCCGCCCTTTTCGCATGCCGGTAAGTTTTTCTATAGCGCTCGGTCGTCTGTTTCCGAAAGCGTTTTCAGGATGGGCGCGATCGCGCGCGCGACGCTTCCCTCCGCAAAGGGGTTGGAGAGGTTTGCGAGCTTAAGCAGCGCAAGATAGGGCTGGCTCCCGCCAGCGCAGCAAAGCCGGTAATAATCCGCCCAGGCAGCCGCGTGGTCTTCCTGCATCTTGCCGTAGAACTCGAACGCGCCCATGGAAGCGAGCGTATAATCGATATAGTAGAACGGGTAGAGGAAGATGTGCAGCTTCTGCATCCAGAAGCCGCCTTTTTCCATAAAGGCATTCCCGTCGTAGCTGCGGTCCGGCAGGTATTTCTTCTCCAGTTCCTTCCAGGTGGCCGTGCGCTCTGCGGGCGTAAGATCCGGGTTGGCGTACACGATGTGCTGATATTCATCCACACACGCGCCGTATGGGATGAACTGAAGTGCGTCCGCCATATGCGAGAACCTGTATTTGGGGGCCTGCGCGCCAAAGAACAGCTCCATCCACGGATACGCGAAGAACTCCATGGACATGGAATGGATCTCATCAACCTCGCTGGTGCTGAAATAGTATTCCGGGAGTTCCTGATTGCGGCTTGCGCAGAACGCTTCGAACGCATGGCCGGCCTCATGTGTCAGCACGTCCACATCCGCGGAGGTGCCGTTGAAGTTGGAGAAGATGAACGGGGAGTCATAATCCGGGATGAATGTGCAATAGCCACCGACTGCCTTGTTTGGCTTTGTATCGAGTTCCAGCAGCTCATGCTCGACCATGAAGTCGAAGAATTCCCCTGTTTCTTTGGAGAGCGCGCGGTACATCTTCTGCGCGCAGCCAACCATGAAGTCCCGATCCCCCACGGGCACAGCATTGCCGTCGGTAAAAGCATAGCTTTCGTCGTAATAGTGCAGCTTTTCCACGCCGATGCGCTCCGCCTGCCGGCGGCGCAGCTCCACGCAGGCAGGGACGATATGCTCCACCACCTGCGCGCGGAAACGCGCTACGTCCTCCGCGTCGTAATCCGTGCGGCCCATGTTCAGGTAGCCAAGCGGAGTGAAGGTATCATAGCCCATGGCCTTTGCCATTTTATGCCGCAGGTGGACGAGCTTATCGTATATTTCGTCCAGCTTCGCTTCGTTTTCAACGAAAAATCCCGCCCAGGCTTCAAATGCGGCCTTGCGCACATCGCGGTCCGGGGATTCCATGTATTTAAGCAATCCGTAATTGTTGCAGACCTCGCCGTTAAACTCGACCTTGCAGCTTGCCGCAAGCGCCTGATACTCGCTGCACAGACGGTTTTCCTCCTGCATGAAGGGGACGAGCGCAGGCGACATCCGCTTGACGTTGAGCTCGGCGTTTGTGAACATCTGCTGCCCATAGCGTTCCGCAAGCTGCGCGCGGAACGGGGTTTCGGTGAGCGCTTTAGCGAATTCGAGCGAAAGCGCGGAGATCACGGGAGAAGCCTCATCGAAAAACTCCTGCTCCGCCTTATAAAACGGATCCTCTGTGTTGAGCGTGAAGCGGATTTCCGCGAGCGTGCTCATCGTCATCAGGCGTTTGGAAAAGGCGGATTCTTCCTTAACGACGGCCATGGCTTCCTCGAACGTTTTTGCATTGCGCATTGCTGCGGTCAGCTTGGCGATCGTCTCCCGCACTGCGTCGAGATCCGGACGTTCATATTTATAATCGTTGAATTTGCATGTCATTTGCAACGTTCCTCCGTTCGTTCGTTTTGCAATGCAAGGTCGTCCGCAGCAAGGAGCGTATCTACGCCGGCTTTGACCGCGCGCATTACGCCGCCCGCTTCAAACGGATCGGAAAGGTTTGCGAGTTTGAGCAGCGCCCGGTAAGGCAGGCTCCCACCCGCGCGGCAGAGGCGCAGGTAATCCTCCCAGGCGGCGGCGCGGTCCTCCTGCATCTTGCCGTAAAATTCGAACGCGCCCATGGATGCCAGCGCATAGTCAAGGTAATAGAAAGGCCTTGCATAAATGTGCTGCTGCTTTTGCCAGAAGCCGCCCGCTTCCATGAACGCGTCTCCATCGTAATCCCGATGCGGCAGATATTTCGCTTCGAGCGCATGCCAAGCCTCCTTGCGCTCCGCGGGGGAGAGGGCGGGATTTGCGTATACGATATGCTGGAATTCGTCTACACATACGCCATAGGGAATGAACGTGAGCGATTCAAGCAGATGGGAATACCGGTACTTGTCCGCGTTCTTGCCAAAGAAAAGCTCCATCCAGGGGTGTGTGAAGAACTCCATGGACATGGAATGGATCTCACAGGCTTCCAGCGTGGGGCTTGCGTAGGCGAGAAGCGGCTGCGCCGCGCCGGCGCAACGGCCCGCAAAGGCATGCCCCGCCTCGTGCGTCAGTACATCCACATCCGCAGAGGTGCCGTTGAAGTTGGAGAAGATGAACGGCGCCTGATAGGCTGGGAGGGAGGTACAGTAGCCGCCCACACGCTTGTTGGGCTTTGTGAGCAGATCCATGAGCTCATATTGAACCATGAAGTCGAAAAATTCGCCCGTTTCCTTGGAAAGCTCGCGGTACATCCGCTGCGCGGCGGACACCATGAACGCAAGGTCGCCCTCGGGCGTGGCGTTGCCGTCCGCGAACTGATAGGTTTCATCGTAAATCTTGAGGGAAGGGACGCCAATGCGCGCGGCATGGCGGTGGTGCAGTTCCGTGCAGACCGGCACGAGCTCCTCTGCGACCTGGGCGCGGAAGCGCGCGACGTCCGCAGGTTCATAGGTACGGCCCATACGCAGGTAGCCAAGGGGCGTGAAATCGTCATACCCCATGAGCTGGCCCATGCGGTTGCGCAGGGCAACGAGCTGGTCATACAGTGTGTCAAGCTGTTCCGCGTTTGCGCCGAGGAAATCCGATACGGCAGCGGCCGCGGCCTTGCGGACAGCCCGATCCGGGGACTGCTGGAAACGCCGCAGGCCGGAGAGGTTCACCGTCTCGCCCATGAAATGCACGCGGCAGGAGGCGAGCAGCTTCTGATATTCCCGCACGAGGCGGTTTTCCTCGATCGTGCTTTCAATGAGCACGGGAGAAAGGCGCTTTGCCTCGCGCTCCGTCAGCGCAAGCAGCTGCGGGCCATACTTCCGGCCGATCTCCGCACGGAACGGGGAGGCGAGCAGCGCTTCGTCATAAGCGAGGGTATAGGGCGTGTTTTTCGGCGTCTCGGTATCGAAAAACACTTTCTCCGCCTCATAGAAGCGGTCCGAGGTGTCGATCGTGTTGCGGATGCTCGCAAGGTTTGCCATCGTAGCAAATTCGCGCAGCGCCGCGTCGTGCGCGCGCAGCACCGCATCCGTGTCCTCAAAGGAGCTTGCCGCTTTGAGCCGTTCTGCGTCTTGGGCAAGCCCGCTGCGCATGGCTTGAATGTCCGGCCTGCAATATTGCAGTTCGCTGAATTTCTGCATAGTTCCTCCTTATATTCCGTTTGTAAATAATGTGTTAACGGGAAGGTTTTCCTGCTATCATCATAGCAAAGATGGATGCATCCCGGCAAGAGATATGCTATAATCGAAAATAATATATTTCAAAATACTGGAAGATATGGCAGGAAACGCGGAAGATGACGAAGAAGCTCTATTACGACCCGGAGCGCACCGCCTGCGAGGCGGCAGTTTTGGCCTGCGAAGCAGTGGGGGACGGATATGATATTTTGCTGGATGCGACGGTGATCTATCCGGAGGGCGGCGGCCAGCTTTCCGATACGGGGCATATCGGGGAAGCGCGGGTCTCCCATGCGCGCGAAGCGGATGGAAAAATATGGCATCTTGCGGACCGGCCCCTTCCTGTAGGCGCGGCCGTGCGGGTGGCGTTCGACCCGGAGCCAAGGCTGGACCATACGCAGCAGCATACGGGCGAACATATCCTTTCCGGCCTTGCGAAGACGCTGTTCGGCGCTTCCAACGTGGGCTTTCACATGGCGGAGGACTATGCGACGATCGACCTCGACCTGCCCCTGGATGAAGCGCAGCTGGCCCGGCTGGAAACGGAGGCCAACCGCGCTGTGCAGCGCGATGTGCCGACCGTGACGCGCATCGTAAATGAGTCGGAGCTGGATGAGATCCCGCTGCGCAAGCGCGCCAAAGGGCTTGCGGGGGAGGAGATCCGCATCGTCTGGTGCGGCGGTGTGGATTCCTGCACCTGCTGCGGCACGCACTGCGCGCGCAGCGGCGCGGTCGGGATGATCCGCATCACCGCGCACATGAACTATAAGGGCGGCACACGGCTCTGGTTTGCCTGCGGCATGCGTGCCGTTGCGGACGCGCAGGAAAACGCCCGCCTGGCGGACAAGCTCGCCCGGCGCTTCAGCACAAAACCGGAGAACGTGTTGGAGGCCGTTACAAAGCAGGGGGACGAGCTTGCGGCGCTCAAACGCACGCTGCGCATGCGCACGGACGCGTTGCTTGCGTACCGGGCGGCTGAACTTTTGCAGGCCGCGGAGACGGTACGCGGCGTAAAATGCATCGTCCACGCGGAGGACGGGCTCAGCGCGCAGGAGCTCAAACAGCTTGCGGAGAAGCTCTGCGCGCAGCAGCAAGCCATAGCAGTGCTGTTCTCCCGCATCGGGGAAACGGTATATTACCAGCTTTGGTGTGCGGCGGGCGTTTCGCTCAGCATGCGGGAGGTCTGCGCCGCGCTCAATGCCATCACCGGCGGGAAAGGCGGCGGGCGGGACGACGCGGCTCAGGGCAGCGCGAAGGCACAGCCCGGCTTTGCGGAGCTGCTCGCCCAGTTTGAAGGATACTTGAAACAGCGGATGAAAGGATCGTAAGCGTGCGGATGAAACGGTATTTGGCGGCTGTTACCGCCTGCATTGCGCTGTTTGCCTGCGGCTGTGCGCAGCCGCAGGGGCCGACGCACGCCCCGGTGGAGCTTACGCCTGCCGTGGCGGAGCTGTCTCCGCCCGGGCCAGGCGAGACGCCGCCGCCCGGCGCGCCTCGGCTGGAACCGCCGCCTGCGATGAATGAATGCACGGTGGAATGCGAGGACACCGTTAATTTGCGCGACGGCGCGTCCTCGCGCGCAACGCTTCTTGAGACGCTGCCTTCCGGCACGCGCGTGCGCGTAATCGAGTTTGAGGAACGCTACGCGTACGTCGAGGTACTCGCAAGCGGGCGGAAGGGCTACCTGATCGCGGGCTACTTAAAGCCGGAGAAGGATGTCCTCGGGCTCAAAATTGTCTCCGTAACGGATACCTATACATACGAACGGATGCGGGAGGATATGCGCGCGCTCGAGGC
This sequence comes from uncultured Eubacteriales bacterium, assembly GCA_900546845.1. GTDB lineage: Bacteria > Bacillota > Clostridia > Christensenellales > CAG-138 > UBA1685. Next base: position 11,030 of record UREK01000003.1, read on the forward strand.
GGCTTATGGCGACGCCGTAACATTGGAGATCGCCGGGGAAAGCGCGCTTGGCGTGGAAATTCCGGTATTGGTGCTGGGCGATCCTGCCGCGCCGCACCATGTATTCGTCCAGGCAGCGATCCACGCGCGCGAGCACATGACGGCCCTGCTTGCAATGGCGCTTTCCGAGGCGTGGCTCAAGGCCGGCGCGAGCGCGGAGGTCTGTTTCCACGTAATGCCCATGTCTAACCCAGACGGCGTGAAGGTCAGTCAGGAAGCGGTTTACGACGACCATACGCGCGCAATGCAGGCAAGCGATTTCGCTGCGGGGCTGACCAAAGCGGATGGGGAAGAATACCTGCGAAAATGGAAAGCAAACTACAACGGCGTGGACATCAACCGCAATTTCGACGCGCTTTGGGAGCATGTGAATACTGCGCCCGTCCCTTCAGCGGAAGGCTACCGGGGTGGGGCGCCCGAAAGCGAGCCGGAAACCCGAGCGCTCATCGCCTATACGAAACAGTATGAGTTTGACGCGACCATCAGCTACCATGCGACGGGCAGCGCGATCTATTGGCAGTTTGGCCCCGCCACGGAGGCGGATAAGGCGGCGCATGCGCTGGCGAAGGTGATCGGAGAGCTTTCCGGTTACTCGGTGGAGTTTGACGACGGGACCTCCTTCGGAGGTTACAAGGATTGGGCAAGCAGCAAATGCGGCATCCCGTCGCTCACCATCGAGATCGGGACGCGCTCTGCGCCGCTGCCGGAGACGGATTTTTACAACATCTGGATCCGCAACCGCTTCGTGTTCAAAACCGTGGCGGAATGGGTGAAAAACGCTTGACAAAGCGCCCGTGCATCTCTATAATATGAGTGTTGCAAAGCAGAAGCCCCGCTTCTCACCCGCCGGCACAGGGCCAGGCGCGGTTCATGGAACAACACAAAGGCCGCAATGCGGTGGGCTGGGTTGTTATGTCCATAGTGGGTGCTCTGCACCCACTATTTTATTTTTACGGAGGTGTCCACCATAGCCAGCCAAGAACTCTTGATCAACGAGGAAATCCGGGACAGGGAAGTCCGCCTGATCGATGAAAAAGGAAACCAGCAAGGCGTTGTGACGCTCGATGTGGCGATGCGCATGGCCGAAGAGGCAGACCTCGACCTGGTCAAAATTGCGCCGCAGGCTGTGCCGCCCGTGTGCAAGATCATGGATTACGGCAAGTACCGTTTCGAGCAGGGCAAACGCGAGAAGGAACAAAGGAAGAACCAAAAGGTGATCGAGATCAAGGAGATTCGCCTTTCGGCAACCATCGACCAGCACGATATGGAGGTCAAGGCAAAGGCTTGCGCCAAATTCCTGAGCGACGGAAACAAGGTCAAGGTTTCAATCCGCTTCAGGGGCCGCCAGGCCAGGCACGGCGACATTGGGCTGGACGTGATGAATGCGTTTTTTGAGATGGTCAAGGACAATGCTGCGATCGACCGCCCTGCCAAGCAGGAGGGACGCAATATGTTCATGATACTTACACCCAAAGCAAACTAAACTATTTTTCCAAGAGGAGGAAATACCCCATGCCAAAGATCAAGACCCACAGGGGTGCTGCCAAGAGATTCAGCCTTACGAAAAACGGCAAGATCAAACGGGGCAAGGCTTACAAGAGCCATATCCTGACCAAGAAGACCACCAAGCGCCTGCGCGGCCTGCGCCAGACCGGCTACATCGCCGAGTGCGAAGCGAAGAAGGTCCGCGAGCTCATCCCGTATAAGTAAGGAGGAACACCAACTATGGCAAGGATCAAAAGGGCGGTAAACGCCGTTAAGAAACGTCGCAAGGTATTCAAGCTCGCAAAGGGCTATTATGGAGCGAAGAGCAAGCAGTATCGTGCCGCTTCCCAGCAGGTCATGAAGTCCATGGCTTACGCCTATGTGGGCCGCAAGCTCAAGAAGCGTGAATACCGCAAGCTGTGGATTGCGCGTATCAACGCGGGTGCGCGCATTTGCGGCACCACTTATAGCCGCATGATTAATGGCCTCAAGCTGGCCGGCGTCGATGTGAACCGCAAGGTTCTCGCGGATCTCGCCGTGAACGACATGAACGCGTTCCGTGAGCTTGTCAACGTCGCCAACGAGGCGCGCGCATAAAGACGAACGCAAGGGCGCAACCTCAAAAGGCTGCGCCTTTTTCATACCTTGGATTCTTAGGGAGGGCAAGGCCAATGGTCATCGAAAGTGCGCGCAACGAAACGGTCAAGCGGGCGCGGGCACTCGCGCAGCGCAAGGGCAGGCTCGAGCAGGGCGTGCATTTCATCGAGGGCGAAAAGCTGGTGCGGGAGGCCGTGGTCTCCGGCGCGCAGTTTGTGGATGCCTTCATTGAAGAAGGGCATGACCTGATGGCCGCCGTGCTTTCCGGCAGCGGTGCGAGCGTGCATGTGGTGCGCCGCAGCGTGATGGAAAGCCTGACGCAGACCGGCACGCCGCAATGGGTCTGCGCAACGGTAAAAACGCCGGAACAGCCCATCCCGGAATACTATCCTGCCGGGCTGATCGTCGCGCTCGACTGCGTGCAGGATCCCGGCAATCTCGGCACGATCCTGCGCACGGCGGACGCGATGGGCGCCTCTGGCCTGCTGCTGGGCGAAGGCTGTGCAGATCCTTACGCGCCAAAGCCGTTGCGCGCTGCGATGGGCTCCATTTACCACATCCCGGTTTGGCAGGGCGATCTTACATGCGAAATCGGCCGCCTGGCTGAACAGGGCTTTACATGCGTCTGCGGCCACCTCAAGGGCGGGGACACGCTGCCCGAACCCGGCGAAAAATGCGTGCTCGTGATCGGCAACGAGGGCAACGGCGTTTCGGATGCCATCGCCGCCCGGTGCGAAAAATACCGCCTGCCGATGTATGGCTTTGCAGAATCGCTCAACGCATCCGTTGCGGCGGGAATCCTCATCTACGAGCTTGCGCGGAAGATGCGGGGTTGAAAATAAAAGATCAAAAGCGAAGCGGATGGGCTTGGGACTCTCCGCCAGCTTGTCGAAAAAGGCTGTCCGGGATTGTCAAGGGCCGCAGCCCTTGACTTTTGATCGCGAGCAGCGACCCGTGCGGTGCGAGCGAAAAGCCTTGCGCCGCAAGGCTTTCTTTACACGGAGCGCTGGCCGCGCCATCGGCGCAAGCGCGACGCGCAAACCTCGATAAAGTGGCATATGCCACTTTATCGACAGCCTAGCGGATGGGTTTGGGGCTCATCCGCGTTTCATTAATATCCGGTTTAATTCCGGCCGCAACCGCTCCCGGTGGGTGGGCACATACTGTTCCGATTGCAGAAAATTGAGAAAGTCATCCTCCGGCAGCCAGAGATAGCTCACCGTTTCGCCGCCCTGCAAAGCGACGGCGCTTTTGTCACAGGCGATGCGGCCGAAATAACCGCAGTAAATCGTATCGCGGCTTACGACCCGGTATAGCGGCGTGAGCCGTTTCACGGAAAGCCTCGTTTCTTCCCACAGCTCCCGCTTCGCTGCCGCAAGCGCGGTTTCGCCTTTAAGCGCGCTCCCTCCGGCTGTGGCTTCGTACAGGCCGGGGTAGCTGGGCTTTGTGAAGGCGCGCTGCATAAGAAGAAAATCGCCGTCGACATGGCGCACAAGCACCTCCGAGACAAGGTGGCGCAGTCCTTCAGGAACCGGTTCGCCGCGCACGAGGTCACGCCCAGCGGGCGTACCGTCGGCCAAATAAGCATCCCAGAGTTCCATGGTTCACCCCTCTAAAAAAGAAAAATATCCCTGCCGCCGCGCTGCCGCAAGTAAATACGGCGTGATGTCCGGATAGGTGAGCGTACCAGGCAGCGCGCCAAACGCGCGCACCTCGCTGATTTCGCTTTCCGGCAGCGGCGCAAGCCGCTGGATCCTCGCGGCAAACAACACGCCGTTTGAGGCGTCCGCACCGCGTTCCACCCGGTAATCGCATACCGGGAACAGTTCAAATTCCGCTGCGCCGCTCTCTTCAAACAGCTCGCGCCGCATCGCGTCAAGCGGCGTTTCACCCGGTTCGATGTGCCCGCCCTGCGTCTCCCAGGTTTGGCGCGCCTTATGGCGGCTCAAAAGGAGGTTGCCCTTGTATTCCGAAAGTGCCACGACGTATTTGTAATGCCCGAGAGCCCCAAGGGGACTGACGGTGCATTGCATGTGTTCCTGACGCTCCATCCAGCGCGGCAGCACGCCCACGGTGCGCAGCGCCCGGTAAAGTTTCGGGTTCGGCATGCCGATGATGGTGAAATAACAGCCCTTGAGGCGCTCCACAAGGAGCGAGCCCGGCCCCTGGATGCCATAGGCGCCCGCCTTGTCAAGCGGCTCGCCCGTGGCGATATAGGAGCGGATCTCCGCATCCGAAAGCGGCGCGAAGGTCACTTCAGCCGCGTCGTGGAAGAGGATGCTTTGCGCTTTGGCTAAAACCGATACGCCTGTATAAACCGTATGCGTGCGCCCGCTGAGCGTGCGGAGGATGCGGAACGCGTCGGCTTCATCCTCCGGCTTGCCGATGATGTTCCCGTCGAGATAGACGACCGTGTCCGCGCCGACGACGCAGCAATCCGGATGAGCCGCATACACCGCGGAAGCCTTGCGCAGCGCCAGCTTTTCGACGAAAGCCCCGGGTTCGCAGGGGGGAACCTGCTCGTTTGCGTCGCTTACGACGACCTCATAATCATAGCCCATCAGCGCAAGCATTTCGCGCCGCCGCGGGGATTGGGAAGCAAGGATCAGGCGCATAGCAAGAAAATTCTCCCGTTTCAAAGATAGCCTATATAGTATAACACAAAGGTGTATAACGCGCACGGAAACAGGCAATACTTTCCACCATTCCGGAACTGTGGAAAATGGGAGGTATGTTAAGGATGTGCTTGAATCTTTCCGGACTGCTGATGCGCAACATCGCTATCGACTTCGGAACCGTAAATACGCTCATTGCGATCAAGGGGCGCGGGATCGTTCTGCGCGAGCCGAGCGCCGTCGCCGTGTCCGCGGACGACCTGCGCGAACCGCTTGCCTTCGGCCGCGAAGCCATGCAGATGCTCGGCCGCACGCCGGGCGGCATCAACGTGGTATACCCGATGCGGGACGGCGTTGTGGCGGACTATGTACTTTCGGCGGAAATGCTGAAATATTTCATCCAGATGGCGCTCGGACACAAGGTGGGCGCGCTTGGAGTGCGGCTCGTGCTCTGCCTGCCGCTTTGCGTGACGGAGGTGGAGCGCCGGGCGCTCGCGGAAGCTGCGCGCGGCGCGGGTGCAAGGGACGTCCTCATGCTGGATGAACCGCTCGCTGCCGCCGTCGGGGCGGAACTGCCGGTATTTGAGCCAGTGGGCTCCATGGTGGTGGACATCGGCGGCGGCACAACGGATGTTGCGGTGCTCGCACTTGGCGGTATTGCGGCTTCGGCTTCCGTGCGCACGGGTGGAACGCATCTTGATGCGGCCATCCGCGAGCATGTGCAGAAGGCGCATGGCGTGATGATCGGGGAACGCATGGCGGAGGAGATTAAAATCAACCTCGGCAACGCGCTGCCGGGAGGCATGGAGCGGATGCAGGTGCGCGGCAGGAAACTTGACACCGGCCTGCCCACGAGCCTGATCCTGAACGCGGGCGAGGTGGCGCATGCGATCACCCCCGCGGTGCGGCGGATCGTAGCGGCGGTGAAGGACGCGCTGAGCGTTACCCCGCCGGAGCTTGCGGGAGACCTTTACTGCGGAGGCATTACGCTCACCGGCGGCGGCGCGCAGCTGCGCGGGCTCGACAAGCTGCTTTCCCAGGAGACGGGGATGCCCGTTCGCGTGGAGGAAAGCCCGCTTGACTGCGTAGCACTTGGCGCTCTGCGCATGCTGGACAGGCAGGAGGCATTTACCGAAGCAGCACGCCCGCTCGAAGCATGAGCGTTTCTTAACATACTGTGACGATTTCCCCCAACGCCTTGCAAGCGCCGCGCCTTGCAAGTATAATAGGATAGCAGGAATTTGAGCCGTAAGGCTTGGATCCCGATGTGCTCAAGGAGGAAGCGCTTGCGCGGTTTATTCAAAAACAAGCCCTTTATCATTATGCTCATAGCCATCGTGCTTTTGGGCATTTTGGCGTTTGCGACTTCCGGGGAACGCTCCGCTTCCTGGCTGGAAAGCACGGTTGGCGCTGTTGTGCAGCCGGTGCAGACGTTTGCAGCCCGGGCTTCGGACAGCATCATCGGCTTCGTGCAGCGCATCTTCAAAACCACGGACGCGGATAAAGCGCTGGAGCAGCTTTACGCGCGCCTTGCGCAGCTCGAAAGCGTCGAGGAGGAAAACGAACGCCTTCGGGCAGAGAACGAACGCCTTCGGGCGCTTCTGAACTACTCCGGGATCTCTTCGGACTATACGTTCGTGACGGCGGCCGTCATCGGCAACAGCCAGGGCGTCTGGTTTGATGTGTTTACGATCAATGCGGGCCGCAACAAGGGCATCGAAAAGGACATGGCGGTCGTGAATGCGGATGGCCTCGTCGGCCGTGTCACAGAGGTGGGTGCGACCTGGAGCAAGGTCACCACCATAATTGATTCCAGCACGGAGGTTTCCGTGATGGTGGAGCGCACGCGGGACATCGGCCTGACGCGCGGCACGCTTACTGCCGGAGAGGATGACATGCTGGAGCTGTATTTCCTCGCCTCCGGCTATGACCTCGTCCCGGGCGACGTGATCATCACCAACGGGATGGGGAGCGTATATCCCCGCGGCATCACGGTCGGCACCGTGACGGAAGTCGCACGGCGGACGGAGGATTCTTCCACGGACCGCAACGCGGTGCTCCAACCGAGCGTGGATTTCAGCCACCTGGAGGAAGTCATGGTGATCACCGGCACAGTTGCAGAAGAAGGGGAGGAGTGACATGCGCAGGCTCGCTTTGCCCATTGCGCTCCTTGTCGGCGCGTACCTCGACTCGATTCTGTTTGCGCGGCTGAACATTGGCGGCATCCGGCCGGACGCGCTGCTTGCGGTGATCGTATCGGCAGGCGTGCTGCTCGGGAGCGTAAAGGGCGGCCTCCTGGGATTGGGAGCCGGGCTGTTTATGGACGTGCTGTTCGGCCCCTGCGTCGGCCTTTCGGCGATTGCGTATCTGCTTGCCGGCGCGGCTGGCGGCTTGTTTTACCAGAAGTTTTATGCGGATAATGTGATCGTGCCCGCTGCGGTCGCGGCTGCCAGCGCACTCCTGAAGGAGCACATCATGATGCTGGCCGTGCGCCTTTCCGGCGGGACGTTTTCCTACCCGGAGCTGCTAGGCGCTTATGTGCTGCCCTGCATGTTGCTGAGCGTAGCGCTCACCATGCCCGTGCATGTCCTGCTCAAGCGCGCGCTTGCGCGCCAGGTTCGGACGGAGCACCGCGCGGGCAGGGCATGAGCTGCGATGGAGGTGTAAAAGAACATGAAAAGACCTGTTGGTCGTTTTTTAATTGTTGCGGTCTTGATGATCTGCATGATGGTCGCGTTGGTATACCGGCTCGGAACGCTTACGATCGCGGAAGGGCAGACCTGGTCGGAGGAGGCCGCAGGCCGGAAGGTGCGTTCGATCGCCGTGAAAGGCGAGCGCGGGCGCATCCTGGACCGCAATGGCGTCGTACTCGCCTACAGCGAAACCTGCTACAACGTGGAATTCCTGCGCGATGCGGACAACCGGACGGATTATGATTCTGCCGTCTATACGGAATCCCTGATCAAAGCGATCGACATCATTGAACGCAGCGGCGGCACGACGATCGACACCTCTTACCTCGCCATGGACGAAAACGGCGAGATCGTTTACGACTGGGGCGTGACGAGCGAATTTGCGATCCGCATACGCTTCAAAAATTTCTGCGAGGCGGTGGGCCTCAACATCCAGCGCCGCGACGCGAATTATAAGGCGTACCCGAACGATTCTACCAAATGGGACCTTTCCAAATGGCCTACGGCGGAATACGCTTACAATTACCTCAGGCGATCCTGGTTCATCCCGGAGGACTATACGTTCGAGCAGGCGAATAAGATCATTGCCATCCGCCAGGAGGTCAGCCTGAACAACTACCGGGCATATGCCCCCATCACCATCGCCTACGATGTGGATTTTGAGGTTGTTGCGGAGATCAAGCAGCACAGCGACGAGCTCGTCGGCGTGCAGGTTTCCCAGAGCACGACGCGCATCTACCCGCGTGGCGAAACGGCGGCGCACATTGTGGGCTATCTTTCCCGCACGGCGGATACCGTGAGCGTAAACACCCTGCTCGCAAAGGGATATATGCTCGAACAGCTTGAACCGCTCTATAAATACGAAACTACGACCGATGAGGATGGGAATACCGTGCCGCTTCGGGATGAAGACGGGAACATCGTGTATGTTTATGATGAGAGCGGCAACCATGTGATCGACATGACGGCAAGTTCCGGCCTTGCATATTCCTACAGCGACTACATTGGCGTTTCCGGCGTGGAATCCACGATGGAGGCATACCTGACGGGCGCGACAAAGGAGCACCAGGGGATGCGCGAAGTGGAGATCAACAAGAACGGCAGCGTGATCCGCGAGCTTTCGCAAACGAGCGCGACAAACGGCAGCGATGTGATGCTCACTATCGACGTCGAATTGGAAATCGTCTGCGATACGGCGCTTAAAAACCTCATTGAAAAGATCGCCGCGGACGAGCGGGCGCACATGCTGGAGGACATCGCAGAAAAAGAGAAGGAAGGCGAAACAAGCAAGTATGCGGGCCGGCTGGATGAGATTGAGACCGCGAAGACTGGTGCGATCGTGGCGATGGACCCGCGCACGGGGGACGTGCTTGCGCTGGCCTCCTATCCAGGCTTCGATCCGAATTGGTTCATACAGGGCCTGAGTGAGGAGCAGGCGAAATATATCAACGACGGGGAGACTACGCCCCTACGCAACAAAGCGATCTCTGCCAGGTATACGCCGGGCTCCATATTCAAGATGGCAACGGGCGTTGCAGGTGTTGCGGAAGGTGCTGTTAAGATCGATGAACCGGTAAGCGACCGGGGCGACGGAGGATACTATTATATTTACACGACGGACGAGGAGGGCAAGGAGAGCGTCATCAAAACGAACGCGCCGCGCTGCTGGGATTACCAGAGCGGCCATGGCGACCATGCGAACCTGACGTTGACGCAGGCGCTTGCCCAGTCCTGCAACTATTATTTCTGCGAGCTTGCCTACCGCATGGGCATTGATTCGCTCGATAAATGGGCGGAGAACTTCGGCCTTACGAAATCGACCGGCATCGAACTGCCGGGAGAGGCGGTGGGGATCGGCGGCGGCCAGCAGGTACTGTTTGACAACACGCTGACCAACTCCGAAGGGATGCTGAGCATCAGCGGGCAAAAGACGAGCCTGCCTTCCTTGGTATACCGCCACCTTTGCACGCTCCTGCGCGAATGTATGGATACGCGCATGATGGAGATCGACGAGGACGCAGTCAGCGCCTGCGCCTTACGCCTCATGCAGATTCAGGACGGCACAGGCCTCGACGGCAAGGGCCCGGAGATCCGCCGCATCATCAGCGAGGAGATCGGCATCCCGGAGGGCTACACGCAGACGCAGACCTGGACGAGTGAAATTGTTTCCCTCCTCAATGAGATCCAATGGAAGCCAACGCAGACGATTCGCGCTGGGTTCGGCCAGGGCACGACGCTTGTTACGCCCGTCGCGGTTGCACGCTACATTTCCGCGATCGCAAACGAGGGCACGGTGTACGAAGCGCACATCGTCGATAAGGTCGTAGACACGAGCGGCAACGTCGTAAAGGATGTGCAGCCTACCGTCGTCAACGAAATCGGGGATGATTCCGCCGAGTGGGACGCGATCTGGGACGCGATCAAGGCAGGCATGCAGGGCGTGGTGTCTCTGGAGGACCGCGGTACGGCCGCGAAGAAATTCACCGACGAATTTACGAAACAGTATCTGGATCGTCTCACAGGAAAAACGGGTACAGCGCAGATCGGCATTGCGACGATTGACATTGAAAATACCGCATGGTTCGTTACCTATACGCCGCGCGAGGATCCGGAGCTTGTGCTTGTAATTTGTATCCCAAACGGATATTCTGGCGCCTGGACGATCTCTGCAGCGGAGGAGATTTATACCTGGTATTTCAACAAGCAGGATTCTGCCGCGCCGGAGACGCTTGCGGCGGTCAATGGCATCGTGCCGTAAGGAGCGGGCGGCTGGGTTATGGTAATGCTGCAAGATCATCCGAGTGAGTCGTGTGGAAAGGAAGATGTGCATCTACCAACCCCTTCTGGGGCAAGGGAAACCTTGCCCCTTTTTGTATACGCAAAAGCATGTTATAATAAATTTTGATAAAAGTTTAATTGTTTTCTAATCCAGCTTGTGGGGCGCCTTTAATGCCCCGCTGTTATCCTTTTATCATGCGGGCGGAAAACGCGCGCAGGATAAAAGCCAGGAGGGAAAGATGATGGAACACATCGAGATGGTCGAAAAGCTCATGGAAAAGGCAAACGTCAGCTATGCGGAGGCAAAGCAGGCGCTTGAAAACAATAACTGGGACATGCTGGATGCGCTCATCGAGCTGGAACGCCAGGGCAAGGTGCGCAGTGGGCAGGGAACTGCCAGCTATACGACAGGGCCGGAAAAAGAAAAGCAGGGGAGCGGGCAACAAAGCGCTGGCGCAAGCCGGAACGAGCCCAACGGATGGGAAGAATTCTGGAAAGGCTTTTGCCGGCTTGTCCGCAGGGGAATGCAGAACCACTTTGTCGCGGAGCGGCGCGGAGAAACGCTCCTGAGCATTCCGGTGCTGCTGCTCATCCTGCTGCTGTGCGTAGGCTTCTGGTTCATCCTGCCGTTAATGGTTGTGGGCCTCTTCTGCGAATGCCGGTATTCCTTTAAAGGGCCGGATCTGGGCCGCAAGGATGTAAACGACGTGATGGGGAAAGCCACCGAATATGCGGACGACCTGAAGGAAAGCGTAAAATCCGGCATAAATGAGGATAAAAGGCGCGAATAAAAGAAAAAAGCCGCATCTGCGCGGCGCATAACGGGAGGAAATGCCGATGGCAAAGATCCTGGTGGTAGAGGATGAAGAGAAGATCGCCCGGTTTATCGAGCTGGAGCTGCAACATGAGGGATACGAGACGGATAAGGCATTGGATGGCCGCGCCGGCCTGGAGAAGGCGGAGAGCGGGGGCTATGACCTGATGCTGCTGGACATCATGCTGCCGCAGCTCAACGGACTGGAGGTGCTCCGGCGCCTGCGCAAATCCTCAAATATGCCCGTCATCATGCTCACGGCGCGCGATGCGGTGATGGACAAGGTGAGCGGGCTCGATATGGGGGCGGACGATTACATCACGAAACCCTTTGCGATTGAGGAGCTGCTTGCGCGCATCCGCGTTACGCTGCGCAAGGGCGGCGGCAAGCGGGAGGAGGCGGGGAGCGTGCTCTCCGCCTGCGGCGTTTCGATGAACACCGCCGCGCATACGGTAATCTGCCGCGGGCAGGAAATCGCGCTGACCAACAAGGAATTTTCCCTACTGCAAACGCTGCTCGAGAACAAGAACATCGTGCTTTCGCGCGATACGCTGCTCACACGCGTATGGAGTTACGATTACATTGGCGAAACAAATGTGGTAGACGTATATGTGCGCTATCTGCGCCAGAAGATCGACGACGCGTTCGGCATTAAACTGATTCAGACCGTACGCGGCGTGGGCTATGTCATAAAGGATGAGACGGCATGAATCAAACGGAAAAACCGCGTTCGACCTCTATTGCCCGCCGGCTGAACCGGCATTTCCGCCTGCAGCAGCTAGGAAGAATGCTCGCGGCTGACGTTGCGCTTGCCGCCTTTGGCCTGTGTTTCTGGTGCTACTTGATGGAAGCGGAGCGCGTGACGCAATGGACGCTTTGGATGGATCGCCAGCTGACGCTTGGAAGCGGCGGGAGCTTTTGGCAGATGCTGCAAGGCGCGACCTATTCCTTCACGCTGCGCGGGGCGGCGGGGCAGGCCTTTGCCGTGGAGGCAGGGCATTTCCTCAGCGTATTTACCGTGCTTTTGGCTGTGCTGCTTACTTGTCAGCTCATCGGCTGGCTGTGCAAATGCGCTTCCGGCACGGCGGAGATCCGGCGGTATTTGAAGCCCATCGACGACATTGCCCAGGCGGCGGAGCGGGTTTCCGCCCAGCAATTCGATGAAAGCAAATTCCGAGATCTGGAGGACGCAATCGACCATATCAACGCCGCGCGGCCGGATGCAAAGCTGAGCATCGGCGATGCGGAACTCGCAGGGCTGGAGGCAGCGGTCAACAACCTGATGAAGCGCATGCATGAAAGTTACCGCCAGCAGGTACGCTTTGTGGACGACGCAAGCCATGAGCTGCGCACGCCGATCGCCGTGATTCAGGGCTATGCGAACATGCTGGACCGTTGGGGGAAGGACGATGAGACGGTCCTTAACGAGTCCATTGCTGCGATCAAGACGGAATCCGACCATATGAAGACCCTCGTGGAGCAGCTTTTGTTCCTGGCGCGCGGCGATATGGGCCGGCAGCAGTTCCAGCCGGAGCCGCTCGCGCTTGGGGAGATGCTGCATGAGATCCATGAGGAATCCGAAATGATCGATGAAAGGCATCCCTATGCGCTGCGCATCGAGCATCCCTGTACCATTGAGGCTGATCCTGCGATGCTCAAGCAGGCCGTGCGCATTTTGGTAGATAACGCAGCTAAATATACTCCGGAAGGCGGGCGGATCACGTTGCGCCTGCGCGCGGATGAAACGGGCGCGCCCTGCATTGACGTACAGGATGCGGGCATCGGCGTGGCAGAGAAGGACGTTGCGCACATGTTTGAGCGGTTTTACCGCAGCGACGCGGCTCGCAGCAGCCAGACGGGCGGGAGCGGGCTTGGCCTTTCCATTGCAAAGTGGATCGTGGATCAGCACAAAGGGCATTTCGAGGTCGTCAGCGCGGAAGGGGTCGGCACGCGCGTTTCCATCCATTTGCCGCAAAAGGCACAGGCTCAAACAAGCGCGTCCGTCAAAAGCGCGTAGCGGTGCGTTACATAAAGCAAAGTATGCTTGAGTTGGGCGGAGAAGCCTACGATGCTGTCATATGAGCCGCTGGAGAGCGATTGCAGCGCTGCCTTGGCGTCCCGGTACGCGTCGAGCAGCTGGGAAAGCGTGCCGTCCGTTCCATCGAAGGAAAGCAGGCCGCCCATATCGGATTCGAGCGTGGAAAGAATGTTCAGCGCAAGCGTTTGGCCTTCCTCTACGCTCATGCTGTTTTTGTCAAAGTCGATTGCTGCGGTGGCGAGCGCGCCCTGCGCCTTTTCGAGCGCGGCGAAACCGGCTTCGATCTGCGGGATGCTCTCCTCAGATGCGGTGACGCGGAAGGCTGCGGCAGCGGTGGAGAGCTCGTACACCGTGCAGTCGATCCCTTCTTCCACCAAGCGGGTCTTGACGCTTTTTGCGCTTTCGGCGCTGTCGTATCCGGACGCCATAACGCGGTAGCGTGTTTCACCGGTAGAGGTGTCTTCAAGAATGTAGCCGCCGGCACCCTGCGCCTGAAGGGTTTCCGCCTGTGCCTCCGCGTTGGATTTTGAAGAATATACGCCCATTTGCAGCATGAAGCAATCGAGCGCGGGCAGGGAGACCTGCGCGCTGACTGTGTTTTTGGAAGAAGTGCCCGCAGAAAGGTCAACCGCTGTGGAAAGGCTTCCATCCGGCGTTTGCAGATCGCCTACGCTCTGCACGTCGCCGTCCCCGCGGTTCTCTTTGCCGGAAAAGGCAGAGATCATGGGAGCCATAACGTTTTCCGCGATCCAGGTGCCGGCGGCCGAAGCCGAGACAAGGTAAACGATCGCGCCGACCATCAACAGGGAAACGATTGCCCGCCCGGCGTCGGACGAAGCGCTGCCGCCCCGCCGCGCGGCCGCGTGGCCGGAAGTCCTTCTGCGCGAGGATGCTCTTCTTTTCCGCCTGTATTCCATCGTATAAATCCCCCTGTATTCCTTAGCGTTTGTACTATACATATGCCTTGTACACGCGCTTCATGCCACGCAAAAGCGCCCCTCTTTTTTTAAGAAGGGGCGCGTCCTTTATTCTTAACGAGCAAGCCGTAAGCCGAGTTCTGTCGGTGGATCGCTCCACCGTGTGGCCATCTATCTTGGCGCATCGTCGCCGATGCGCTCGCGCGATTACCGAGAGCCTGACGGGCAACCATTTCTGCGGCAAAGCCGCAAGCGCTCTCATTCCAATCTTGCACCGGGTGGGGTTTACAGGGCGGTCAAGTCGCCAAGCCGCCGGTGAGCTCTTACCTCGCCTTTCCATCCTTACCCGCGCGGACGCGGGCGGTATATTTCTGTTGCACTTTCCCTGGAGTCGCCTCCGCCGGACGTTATCCGGCACCCTGCCCTGTGGAGCTCGGACTTTCCTCATGCGGACAAGCCGCACGCAGCCACCTGGCTTACTCGTTAAAATCAAAACCGTTTATCAATAACAAACTTTGAATAAAACTTCCTAAGAGTAAAGAATCCTCCCGCAGTTTTCGCATTCCACAAGCCCTGCGCCGGCTGCTACGCGCTTGACCGTTGCCATGGGGAGGGACATGTTGCAGCCGCCGCACTGGTTGTTTTCCACGCGTGCCATTGGGGCAGCATGGTGCGTTTTCACGGAATCATATTTTTTCAGCAGCGCGGGATCGATTGCAGCGCGGCACTTTTGGGCGGCAGCCTTTGCGGCTTCCAGCTCTGGCTGTGCGACTGCAATCTCATCCTCACATTGCTTGCGTACCGCGTCGTATTCTTTTTTCGCTTTACCGGCCTTGGCATAGGTTTCCTTGTAGTCCGAAGTCGCTTTCTCGATCCACGCGAGCGTGTCGTAAAGGTCGCGGCGGGCGGCGTCCACCTGGCTAAGCAGCCGTTCAAGCGCGCGGCGCGATTCTGTCATCTCTGCGGCGGTGCACTCCTCGTCGTTTTCCATCACGTTGAACTCGGAGAGCTCAAGCTCGTATTGATGCTCGAACCCTGCAATCTGCGCGGCCAGCTTGTCAACAGACACCCTGCGCGCGTCGATCTGCTTTTGGATGCCTGTGATGAGCGATTGCTGCTCGCTTAGAAATGCGTGCAGCTTGTTCAGCTTCTGGCGGGAGGGAGTGGTTTTGATGCGGGCTTCAACCTTTTCGAGCGCAAGCTCTGCCTGTTGGTATTCCCAAAGCGCATCGAGTTTGTTCATGGCGGTACCTCCTGTATCTATAGTGACTGTGCCTGCCTCCAACAAATCATTCCATTCGGGCCAGGCACGCGGCTTCCGAAAGCGTCAACCTATATTGTACATCATTCGAGAGCGCCTGTAAATGGTAGATCAAAGGGAGCAGCACAACGCGTTCCGTTTCATAATGCCCAGCTTCGATTACGTTCAAACCAAGGAAGCGCGCGTCAAGCGCTTGATGGTGCTTCATTTCGCCGGTGATATAAGCGTCGGCGCCCGCCGCTTGCGCCGTGGCAATATAGTCGCCGCCCGCTCCGCCGAGCAGCGCGACGCGGGAGACCTGCGCTGCCGGGTCGCCGCAGACGCGTACAGCCGTGCCGAGCCGCTCCGCGACGAATGCGGAGAACGCGCCGAGCGTTCCCGGACAATCCGGGCCGCGTATCCCGATGCGGCCGACGTTTTCCGGCGGTAGGGGAACAGGGTTAAGGATTCCCAAATGTTCGGCCAGGCAATCGTTTACGCCGCCGGGCGCAGCGTCAAGGTTCGTATGCGCGGCATAGTGTGCAATTCCGTGGCGCAAAAGGATATATGCGCCGGCCGTTGCCGGATCATCCGGCAGGATGCGCTTTACGCCAAACAGAAACAAGGGGTGGTGGGTAAGGAGCAGGTCGGCGCCCCAGTCCACCGCTTCCTGCGCGGTCGTGGGCGTGCAGTCGAGCGCCACGAGTACCCGTTTGATCTCCGGCCGGTCCGTGCCGATCAGAAGCCCCACATTGTCAAAATCCATCGCCAGCTCCGGCGGAGCCACGCGTTCCATCATAGCGATAAAATCAACAAGTTTCATTTGTTTGTCTCCCGTTCTAAAATATCTACCAGATCCTGCACGCCGCGCAATTCCCGCGCAAGCTGCGCCGGAACGACGCCCTCTTGTTCGGCCTTATGCATGCGGCGCAACCTGCCGTCTCGGCAACGCAGAAGCGCCGGGTATAAAAGCGGATCGCGCTTTGCAAAGGCAATGGGACCAAATTCCAAAAGCGCATCGCAAGGAAGATCGGCCGATTGCCTGATCCCGGGCTTTGCAAGGATGATTTGATAATACCGCCCTGCATCGAATACAAGCCGTTCGTCCGCAATCGTATAACCATTTTGCAGGAGATAGCGGCGCAGCTCCAGTGTGCCGCCCATCGGCTGCATCACAACGCGTTCTGCTCCCTGGGCGATGGCTGCGCCCCGTTCAAGCAGCCGGGCGATCAACTCGCCGCCCATACCCGCGAAAACAAGTGCGTCCGCTTTGCCGGGCGCTAAATGCGAAAGCCCATCCGACACCGCAAAGACGAGCACGTCTTCCGGAATACCGCAGCGATGCGCAAGGGAGCGCGCCTTTGCAAGCGAGTCCGCGCTGACGTCGGACGCGATGACACGGCGGGCAAGGCCCTGCTGCAACAGAGCGGCAGCAAGGCGGCCATGGTCTGCGCCCACATCCGCCACCGTCTGCGCGCCGGAAAGGAACGCCGCGGCGGCCGCAAGGCGGGGCCTTAGGTGAACCTGCATGGAACCTCCAGAATATTTTCTTAATTCTATTGTAAAACAAAGGCGCTGGTTTTGCAAAAAGGAAAACAAAAAGAAAAAATTACCCAAAGCGAAAGCATGCGGGCCGCCTCTTGCAACCGCAGGAAAGGCAGCCCGCATGCCGGCGTCCCGACGCACCTGAAACCGTGAGGGGAGGGCAAGCCTGCCCGGTTGTTAAACCTTGTTCAGTTGATATACGTCTTGGCGGCGGTTTTCGAGCGTGACGACCTGCTTCTTCACTTTCAGCCGGTATTCCGGGTCGATTGGTGCGGTGATGACGCAGGGCTTGTCTGATGCTTTCGCGATGATATTTCCCCAAGGGTCGATGATAAGGGAACGGCCATAGGTCGGCCCATCGTATTTTACACCGCATTGCGCGCCAGCAAGGAGATAACAGCTGTTCTCAATCGCACGAGCCTGGAGCAGAGTATCCCAGTGATCTTTGCCTGTCATGAGATAAAAGCTGGAAGGTACGAAGAACACTTCCGCGCCTTCCATAGCCATGAGCCGGAAAAGCTCCGGAAAGCGGAGATCATAGCAGATGGAGAGCCCGAGCTTGCCGACCTCCTGCGTATCATAGACCATAATTTCATTGCCGGGGCACTTGTGGTCGGACTCCCGGTAAGCGTGCGCACCAGCAACATCCATGTCGGATGCATGGATCTTGCGGTATTTTGCAGCGAGTTCGCCCTTGGGGTTGATTAGCATGCTGGTGTTGTGTGGGCGTGGATCGTCCGGATTTTCGTTCTTTTCACTGGAACTGCCGCTGTGGATCCATAGGTTGTATTTGACGGCGAGCGCGCTGAGCATGCTGAAGAGGCGGCCGCCGGGCATTTCCTCCGCATAATCCCGGTAGTCGTCTCCCTGATAGGTCCAGTTTTCCGGCAAGGTGACCAGCTTTGCACCGTAAGAGTGCGCTTCGCCAATGAAATCCGCAGCGGCTTTGAGATTCTCTTCATAGCAAGTGTTGGTGTCAAGCTGGATCACCGCAGCGATATATTTTTCGTACATGGTGTTCTCCTTTTGTAGTTTCACCCGTTTAGGAAGTAGGTGTGATCCCGTAAAAACGGCGAGGAGGAAATATATTCCCCCTTCGCCGTGATCCATTTTGGTTATGCCTTGCTCAGGTTGTAAACATCCTCGCGCCTATTTTCAAGCGTAATGACCTGTTTTTTGACCTTCATGCGGAAAGCGGGGTCGATTTCGCCGGTGATGACGCAGGGGTAATCGGGCGCCTTGGCGATCACGGTGCCCCAGGGGTCAATAATGAGGGAGCGGCCATAGGTCGGTCCATCATACTTTACGCCGCACTGGTCTGCCGCGAGGAGGTAGCAGCTGTTTTCAATCGCACGGGCGCGCAGCAGGACTTCCCAGTGATCCTTGCCGCTCATGAGCACGAAACTAGCGGGGTTGAAGAACACATCTGCACCTTCCATCGCCATCAGGCGGAACTGCTCTGGAAAGCGGAGGTCATAGCAAATTGCAAGGCCCAGTTTGCCGATGTCGTTCGTATCATAAACAACAATCTCTTTGCCTGGGCACTTATGCTCGGACTCACGGAAGCTGCCGCCGCCCACGATGTCCACATCGAACATGTGAACTTTGCTGTACTTGGCAACCAACTCGCCCTTAGGGTTAAAGAGCATGCTGGTATTATACGGCCGGTGATCGCTGGGATCCGGGTTCTTTTCGCTGGAACTGCCACTGTGGATCCACATACTGTATTTGGCGGAAAGCTCGCTAAGCATGGCGGCAAGGCGGCCGCCGGGCATCTCTTCCGCGTAATCCAGGTAATCGTCCCCCTGATAGGTCCAGTTTTCCGGCAGGGTAGCGAGCTTTGCGCCGCGGGCATGGGCTTCACCGATGAAGTCCGCAGCGGCTTTCATGTTCTGCTCATAGTTGGTCGTAGTATCAAGCTGGATTACCGCAGCAATGTATTTCTGGTTAAACATGATGACGCTCCCTTCAGCAGCCGAACTTTTCGTGCATATACTCCGCAATACGGTCTACGCAGCGCTCCACGACGACCTTGCCCTTTTCGGCGGTAGCGATAGTTGCATCGCCCAAGATGCCGCATTCAGTAGTCTCATTGAAAACGGTGTAATCAATAAAGTCGTCGAACTTGCCGTATTCTTCGCCTTCCTTGGGCGTGACCCGCTCCGCCTTGGACATGTCAACATATTCGGGATGAAGATGGAGCATTACCGAAGTGCCGCACTCGCTGGCATGGCCATGGCACATCCAGCCCGTGGTTTCGCAAACGCCGAGTGCCTTTTGATGCGTGAAACGCCACCAGTCGACCTGGGCGGTCTTGATGCCGAGTTCACGCTCGAGCGGGCGGCAGACCTGGCCGACCATTGGGACGTTGCCCGCATGGCCATTGATGAACATGAAGTTCTTAAAGCCGAGGTGCAGCAGAGCGGTCATAAAGTCCTCGATCACGGCCATCCAGGTCGTGGGGCGCAGATACAGCGTGCCGGGATACTTGGTCAGGGAATAGGATTCACCCACTTCAAGGGACGGCCCGATCATGGCGTTGGTCTTTGCGGCCACAAGCTCAGCAATGTCCTGGGCGACGATGATGTCGCTGCCCAGGGGCATGTGCGGCCCGTAAACCTCCGTTGCACCGACTGGAATGATCACCGTGTCGCAGGTCTTTTTGCGCTCGGCAAATTCGCTCGAGCTCATCAGTTTGATCCAGTTTGTGTTTTGCATAGCTGTTTTGTTCCTCCGTTTCAGCTTTAAAGCTGATTTATTTCCTTTACATTGTGGCAAGCCACAAAATGTCCTTCGAGCACTTCGTTGAGCTGCGGATTTTCTGCATGGCAGAGGTCCGTTGCATAGGGGCAGCGCGCGGCGAAGCGGCAGCCGGGTTTGGGGTCAATGGGCGAGGTGATCTCGCCGGTCAGAAGCTGACGCTTCCGGCCTTCGATGATCGCCGGGATCGGAACTGCGGCAAGCAGCGCCTTGGTATACGGATGTAGGCGGTTTCTGAAGATTTCCTCAGCGTCTGCGAACTCGACCATATTCCCCAGATACATAATCATGATGTTGTTGGAAATGTGTTTCACAACGCTCATGTTATGCGTAATGAACATGTAAGTCAGGTGGAACTCATCCTGCAGATCCTGCATCAGGTTTAGAATCTGCGCTTGGATGGAAACGTCAAGCGCAGAAACCGGCTCGTCGCAGACGATGAACTCCGGGTTCAGCGAAAGCGCGCGGGCGATGCCGATGCGTTGCCGGCGGCCGCCGTCCAGCTCATGCGGATAGGAGTTCGCAAAGCGGCGCGCAAGGCCGACGGTATCCATTAGCCGGCCGACTTCCTTGCCGAGCTCTGCGTTGTTTTTAGCCGCTTTGTAAATGAGCAACGGCTCAGCGATGAGCTGGCTGACGCTCATGCGGGGATTGAGGGAAGAGAAGGGATCCTGGAAGATCATCTGAACGTGGGAGCGAAACTCCTTGAGCTCATGCTTGCTCAGATCGCTCACATCCTTGCCGTCAAAGAGAATCTGGCCAGAAGTACGCTCGTGCAGATGGATTACGGTGCGGCCCAGAGTGGATTTTCCGCAGCCGGATTCACCAACGACGCCGAGAGTTTGTCCCTTTTCAATCTTAAAGTTGATATCATCCACCGCGTGGAGAAGGCCGCGCGGGGTTTTAAAATATTTCTTAAGGTTTTTGACTTCAACTAAGGTTGACATGTCAGCACTCCTTTCCGGCGAACTTTATGCAGCGCACCATGTGGCCGGGCTCAATTTCGACATAAGGCATAACGCCCTTTCCGCATGCTTCGCAAGCTTGGCTGCAGCGTTCCGCAAAAGCGCAGCCTTCCGGAAGCTTTGTGGGGTCGGGCATCAGGCCGGGGATGGGGGAGAGCCTGTGCACAGTTTCGTTCAGGTTCGGGATGGAACCGAACAGGCCGATGGTGTAGGGGTGGGATGGGTTCTCATAAATGTGTTTGAGCGTACCATACTCCACGATCTCACCGGCGTAAATGATCGCAACCTTGCTGCATACCTCAGCAACAACGCCAAGATCATGTGTGATCAACAGCAGGGAAGTGTTGAACTTGCGCTTGAGCTGCTCAATCAACTCTAGCACCTGCGCCTGAATGGTAACGTCAAGCGCCGTAGTGGGTTCATCCGCAATCAGCAGAGACGGGTTGCATGCCAGTGCAATCGCAATTACGATCCTCTGTTTCATGCCGCCGGAGAACTGATGCGGATATTCGCCTGCGCGTCCGCCCTCAATGCCGACGACTTCCATCATCTCGCAAGCCTTGCGCATCGCATCCGCACGGGAAATCTTCTCGTGCAGGCGAATCACCTCTGCGATCTGGTCACCCACGGAAAGCATGGGGTTAAGCGCAGTCATCGGGTCCTGAAAAATCATTGAGATTTCATGACCACGGATTTTCCGCATCTCCGCCTCGCTCTTTTCCATCAGGTTTTCGCCGCGGTAAAGGATCTCGCCGCCGGTGATTTTTCCCGGGGGGTTTGGAATCAGGCGCATGATGGACAGCGCAGTCGTGGTTTTGCCCGCGCCGGTTTCCCCCACAAGGCCAAGGGATTCCCCCTCTTCCAATGTCAGGTTAATGCCGTTTACCGCCCGAACTGTGTCTTTGCCGGCGGAATACTGCACGAACAAATCTTTAATTTCCAAAATATTCTGACTCATTCTCGTCACCTCTCAGCTCTTAAGCTTGGGATCCAGGGCGTCGCGCAGGCCGTCTCCAAAGAGGTTGAAGGAGAAAGCAGTCATCATAATTGCGAGGCCAGGGAAGGTCACCAGCCACCAGTAATCGCGGATGTATGCGCGCGAGGACGATGCCATGGCGCCCCATTCCGGCGTGGGCGCGGGAACGCCTAAACCGAGGAAGCTCAGGCCCGTAGCAGCCATAATGGTCGTTGCAACGCTCATGGTTGCCTGCACGATGATCGGCGCAAGGCAGTTGGGCAGGATGTACTTGAAGATGATGCGGAAATCGCTTGCGCCGGTTGCGTATGCAGCCTCCACATATTCTGTGCCCTTGGTGGAAAGCACACTCACGCGAACTACGCGCGCATAGCCTGCAATCGAACCAATGGAAAGGGCAATGATCAGGTTCGGGATGCTGTTTCCAAGCGCGGCAACGATGGAGATGCCGAGCAGCGTGTTCGGGATTGCCATCAGCACGTCGATGAAGCGCATGAAAATGTTATCCGTGATGCCGCCATAGAAACCGGCGATCGCGCCGATCACAACGCCGATGATGCAGGAGATGCCCACAGAGATCAGGCCGATTTCCATGGAGGTGCGGCAGCCATAGATTACGCGGGAGAAAATATCGCGGCCGTACTCATCCGTTCCAAAGAAATGCTCTGCACTGGGAGCTGCGAAACGGTCACGCAGATTTTGTTCAATGGGATCATACTGCGTCAATACCTGCGGGAATATCGCGCAGAACAGGAGAAACAGCACGACTACCATGCCAAATACGGCAGCACGGTTGCGCAGGAAGCGCCCGATAATTTCTTTCGCCTGACCATGTCCGCCAATGGATATGGTGTCCTGAGACAGGGAAGCATCTTGTTTGGTTGATAACATCAACATATCAGCTCACCGTCGCTTTCTTGCTGGATTTCCGCTTGATGCGCTTGCCGCTGGAATACTGGGAACGGATGCGTGGATCAACGAAAGCGTAAATCACGTCGATCAGAAGGTTAATCAAGGACATCGCAACCGCAACAAACAGGATTCCGCCCTGCACCAGGGGCGCGTTTTTCGTATTGATGCCATCCACGATGAGTTTGCCGATGCCGTTGATGGAGAACACCGTTTCAATAACGGCGGCGCCGCCCAGCAGTTTCGCAAAATCCGTGCCGGCGACGGTAATGATCGGCAGAACCGCATTGCGGAACGCATGCTTCATGACGACGACCAGTTCGGTTTGGCCTTTTGCGCGGGCTGTGCGCACGTAGTCCTCGCGGATCGCCTCCAGCATGCTGGAACGGGTCATGCGCATGCAGGCGGCAAGGCCCCATGTGCTCAGCGTGAAAGCGGGCAGGATCCAATGTTTCCAGCTTGTGAGGCCGGAAGGGGGAAGCCAGGCAAGAACGACCGAGAAGAGGATGATGAGCATCAAACCCTCCCAGAAACTCGGCAGCGAAACGCCAATCATCGCCACAATTCGTGTGAAGTTATCAATGAAGCTGTATTGCCGCACGGCTGAAACAACGCCTAGGGTTACGCCAAGCACAATTGCAAACAGTTCGGCATACAGGGAAAGCTTCATCGTTGTCGGGAAGCACGACAGGATTTCTTTAATGACCGGCTGCCTGGTTGAATAGGATATACCAAAATCGCCTTGAACAGCATCGACGACATAATTTACGAATCGAACCAAAAAGGGTTTATCCAGCCCGTTTTGCTCATTGAACAGGGCTTTGTCCTCTTCCGTAGCTAATTCGCCAAGAATATAATCGGCGGGTTCTCCAGGCGAAAAATACATCATGGAAAATGTAATGAGCGTAACACCGATCATGACCGGAATCATCATCAGGATCCGCTTGAAGATGTATCTTAGCATCTTGTTTCCTCCGGAGTTTAAATCTTAGAACAACCGGCTGCCAAGGCAGCAGGGCCCGGCAGCCGGTTTCCCGCGGCGTTAACCGCCATTTCGTATGCTTTTCAGCAATCTTTCCGTAATGTTGATGTCAACGTAAGTTTATTCGTAGACAACCCAGTCCGTAATGTGTTTCATGTGGTCGATCGCGGGATGGAACTCGAAGCCTTCCAGCTTGTCGCTCACAGCGTAGTTGATCGGCATGTTCATGTACGGATAGGAGTAACGCTGCTCGTTGAGGTAGGTGTAGATCTCATCGAGGCAGATGGTGCGCTGCGGATCATCATAATAGTAGGTACGCAGCTCAAGGCACTTGCCATCCAGCCAATCATCGTTGCCCTGGATACGGGAACCAAACGAGGATTCGTAGATGATGAGCATGTTGGAGATTTCGGAAGCCGTGCTGTCACGGATGCAAGCCTGGAACTGGCCGTTGTGCTGCGCATCATAGGTGGCAAGCGCGCTGGAGACGATGTTCGCAGTTACGCCAACTTCAGCCCACATGGACTGGATGATCTCTGCGGCCTTTTCATAGAGGGAGATAGGCTCAACATGAAGATCGATCGTGAAGCCGTCTGCATATCCGGCCTCAGCCAGGAGGGACTTCGCCTTCTCAACATCATAGGGCCAGGGATCAAGGGCCTTATAGCCGGCGGCAGGCGTGCTGCAGAAGCCGGTGATGGCGGTGCCGAGACCGTCGGAGGAAGCTTCAACGAGAAGTTCCTGGTCAATCGCATAGCAGAGCGCCTGGCGAACACGGACATCCTTCAGAATTGCATCCTGCATGCTGAAGGTCACAACAAGGTAACGGTATGCGTCACCGGACTCAACATGATAGCCGTCCAGAGCGTCAACGCGGGCAACGTCATTGCCTTCAATGTAGTAGGCAATGTCGGCAGCGCCGGTTTCAAGCTCGATCACGCGGGAAGTCGCTTCGGGGATGAACTTAATGACGATGTTTTCAGTCTTTGCGGGTTCGCCCCAGTAATACTCGTTCCGAGTGAGGGTGATGGAGGTGCCGGGAATCCATTCAGCTACCTTGTAAGGGCCGGTGGTCACGGGAGCGCGGGAGAAGTCAGCTTCGCCCATCGCTTCAAAAGCGGCCTTGCTGACGATGGTGCCGCGGCCGGTGGACAGGGTGTTCTGGTACGGCGCCCACGCCTGGTTGAACTTCACGATGATGGTGCGGTCGTCAACGATCTCGGATTCTTCCGCATTGACGAAAGCAAAGTTGGAAGCGCTGCGCGGGGCTTCCTTCAGGCGAGCGAGCTCCCAGAGAATGTCTTCGGACGTAAGGTCGGTGCCATCGGAGAACTTAACGCCCTCTTTCAGAACAAACTTAACCGTCACATCGTCGATCTGCTCATAGGATTCGCAGATGCCGCCAAGGGTAATGCTGCCATCGGCCTGAAGGTCAAACAGATGGTCGCCGATCATGCCGAGGGTGAGTGCGATCGCATCGGTGTTGGCACTGGCAGGATCGAGGGTCTCCGGCTCAGATTCGGTTACGATCGTGATGGTGTCCTTCGCAACGCGGTCAGTATTGTCACCGGTGTTGGAAGGATCAGGGGTCTGTGTGTTGTCACCGGTGCTTGGTTGGTTGCCGGCTTGGGTGGGATCGGGCTGCTGGGTTGCCTGGCAGCCGAAGAACACGCTTACCAGAAGCATCAGGGCCAACAGCAGTGCTAGCTTACTTTTCAATGGTTTTTCCTCCTGTAAATTGTATTTTTATTGCGGAAGTCCGCAAACTTTGTTGACTTTTGGTACCCATATTGGTATCATCTTTTTAAACACAGTTGTGTTAATAAACTTAACTTCTTTGTTGGCATTAGTATAATAGCGGATTCGGGAAATGTCAACATAATAACTTAAAAAAAGTACTCCCGAATTCGCGTGGAAAAAGTTAAATGCATTAACACGGTTTGCAAGATTTGCATTCAGCATGATGCTGAGGCAGTATCTACCATAATAAAATAAAGGAGCATGAACAAAATGGCGCTGACAAAAGAACTAATCGAACGGTTTATGAAGGTTGACCCGGCGACGATGGGACACTACATCGGCGGTGGCTACATGAGGCCCGAGATGAAGCCCCTCAACATCGGGGAAAAGCGCATGGTCGGCCCGGCCTATACGCTACGTATCCCGGGCAAAGATTCTTGCGGCATTTATTATGCGATCAGCAAGGCGCCTAAAGGTTCCGTCATCGTTGTGGATCGCTGCGGGGACGATACCTTTGCCTGCTGTGGAGAGATGGTCGCTACCTATGCTCAGGGCTGCGGTATGGCCGGCTTGGTTATTGACGGGCCTGCAACGGATTCTGTTGCCATTAAAAAACTGGACATCCCCGTGTTCTGCACCGGTATTTCCTGCGTGACTACCGTAATCCTTGGCGTAACAGGCGAAGTGCAGATTCCGATCACCTGCTCTGGCGCTATCGTGCATCCGGGCGATATTATATTTGGCGATGCAGACGGCGTTGTCGTTCTCCCGCCGGATGGTTACGAAGATGCGCTCCAGAAATCAGAGGAGTCCGTTGAAGCTGAAGTCACCCAGCGCAAGATTTTTGGCAGCGGCCAACTGCCCGGTTGGGATATCGAAAGGCTGTTTGAAACAAATACCGTTCCGATGCTGCTTGCATTGCGGAAAAAAGATTAAACCGAGATTCGTGCCGGGCGGCAGGGCGACCGCCCGGCATTGTTAGAAAACGGTAAATGATGCGCGCGTTTATATTTCGTGCTAGGCGAGTTCGACAATATAGCGCAGAATATGGTATCCTGTTTGCGATTTTATACTGAATTTGATATAATTATTATAGAATACGAAAAATAGGGACATGCCGTATTTTCAGGCAAAGTTGATGTGTTGGGAGGAGCTATGTTAATAATTCGGGAAGAAAATATTTGGGAGACTTGGCCAAATTATAAAAAGAGCAACCTGATACACGACTATGTTACGCTCTATGTGGACCGAAACGCGAAACCGCATGACTATGGAAATGGTGAGCTTTATTCTGCAATCGAAATGCATATTCTGGAAAAAATATACTTTAATCCGGGCATTACCGTCACTGAGATTGCGAAGACCAATAAGCGAACCAAAAGCGCTGTTTCGCAAAACGTTTCCAAGCTGGAAAAGAAAGGGCTCATCACGAAAACTCCGCAGGAATTTCATGGAAAGCGTATTTCGCTTTGGCCAACGGCCAAGGGAAAGCAGCTGACAAAACTGCATATGAAATACGATGATGAGCATACAACGGAATTTTTCAGAAAGATTGCCGAATACTATACCAGCGACCAGTTGGACGCTTTTTTTAAGATAATGGAAGCGTGCCTTTGCACGATCCAAACTGAGGGTGAAAACGAAAAAAACTTGATCTGAGAGGGGGACGATCCGATCCTATGCTTCGTGTATACCAGTACATCTATGAGGTATATCGGGAACAGAGCTTTTCGCGCGCCGCGCAAAAGCTCTATTTGTCCCAGCCCTCTTTGAGCCTTACTATTAAGCGGTATGAGACCGAGATTGGCGTGCAAATATTCGACCGAAGTACTACGCCTGTGAAGCCCACGGAGGCGGGGGAGGTGCTCATCGAGTATATCCAGCGGCTTCTCACTACGGAGCATGAGATGCAGACATATCTGGAAGATTACCGTGAGCTGAAAACAGGCAACATCACGCTCGGGGCGGCGCATATGTTTTCGAGCTATCTGCTGCCGCACCTCATCGCGCGGTTCCTGCAGCTTTATCCCCAAATCAACATCAATATTGCAGAATCCGATTTCCTTACCCTTCAGAAGATGACCCTGGACGGCGAGGTAGACCTGTTGATCGAAAGCCATGCGTTCGATCCGGCGCTTTTTCAGGTGTATCCCTTATTTGAAGAGTATATCCTGCTGGCGGTTCCTGCGGATGACCCGGCGCATGGGGAAAACGCCGCGAGCGTCCTGACGGCAAAGGATATCCTGGACAACCGGCATGCTAGCCCAGACTGGCCTTGCATATCGCTGCAGCAATTTCAAGACCATCCCTTTCTGATGCTGGAAAAGGGGCACGATATGAATAGCCGTGGGCTCCGCTTTTGCCGGGAAAGCGGCTTTGAACCGAAGGTTTTTATGTATCTGAACCAGTTGACGACCGCCTATAACCTGGCCGCACAGCATCTTGGCGTGGCCTTCGTCTCGGATACGGTGGTCAAACTGAGCAACCCGGGCAAGGAGCTGCTGTATTATAAGCTGTCCGGGCTGGGCGTGAAGCGTTACATCAACATGGTGCATAAGCGCAGCCGCTATGTTTCCAAGGCGACGGAAGCGTTTATCACGATGGTGACGCAGTTGAGCGGCGATGGGATTTCTGGCGTGTGCAGATAGGGCGCGCCCTTGCCTTTCGCCGTTATTTAAAACGATAAATAACGCTTATTCGACATTTGATATTTGACGGTTCCCGCGTTTTGAAGGATGATGGATCCGAAGGCTGCCGCTTTACGGCGCGGCGTCCACACAACGAGGAGGTACTGTCATGCTTGAATTAAAAGGAATCTATTCACCCATTGCAACGCCATTTATCGATGATGAAATCGCATACGATAAGCTGGACGAAAACCTAGAATTTTGGATGGCTTCCAAACTGGAAGGCATTGTTGTCATGGGCTCCAACGGTGAGTTCGTATCCCTGCGCGAAAGCGAGAAGGAGGCGCTGATCCGTTTCTGCTGCAAAAAGATCGCGGGCAAAAAGCGCGTCGTCGTTGGCACCGGCAGCAATTGTATGGACGAAACGCTGCACCTTTGCAACGTTTCGGCGGAATGCGGTGCGGATGCGGTGCTCCTCGTAACGCCATTTTATTACAAAAACGCCATGAAGGACGACGTGCTGGAAACTTATTATACGGCCGTTGCGGACCGCTCTCCATTGCCGGTAATCATTTATAACATGCCTGCCAATACTGGCGTGAACACCTCTTCCGCATTGCTCGCAAAGCTTTCGCATCACCCCAATATCATCGGCGTGAAGGATACCTCTGGCAATATCGTGCAGATCACTGAGACCATCCGCGATTGCGCTCCAGGCTTCTCTGTGCTGGCAGGAAATTGGGCGTTCCTGCTGCCGAGCCTGTACCTCGGTGCAAAGGGTGGTACGCTTGCCCTTTCCAACGTGCTCCCCAACGAGTGCGCGAAGCTGATCGAGCTTTTTGAAGCGGGGAAGACGGAAGAGGCAAAGGCGCTTGCTCTGCGCCTTATGCCTGTGAACGCGGCCGTTACGACGAAGTACGGCATCGGCGGGCTGAAGGTCGCCATGGATCTTGTTGGCCTGTTCGGAGGGGAACCAAGGCTGCCGCTGCGCCGCCCCAATGCGGAGATCAGGGCATATATCCGCAGCACGCTCATCAACGCAGGGATCACCGTGCGGGATTAACGGTTGAACAAACCGGGCCGCGTGCGGTCAATATAAATTGAAAAACAGGAAAAGGAGTAACAATGATGGAAAAGAATGTTTTTGTGATGATCCCCGGCCCGACGCCTGTGGTCAAATCCATTCAGGAGCAGATGGGGCGCGAGATCCAGGCTTTTGGTGATCCGCGCTTTGTGAAGGACTATAAAGCGTTGATTGACGATCTCGGCCAGCTGTTCAACTGCTCCGGTCAGGCGTTCCCGATTGCTGGAACCGGTACGCTCGCCATGGAGATGGCGATTGCAAACGTCACCAGGCGCGGCGACAATATCTTAATTGTCAGCAACGGCTTCTTTGGCGACCGCTTTATCGACATCTGCGAGCGCAAGGGCCTCAACGTGGACGTTTTGAGCGCGGAATGGGGGACGGCAGTCTCTCCGGAAGCAATCGAAAAAAAGCTGAGCGAAAAACACTATGCGGCCATGACTGTGACGCATGTGGACACTTCCACCGCCGTGCTCGCACCTGTTGCGGAGATCGGTGCGGTGATGAAAAAGCATCCGGATACGATCTTTATTCTGGATGGCGTCGCGGCGACTGCGGGCGAATTCACGGACGTGGATGGCATGGGCATTGACGTGCTGTTTACCGGCTCTCAGAAAGCCTTTGGCGTATGCCCAGGTATGCTGATCGTGTGGGCGAGCAAGAAGGCGCTGGCACGCCGGAAATCCCTCGGGACGATCCCGGAATATTATGTAGACTTTGAAAAGTGGCTTCCCATCATGGAGAACCCGGCAAAGTATTTTGCGACGCCTGCCGTTAACCTGGTTTGGGCGATGAAGGAAGCGACTGCGATCATCCGTGAGGAGGGGCTTGAGGCGCGTGGCGCACGGCATCATAAGAACGCGGTGGCCATCCATAAGGCGCTGGAGGCAGTCGGATTCTCGATCCTTGCAAACCCCGAATGCCGCGCAGATACGCTAAGCGTTTGCATTTATCCAGAAGGCATAGATGACGCGAAGTTCCGCGCTGCGATGTTTGACGAAGGCGTGATCGTAGCGGGCGCGCTCGGCGCGTATGCCGGGAAGGCGTTCCGCCTCGGACATATGGGCAACATCGACGAGAACACGGTCGTGGCAACGCTGGGCGCGGTCGAGCGTGCGCTGAAGGCCTGCGGCCACCCCGTGAGTTTTGGTGCCGCAGTAGGCGCATATCTGGAGGCTATGCGTTAAGTGCAGGAAGATTGTGGGGCAAGGAAGGGGGCGCCATGCAATACGGGCAGCTTGGAAGATCCGGCATTACGGTATCCCGGCTTTGTGTCGGATGCCTGAGCTTTGGCCAACCGTTCCCGGATTCCCATATGTGGACCTTGAACCCGGAAGAGACGGAAAACATCGTCCGGCGGGCTCTGGAGCTTGGGATCACGTTTTTTGATACGGCCAACACCTATTCCCACGGAACGAGCGAGGAATACCTTGGCCGGGCGCTCAAGCGGAACGTGCCACGGGATAAAGTGGTTATCGCCACGAAGGTCTATTTCAACGAAGGCCATCTTTCCAGAGCGGCGATCCAGCGCGAGATCGACGGCTCGCTCAAACGGCTGGGTACGGATTATGTGGATCTTTATATCATCCACCGCTTTGACGAGACGACGCCCATTGAAGAGACGATGGAGGCGCTTGACCGTTTGGTGAAATGCGGAAAGGTGCGCGCGCTTGGCGCATCGGCCATGTTCGGCTATCGGTTTTACAGCATGCAAGTCGCTGCCGAGCGGAACGGCTGGACGCAGTTTTGCGCAATGCAGAACCACTATAACCTGCTTTACCGCGAGGATGAACGCGAGATTATCCCGCTCTGTAAGCAGGAAGGCGTGGCGCTGACGCCGTTTAGCCCCCTCGCAGCGGGCCGTCTTTGCCGCCCGGACTGGAAAGCGGACACGCCGCGCAGCCGTGCGGACAAGACCGCGGCGGGTAAATACGACAGAACGCAGGCTACGGATTATGAAATCGTGCAGCGTGTGCATGAAATGGCCGAAGCGCATGGGGCGACCATGACGCAGATTGCGCTTGCGTGGCAGTTCGCCAAGGGCATGACTGCGCCGATCATCGGGGCGACGAAGGCAAAGTATCTGGACGATGCGGCCGGTGCGCTGACGCTGACGCTTTCCCCGGAGGAGATCACTTATTTGGAAGAGCCCTACCAACCGCATCGAATCGCAGGGTTTTAACGGCAAATAAATACAATACGGGAACGCCGGCTTCGGGAGCAAGCCGGCGTTCCCATGTTTTGCTGAAGGCTGGGGAGAGCCTGCCGCCGGTTCATGCCCTTCCGGCGGGGAGCGGAGCAGCGCCGGAAGAGGCTTAACTTCCGTGTGCGCCTGATTTTGCATTTACCGGCACGGCGCACCTGTGCTATACTGTAACTGGAAAAATATGCAGGATCATAAGCAGGAGGCGGTTTGCCGTATGAAAAGGCTTTCCGGGCGCATGTGGGTTTCGTTCATCCTGATCGGCCTTGTGGGGCAGCTTGCGTGGACGATAGAAAACATGTATTTCAACGTATTTCTGTACAACACAATCTCGACCGACCCGAACGCGATCGCTACAATGGTCGCGGCAAGCGCCGCCGTCGCGACGGTGACGACGCTTTTGATGGGCGCGCTGTCCGATCGGATAGGACGGCGCAAGCCATTCATCTGCGCGGGCTATATCCTCTGGGGCCTCTCCACGCTGGCCTTTGGGTTCATCAGCGTGGAGGGCGTTTCCGCATGGGTGGGCGCGGCGCGGGCTGCAAGCGTCGCGGCAGGGCTTGTCGTTGTGATGGATTGTGTTATGACATTCTTCGGCTCCACGGCGAACGACGCGGCGTTCAACGCTTATATTACGGATAACACCACCCCGGAAAACCGCGGCAAGGTGGAATCCGTGCTGGCGACGCTGCCGCTTCTTTCCATGCTCGTGATTTTCGGCGGGTTTGACGGGCTGACGCAGCAGGGCAAATGGCGCGAATTCTTCCTGATTTTCGGCCTGCTCGTCACGGCGACGGGCGTGCTTGCCTGCTTCCTTTTGAAAGAGACGTCGCGCGGCGCGGGAAAGGGGAACTATTTTGCGGAGATCCTCTATGGCTTCCGCCCTTCCGTCGTGCGGGAAAACGGGAATCTCTACCTTGCGCTGCTGGCTTTCGGCGTGTTTTCCATCGCGGTGCAGGTGTTCTTTCCATACCTTATCATTTACATGCAGAACTATCTTAAAATCGAAGCATATGCGATCGTCCTCGGCGTGGTGCTGCTTGCAGCCTCGCTCATCAGTGTGCTCTCGGGCGGGATGATCGACCGGCTCGGCAAGCTCAACTGCGTGCTCCCGGCGGCGGGCGTAATGGTTGTAGGACTCATGCTGATGTATTTTGCGCGCGGCGCTGCGTTTGTAATCGTGGCAGGCGTCATCATGATGGCTGGCTATATGCTCGTGACAGCCACGCTTTCCGCCGCCATCCGTGACGGTACGCCCGCAGGCCAGGCGGGGCTCTTCCAGGGCGTGCGGATGATCTTTGCCGTGCTTTTGCCGATGCTGATCGGCCCGTTCATCGGCGCGGCGGTCATCCGCAACAGTGGGGAAACGTATATGGAGCTGGGCGTTGTCAAAAACGTGCCCACGCCCGCAATCTTTCTCGCGGCGGCGGCCGTGCTGCTGTGTACGGCGGTTCCCGTGATCGTTTTGAAAAGGAGGAGCAAGGCATGAAAACCGAATGGGGCGAAGCGCTTGACCCAAACGCAATCCTCCCGGAATATCCGCGGCCGCAGATGGCGCGTGAAAGCTATTTGAATTTAAATGGCGTTTGGCAATATGCGATTGCGAAGGAGGGGGAAACGCCTGAGCAACCGGAGGGGGACATCCTCGTCCCGTTTTCCCCGGAAAGCGAGCTTTCCGGCGTGCGGCGCATGCTCAAGCCCAAGGAGTCGCTTTGGTATACGCGCGCGTTCACATTGCCCGAAGGGTTCAACATCGGCCGTGTGCTGCTGCACTTCGGTGCGGTGGATCAAATTGCGACGGTCTACCTGAACGGCATGGAGCTCGGTTCGCATACGGGCGGGTATCTGCCGTTTTCTTTCGACATCACGGCCTGCCTGAAGGAAGGGGAGAACACGGTCGCTGTGTGTGCGCGCGATGAAAGCGATGCGTCGTATCATTCCCGCGGCAAGCAGAAGCGTAAGCGCGGCGGCATCTGGTATACGCCCCAAAGCGGCATCTGGCAGACGGTGTGGTGCGAAAGCGTGCCTGTGGATTATATTGCGGCGCTGCGCATCACCCCGCTTTTTGACGAAAGTTCCGTAGAAATATGCGCGTACCCGCAGGATGCGGAATGCACGCTGCCCTGCATTGTCCGCATCGGGGACGTGGTACAGCACGGCATGGCCGGCACGCCGGTGACGGTCAGCATGGAGGGCTTCAAACCCTGGTCGCCCGAGTACCCGTATCTTTATGATTGCGAGGTGCGCATGGGCGAGGATTGTGTGAGGAGCTATTTCGGCATGCGCAAATTCAGCGTGGAGCAGGACGAGACGGGTGCGCCGCGCCTGTTCTTGAATGGGAAACCGTATTTCCATACCGGTGTGCTGGATCAGGGCTATTGGCCCGACGGGCTTTATACTGCGCCCTCGGATGAAGCGATGATAAGCGACATTGCCGCGATGAAGGAGATGGGCTTCAACATGCTGCGCAAGCACATTAAGGTAGAGCCCTTGCGCTGGTATTATCATTGCGACCGGCTGGGCATGCTCGTGTGGCAGGACATGCCGAACGGGGGTGGAAAATACAACCCGGCAACGATCAGCCTGCCGCTCGTTACTGGGAAGCATCTTCCAGACGGGAAGAGGAATTACCGCCGCTTTGCCCGCGCGGACGCGGAGGGCAGGCAGGAATATTATGACGAACTGGAGGAGATGGTTGCGCTGCTTTACAACAGCCCCTGCGTCGCCATGTGGGTGCCGTTCAACGAGGGTTGGGGGCAGTTTGACGCGGCGGAGGCCGTGCGGCGCATTGTGGCGATGGACGCAACGCGCACCATTGACCATGCGAGCGGCTGGCATGACCAGGGCGTCGGCGCGGTACAAAGCCTGCACGTTTATTTCAAGCCATATAAATTCGCACCGGATAAGCTGGGCCGCGCGGTGCTCCTGAGCGAATTCGGCGGCTACAACCGGCGCATTGAAGGCCATTGCTTCAACAAGAAGGACTTTGGATATAAGCGCTTTGAATCGGAGGAAGCGCTGCTTGCCGCCTGGCGTGCGCTGTATGAAAACGAGATCCTGCCCGCGAAGGAGCAGGGGCTTGCCGCGGCGGTCTATACGCAGCTTTCGGATGTGGAGGATGAGCTTAACGGCCTTTTGACCTATGACCGGGCCGTAAAAAAACTCCCGGCCAAGGCGGTGCGGGAGATCAACGAGCGTTTAAAGGCATAGCGGCGCGTCACAGAATGGCTTCCATGCAACGATAATGGCTGCGGAGGGAAAAGCCGGCCCTGGATGCGGCGGCAAGGAGTTCCGCATCGCTTTCCTCAACGAAAAACGCAACGGTTTCTGCCGTTTGTACTTCTGAAAAAACGGATTGCAGCGCATGGGAAAGCAGCGGAAACGCTGCTTTTTCCGCGTCTTCCGCCGTTTCAAATGCCATGCCGGACACCTCGGCGCTCCGTGCCTGCGTGAAAAGGAAAACGCTTCCGTATATGCTTCCGCCCGGCTTGTAACATGCGAATATATGCCATGTATCCAGCACTTAGCGCAGGCGCACGAAGCTGGTATTTTGCTTTTACTTCAGGCAGCCCTTGGAACAAGGAATAGCTCTCGCGCCCAGGCAAGGCGAAGAGGCGGGCGCTTAGCAGTGCCGCCTCACGCAGCTCGGTTTCATCCAGCGATTTAGGAATTGGTTTTACCCCTTTTCTACCGTGACCGTTGCTCGTGTGCCGTCGAGCACGATCTTGATCGTACCCTGCTCATCCGTGCGGTAAAGCGTTATTCCATGTTGCTCCAGCAATGCCAGCGTTTCCTCGTTTGGGTGGCCATAATCATTCCCTTTGCCGACGGAGACGACGGCGATTTCCGGTGAAACAGCGGAGAGGAACGCCTCCGAGGTGGAGGTGGAGGAGCCGTGATGCCCAAGTTTGAGCACCGTAGCGGCAAGCTCCTCCTCGGGGACGGGGAGGTTAGCGAGCATCACGCTTTCGGCGTAGGCCTCCGCGTCTCCGGTCAGGAGGATGCTCGTCTCCCCGTAGTGAACGTTGAGCACGATGCTCCAATTATTCATATCATAATCCACCCCTTCAAACGGGGAGAGGATGCGCGCCGTGACGCTGCTGTCGCCCCAGGCGATTTTAGCACTCTTGGAAGCATAAGCGATCTTTGGCGTTACGTTCTGCGCTTCCAGGGAGGAGAGCATCTTTTCAAAGGTGTTCGTTGTGTGCGTCACGGCAGGCAGGTAAAACTTACGGACTGGATAAGCGTCGAGCACCTTGTACATGCTGCCGATGTGGTCGCTGTGCGGATGCGTCGCAACGACTACATCCAGCTTCTCAACACCTTGCTTCTGCAAAAAATCGTCGATCACGGAAAAATACTGCGCTTCGCCCGTATCGACGAGCATGGTTTTTCCCTTGGGGGAGCGCAGGAAGATGGAGTCCCCCTGGCCGACGTCCAACACATAGATCTCCAGCGTGCCCTCCGTTTGCCCCGGGATGGGCGCAGGAGAAGGAGAAGGCATGGGCGTAGCCGCCGCTGTCTCCAGGAAAGGCGTTGCGCCCGGCTGTGGCGTTGCTTCCGAATAGGCGCCTTCAGCCGCGATACGCAAAGCCTGGGTAAAACCCTCTGGATCGTGGAGATAAAAAGCGAGCGCGAGCAGGAGCGCTAACACACAGCAAATCGCGGTGATTTTACGCCGCCGGAAATCGTGTGAAGCGTGGGAAACATTATCCTTTTGCGCGCGCTTTGAGCCGGAACCGGGATACAGCATGCAATACCTCAACCAATGCTTTACAGTATATTGTATTTTAGTATACTTCAAAATACCATCAATAGGAAGTGATTCCATGCGTTATTCACAAGAAAACTTTGCAAGGCTTGACAAAACGGCCCATGCGCGCTACACTGGCAAAGTATTATTTGTAATTGTCCACGGCATAAAATGAAATAAAATGTGGGCATTCGCTATCATTCGGAGGTCGTAATTATGACAAGTATGGAAAAGATCTGCGGGATCGTGAGCGAGGTAACGGGCATTGCAGCAGACACGATCGCACAGGATCCTGCCACCTGCCAAGGAAAGCTCGATTCGCTGGATCTGACGGAGATCATCCTCGAGGTGGAAGAAGAGTTCGACATGATCGTCGAGGATGACGAGCACATCACGAGCGTTGCCGAACTGATCCGCTGTGTGGAAGCGCAGATTGCATAATCTGCTCTTACCAAGAAAAACACCAAAACGGGCGCTGAAACTCCGGCGCCCGTTTTGTATGCCGCTAAACCACGATCCCACCGTTCGGGCTTAGTACCTGACCAGTCAGGAAAGAAGCCGCGTCCGAAGCGAGGAAGAAGAGTACTTCCGCGACTTCCTCCGGCGTGCCGAGGCGGCACAGCGGCGTTTCCTCCGCAAGCATAGCGCGTGTGGGAGCGTCGAGCGCTGCATTCATGTCTGTGTTGATCACGCCGGGCGCGACGCAGTTTACGCGGATGCCGGAAGGCCCGAGTTCCTTGGCAAGCGCTTTCGTGAAGCCGATGAGCGCGGCCTTGGATGCGGAATACCCGACCTCGCAGGACGCGCCGACAAGCCCCCAGATGGAACTGACGTTGAGGATAACGCCGGATTGCCGCGAGAGCATATCCGGCAGCACGGCCTGTGTACAATGGTATGCGCCATCTACGTTCACGGCAAAAAGACGCCGCCAGGCGGCGTAATCCGTATCCGGAAACAAAGCGGTATAAGCAATCCCCGCGTTGTTGATCAGCACGTCGATGTGCCCAAGCGCAGCGCGCGCTTCCCGCACCATGCGCGAAGCCTCCGCCGCATCCGCAACGTCGCCGCGCACGGCGGCAGCCATCGTGCCAAGTTCTGCAAGCTCTGCGATGAGCCTGCGCGCCTCCACCTCCGACGCGCGATAGCCCGCACCGACGCGCCAGCCAGCCTTTGCAAAGCGCAATGCGGCCGCGCGGCCGATGCCGCGCGACGCACCCGTAATCAATACCGTCTGATGCAAAACAACGATCCCCCGTTCCTAGCTGTATATAATATTGTTGCAACTTAATCGGCATTATTCATGCGCTCAGAGCCGCCCAGGAGCATCTCCCTAATAGATAGCGCGTGGGTATGCTTTTTCAAAATTGGGGCAGTAATCAAAGAAGCTCGATCCAGGCCTTATAATAATCCCAGCGCGTTTGATCCTCATAAGCGATCGTAATATAACGCACGATAATTTCACCGATGGTATAGCCGCATGCGGTTAGATGATTAATGGCTTCATCTAAATTAGTGTGTTTACGGTTTGTTGTATCAATGCGTAGAATGAACTGCGCAAAGTGGCGGTTCCCTTCCGAGAAAGCCCAAGCGGGTTCTTCATCCGGCCCGCAGGATTCGGCGGCCCATCCCCAGATCCATCGATAATCCGGAGGCCCCAGGCGTACCCCTGCAAACTGGTATTGCCCGGAAAAGTATTTTTTCCAGACCTCTTTGTCGTAAAGCTTGGAGTGACTGAGAAGGAGCGGTATATCCGGCTGCGCTTCTGTGTAAGGATGCTTCCGGATATATTCCAGTTCCTCCATGAGACTTAGCGTTTTGCGCAGCATGGAATAAGTTCCCTGCAAACTGTTAATCTGTGTTTCAAGCTCACTTTTTTTCTTCAGGTACAGGGCGTTGCTGTCTGCAAGGCTTAGCGTTTGATATTCCTTAATGGCCTTAACCGGAATGCCGAGGTTGCGCAGATAGCAGACATCGCTAAGATCCAGCAGGGAAGAATAGGTATATTCGCGGTAATTGTTTTCGCGCCGGCCTAAGGAGATCAATCCCATGGACTCCCAATAGCGCAGCGTTGAAGCGGGAATTCCAAACGTTTCGGAAACGGTTGAAATATTCACTGTTTTATCTTTGTCCCACATTTGCTTTCAGCCTCCCGTGCCTTAAATGCCAGTGAGCAATGAATCCTGACTATATCAAAAATTATATCTGAAATCGTATTGACATTCAAGTAACTTTAAGTTTTACAATAACGAAAAGGATGGAAGTGCAGATGAAACTTAGTTGTGTCTGTGCGGATTGCTCACTTAAGAACTTTAATTACATGCCGGAATCAGACGATAAATTGGAACAAAATAACGGAAACAGAAATGCCTTAAATTACGAATGAACGCCAGTTGCTGCTTGCACTGCGGCACAGCGCTCAAATAAATAAACCATACTTTAGGAGGAAACCATGAAAAAAAGCCTAGTACTGATGCTTACCATTCTTCTGGCGGCTTCGCTTTTTGCAGGCTGCGGGCAGGGCGGCGGCAAGACCTCAGACGCAATTCTTTACTATGCCTGCGGCTCGGAACCTTATCTGACGTTGGATCCCGGTGTGGAAAACTCCAACGGCGTATGCGTCCTCCAAAATGTGTATGAGACGTTGACCCGATATAACGATCAGACGGGGGTGGTGGAACCCTGCCTAGCGACTTCCTGGACGCACAGCGATGACGGCACAGTGTGGGAATTTACCCTCCGTGAGGACGTGACCTTCCATGACGGCACAAAAATGAACGCAAATGCAGTTAAAAAGTCCATTGAGCGCACAATAGGGTTGGGCAAAGGGGCCGCTTACATTTGGGCCAATGTCGAAACCATTGAAGCGGTAAGCGATTACGTGGTTCGGTTCACTTGCTCCACGTCTACGTCGGTGGATCTGATCGCTTCGGCTGCTTATGCGGCTTATATCATGTCGGAAAGCGCATGCGATCAGGAGGGTGACTGGTTCAACAACGAAGAAGGAAACGATGGTGGTTCCGGCCCGTATACTGTGAAAAGCCTTGTGACCGGCGATCAGGTAATCCTTTCTGCATACGATGGCTATTGGCAAGAATGGAAGGACAACTCCTATAAAACGGTTGTCATCAAGAAGCATGTGGAAAGCAGCACGCGCCGCCAACTCCTTGAGACAGGCGACGCCCAGATCGCTTATAATTTTTCCACGACGGATATTTCTGCATTAAAGGCGGACGAAAAGGTTGATGTAAAATATGTGAATACATACAACAACATCCTGCTTTTCTTCAACACGGAAAAGGAGCCTTGCAACAACGAGGAATTCCGCAAGGCGCTTGCGTATTCATTCCCTTATCAAGAAGTGATCGACGGGGTGCTGGAAAACCGTGGGCAGCTTTCCCGTGGCCTTGTAACGCCCGGCCTTTGGGGGCATGACGAAAACTGCACGCAATATGAATTCAGCATGGATAAGGCCAGGGAATGCCTTGCGAATTCGGGTGTGGATGTAAGCGCTGTGAATCTGGAGTTTGCCATCCAGTCCGGCTATACCGAATATAAGGATTTCGCACAGCTTTGGCAGACTTATCTTAAAGAACTTGGCATTAATATGGAAATCCGGGAACGTGGCTGGGATGCCCACATTGAACATGCACGCGCTACGCGCCCGGAGGATAGGCAGGATATCTTCGTTATGATCTGGTGGCCGGATTATGCTGATCCTTCCAGTTGGTTCCAGAGCATGGTGCATTCTGAGGAGAGCCCCGCGTTTAACCTGAGCTATATCAAAAATGCTGAGTGGGACGAGAAGATTGAAGAAGCGATGCAGCTGACCGCAACTGACCGTGCCAGTGCGGAAGCACTGTATAAAGAGGTACAGTTGGGCGTTCTGGACGGCGCATACATGCTTCCGGTTTATGATCAGGTCATCACTTATGCGGTTTCTACGGAGATAGACGGTTTTTATTATAACCCGGCCTATCCTAACTCCACGCTTTATTTCAACATTACACACAAGTAAGTTGCCCGTTTCCCGGGTATAACGCACATCGGCAGGGGGAGCTGCCGCTCCCCCTGTATAACAAAGGAGAACGCTGAACCTATGGGAAAATATATTATAAAACGACTACTGAACGGCCTCATTGTGCTGTTGGGCGTAGTCACCATTACGTTCTTCATTACGCGCGTCGTCCCTTCGGATGTGGCCGGCAAATGGGCTGGCGAGCGTGCAACGGAAGAACAGCGGCAGCAGGCTATTGCTGAGCTTGGGTTGGACAAACCGTTGGCGACGCAGTATGTGAACTATCTGAAGGACCTTCTTTCGGGTGATCTTGGACGCTCGCTGCGCACAAAGGAACTCATTACGAAGGAACTTACGAGCTATTTCCCTGCAACAATGGAACTGGTGCTGGTAGGCTTCCTGTTTGCACTGTTCGTGGGTATTCCAATGGGAATCTATTCTGCGAAGAAAAACGGGAAGATGCTGGATCATGCCACCCGCTTCTTTTCTATAGGGGCAGTTTCACTGCCGACGTTCTGGGTGGCAATGGTATTCCAGCTGGTCTTTTACCGCATCCTCAACTGGCTTCCGCTTGGCGGGCGCATGAGCATCAATGCATCGTTGCTCTACGAAATACCAAACGTTACAGGCATGCTTATTATCGACTGCATCCTGACCGGATCTTGGGAACTGCTGGGAGACGCCTTTGTGCATATCATTATGCCCGGCTTTACCATTGCACTTTATCCAATTGGCCTTGTCGCGCGCATGACGCGTTCCGCGTTGCTTGAAATCCTCAATGAGGACTATATCACCGCTTCAAAATCCTATGGCATCCGGGAGGGCAAGGTGCTTTGGCGCTATGCGCTGAAGAATTCTTTGGGCGCTACTGCAACGGTGGTTGCGCTATCCATGGGCTATTCGCTGACCAATACATTCCTGACGGAAACTATTTTCAGTTGGCCGGGATTGGGAAGCTATGTCAGCAAGTCGGTTACGACGCTGGATTATCCGGCGATCATGGGCATTGCAATTATTTCCGCAATTTTCTATGTAATCCTTAACCTGATTGCGGATATCATCATTGCGCTTGACCCACGCATCCGGCTGTGAGGAGGGCAACATGAATCAAAAAATGAAAGATATTCTTCGCCCGAAACTTAAAGAGTTGCGGGACATGATTTTCATGCTGCGCAGGAACGCGCTTACCATGGCGGCGGTCATTGCGCTGATCCTGATTTTGATCCTTGCTTTGCTTGCGCCCGCTATCGTTCCTTATCCGCAGGACATTGCGGATAAAACGAACCTTTCAGAAAAATTTCAAGCGCCTTCGTCCGCGCACCTGTTCGGAACGGATGAACTTGGGCGTGATGTTTTCAGCCGCGTCCTGTACGGAACACGAATCTCCCTCAGCACGGCTGTGCTTGCAGTAGCCCTATCATTGATTATTGGCGTGCCGCTTGGCGCAGTCGCAGGCACGTTTGGCGGCGCGGTGGATGAGGTAATCATGCGCATCACGGATATTTTCCTGAGCTTTCCGCCGATGCTCTTGGCAATCTTGCTTGTGTCCATGCTGGGACCAAGCCTGAACAATGCGATTCTTGCCATCGCGCTTGCATGGTGGCCTTGGTATACACGCATTGTGCGCGGGCAGGCAATTTCGTTGAAAGAACGCAAATTCATTCAGGCAGCGGAGACGATTGGCACGCCCAAGTGGAAGATTGTTGCCAGGCATATTATCCCCAACACGATCTCGCCCGTGGTGGTACAGGCGTCCATGGATATGGGTGGTGTGATTCTCACCATTGCATCCCTGAGCTATCTCGGCCTTGGCGCGCAGGCACCTTCGCCGGAATGGGGCCTGATGATCAGCACCTCGCGCAACTATTTCCCGGACATCTGGTGGTATAGCGTGTTCCCGGGCATCGCTATCTTTATAACCGTGCTGGCATTCAATTTGTTGGGCGATGGCGTGCGCGAGATCCTTGACCCCAAAACGCGTAAAAAATGAGGAGGGGCATCCGTGAGCTATTTTGAAGTGAATGGCCTGCAGGTCAGGCATAAGACGGCCGAAGGCATTAAGGAAGTTCTGAACATCGATCATATCGCCATTGAAAAAGGCACGACATACGGCATTGTTGGAGAAAGCGGACAGGGAAAAACCGTGCTCGCGCTTACGATCCTTAAACTGCTGCAATGCCCGCCTGGCGAGATCACAAAGGGCTCAATCCTACTGGATGGGGAGGATATCCTTACCTACAGCCAGCACAGGATGCAGGCAAGTGTGCGCGGCAAAAAGATAGCAATGATCTTTCAGGACCCCATGTCCTGCTTGAATCCCGTGTTTACCGTTGGCCAGATGTTGGACGATGTTATCTGCACGAACCGGGGGCTTACCGGCAAGGAAGCGCTTGCGTATGCGTATAAGGTGTTGGATATGGTCAAGCTGGTGGATGCGGAGAGCACGTTGAAAAAGTATCCGCACCAGCTTTCCGGCGGCCAACGTCAACGCATTATCATTGCACTTGCCCTTTGCTGCGGCGCAGAGTTTCTTATTGCGGACGAACCAACGCGCAATCTTGATGTAACCATCCAGGCAAGCATTCTGAAACTGTTGAAAGAACTGCAGGATACGTTGGGCATTACAGTGCTCTTTATTGCCAACAACATGAGCCTTGTTTCCGCGTTCTGTGACAGAATCGGTATTCTTCATAATGGGTGCATCATTGAGGAAGGGGAAACGGAGCGGATCATTCATGCGCCGGAGCAAGAATATACGCGCATGCTGGTGGAGGCCGCACGACTGCATACCGCTTCCTCTGCGGAGGCCGAAGTGGGTGAGGAGTTACTGCGCGTAGAGCACCTTAAAAAGTATTTTGACGTTAAGAAAAAGAACGAGAAGCTGAGTCTCAAAGCTGTGGATGACGTAAGCTTCACCCTGAACAAAGGTGAGGTACTGGGCATTGTTGGCGAAAGCGGATGCGGAAAATCCACGTTGGTCAACACGATTCTGAATCTTTATGACCCAACGGCTGGAAAGGTGTATTTCGACGGCAAGGACGTGTTTTCAGATGAGCGCAAAAACCGCAATGCATTTAAAAAGAATGTGCAGATTGTGTTCCAAGACCCGTATTGGTCTCTGAACCCACGCTGGCTTGTGAAAGAGATCGTGGCTGAACCGCTGGATGCATATGAGAAACTGCGCGGGCAGGAACGCCTTGCACGCGTTGGGCAATTGTTGGAGATGGTAGGCCTTAGTCAGGATGATGCGTACAAATATCCGCACGAATTCTCCGGCGGAGAACGGCAGCGCATTGCAATTGCCCGCTCGCTTGCATCAAACCCCAAACTGGTGGTGCTGGATGAGCCGACATCGTCCATTGATGTGTTTTCCCAGGCGCAGATATTGGAACTGCTGCGGAAACTAAAGGAAAAGTTCCAACTCACGAATATCCTGATCTCTCATGACCTTGGCGTCGTGAGCCAAATGGCCAATAAAATTGCTGTGATGTATCTTGGGAAAATTGCGGAGTTCGGCCCTGCGGCAGAGGTGTTTCGCAATCCGCAGCATCCATACACCAAGGCGTTGTTTAACGCCATTCCCAAGTTTGAAAAGCTGGGAATGGATCAGCTGACCACGCTGGAAGGCGCAATCCCAAGCCCGATCAACCCGCCTTCGGGTTGTGCATTTCATACCCGCTGTGCAGAAGCATGCGAAGCTTGCAAAAGCTGGACTCCAGAGCCGGTTTACCTGAATGAAGCGCATTATGTGTCCTGCATCCATTTTACCGAGCGGCAAGGGGAGGATATATGCGGAAAAAGATAACGGTTGTCACAATGGGGCAAAGCCCTGTTAACCCTGAAACGCACGATGTATATCATATACTTGCACAGGAGTGTGATGTGGAACTGCATGGTATTCTGGACGGAATGAGCGAGGCGGAAACGGAGACGCTTGCTCCCGAAGGTAACGAGCTGTTTATCGTGACCTCGCTGCGCACGGGGCGGGAGGTGCGCCTTGCAGAGCGCAATGCGATTCGCCTTGTAAACGAACGCCTGCTGGAAGCTGAGCAAAACGGGTCCGCCGCGGCATTGATCTTCTGTACCGGCCATTTTGATATTCCGGAGATGCATATGCCTATTTTTATTCCGGAGAAAATCCTCTTTTCACTGTTCCGGGCAATGGGTGTAAAGCGGCTGGGGGCAATCGTGCCGAAACCTGGGCAAATTGAGGCTTCCATGGCGTATTACAGCGAGTTTTCTCCGCGCATCTGCGCGGCATCCCCATATGGCCCAAGGGAGGAAATTGAAGCAGTTGCCGCCTCATTCCGCGATAGCGACGTAGACATGCTGATGGCGGATTGCATGGGATTCACAGAAGATCTGGGCGAGCTGATCCGGAATGCATCCGGCAAGCAGGTGTTCGTGCCGCGGGTGGTATTGCCCGCACTTTTGAAGGCGGTTGTTTCCTGACCGCCCGAACCAAGAAGATTACGACTGCTATGAGGCAGCGGAATGGAGAGAGGAGTATTTATGAAAGTTCTGAACAGAGAAGACATTATGGATATCCTTTACGGCGGCGCGATTCTGGGTACAGGCGGCGGCGGAAGCCTTACGAAAGGAATTGAATTCATCGATCTTGCGATCAGCAAAGGAAAAACCTTTAAGCTTGCTTCCTTTGATGAGCTTGAAGCGGAGGATATCGTCGTTTGCCCATATTCCTGCGGTGCAATCTCCCCTTTGAGTGAAGAAGAACGCAAAAAGTATGAAGGACTGCCGGTATACGAGGACACTTATCATATCAAGGCGCTTGAGAACATGGAAGCGTATCTAGGAAAGCCGGTCAAGGCTGTGATTTCCACAGAGATCGGCGCCGGAAACACTGCGAAAGCGCTTTTCTGCGCTGCTATGGCGGATAAGGTGCT
Organism: uncultured Eubacteriales bacterium; assembly: GCA_900546845.1. Lineage (GTDB taxonomy): Bacteria > Bacillota > Clostridia > Christensenellales > CAG-138 > UBA1685. The sequence goes on from UREK01000003.1 coordinate 55,709, forward strand.
TGTGGATGGCGACCCGGCTGGCCGCTCGGTTCCCTGTTTGCAGCATTCGACCTTCTATCTTCATGGTGTGCCGATTACGCCGATGTCCGTTGTGAACAAGTTCGGCGAAAGTCTCATCGTGAAGGATGTTGTGAACGACTATCGTGCGGAAGCGATCGTGCGCGCATTTGCGGTTGCAAGCCAGAATACCACCGCGGTGTGCGATCATGCCAACACCGCTGAGGTAATCGGAAAATCCGTCATCCGCGGCGCAATTTCCTACGCCCAACAGATCGGGCATGCATACCGCTCCGCGCTTGCGGCAGATCAGGATTATGCAGAAGCGGTCGCAAAGGCGGGAGAGGGTTTCGTAGCGCTGCGCGGAAAGGTCCGCAGGAACGACTGGGGAACAGAGAAAGGCTATACCATCGGCACCATGACCATCGACGGCAGCGGCGAATTTGCAGGTAATGAATACAAAATCTGGTACCAAAACGAGAATATCATTCTCTGGAAAAATGGGGAGTATTATATTACTGTGCCGGATCTCATCTGCGTATTCAACAACGATGCGAAGGAGCCACAGCTGAACCCGTTTGCCCAGGAAGGGGAATCTGTTTCGGCCATTATACTGCCTGCGCCTGCGGAATGGACCACTGTAAAGGGGCTGGAAGTGTTTGGCCCCCACAGCTTTGGGTATGATGTGGAATGGAAGCCAATGGGAAAATAATATGAGGATTAAAATCATTGATGCGGTTGTAAAGAATTCCGGTCGGCTGAGGACAAACGAGCAGTATATCCGGGAGGGCCTGCGCCCGGATACGGAGATCGACTTTGCGCACATGGCAAAAGGTTTTCCATCCGTGGAATGCGATCTGCATGCGGCATTTAACAAGCCTCAGGTCATTGCGGCAGCGATTCAGGCGGAACGGGATGGGTTTGACGGCGTATTCGTCAATTGTTTTGATGACCCCGGCGTATATGAATGCCGCGAGCTGCTTTCAATCCCCGTATTCGGCGGCTATGTTCCGGCAATGGTGACGGCGCTTTCCCTTGCTGAACGGGTTGCTGTAATTACGACGGATCGTTTTGGAATTTTAAGCGAAGAGCGCAAGGCAAGGATATTGGGGATTTCTGAGCGCATCACAGCAATTGTGCCGGTTGAGTTGGGGGTTTTGGAGCTGCAGAGCAATCCGGAAGCCTTGGCGGAGCGCGTTGCAGACGTGTGTTTTGCGCTGTATGAAACCGAGCGGGTGGGGGCGGTATGCTTAGGCTGCACCGCCATGCACTGCATGATCGGTTCGCTCCGTGAAAAGCTGCAGACGCGAAACTGCCCCATTATGGTCATTGAACCGCTCCGCAATGGCATACGCTATTGCGAACATATCATTTCCATGGGCTATCGGAACGGGCTGCATGTACTGAAATCTGTTGTATTGCCGAAAGGATATGAAAATGGCTGAGCAAATCGACTTTGACAAGCTCTTGAAAGACCGGCATACCTGCCGGTCTTTTAAACCCGATCCAATTCCTGAAGATGTGATGGCGCGTCTCTATGACGCAGCCTGTTCCGCGCCGAGCGCAGGCGGTTTTCAACGGATTTCCATCATAGAAATTATGGAGCCGGAAAAAAAGGAAGCGCTTGCGCGCATTTCGCGGAATCAGCGTTTCATTGCCCATGCGCCGGTCAATCTGATGTTTTGCATTGATGGACGGCGGATGCGCAGAATTGCAGAATATGAAGGCGCGCCATATGGGCAGGACTACGCCATATGCACGCTCTGGATGGGAATTGTGGATGCTTCTGTCAGTGCCCAAACCCTTGTACTCGCGGCAGAGGCAGAGGGATTACGCAGTTGCTATAACGGGAATGTGGTGGATCGGGCGGATGAAGTATCAGAACTCCTGAAGCTGCCAGAGCATGTAGTGCCGGCTTTTATGCTTACGTTGGGATACCCGCGTTCAAGTGGACAGCGATCCCGCAAGTATTCACGCGATGTAATTGTGCATCAGGAAACATATCACGATATGGAGATGGAAGAACTTTATCCGCATCATCTTGCAAAGTGCGGGACGCCTCAGTTCTCTGCAAGCGATGCTCGCTGTATACAGTTGGAAAAAATGCTCCGGCGGCAATATGGCGTGGAGTTTACAGAAAAAGCAATGGCGCGTGTACACGAAAAAGGGTGCCTTACGGCATATCAATATTGGTTTGGGTGCTATTATCCGAGCAATGAGGACACTGTGATGACGGCGGAAGATTACCGTATATTCCTCAAGAAAAAGGGGCTGGATTTAAGCGAGACCGGCATGTGAGGAACCCTGTGGATATAATGAGAATTTGGCTTTTGCGCGGCTGCAACATTGCAGCCGCGCTCTTTTAAAAAGAAGAGTATTCAACCGATTTACGTTCTGCGATCTCAAGCGTAGAAATAAACATTCTGAATTGATTTATATAAGTTTAAAAAATAATCAAAAGAATGCAAATCTATCAACGAAAAACGGATTTCTGGGAAAATCTTATACATACTTCAAACGAAGAGGCTTTACCATTGAATGAGTCCAGCCCGACGGCGGTTTTGATTTGCCGACGAGCTTTGAAAAGGCGGCTGATGAGCCTGGCGTGCGCCATAAGCTCATCAGCCCGTACTCCCCTCGCCGCAATGGCATGGCCGAGCGCGGTCATCGGGAAGACCCCAGACGGCCCCTTGCGCCCTTTACCTTATTCCTTCCCTAACATTTTCCTTCGTGCCTATGCAGTCCGGAACGTTTGACAAATCTACAGAATAGCTCACTGCGCCTTCTTCTGCATCCCATTCACATCGACAATGGTGTCCCCCTCCAGCAAAAGTTCGCTGATCGTGACGAACTCATACCCTTCGGAGATTGCGGTCTTAAGCAGCGTGGGAAGATATTCCTTGATCTTATAGCCGTTGTTATGGCAGAGGATGATGCAGCCCGGGTGCAGCTTGGGTAAGACGCTGTCGAGAATCGTCTGCGCGCTACGCTCCTCCTTCCAATCGACCGTATCGATGTCCCATTGCAGCACCTCATAGCCGAGCGAGCGCACCGTCGTGATGACAGAATCGTTATATTCGCCGTAAGGCGCGCGGAACACGTTGGTCTTTTCCCCAGTGATCTTTACCATCATCGCCTCGAAATCCTCGATTTCCTTTTGCATTTGCGCGGCGGAAAGCTTGTTCATGTGCGGGTGCGTTGCAGTGTGGTTCCCAAGCTCGTGCCCCGCGTCGTAAATCGCCTTCACCTTGTCCGGATATTTTTCCACCCAGAAGCCGCATAGGAAGAACGTGGCTTTCACATCGTAACTTTTGAGCGTTTCCAGGATGAAGTCCGTCTTGTCGTCCTCCCACGCGGCGTCGATGGTCAGGGCAATCTTCTTGTCGTCGCGCTCCACGCTGTAAACGGGCAGCTCGCGTTTCTTCCCGGCGAGCACCTCCAGCTCGTATTCCTCCACCACGGCCATGCTGCCCGCCGCAGTGGCGTTGCCGTCCGAGACGGCGATGGCGATGATCACGGCTGCGACCACGGCGATGAGAACGATGGCCGCGATCACAAGCGTGCGTTTTGTGATAACGAAGATACGCAAAGCAATCCCCTCCAACTGATGAAATGATGCTTTATCTTATGTGCCGGTTTGTCATTATATTGCTTCCACGGCGTTTTGCATGGTAAAATGAAGCGAATTGGCGCATAGAGACGAAAGGCTGCCTTATGGAAGAAATCAAGGGTACCGTAAAAAGCATCATATTCCGTAACGAGGAGAACGGCTTTACCGTGCTGGAGCTGGTCGATGCGGCTGGGGACGAGATTACGGCAGTGGGGCCGCTCCCGCTTGCAAACGTGGGAGAGCGCATTGAGGTTTCAGGCACATGGACGGAACACCCAACCTATGGCCGCCAGCTTCGCGCCCAGGGCTGCCGCGTGCTTGCCCCCGCAACGCTGACCGCGCTCGTCAATTACCTCGGCAGCGGCCTTATCCGCGGCGTGGGGGAAAGCACGGCACGGGAAATCGTGAACACGTTTGGCCTCGAGACGCTCCCCGTGCTCGAAAACGCGCCGGAGCGCCTGACAGAGGTGCCGGGCATCGGCCGCCTGCGCGCGGCGAAGATCGCGGAATCCTTTGCCGCGCAGCGCGACATGCGGGACATTATGCTCGCCTTGCAGGAATTCGGCGTAACGGTCTCCCAGGCGATGAAGCTATACAAAGCGTACGGCAACCTTTGCTTGGCGAAGATCCAGGAAAACCCATACCGGCTGATTGATGAAATTGAAGGCATCGGCTTCCTTACGGCGGATAGGCTTGCGCAGAACGCTGGTGTGGAGAGAGACTCCGCGTTCCGCATCAAGGCGGGGCTAAAATATACGCTGCAGTGGGCAAGGCAGGAGGGGCATACTTATCTGCCTCGGGATATTCTCATCCGCATCGCGGCAAGCGAGCGCGTTCTCGGCGTGGAGCTGCTGCCGGTGGAACGCGCGCTTGACGAGCTGATCATCGGCGGCGAGGTGGTATATCAAACGGTGGGGAGTGCGGACGGGGTATTCCTGCCGCGGATGCATTTCCTTGAGAGCGACTGCGCGAAGCGCCTTTTGCAGGTGCTGCATACCCCCTCACCGCTGCTTTTTCTCGATCCGGAAAATCAGGTGGCGCTGCTGGAGCGGGAGCTGAAAATTTCCCTTGCGCCGCAGCAGCAGGAAGCGGTGATCCGAGCGCTTACAAGCGGTGCGCTCGTCATCACCGGCGGACCCGGCACGGGCAAGACGACGATCCTGCGCTTCATCCTGCGGATCGTGCAGAACATGGGCCTTTCCTGCGAGCTTTGCGCGCCCACAGGCCGGGCGGCCAAGCGCATGGCGGAGGCGACGGGTGTGCCCGCGCGCACGATCCACCGGCTTTTGGAATACGGCTACGGCGGCGAGGGCTTTTTGAGGGATGAGGAAAACCCGGTGGAGACGGACCTCATCATCGTGGATGAAATGTCCATGGTGGATGTGCCGCTCATGCATGCGCTGCTGCGCGCGGTCGGCCCGAGCACGCGGCTTTTGATGGTGGGGGATGCGGATCAGCTCCCGCCCGTGGGTGCGGGGAACGTGCTTCGGGACGTCATCGAAAGCGGGGCTGTGCCTGTCATGCGCCTTACGGACATTTATCGCCAGGCGGAGCGCGGCATGATCGTGGAAAACGCGCACCGCATCAACAATGGCCAGCCGCCGGAACTTTCCTCCGGCAAGGAGGACTTCCTCTTCGAGGAAATCGCTGCCGCAGAGGATGTGGCGCGCCGCGTCGTTGGGCTTTGCACGGGCCGCGTGAACCGGCTTTTGACGCGGGAACCGCGCAAGGATGTGCAGGTGCTTGTACCGATGAAGAAAGGGCCGCTCGGCATATATGCGCTCAACGCGCGCATCCAGGCGGCCATGAACCCGCCCGGACGGCAAAAGCGGGAGCGCAAGCACGGCGATGTTGTTTTCCGCGAGGGCGACAAGGTCATGCAGGTTAAAAACAATTACAAGCTCAGCTGGAAGAAGGCGCGTTACAACGGCATAGCGGAGGAAGGCCTCGGCGTGTTCAACGGCGACCTTGGCACCATCCTGCGCATCGACAGCACGGAGCAGGAGCTCGAGGTGCTCTTTGACGACGAGCGCGCGGCGGTCTACGATTTCACGATGCTCGACGAACTTTCGCTCGCCTATGCCGTCACGGTGCATAAAAGCCAGGGGAGCGAGTTCCCGATCGTTATCCTGCCGCTCATCAGCGGCGCGCCTTCCCTGATGACGCGTAATCTGCTCTACACAGCCGTGACGCGCGCGCGGGAACAGGTGTATATCCTCGGCCGGAGCCGCTGCGTGTACGAAATGGCTGCAAATGGGCAGGTGAAGAAGCGTTACAGCGCTCTCGGCGTTTTCCTGCAGGAGCTTGCGCCGCTCATCGGGGGTGGGCAATGAACCGCGCGGCGGAGGCGCTCCTTTCGCTGCTTTACCCAGAGGGCGTAGCCTGCTTTGCGTGCGGCGGGGAAGCCAGCGTAAATGAAGCCGGTCTCTGCCCATCCTGCGCGGCTGGCTTGCGGCGGTGCGAGGCGCCGCCTGCGCTGCGCTTTGCGGACGGATTTACGGCTGGCCTTCTGTATACGGAGGAAACGGCGAACGCTGTGCACCGCTTTAAATATGGAGACGCGCGGTATCTGGCTGAGTTCCTCATATCCTATCTGGTGCTTCCGGAGGACTGGGGCTTTGATGCGGTCGTGCCCGTGCCGCTGCACAAACGCCGCTTGAGCCGGCGCGGCTACAACCAGAGCGCACTGCTGGCGGAGGCCCTTTCGGCGCGCGTGGGCGTCCCGGTGCGGGAGGATTTGCTCCGGCGCACGCGCAACACGGAAACGCAGACCGCGCTTAATGCGAGGCGGCGCGCGCGGAATTTGCGCGGCGCGTTTGAGGCTTCGCCTACCGCGAAGGGAATGCGGCTGCTTTTGATCGACGACGTGCGCACCACCGGCGCAACGCTTTCCGAATGCGTGCGGGCGCTGCGCGCCGCGGGTGCGGAAGCCGTATACGCATGCGCGGCATGCGAACGAGAACTGGATTAGTCATGTTTCGGGGAACACCCTCATAAGCTGTACAAAGCTTGTTCGGGGGTGTTTTATGTACGCTTATATCGAGGAACGCGTTTTGTCTCTTGCCGAGTATATCATAGAGCATGAATCCACGGTGCGGGCAGCCGCGCGGGAGTTCGGCATCAGCAAATCCACAGTGCATCAGGACATGCAAACGCGCTTGCGGCAGCTTGACCCGGCGCTTGCCAAGGAGGTGCGGGCGATCCTGGATAAAAATAAAGAAGAACGCCACATACGCGGCGGCATGGCGACCTACCGTAAATATAAGGGCGAAGGGAAGCCGTAAAAGCAGACGTTTGCGCGGTGCAAAACGGCCCTGGACCGTAGCAGTGGTTTAAGCTGAGACGGTTTTATGTACCCGGACTTATATTCTAGGCAAACAGAAGGCTGATAAGCGGGATCGTTACGATCGAGCAAAGTGTGGAAACGAAGGTGAGCTGCGCCGCATATTGCGCGTCCCCGTCATATTTTTCCGCAAGAATAGAAGTGGAAGCGCCAGCGGGCATGGCAGTCATGATGACAGCGATGTTGATGAGCAGCGCGTCCGCGGCAAGCAGCTTCAGCACACCGTAGACCAAAAGCGGGAACGCGATGAGCCGCAGGAAGGTATAATACAGGATCGACTTTGCAAAGAGGGATTTGACGTCCGCATCGGCCATGATGGAACCGACCGTGATCATGGAGATCGGCACGGTGGTGCGGCTGATGCTGTAGATCGTATCGCCCAGGAACTGCGGCAGCTCCACGCGGGCGAGCATCAGCACTATGCCGATAAAGATCGAGACGATACATGGGTGCGTCACGAGCTTCCGAAACGCGTCCTTCCTGTTCACGCTTGTAAAGAGCGAAAGGCCCGCCGTCCACATCGTAAAGCGGATGGGGATCTGGAACAGGGAAGTATACAAAACGCCGAGGCTGCCATAGAGCGTTTCCGCGATCGGCATGCCGACAAAGCTCGAATTTGAGCAGATGATCCCATAGCGCAGGATCGCCTGCTTTTCCAACGGGTAAGCCCGGAACAGAATCTTTCCGGCGAAAACGGCAAAGGCCTGAACGGCTGCTGCGATCACGATTGCAAGCACGCAGCTTTTTACGAATTCTGCCGAGATCGTGATTTCCCCTAAAAAAGAGTGGACGATGTTGCAGGGCAGGAGCACGTTCACGAGCAGGCTTGAAACCGCTTTTTCAGATTCCCGGTTCAGAATGCGGCACTTTTTGACGATGAACCCCACGAGCACCAGCAAAAGCAGCACGAGCTGTTGATTGAGCACTTTCCCGAAAAATAACATTCTAGGCAAACCCCGTTTCCCGTTTATTGGCAGGATCAGACTCAAGTATACGCAAAAAGCCATGCCGTTGCAAGCGGAAGCAGCTGCGGAGGGCAGAGCAAATTCATTCAGCGGACAGATTCAAATACAAATATGCTGGGAAGATCCGGCCGGAGCAAGGCCGGCATGCCGGGATACTCTGCTGAAATTCAACGTTGACAAAGCATGCGATATGCGTTATTATAACTGTGTTTTATTTATGTAACAAAGGAGTTACCAGATGGAATCCGTGTTTGCGACCATGATGATGCCCATGAGCTGCATGTCCATGATGATGTGCGGCTCTTCGTGCGTTCCCCTAAGCGGGTCAGTGTGGCTGCAAATGTGAGGAGGTCCTTATCCGTTCACATGGGCGGCGGGCACGAGCTCGCCGCCCTTTTATTATGCTTATTTTGTAAAATCCGAGGTGTTTATGGAACAGAGGGAAATCATTCGCATCGAAGGGCTGACAAAACGGTTCTCCGGCAAAAACGGCGACGTCGTCGCGCTCGAGAATATCGACCTTTCGATCAACGTGGGGGAAATATTCGGGATCATTGGGCTTTCCGGCGCGGGAAAGAGCACGCTCGTGCGGTGCATCAACCTGCTGGAACGGCCGACGGAAGGGCGCGTGACCGTGGCCGGGCAGGAGCTTTCCGCCCTCAAGGGGAGGCAGCTGCGGGAGGCGCGGCGTGGGATCGGGATGATCTTTCAGCAGTTCAACCTGCTGATGCAGCGCACAGCGCTTGAGAACATCTGCTTCCCACTCCTGCTCGCGGGCGTGAACCGGCGTGACGCAGAGAAGCGCGCACTGGAACTGCTTGAGATTGTAGGCCTTGCCGAAAAGCGCAGCGCCTATCCGGCGCAGCTTTCCGGCGGGCAGAAGCAGCGCGTTGCAATCGCCCGGGCGCTCGCTAACGAGCCAAAGGTGCTCTTGTGCGACGAGGCGACGAGCGCCCTCGACCCGACGACCACGCGCTCCATCCTTTCTTTGCTCAAGGAGATCAACGAGCGGCTTGGCATCACCGTGATCGTCATCACCCACGAGATGCGCGTGGTGGAGGAGATCTGCTCCCGCGTAGCGATTCTGGATGCGAGCCACGTGGCTGAACTCGGGAGGGTGGAAGAAATTTTCCGCCGCCCAAAGACCGCGGCGGCGCGGCGGCTGCTGTTCCCGGGACGGGAGCAGCAGCCGGAAGTTCCGGCGTTTGGGGCGAAAAACCAGAGGATGCTCCGCATCGTGTTCGACGGAATGACTCCCTTCGAGCCCGTCATCGCCAACATGGTGCTCGCTTGCGGCGCGCCGGTAAATATCCTGTTCGCAAACACGCGGGCTATTGAAGGGAAAACTGTCGGGCAGATGATCGTGCAGCTCCCGGAGGCGGAGGACGCGGGCGCCCGCATCGCGGCGTATCTCAACACGCAAAACGTACATTATGAGGAGGTGGCGGACGATGTTCTCTAAGGAAATGCTGAATCTGCTTTTGGAGGGGACGTTCGAAACGTTCTACATGGTGATCGTATCCACGCTGTTTTCCTATGCACTTGGCCTGCCGCTCGGCGTGCTCCTCGTCGTGAGCGATAAGGATGGCATCCACCCGATGCCGGCGCTCAACCGCGTGCTCGGCGTTGCGATCAATCTGCTGCGCAGCGCGCCGTTCCTGATCCTGCTCGTGGCGCTCACACCGGTGACGCGTGCGATTGTTGGCACCTCGCTCGGCTCCACGGCTACCATTGTGCCGCTTGTGATCGGCTCCGCGCCGTTTATCGCGCGGATGGTGGAATCCTCCCTCAAGGAGGTGGACGGCGGCGTGATCGAGGCGGCGCAGTCCATGGGCGCTTCCCCAATACAGATCATACTGCGCGTCTTGCTCCCGGAGGCAAAGCCTTCTCTCATGGTCGGCGCGGCACTCGCGATCACTACGATCCTTGGCTATTCCGCGATGGCCGGCTTTGTCGGCGGCGGCGGCCTTGGGACGATCGCCGTCAACTATGGCGTTCACCGCTATCAGACGGACGTGATGCTTGTGACCCTCGCCCTGCTCGTGATTATCGTGCAGGTGTTCCAAGAGGTCGGCATGCGCATCGCGGCCCGGATCGATAAGCGGAGAAGATAAAACAGCTTTCAATTATTTTTAGGAGGAAAACAAACATGAAAAAGGCACTCGCACTCACATTCGCAACACTGCTTGCGCTCGCGCTCTTCGCGGGCTGCTCCAAATCCAAGACGGATCCCGGCACGATCGTGGTCGGCGCATCGGTAACCCCGCATGCGGAGATCCTCGAGCAAGTCCGCGGCCTGCTCAAGGAAAAGGGCTTTGAGCTTGAAATCGTCGAATTCACAGAGTATGTGATGCCAAACACCGCGCTTGAGGACGGCGACCTTGACGCAAACTTCTTCCAACACAAGCCCTATATGGACGATTTCAACGCCAACAACGGCACGCACCTGGTTTCCGTCGCAACGGTGCATTATGAACCCTTCGGCATCTATCCCGGCAAGACCGCTTCTATCGAAGAATTGGCGGACGGCGCGACAATCGCCATCCCCAACGACGGCTCGAACGAGGCGCGCGCACTCCTGCTGCTGGAAGCAGAGGGCTTAATCAAGCTCAAGGCCGATGCGGGCATGACCGCCACCAAGATCGACATCGCGGAGAACCCGAAGAACCTGGAGATCCTGGAGATCGAAGCCGCGCAGCTCACCCGTTCCCTTGCGGATGTGGATCTCGCCGTCATCAACGGCAACTATGCCATTCAGGGAGGCCTTTCGGCATCAAAGGACGCGATTGCCGTGGAGGATAAGGATTCCCTTGCCGCCGATACCTATGCGAATATCATCGCGGTAAAGGAGGGGAACGAGGATACCGAAAAGACGAAGGCGCTCATCGAAGCGATCCAGAGCGACACCGTGCTCAGCTACATCGAGGCGACCTACGACGGCGCGGTAATTCCGAAGTTCTAACCCTAAAAGCGGGAAGGCCGCCTTGCATTGCGCGGGGCGGCCTTTTATAATGTTAAAAAAGAACTTGGGAAACAGGTGGGAAATATGGTTCCAGAGCAGTTTATCCGGACGGCGCTTCTGCTGGGCGAGAACGGCGTGGAGCGGCTGCGGCGCGCATCCGTCGCCATCTTCGGGATCGGCGGCGTCGGCTCATTTGCAGCCGAGGCGCTTGCGCGCGCGGGAGTCGGGCGGCTTTTGCTGGTTGACCCGGACGCAGTCGCGGAAAGCAACCTCAACCGGCAGCTGATCGCGCTGCACTCTACCATCGGCCGAAACAAGGCGGAGGTCATGCGGGAACGCATCCTGGATATTAACCCGGATGCGGATGTAATTGCACTGCCCCTGTTTTACGAGGCGGCGACGGCGGATGCGGTTTCGCTTTCGGGGTATGACTACATCGTGGATGCGATCGACACCGTTTCATCCAAGCTGCTTTTGATCGAACGGGCAATGGCGCTCGGCATCCCCGTCATCAGCAGCATGGGGGCCGGCAACAAGCTCGACCCGGCCGCGTTTGAGGCTGCGGATATTTACGAAACCTCCATTTGCCCGCTGGCGCGCGTGATGCGGCGGGAACTCAAAAAGCGGGGAATACCTTCGCTGCGCGTGGTCTATTCCCGGGAGGAGCCGGCCGCGCCAAAGTTCGGCGTAGCGCCTGTTCCGGGCAAGCGGCAAACGCCCGGCAGCGTCTCCTTCGTGCCTTCCGCCGCGGGGCTGATCCTCGCGGGCGAGGTCGTGCGCGCGCTCACAAAAACGGAATAACGGATCGCTCTTCCGGCAATCCTAGGATAAAAGCGCGCGCTTGGCGCGCAAGTCCTGGGAGGTGCCCGAATGGCGTTAAACAAAGTCGATATTTGCGGAATGGATACATCCAAGCTCCCTATGATGACGCATAAGCGCAGCAGGGAGCTTCTTGTACGCATCAAGGAGGGCGACACCGAAGCGCGGGAGGAGTTCATCCAGGGAAATCTGCGCCTTGTGCTCAGCGTGATCCAGCGCTTTTCCGGCCGCGGCGAGCAGATGGACGACCTGTTCCAGGTCGGCTGCATCGGCCTCATCAAGGCAATTGACAACTTTAACCTTGCCCTGGACGTGCGCTTTTCCACCTATGCCGTGCCGATGATCATCGGGGAGCTCCGGCGCTACCTCCGGGACAATACCGCTATGCGCGTGAGCCGCTCTCTGCGGGATACGGCCTATAAAGCGCTTCAGATGCGCAACAAGCTCATGGAGGAAAACGCGCGGGAACCGCACATCAGCGAGGTCGCAAAGGCGCTCGGGATGAAGGAAGAGGATGTGGTGTTCGCGCTCGACGCCATCCAGGATCCAGTGTCCCTGTTCGAGCCGATCTACCATGATGACGGTGATGCGATCTACGTCATGGATCAGGTGCGGGATGAGCGCAGCTCGGACGACCTTTGGCTTGACGGCATCGCCATCGAAGGCGGGCTCGGCAAGCTCGGCGCGCGCGAGCGGCGCATCATCGAGCTGCGTTTTTTCCACGGCAGGACGCAGATGGAGGTTGCCTCCGAGATCGGGATCAGTCAGGCGCAGGTTTCCCGGTTGGAAAAGAGCGCGCTCAAGCACATGCGCAAATACGTCTGACCAGGACACAAAACAAGCCTACTTTTTTACCGCTGCCCCGCATACATATGACCGTATGGGGGCGGTTTGCTATGTCCAATAAAAAGCGAAAAATCAAGCTGGGGCGGCGCGTCACAGAAGCGCTGGATCTCCCGGAAGAGACGGTTTCCGGCCTGCCGAAGCTGACGGTGCAGGGCAGGGAACGCATGCTTGTGGAAAACCACAGGGGCATCTTTGAATGCGGGGAGCGCGTCGTGCGGCTGCATACGGCCTGCGGCATCCTGCGCATCACGGGGGAGGCGCTGACGCTGCTGGAGCTTTCAGCTGAGCGGCTGTATATTGCAGGAATGCTGTGCGGCGTAGAATACGAGCCGTGAGCCAGCCGGCCTGGGAGTGGATAAAAATTAAGAAAAGTTTGTGAATTTTCGTTTGGGAGCGGCCGATGTTGACAGGCATATGGAATTCTGTTGCCGGATATGTTATCATTGAAATCAAAGGCAAAGGGCTGGAACGGTTCCTGAACCGCGCTATACAGAGCGGCGTAGAGATCTGGCGTGTGCGGCGCACGGGCACGGCCACCGTCACGGCCCGCGTGAGCGTCGCTGGATTTTATGCACTGCATACGCTCGTGCGCGGGCAGAATATCCGGGTGCGCATCCTGGAAAAGCGCGGGCTGATCATGCGCCTTTCCAAATTCCGTTTCCGTAAGGTGCTGCTCTATGGCTGGGTGATCGTGCTGGCGCTCCTCGTGGCGGCTTCGCGGCGCATCTGGTTCATCGAGGTGGACGGCTGCGATACGGTGCAGGAAGCGGAGGTGATCGCGCTGCTCGATGAAATGGAGGTGCGCGTCGGCGCGCGGCGCACGGCGGTGCCCACATCACAGCTGGGCAATGCGCTCATGGCTTCTGATCCGCGCATTGCATGGGCGGGCGCAAAGCTTTATGGCGTGACGCTGCGGGTATCCTTGCAGGAGGCGGAGGCGATCCCAGAGCTCCCCTCCGGCGAGGCGGAAACGCCCGCAAGTATCTACGCGGCGAAGGACGGTGTGATCACGAGCATCACGGTATACGACGGCAAGGCAAAGGTGCATGCCGGGGATGCGGTGCTTGCAGGGCAGGAGCTGATCACAGGCGTGCTGCGCAGCGATGAGGAGCATACGCTTCTGACCCGCGCCCGGGGCAAGGTGACCGCGAAGGTGCTTTACCGCCTGGAGGCCACGGCGGGCCCAACGCTCGTGAAGCTGGCCGACACTGGAGAGACGCACGAATCTACGCGCCTCGGCCTGTTCGGCTGGGAACTGCTCTCAACCAGCTTTGCATCCGGTGCATGGGAGGACGCGCGGGAGGAGCCGCTTCACGGCTATGCGCTTACAAACTGCTTCCTGCCCCTTACGGCGGAGCATGTGCAGCTTTACGCGCTCGCCGAGCGGGAGAGCGCGGCGACGCAGGAGGAGCTCGCGCAGGCCGCCTTGCAAAAGGCGGAACGCGCCATGGCGAAAGCCCTGCCGCAGGATGCGCGCATCCTTTCTAAGGAGAGCGGAACGGTTTTGCTGGAAAACGGCGCCGTGCGGGCGACAATCCTCGTCACGGCGGAAGAAAACATAGGGGAAACAAAGGAAATAAAGGAACCAAATGGAGAACAGGACTGATTTGCTGCAATCGGAAGAGGAACTTCAGGCAACGGCGTCCGCGGAGAGCGCGGTGCGCACCGTTCCTGTGGAGTCCATGGATGAACTGATCCGCCTCTTCGGCGTATTTGACGAAAACCTCAAGATTATCGAGGATGAAACGGGTGCGCGCATCCGTACGGGCGGCGACAGCATCCGCATCGAGGGGGAAGCGGCGAGCGTGGAGCTTGCCGCCACGGTTACGGACAAGCTGCTCATGACGCTGCGCCGCGGCGAAGCGGTCGACCGCAGCCGTATCCGCTACGCCGTCGATCTTGCAAAGGAAGGCAACGCGGAGCTGATTACGGAGCTTTTGGACGACGTTGTTGCCTTTACAAACAAAGGGCGGCGCATCAAGTGCAAAACGCTCGGCCAGAAGAAATACGTCTCCGCATTGAAACGCCACACCGTCGTGTTCGGCGTCGGCCCGGCGGGCACAGGAAAGACGTATCTCGCCGTAGCGATGGCGGTGCTTGCCTATAAAAACAAGGAAGTGGAGAAGATCATCCTCACGCGCCCAGCCGTAGAGGCGGGGGAGAAGCTCGGCTTTTTGCCCGGCGACCTCCAGAATAAGGTAGACCCTTACCTGCGGCCGCTGTATGATGCGCTCTATGATTTTCTCGGCGCAGAGAGCTTCAAAAGCCTGAGCGAACGCGGTGTGATCGAGGTTGCGCCGCTCGCGTACATGCGCGGCCGCACGCTGAGCGACGCATACATCATCCTGGACGAGGCGCAGAACTGCACGATCGAGCAGATGAAGATGTTCCTGACGCGCTTTGGCGAAGGTTCCCGCGTGGTCGTAACGGGCGACATCACGCAGATCGACCTGCCGCATGAGCGCAAAAGCGGCCTCGTGCATGCGCTCGACGTGCTCAAGGGCGTGGAAGGCATCGCGCAGATCTATCTAACACATAAGGACGTTGTGCGCCATGAGATGGTGCAGCGCATCATCAGCGCATACGACAGGGCGTACCGGAAAGACGGAAATACGGGGAGGTAAGCGGAATGGCGAAGCGCGAGGGCAAACGGGCGGCCACAAAGAAGAACATCAGGATCCTTTCGCTCCTGCTTCTTGCCGTTGCGTTTATCATCACCTATTTTTCCGTGCTGACGGCGGCGACGCCGAAGAATTATGATGTAAAGGTAGGGGAGGCTTCGCCCTATACGATCTACGCGACGCGCAACGTGACGGATGAAGGAGCGACCGATGCGCTCCGGGACGCCGCGCGTGCGGCAGCGCAAACGGCTTACCGCATTGACACGGCGCGCATCAGCGCCTGCATGGACGGCGCGAACGCATTTTTTTCCGCGCTCACGGCGCTGCGCGCGGAGGCTGATGGCCTGCGCCCCTCCAACGCGGCAGAACAGAACCTGACAGCGGAGGACTGGGCCGGGCTGCTCAGCGCGGAGCAGACGGCGGCCTTTTGTGCTAAAACCAAACCCGCGTTGGAAGAAGCCCAGCTTTACGTGGTGCTCGCCGCGGGGACATCCGAGCTCCAACTCATGAAGGATCTTGTGCTGCCGAAGCTTGAAACCTCTCTGAACGCAGGCCTTCCTGCGGAGGGGCTCGCCTCGGTGAAGGCCACCTGCGTGCGGGAGGTCAACGCAACTACAAGCCTCACAGCCGGCATCAAGGATGTGGCCGGCCTTGTGGTCAGCACCTACATGGAACCGACACTCGTGGTGGACGAGGAGGCGACCGCCCTTGCACAGGAAGAGGCCGCGGCGGCCGTCGAACCCGTAGTGATCAAAAAGGGGGAGACGGTCGTGGAACGCGGCGCAGTGATCACAGCCGCACAATACGCAATCCTGAGCGACCTTGCGCTCGTTCGCGCGGAGCAAAACAACCTGCCGCTTATCCTTGGTACGCTGCTCATCCTTCTTGTCGCGTTCGCGCTGTTCACGCTTTACATTTACTTTTACCGCACAGAGGTGTTTTATGACATCAAGCGCATGATCATCCTTACAGTGTTCACCGTGCTGACCATGCTCCTTGCGCTGCTTTGCAGCACGTTGGACGTCCGCATGAACCCCGCGCTCATCGCGGTGATGCTCACGGCGCTTCTTGTCTGCCCCCGCGTGGCGCTCGCGCAGAGCGCGCTGTTCGCAGTTGCACTCGGCCTGATGGCGAGCGGCAGCGGGACGGCGCTTTTGAGCGTGGATTCCTTTATGCTGGCCGTCTCCACGCTTGCGGCGGGTGCAGCGAGCGTGTTTGCGCTCCGCAGGACGCAGAGCAGAGCCGCTTTGATCGCGGCAGGCGCGGTCGGCGGCGCGGCTGCGTCGCTTGTTGTCACGGCCGTGATGCTCATGGCAAAGGAGACGTTCCTTTCCGTGCTCGCCGGCATCGGCTGGACGATGGGGAGCTGCATGCTTGCGGCGCTTCTTGTGACTGGATCGCTCTCCATTTGGGAGAACCTTTTCGATGTGGCGACGACTGCTCGCCTGAGCGAACTGAGCAACACGAACCATCCGCTGCTCAAGCAGCTTATGGTAGAAGCGCCGGGTACCTATCAGCATTCCGTGACGGTTGCTGCGCTTGCGGAAGCGGCGGCAGAGCGCGTAGGGGCGGATCCGCTGCTTGCGCGCGTGGGCGCGTTGTTTCACGACGTTGGCAAACTGCGCCGCCCGCTATATTTCAAGGAAAACCAGAAGAGTGGCGAGAACATTCACGATACGCTGCCTCCGCTTGAAAGCGCGCAGACGATCATCGCCCACCAGAAGGATGGCGTGACTTTGCTCACGCGCTACAAGATGCCTTCCGCCGTGATCCGTATTGCGGCGGAGCACCATGGCAATGCGCTCATGACGTATTTTTACTACAAAGCGAAGCAAGCGGAGGGCGACAAGGTGCAGGCCAAGAACTTTCGCTATTCCGGGAGCCGGCCCTCTACAAAGGAGAGCGCTATTGTGATGCTGGCGGATTCCTGCGAGGCCGCAGTGCGCTCGCTGGGCGATACGAATCGCGAAAAGGTCGATGAGATGGTACACAAGGTCATCTACGGCAAGATGACGGACAGCGACAACATGATGACCAACGCGCCGCTGACCCTCGCCGAGTTCACGGAGATCGAAAAGAGCTTCCTCAAGACCTTTGGCGGCATCATGCATGACCGCATCGAATACCCGGATCTTGCAGAGGTAAACAAATGATCGAGGTGCTGACGGAACTGGCCGGAACGCCGGAGTTCCTCGAAGACGCGCTGTCCGCTGCCGCGGAGGCCGCGCTTGCATATGAGGGCGCGGCGGGCGACATAACTATTTCTGTGGTGGATGACGCCGCCATTCATGCGATGAACCGGGAGTACCGCGGGGTGGATAGGCCGACGGACGTGCTGAGCTTCCCCGCGGCAGAAGGGGGGGCATTCCCTGCGATCCCGGACGCATTCCTGGGGGATATTGCCATTTCGCTCCCGCGTGCGGAAGCGCAGGCGGAGGAATACGGCCACCCGCTTTTGCGGGAGCTTTCGTTCCTGGCGGTGCATGGCACGCTGCACCTGCTGGGCTATGACCACATGACGGACGAGGACCGCGCGCGGATGTTTGCGCGGCAAAACGAAATCTTAGAGAAGATGAGGATCACAAGATGAGGAGCATCCACGATTTTGAAGTGAAGAACATGCTGCGCATGGCGAACGAGGCGCGGGACCGGGCCTATGCGCCTTATTCCAATTTCCGCGTGGGCGCGTGCCTGAAGGGCGCAACGGGCGCCTATTACCTGGGCTGCAACATCGAAAACGCGGCCTACTCCCCCTCGAGCTGCGCCGAGCGCACAGCCATGTTCAAGGCCGTTTACGAAGGGGAACGCCAATTTGACGCGATCGCCATTGTGTGGGATGGGGAGAACCCCGCCGTGCCCTGCGGCGTATGCCGCCAGGTGCTCGCGGAGTTCTGCGACCCGGAAATGCCCGTGATCTGCGCGAACCGCAAGGGGGAATATAAGCTCGTCGCCATGGGTGACCTGCTGCCGGATGCGTTTTTGCCGAGGGACCTTGGCAAATGAACGGCTTTCTTTCCGGATTTGTTTCGATCATCGGCTCCCCGAACGTCGGCAAAAGCACGCTGATGAACCGCTTTGTTGGGCAGAAGGTCTCCATCGTCTCCCCGCGCGCACAGACGACGCGCAACCGCGTCATGGGCGTGCTGACGAAGCCTGCCTACCAGATCGTATTTTTGGATACGCCTGGCGTAACGACGCCGAAAAACCGGCTCGGCGAATATATGCTCAAGGTGGCGTATGATTCGCTCAACGAGGTGGAAGCCGTGCTGTTCCTTGCCGACGCGGAGAAGGGCGTGCGCGAAAAGGATGAAGCCCTGCTCCAGAAACTCGCTTCCGCAAAGGCGCCCGTCATCGCTGCGATCAACAAGATCGACACCGCAAAGCCAGAGGCCGTTGCCGGCCTACGGGAAAAACTTGAAACCGTGCCATATCTTTCGGAGATCGTTGAAATTTCCGCGGAGACGGGAGAAGGCGTCCCGGCGCTGGAAGCGCTGCTTGCTTCGCATCTCATGGAGGGGCCGAAATACTTCCCGGACGACATGGTGACGGATCTCCCGGAGCGCGTCATCTGCGCGGAAATGATCCGTGAAAAGGCGCTTGCGCTCCTGAAGGAGGAGGTGCCGCATGGCATCGGCGTGGGCGTTGACAAGATGGTTCAGCGTGAGGATAAGCCTATCTGCGACGTTTGGGCCACGATTTATTGCGAGCGCGAAGGGCACAAGGGCATCATCATCGGCAAAGGCGGCGCGATGCTCAAAAAGATCGGCGCGGAGGCTCGGCGCGATATGGAATGGATGCTCGGCATGCGCGTGAATCTGCAGCTTTGGGTCAAGGTGAAGGACGATTGGCGCAACAGCCTCTCCACCATGCGTGAGCTGGGATACGAGTAAAGGCGCAAAGGGAGCAGCCGGTAAACCGGTAAATCGAACAGGACTTCGGCATTGAGGGAGAACGCGGTTCGCCCTTTTGCACAAGGAAATGCAAACACATAGAAGGGGGAGCGGCATGCGCGCGGTCGATCTCATCCTAAAAAAGAAAAAGAACGGCGAACCCATGACAAAGCGGGAGATCGAATGGCTCGTGAACGGGTTCGTGAATAATCAGGTGCCGGACTACCAGATGGCGGCCTGGATGATGGCTGTCTGCTTCCAGGGCATGAACCGGGAGGAAACCGGGGCGCTTACGGACGCAATGATGCGCTCCGGCGATATGGTGGATCTTTCTGCGCTTCCGGGCGTAAAGGTTGATAAGCATTCCACTGGTGGCGTCGGGGATACGACGACGCTCGCCGTCGCACCGCTCGTCGCAGCCTGCGGCGGCACGGTGGCCAAAATGTCCGGCCGTGGGCTTGGGCATACGGGCGGCACACTCGATAAGCTCGAATCTGTGCCGGGGGTGAACGTTGAGATCCCCATCGAGCGTTTCTTCACGACCGTCCGGGAAACCGGCCTCTGCGTGATGGGGCAGACGGAGAACCTCGTTCCGGCGGATAAGCGTATGTATGCGCTGCGGGACGTGACGGGCACCGTAAACAGCGTCCCGCTTATCGCCTCAAGCATAATGAGCAAGAAGCTCGCTGCGGGTGCGGACGCGATCGTGCTCGACGTCAAAATGGGCACGGGCGCGTTCATGCAGACGCTCCCGGAGGCGCGGGAGCTCGCGCGCACGATGGTGGACATCGGTACGCATTTGGGCCGGCGTACCGTCGCAATCATCACCGACATGAATCAGCCGCTCGGCATGGCGGTCGGCAACGGGCTGGAGGTGCGCGAGGCGATCGAGCTGCTTTCCGGAAAGATCCCCGCGGGCGACCCGCTTCGTGAGGTTTCCATGCTGCTCGCATCCCATATGCTCCTGCTTGCGGGCATTGCAAAGGACGAGGCGGAGGCGCGCGCAAAGCTTTCGCATGCGCTTGAAAGCGGCGCGGGGCTTGCGAAACTGCGTACGATGCTTGCCGCCCTCGGCGGGGATGTGCGCTGTATTGAAGAACCGGACGTCCTCTGCGCCGTGCGGGAGAAGATCCCTGTGACGCTCGGGCGCGCGGGATATGTCTCCGCCATACGGGCGGAACAGATCGGCATTGCGGCGCAGCTGCTCGGCGCGGGCCGTGCGACGAAGACGGACCGGATCGACCCGGCTGTCGGCCTCGTGATGCACAAGCGCCAAGGGGCGTTCGTTGCGGTCGGGGAATCGGTGGCCACGCTTTATGTGAATGATCCCGCCCATGCGGAGGAGGCCGCTGCGATGGTACGCGGCGCGCTGACGCTTTCGGAGGAAGCGCCTGCCCCCGCGCCGATGGTATATGACGTGATTCCCTGAACGGCGGCTTTCACTGCAAAGTTTACGGACTGTTGATTTGAACGCCGCGCACTGGGATGCTATGCTGGAAGCGGCGAAAGGAGAACCAAACTTGAAAAAGCTCATTGCGATTGACGGGAATAACATCCTTTACAGGGCGTATTTCGCCCTGCCTTCCATGATGACCAAAGCGGGCGTACCGACGGGGGCGATCTACGGCTTTCTTTCCACGCTCTTTAAGCTCGTGCAAGAGGAGCCGGATTACCTGCTCGTTGCCTTCGACATGCATGGACCCACATTCCGCCATGAACAATATGACGCATACAAAGCTGGCCGTGCCGAAACGCCGGATGACCTGCGCGCACAGATCCCGCTCGTAAAAAAGCTGCTCACTGAGATGGGAATCGCGGTCTGCGAGTGCCCGCGCTTTGAAGCGGACGACATTCTCGGCACGTTCGCGCGCCTTGCGAACGAAGCGGGTGTGGACGCGCTGCTCGTGACGGGCGACCGGGATGCGCTGCAGCTCATCGGCCCCAACACGCACGTTTTGATGCCCAAGAAGGCGAACGAGACCGTGGAGTATGACGAGGAGCTTCTGTTGGAACAATACGGCCTTGCGCCCGCACGCATGCCGGATCTCAAGGGCCTTATGGGAGACGGCTCCGATAATTTGCCCGGCATCCCTGGCGTGGGGGAAAAGACCGCGCGCAAGCTGCTCGAAAAATATGGCACGCTTGAAAACGCGCTTGCCCATGCGGGGGATGAGAAGGGCGCTTTGCAGAAGAAACTTACCGAGGGCGCGGAGAGCGCCCGCATGAGCTACCGGCTCGGCCTCATCGACACGCATGCGCCGGTACCCTTCGGCCTCGCGGAATGCATGTTTGAACCCGTGCGCCTTGCGGGCGGCGCGCCGATGATGCAGGAGCTGGAACTGCGCAGCCTGCTTTCCCGCCTGCCCAAGGGCGGCGCTGCGCCGCAGGCATCCGCAGCGGGGAAAGAGCTTACGCGTGTGCGCGTGGACGACGCGGAGAAACTCGCCGCGCTTGCGGAAACGCTTGCGAATGCACAGCGTCTCGCGCTCCATGTGGATGAGGCGCTCTCACTTTCCGTGGACGGCACGACGCAATATGACGTGGTGCTCGGCGCGACGCTGCTTGACGCAGGGCTCGATGAAGCGCAGGTCTATGGCGCGCTCAAACCGCTGCTCGAAAACGAAACGATTGAAAAGCTCGTGTTCGATGCGAAGCGCTTTCGGCATATTTTGGCGCGCTTTGGCGTATCGCTTGCAGGCGTGACGTTCGACGCGATGCTTGTGGATTATCTCTTGCATGCTATCCACCCGGCAGGTTCGCTCAAAACCCTCGTGGGGGAGCGGCTTGGCTTTGCGGAAGGCGGTGCGGCGGCGCTCGTGCGCCTCGCGGATTCCATGCTGCCGGAACTTGCGGAGAAGGAGCTTATGTGGCTTTACCGCGAGGTGGAGCTCCCGCTCGAGCGTGTGCTGTTCGACATGGAGCGCATCGGCTTTGCGCTTGACGCAAGCGTGCTTTCAGAGATGAGTACGGTTTTCAAGATGCGTATCGACGCGATTGCGGAGGAGATCTATGCGCTCGCGGGGGAACGGTTCAACATCCTCTCCACCAAGCAGCTCGGCGCGGTCCTGTTCGACAAGCTCCGGCTCCCGCCCGGGAAAAAGACAAAATCCGGCTATTCCACGGATGCGGAAACGCTTGAAGCGCTTGCCGGAAAGCATGAAATCGTGCCGCTTATTATTGAATACCGCACGCTTTCCAAACTTTGCAGCACGTTCTTAGACGGCCTCCTCGCTGTCGTTCAGCCGGAAAGCGGCCGCGTACATACGAGCTTCAACCAGAATGTGACGGCGACGGGGCGCATTTCCAGCACGGAGCCGAATTTGCAGAATATCCCCGTCCGCACGGAACTTGGACGCGAGATCCGCAAGGCGTTTGTTGCAAGCGAAGGGAATTTGCTCGTGGACGCAGATTATTCGCAGATCGAGCTGCGTCTGCTCGCCCACATGAGCGGGGACGAGGGCATGATCCGCGCCTTCCGCGAAGGGGACGACATCCACCGCCGCACGGCCTCCGAGGTGTTCGGCGTGCCGTTTGACGCGGTTACAAGCGCGCAGCGCAGCGCGGCGAAAGCCGTGAACTTCGGTATCGTGTACGGGATTAGCGATTTTGGGCTTGCGCGCAACCTCGGCATCCCACGCAAGGAGGCCGCTCATTACATCGAACTGTATTTTGCCCGCTATCCGGGCATCCACCGCTACATGCTGGAAAGCGTGGAGGCCGGCAAGCGGGATGGCTTTGTCAAAACGATGATGGGAAGGCGGCGGGAGCTGCCGGAGCTGCAATCCTCCAACTACAACACGCGTTCCTTTGGCGAACGCGTGGCGATGAACATGCCCATTCAGGGTACGGCTGCGGACATCATCAAGCTTGCGATGGTGCGCGTGCATGAAGCGCTCCGGCGCGAAGGCCTCCGAGCAAAGCTGGTACTTCAGATCCATGACGAGCTCATTATTGACGCGCCTGCGGAGGAAGCGGAGCGCGTGAAAGCGCTGCTTTCAGAATGTATGCAGAACGTGGTTGAGCTTTCGGTGCCGCTGCAAGCGGATGTGAAAACTGGACGCAGCTGGTTTGAGACGAAATAAAAGGGGAAGCGAGATATGCGCATCGGTTTAACGGGTTCCATCGCCGCGGGCAAATCCACCGTGTCGAAACGCCTCCGCGCGCTCGGCGCGCATGTGCTTGACGCGGATCTTGTCGCGCGCGAGATCGTAGAGCCCGGTACGCGGGGGCTTTCCCTGCTGGCAGAAGCCTTTGGACCGGAAATCCTTACGCCGGATGGCGCTTTAAACCGTGCTGCTCTTGCCGCGCGCGCGTTCGGGGATTCCGATGCGCTCAAAACGCTTAACGCGATCACGCACCCACTTGTAGTGGCGCGGATGGCGGAGCTCTCCGATGCGTGGCAGGCGGAACATCCCAAGGGCGTCGTCGTTTGGGATATGGCGCTTTTGATCGAATGCGGCGCATGGAAGCGCATGGATGCGATCTGGCTTGTCACAGCGGCGCAAGAGACGCGCCTTGCGCGCATTATGGCGCGGGACGGTTGTACCCGGGCGCATGCGCTTGCGCGCATGGCCGCGCAGATGCCGGAAGCAGAAAAACGGCGTTACGCTACGGTTGTGATTCCCAATGACGGAGATGAAATGGCGCTTTTCCAACGCGTGGACGTATGCTATGCAGCAGCATGCACGGCCGCAGAGGCGGCGGTATGACGGCGGCTGCGGCTGCTGCCTCCGGAAAAAAGCGCAGCGAGGCGGCGAGGAAAAAACGGAAACAGCGGGAGCGCGCCCGCGCGCTGCGCGTTGCGGCCATCGCGCTCGCCGCAGCAGCGCTGCTTTCGGTGGCCGCATATTTTGTGAACCTCCAGCTGGAAAAGCGAACGTATCAGCTCGCTTATGCGGAAGCGATCAAGCGGGAAAGCGCGGCCTATGGCCTTGATCCATACCTTGTCGCGGCGGTCATCCACTGCGAAAGCCGCGGCCAGGCGGACGCCTGCTCCCCAAAGGGCGCGCGGGGACTGATGCAGATCATGCCTGCAACGGGCGAGTGGATCGCGGAAAAGCTGGCTCTATTGCCATTTTCAGAAGATGCGCTCTACGAAGCGGATACGAACATCCGGCTCGGCTGCTGGTATCTTTCCTATCTATTCGCACGATACGATGGGGAGCGCGATCTCGCGCTTGCAGCCTATAACGCGGGGCCTGGCAACGTAAAAAAATGGATGGAGGATCCGGCCTATTCGGCGGGCGGACGACTTACGGTGATCCCGTTTGCGGAAACGGAGGCATACGTGAAGCGGGTGAAAGCCGCTTGCGAAAAATACAGGGAACTTTATGAAGAGGAACTTGCACAATAAAAAAAGAATCACTGCCCTTGGCATTTCCGTGCTGCTCGCGCTGTTTGGCTGCGGCTGCGGCGCACCCGCGGACGAGCCGGCTGAGGCTACGCCCGCGATCGCGCTACCAACGGCGACGCCTGCGCCCCAGCCGGTTGCCGGCGGGGAGATCCGCATGCCGATGCCCGTAAACGCGGATGTGAGAGACCCCCTTATCGTAACTTCCGAGGAGATGCTCGCGCTGTTTTCGCTTGTTTATGAGGGCCTGCTTGCTATCGACGATACCGGGCAGATCATCCCGGGGCTTGCGGAAAATTGGTCTGCGGACGAAACCGGCCGCATTTGGACGTTCCGCCTGCGTGCAGCGGCTCGGTGGCACGATACGGGTGCATCTGTGACGGCGGCAGATGTGGTAGGCACCTATCAGAGGATTGTATCGCTTGCGGAAAACACATATTATTCTTATGTTACCACGCGGGTAGAGAGCATGGCTGCTGCGGAGGACGGCGCGTTGATCGTTACGATGCGGCAGGCGGGACATGCTTCGCTTTATGCGCTCACATTCCCTGTGATGCGCGGCGGCGCGGCAGAGGAGAGCGGCAGGCCGGTCGGCACCGGACCCTATCAGGCACAGACGGTGACGGACGAGCTGGTGCGGCTCACGGTAAACTCAAATTGGTGGAAGCAGACGCCTTATATCGAAGCATTCTCGTTTTATGCGAAGGACAGCAACGACATCGCGCTTGCGTCCTATGAGGCGGGCCAGCTCGACCTCGTACCCACGTCCTCCCTGTCCGTCGGCCGCTACCGCGAGGAAGGCGTGACGAACGTGCTCGATGTGATGACGCAGACGGTGGAGGTCATGCTTGTCAATTATGATAACGCCAATTTGCGGGATGTCAATGTGCGCATGGCGCTCGCCTATGCGATCAACCGCGGGCATATCATCACAAACGTGTACATGAACCGGGCCCAAGCGTGCGACGTTCCTGTTGCGCCGGATTCCCAGCTGTATGAAAGCAAATCCAAACTTTATGACTACAACACTGCCGTGGCGCGCACGCTCCTTGCGAATGCGGGCTGGAGCGACACGGACGAGGACGGCTATTTGGAACAGGACGGCCAGCATTACAGTGAGATGACGCTGCGCCTGCTGGTGAACGACTCCACGGATGCGGCGCGCAAGAGCGCTGCGGAAATGATCGCGCAGCAGCTGGAGGAGATCGGCATCCATGTGGAGCTTGTCACCGCTGGCTACACGCTCGGGGACGATGCGAGCGAATACGTGAGTAAGATCGCGGCGAAGGAATTCGACCTTGCGCTCGTCGGCTTCAACCTTGGGCGCGACTGCGACCTGACGCAGTATATTGCGCAGAACGGGCGCAACAACTATGGCGGCTATTCCAACGCGGCGCTTGAGCAGTTGGCGCAGAACATCCTTACAGCACAGGACGAAACCGCCATGCGCGAGGCCGCTTCGGAATTCCAGATGCGCTTTGCGGAAGAACTCCCGTTCATCACGCTGTATTTCCGCCTGAACAGCCTGCTGTATTCTGCGGACATCCAGGGGCTCTCGAGCGCGCGGGAGCCAGACATCCTGCGCTCGGCCGATAAGTGGTATCTCCTTTCAGAATAGCGTATTGCCTCACGGTGCCGTGCCGTGCTAAGATAAACCATGAAATCATCCGTTCGGAGGCGTCATGCTGGAACTTTTCATTTTGATCGTGGTGCTCGTGCTGGATCAGGCGTCCAAAATCGCCTGCGCAGCCTGGCTCCCGACTTTGCAGAACCATACCTACCCGCTGATCGACGGCGTGTTTGAGCTTGCCTATGTGGAGAACCGCGGCGCAGCGTTCGGCATGCTGGAAAACGCGCGGTGGCTGTTTATCCCGCTCACGATCGTCGCCTGCGGCGCGCTTGCTTGGCTGCTCATAAAAAAGCGCGGCAGCATGCCTGTGATGCTGCGTGTATGCGTCGCGCTTATCGTCGCAGGCGCGCTTGGCAATTTCATTGATCGCCTGTTTTTGGGCTATGTGCGGGATATGTTTTATTTTTCGCTGATCGACTTCGCGGTGTTCAATGTAGCCGATGCTGCCATTACCATTGGGGGCATACTCCTCGTTGTGGAATTGCTGTTTACGAAAGAGGGAAGAGCATTTTTCGCGGAACTTGATAAAAAGCCTGGCCCGAAGATGGAAGCTGCGGCAACGGTACCGGACGAGGAAAACCAGCGGGCTGAGAAAACTTCCGCAAAGGCAGAGCAGGACGAGGATGAGCGCTGATGGAAGAGTATCTTCCGAAAGATGCGCGGCCGGAATTGGAAGCGGGGCCGGGAGAGCAGGCCCGCGTAATCCATGCGGTCGCCAACGAAAAGGGCGAGCGCTTGGACGTGTTTGCCGCACGCGCAAGCGGGGAAACCCGCGCGTTTGCGCAGCGCCTCATTGGGGAAGGGGATGTGACCGTAAACGGCGGGGCGTGCCGCGCGAACACGCGCCTCAGGGCCGGGGACGTGGTGGAGATCCGCATCGAAGCACCTGCGCAGACGGAGCTTGTGCCGGAGGATATTCCGCTTTCCATCGTGTATGAGGATTCGGATATAGCTGTGATCGATAAGCCGAAGGGCATGGTCGTACACCCGGCGCCAGGCAACGAAACCGGTACACTTGTAAACGCGGTGCTGTACCATATCAAAGACCTCTCCGGGATCGGCGGCGAACTGCGTCCCGGTATTGTGCATCGAATCGACAAGATGACCTCTGGCCTCATCGTGATCGCAAAAAACGATTTTGCGCACCGTGCGCTTGCGGAACAGATGAAAACACATGCGGCGGGGCGCATCTACCTTGCGATCGTGGACGGGAACATCCGGGAGGACTGCGGGACCGTGAGCGCTCCCATCGGAAGGCATCCCGTTGACCGAAAGCGCATGGCCGTCGTACCGGATGGGCGGGAGGCTGTGACGCATTGGCGCGTGCTGGAGCGTTACGGCGCGTATACGCTCATTGCCGCACGGCTTGAAACTGGGCGGACGCACCAGATCCGCGTGCATATGGCATACTGCAAACATCCCGTTTCGGGCGACGCGGTTTACGGCCCGGAAAAGAACCGCCTTGGCTTGGATGGACAGGCACTGCACGCTGTGCGGCTTATGCTGAAGCATCCGCGCACAGGAGAAAATATGATGTTTGAAGCGCCTATACCACAGTATTTTGCCGCCGCGCTGCACAAAGCGGGGCATGGCGGGGAGCGGCCGCTTCCGGAAATCATAGAGGAAGGGATCGAGCGCCTTTTGCATGACGAACCCTGACGCGAAAAAGAAAAAACGCGGGATATGGGCTGTGGGCGCGCTGTTCAGCCTTGCGCTGGCCGGCGTTTGCGTATTGCTGTTCCTGCTTTCGGATCCGGGTGCGGCCTTGCTTGCGTCGCTTGGCGCGACAACGACCGTATACGAGCCTACGCCGCAGCCCACGGCTGCTGCCGCGGGAACGGCCGCGCCGGCAAGTTCTGCGCAGCCGCAGCAAACGCCGCTTTCTGCGGAAGCGTTCCTCGCACGCGGTGAACGCTTTGGCGCGGAAGCGAAGACAGCCCTACTCTCCGAAAATGACCGGGTTGTGTCCTATACGCTCTCAAGCAAGGCCGGGGACGAAGCGACGCTTACCCTTTCCCTGCAAAATGATGCGGCCACAGCGTTTACGCTTTCCATGCCGCGGCCGGATTTGCCTGCGCCGCTTGCCCCGGACGCGAGCTGGATATTGCAGCAGGAGCATGCCAAACGGCAGGCGGCTTACGAAGCGAGCGTTGCGTGGTTCTGCGACGCGTTTTGCGCATATGCGCTCGCGTTGGATTGCGAGGAAACGGTACCCTACGCGGAAATTCAGCTCCTGGCGGAGCCGGTCCGGGCCGTGCTTTCCGGCGGGGAAGCTGAGGCAGGCGAGGCGGGGAATTTCCAAATGGATGTATCCACCGATCCGGAAGGCGTTTGCACCGCAACGCTGCGCCGCGTTTCCTGATGTGTTTTTCCAAGAATATCTGGAAAGAGTATTGAAAGCACCCACAATCTGTTGTATAATCTCGGTAAGGTGGTGCATATATATGGAAAAAACGCGGACGAGCGTCGTGCTTGCCGGGCAGGAATTTCGGCTGACCGGCACGGAGAGCGAAGAATATATTAAGCAGCTTTCCGATTATGTAAACGGCAAGATCAATGAAATTCAAAGAACCTATCCCAATCTGAGCACAGCAAACTGTGTTCTGCTTGCTTCCCTCAACATGGCGGATGAGCTGCATAAGCTCCGTGCGGATTACGACGCGCTCGACCAAAGGATCGCCCAACTGCGGGATATGCCGCGTACTGCGGTGCCGGCTTCCCCTGTGAAGCGCCCCTTTGAGAGCAGGCAGCCCGTAGGCGCCAAATAACAAAAAGAAGGAAACAAAGCGGCTTGGGACGATTCGTCCAAGCCGCTTTTTTGAGATGAGAATGGAGAAAAACAAGAAGTACCCTATGCAGATGGCGCTGCTTTCCCCGGCGGGGAGCCGGGAGAGCCTGATCGCTGCTGTGCAAAACGGCGCAGATGCCGTTTACCTGGGCGGTAGTGCATTCAACGCGCGGCGCTTCGCAGGCAATTTCGATGACGAGGCGCTTCTTTGGGCGCTCGACTACTGCCATGCGCGCGGCGTTGCCGTGAACGTTACGTTCAATACGCTCCTGTTCGACAAGGAATTGCCCGCCGCGCTTTCCTATGGACGCTTTCTGTATGAAGCGGGCGTGGACGCGGCCATCGTGCAGGATCTTGGGCTTGTGCGTATGCTGCAGGCAAACCTGCCCGGGCTTGTGCTGCATGGGAGCACGCAGATGGGCATCTGCGATTTGGAAGGTGCGCGCGTCGCGCGCGAACTGGGGCTTTCCCGCGTCGTGTTGGCGCGCGAACTGCCGCTCGAGGCGGTGCGTGAAATCTGCGCGGGCGCGGGAATAGAGGTGGAAACCTTTGCGCATGGTGCGATGTGCATGAGCACTTCCGGCGCATGCCTGTTTTCCTCTATGGCGGGCGAGCGCAGCGGCAACCGGGGGACGTGCGCACAGCCCTGCCGCAAGCGCATGGCGCTTGGTAAGCGGCCGGGCCCGGAAGACTATGCGCTGAGCCTTTCCGACCTTTGCATGCTCGCGCATGTGCGTGAGCTTGCGGAAGCGGGCGTTTGCTGCATCAAGCTGGAGGGCAGGATGAAACGGCCGGAATATGTTGCCGCAGCGACGCGCGCTTACCGTGCGGCGCTGGATGGCGCGGACGAAGCCGAGCTTGCGCGCCTGCAAGCGGAGCTCTTCGCCGTGTTCAACCGCGGCGGGGCGCGGACGGGGTTTTATTATGGCGACGGCGGCAAAACGGATTGCGTCGCAAAGGCGGAACCGGAGGAGGAGCTCCTGCGGGCGCTCCGCGAAACCTATGAAAATGATACGCGCAAGCGCCCGGTTGGGATGGCGGCGGTGTTCGTCCCCGGCGCTCCTGCGCGGCTGGCGCTCACCGCAGCCGGAATTACCGTGGAAGCAGAAGGGGAGCTTGTCCAGCGGGCCGAGAAGCCGCAGGATCCTGCACGGTATGCGACACAGCTGCAAAAGCTTGGCGCAACGCCGTTTTCCGCGGAGCAGGTTTCGCTCGATATGCCGGAGGATGCGTTTCTGCCTATGGGGCAGGTGAACGCGCTGCGGCGCGCTGCCTGCGACACGCTGCTTGCACGCCTTTGCGTGCGCCGGAAAGCGCCGGGAGTGTTGCGCATGCCGGAGCTTGTGCGTTATAGCGTTAGTGTGGGGGAAATCCTTGCACGGGTGCGCACGGCAGAGCAGGCGGAAGCAGCCTTTTCGGCGGGGGCGGACGCGGTGCTGCTCTCTTTGGTGGAGTATGGCGACGCGCCGGTTCCCCGCGCGCTCCAGCGGTACCGGAACGGTGCGAAGCTGCTGCTATCACTGCCTGCCTCTATCCTGAGCCGGGCGGAACATGCGCGCGTCGCAGCGCTTGTGGAAAGCGGCCTTTTCGACGGCGCAGAGGCAAACAACCTGGGGCAGCTGCCGCTGATCAAAAGCCTCCCCGTCCGCATTGCGGGCAGCGGTCTCAATGCACTTAACGCCCAATGCGTTGCACAACTGATTTCGCTTGGGTTTGAGCGCGTCGTGCTCTCGCAGGAACTGACAAAGCCGCAAATGCGTGATATACTTGTAAAAACCGGCGGCGCGATCACGATTTACGGCCGTGCGGAGATGATGCAGCTGCGTCACTGTCCTGTGCGGGAGCGGCTGGGCTGCCAAAACTGCGCGGGCAACGCGGGCACGCTTGTAGATGAGGCGGGGCGCGCTTTCCCGCTTTCCAACGTGCGCCAGGTGGGCGGTTGCCTAGTACGCGTGCTCAACTGCAACGCGACGGATATTACGGATCTTTACCGCACTTTGCCGCCTGTGGACGCGGCGCTGTTGGCCTTCTATGAAGAGACGCCCGCCGAAGTGGCGCAGCGTGTGGAGAACGCGTGCCGCGCGAGGGCGGGAGAGGCGGTGGAACCGGCGGTGGGCGCGACGCGCGGCCACTGGTCCCGCGCCGTGGATTAATGGACTAGATTCATTCAGGAGAAGAAAACCATGCAAGAACGGGTTTTAAGGACGCTGGAATACGATAAGATCCTCAACGAACTGAAGCTGCGCGCATCCTGTTGCATCGGCAGGGAGCTTGCGGAGACGCTTGCCCCTTCCAACGATTTTGAAGAAGTGCGGCGCCAGCTCGCGCTCACGGGCGAGGCGGAAACGCTCGTCTACCGTACCGGGCAGTCCCCAGTGGATGATTTCCCGGATATGCGGCAATGCTTAAAGCGCATTCATGCCGCGCTCTATCTTTCTCCTGGCGAGCTTCTCGGCATCGCAAAATGCCTGCGCGCCGCGCGCGTCGCGCGGGAGCTACTCACCAAGGAAAATGAGGGGAGCCTCCTTTACAACATGGCGAGCTTTCTCACCACGCACCGCAGCGTGGAGGAGGAAATCGGCCGCTGCATTGTCAGCGAAGATGAGATTTTCGACGGTGCGTCGCCTGCGCTTTCGCGCATCCGCCGGGCCATGCGCGCGGCAAACGAGCGCGTCCGGGAGCGCCTTAACGCGATGATCCGCTCCGCAACATACCAGAAGTATTTGCAGGAGCCGCTCATTACCATCCGCAACGGCCGTTTTGTGATCCCCGTAAAGCAGGAATACCGCCAGCAGGTGCCGGGCCTTGTGCATGACCAGAGCGGCAGCGGCGCGACGCTTTTTATCGAGCCTACCGCCGTGGTGGAACTGGGCAACGAATATAAGAAGCTCCTCTCCGAAGAGTCGGAAGAAGTCGAGCGTATTCTCGCGGAGCTCACGGCCATGGTAGAGCCGTATGCGGATGAGATCTATGAGGATCTCTCCGTCCTGGGCGAGATCGATCTCGTGTTCGCAAAGGCGCGCCTTTCGCGCGAGATGGGCTGCACTTGCCCGAAGCTGAACCAGACGGGATATATCCGCATCGTGCGTGGGCGGCATCCGCTGATCCCGCGGGATCAGGTTGTCCCGGTGGACATTTGGCTGGGGAAGGAATACCGCTCGCTCATCATTACCGGCCCCAACACCGGAGGCAAGACGGTGACGCTCAAGCTCGTGGGACTCTTTACACTCATGGCGCAAAGCGGCATGTTCATCCCGGCAGCAGAGGGCAGCGAATGCGCGGTATTCGACGCGGTCTATGCGGACATTGGGGACGAGCAATCCATCGAGCAGTCGCTTTCCACATTTTCCTCGCATATGAAAAACATTGTCGAGATCCTGAAGGCCGCGGATGAACGTTCCCTCGTGCTGCTGGACGAGCTTGGCGCGGGCACGGATCCCAACGAGGGCGCCGCGCTTGCGATGAGCATCCTGACGGATCTGCACGCCCGCGGTACGGTCTGCGTTTCCACGACCCATTACAGCGAAATCAAGGCATTTGCGCTGACGCGTGAGGGCATGGAAAACGCCTCCATGGAGTTTGACGTGGATAAGCTTTCCCCAACCTACCGCCTGTTTATCGGCATCCCAGGGAAATCGAACGCATTTGAAATTTCCGAGCGCCTCGGCATCCCGGAACGCATTATTGAAAGCGCAAAGGAGTTCCTGAAGGGCGAGGATGTGAAGTTTGAGGATATTATCTCGAGCGCGCAGTCCCAGCACCGCATCGCAGAGGAGGAACGCGCACTTGCGCAGGAGGCGCGCGCGGAGCTCGAGCGCCTGCGCGCGGAAGCGGAGCAGGAGCGCAAAAAACTTGCGGACGAACGCGCAAAGCAGCAGGCCAAGGCGCGCGAAGAGGCGCGCAAGGTCGTTGCAGACACAAAGCGCGAGATGGAGAAGCTGATCGTGCAGGTTCGTGCGCTCAAGGGGATCGACCGCAGCGCCGCAGACCGCGTGATCCAGCAGGCGCGCGACAAGATGCGCGCGGAGGAAAACGAGCTTGCAGAACCGCTTGCGCTCAAAAAGGACGATGCGGGCGCGCCGCCCAAGGCTGTGAAGCCCGGCGACAGCGTGAAGATCGTCTCGCTCGATCAGCGGGCGACCGTGCTTTCTCCGGCAGACGCGCGGGGAGACGTGCAGGTGCAGGCGGGTATCCTGAAACTTTCGGTAAAGCTTTCTGACCTCCGTTTTGTGCAGGAGGAGCGGCCCGAGCAGGGAAAATCCAAGTTCGCGGCGGCGATGGACCGCCGCGTCGGGCTGGAGCTGGACATCCGCGGAATGCTTGTGGATGAGGCGCTTGCCGTGGTGGACCGTTATTTGGACGATGCGTTTTTGAGCGGCCTTTCCGAAGTGAACATCATCCATGGCAAAGGCACTGGGGCGCTGCGCACGGGCGTGCAGAACTTCCTTAAGCGCCACCCGCGCGTGAAGGGCTTCCGCATCGGCAACTATGGTGAAGGCGACGCGGGCGTAACGGTCGTTACGCTGAAAAAGTAAGGATATTCAGCTTTTTTGCCGAAATTCATACCTGGTTCATATTTTGATGATAGAATAGAAAGGAAACGATATGATCGCGGTGTCCGCATGCTTGGCTGGGGTGCCTTGCCGTTACGATGGCGCGGCAAACCGCTCGGATCTGGTATGCAGCCTCGTTGCATCCGGGAAGGCGGTCTGCATCTGCCCGGAGTGCATGGGAGGGCTTCCTACGCCGCGCGAGCCAGCGGAAATCGTAGGCGGGAGCGCGGAGGACGTGCTGCAAGGCCGTGCCCGCGTGCTGACAAAATCCGGCAGAGATGTAACGGAAGCCTTTGTGCAGGGCGCGTATGCGGCGCTGGCGTTTTGCCGGGCACATGGCGCAACGGAGGCGGTTTTGAAGGCGAAAAGCCCTTCCTGCGGCAGCGGAAGGGTCTATGACGGCACGTTTTCCGGCCGGCTGACAACGGGGGACGGCATAACGGCAGCGTTGCTGCGCAAACACGGCATCCCCGTCCGCACGGAACGCGATTGACTGCCTGCGCAAGCAAACGGCGCAATTCATTCAGGAGGTTGAACCGTGGAAAACAACACCATCCTTGTGATCGACGATGACAAGAACATCCTCGCAATCATCGAGATGTATTTAAAAAAAGAGGCATACAGCGTCAAAACCTGCGAACGGGGCGACCTTGCCCTGCAGCTTTTCCGGGAGACGCAGCCTTCCCTTGTGGTGCTCGATGTGATGCTTCCCGGCATGGACGGTTGGGAAGTTCTCGCTAAGCTCCGTGCGGAAAGCACGGTGCCGGTCATCATGCTCACGGCCAAGGGCGACACGTTCGACCGTATCCAGGGGCTAGACCTTGGCGCGGACGATTACATCGTGAAGCCGTTTGACGCAAAGGAGCTCCTGGCGCGCATCAAAGCGGTGCTGCGCCGTTCCAGCCAGCCGGAGGAGGAAAGCGAACGGCAAGTGGCTTTTGAAGGGCTGACCGTCTCGCTCGATAACTATTCCGTGATGCTGGACGGCAGGCAGGTCGAAATGCCGCCCAAGGAGATCGAACTGCTGTATTTTCTGGCCTCGCGCGAAGGCAAGGTATTCACGCGCGAGCAGCTTCTCGAGCAGGTTTGGGGATTCGATTTCTTCGGCGATTCCCGCACGGTGGACGTCCATGTGAAGCGCATCCGCGAAAAGCTTGGCGAGCGCGACGCGTGGCAGATCAAGACTGTATGGGGCGTAGGCTATAAATTCGAAGCCGCAAAGTGAGGGAAGGCCGGGCGATGTTCAATACGCTGTTCTCGCGCATGCTTGCTACCTATCTTTCCGTGATGCTGGCAATCCTGCTGCTGCTCGGCATTACTGTCGCGGGCATGTTTCAGAACCAGTACATCGCGGAGCAGGAAAGCGAGCTTCGGCGTGAGGCGGAGGAAGTCACGCTTACGATCGTTACCAAATATCTTGACGATGATAAGCGCCCGGTCGCCATCGAAGAACTGGTGACGACAGCCCGTAAATACGACGCGCTTTTGCAGCTTGTGTTTGTGGATCAGGCGTTCGGCAACGTTTGCATGTACGACCGCACGTCTACCAAGTGGCTCCCCGTCGCGGAAACATACCTGAGCAACGAGGCGGAGGAGATCATCTCAAGCATGAGCACGCGCCTCGAAAGCAATGTGTTTTCGGGATGGATCGACATCCCAACAATGTCCATCGCATGCCCCATCACGACTGGGGAAGGAATCGTGGTGGGCGCAATGTTTTTCCATACGGATATGAGCCGTACGAACGACTCGATCCGCCAGGTGTACCTTGACGTGTTGCTTTCGGCCTGCGTTTCGGTGATCCTCGCGTTCCTTGCAGTGTCGTACATCACAGGGCGCATGACAAAGCCCATCACTGATATGAACAATATCGTGCGGCGGTTTTCCAAGGGTGAGTTCGATGCGCGGGTCAAGATCGTAAGCCGGGATGAGGTAGGCCAGCTTGGCCAGAGCTTCAACGTGATGGCAGACGAGCTTGATACGCTCGAACATTCCCGCAGGAGCTTCGTTGCAAACGTTTCCCACGAGCTGCGCTCGCCGCTTACCTCCATGCGCGGCTTCCTCGAGGCCATGCAGGATGGCACGATCCCGCAGGAGGAATACGGGAAGTATCTTGGCATCGTGATCGACGAAACCAAGCGCATGACAGCTATGGTCAACGATTTGCTGGACCTTGCGCGCATCGAATCCGGGCAGACGGTGCTTAAGCTCGAATCGTTTGACATCAACGAGCTCATCATCCGCACGCTGCTGACGTTTGAAGCGCGCATCAACGCAGCCAACATCGACGTTAACATGGACTTTGACGCGGAACATACCACTGTGGAAGCGGATCCGGATCAGATCGCGCAGGTCATACGGAACCTGATCGACAACGCGATCAAGTTTTCGCCCGCAGGCGGCATGCTGACCCTTAAAACGGAGGTCAGCAGGAAGGATGTGCGCGTTTCCGTGCAGGATGAGGGCGTCGGCATTGCGCCGGAAGATCTGCCGTATGTATTCGACCGGTTCTACAAGGCGGAAAAAGCGCATACGCCGTCCGGCTCGTCGACAGGCATCGGGCTTTCGATCGTAAAACGAATTGTAGAGCAGCATGGGCAAACTATCGTAGCGGAATCGCCGCCCGGCAAGGGCGCCTGTTTCACATTTACGCTTAAATTATGCGAGCAGCAGGGGAAAACGCGCCCTTATGCCGCGCAACGGAGGTAAAACATGGAATACCCGAATTATTATTACGAACAAAACGGAGGACAAGAGCAGCCGCAGAATTCGTCTCCGCGGCGGGGTATCGGCGGCTATGTTGTGACGGCGGTCGTATTCACGATCATTGGCGCTCTGCTCGCAACGATCTTGATGCCGTCTCTATATGATATTGCACGAGAGCCTGCGCAGGCTACGCCGACGCCGGATTTTCCCGGCTTCTTCCCGCAGGCTACGCCAACGCAGACGGAGCCTGCGGAATCAGCGCGTCCTGCCTATACGCCGAATCCCACGACGCGGCCTATGCCGCAGCTCGACGGGGAAAGCCCCGTCATCGGCGACAGCAGCAACCCGATCCCGGACATCGTGGAGCAGGTGAGTTCCGGTGTGCTGGGCGTAATCAACTATGCCAACGCCCGGCAATTCGGCGGCCCCTATGTGGAGCAGGCCACGGGTTCTGCGTTCCTGATCTCCACGGAGGGTTACATTGTGACGAACGCGCACGTTGTAGAGGATGCGGATGCGGTCGCGGTCACTTTTGTAGATGGCACAGAGATGGACGCGGAGCTGATCGGCATGGATAAGTCCATGGATATTGCGGTGCTTAAAATCGAGAGCGAAAATCTGCATGCGCTTAAACTTGGCGATTCCGACTCGGTGCGCGTGGGAGAATTCACCATCGCCATCGGCGACCCGACCGGGCGCGAGTTGGCGGGCACGACAACCTTCGGCATTATCAGTGCAACGGCGCGGGACGTCAACATCGATGGAAAAACGAACACCTATTTGCAGACGGATGCCGCTGTGAACCCAGGCAGCAGCGGCGGGCCGCTGCTCAATATGGCAGGCGAGGTGGTAGGCATTACTTCCGCAAAAACCGTTACCGCAAGCTATGATGAATACGGTAATGCGATCAGTGCGGAAGGCCTCGGCTTTGCAATCCCGATCAACGACGCGATGAAAGTCATATCCCAGCTCATCACGAGCGGCTATGTGTTGCGCCCCGGAATCGGCGTGACGATCGGTGCGTGGGATGCACTTTCCGCGCAGGAATATGGCACGGTGGAGGGCATGCTCGTCGTATCCGTTACCAAGGATGGCCCGGCAGATGAAGCCGGCCTGCGTCCGAACGACATCATCGTGGAGGTGGACGGGGCGGCCGTTCCAACGCAGGACGAATTCGTGGCGCATGTTAAATCGAAATCGGTTGGGGACTCGCTTGAACTCAAAGTGTGGCGCGCGG
The DNA here is from genome assembly GCA_900546845.1 of uncultured Eubacteriales bacterium. GTDB lineage: Bacteria > Bacillota > Clostridia > Christensenellales > CAG-138 > UBA1685. The sequence goes on from UREK01000003.1 coordinate 93,026, forward strand.
GCGAGTATTTTGATACGATGCTTGTCATCGGCGACCTCAACACCATGGGCTCTGAGCTTGTAGGCGGAGAGGCGGATTACAATTTTTTCAAATAAGCAAGCATTTAAAACAGGAGCCGGCTGCCGCGCTTTCGCGGTAGCCGGTTTGCGTGTGCATAGAATCCCGCCTTTTGGGGAACCTTTTACCCCAAAGGAGGCGGTAACATGGCTTCAAAATCGTTTGTAAACGGCTTCCGCCCGCGCCGCACGCTGGTCGCCTGTGGGGTCGTGGCGATATTTTTGGTGGGGGCACTCTTCGGCGGCATGGCTTCGCTGACGCTTTGGCCGCAGCAGCAAGAACCGATCGGCTTGATGCAGGCGGGGGAACCGGGAGCCTCCCCTACCCAGGAAACGCTGCCTGGGAACGACGCGGAGGCGGTCGGCGGAGAACGCGCGGTTTGCGTCTTGGAAACGACGCAGGTGGATTGGATCAGCGCGTTTGGGGCTTGCGGGCACGAATGCGTGGAGAGCGACAACGAGAGTGCGGTAGGTATGACGCTGGCCGACCTTAAAAGCACCTATGCGGACTATGAAGTCCGTTTGTTTACGACCTCAAGAGTAAAGCTCAAACGCGAGCTTGCGGGATATTGCCCTAAGCATTATGTGCTTACGCTGGAACGCGGCAAAGTATGCGTAAAGCGGACGGACCCGGATACGTTTTTGCCGTATCTCGTGATGGAACTCCCCATATCCGCGGATACGCTCGACGAAGCGACGCGCTTGGAGCTGGAGGCAGGGCTTCCCTTTGATTCGCTGGAACTGATCGACGCATATTTTGAGAGCCTGGAGAGCTAGGCCTATCTTTCCTTTGCCTAATCGGCAAAGCCATGGTAAAATAAGAATGGACTGGCCGGAGCGTTGCGCCAACCGGCCAGTTAAACATATGGAAACGGATGGACAGCGGCGGTGATAATACTTGGCGTCGATCCCGGATACGCGATCCTGGGCTATGGTATCATTGAGGCTGAAAACCGGCGCCTCCGCCCGGTCGATTATGGCGTAATCGAAACAAAGGCGGGAGAGCCGTTCCCGGAGCGTCTGGAAAAGCTCTATTTGGGCATGCGCCAGCTTGTCGGCATCTACCGGCCGGAGCACATTGTGTTTGAAGAGCTTTTCTTTTACCGCAATACCACGACGGCGCTGCCGGTGGGCGCGGGGCGCGGGGTAGCCATGCTTGCTGCGCAGCAATCCGGCGTACCGCTTTACGAATACACGCCCATGCAGATCAAGCTTGCCGTGACTGGCAGCGGCCACGCGGATAAAAAGCAGGTGCAGCAGATGGTGCGCGTGCTTTTGAACCTCCGCGAGATTCCGAAGCCGGACGATGCGGCGGACGCGCTCGGCGCGGCTATCTGCCATGCGAATACGACGAGCGTTGCAGCCGAGGAATTCCGCATCAAATAAACAAACGGATTGGAGAATGGAGAAGGATGTACGCGCATATTCGGGGAACGGTTTCGGAGATCCTGCCGGATCGCGTTGTGCTGGACGCCTGCGGCGTGGGGTATGAGCTGTTCTGCTCGGCGCAAACGCGCAAATGCCTGCGCGCTGGGGAGGAGCATAAGCTGTATGTGCATTTCCATCTTTCGCTTTCGCAGGATGTGATGGCGCTTTACGGGTTTGAAACGCAGGAGGAGCGCGCGATGTTCCGCCGGCTTATCGGCGTAACGCGCGTTGGGCCCAAGCTCGCGCTTTCCGTGCTCTCAGCGCTGAGCGTTTCGGATATTGCGGGCGCAATCCTGACCGAAAACGCCGCGGCGTTCGACAAGGTGCCTGGAATGGGCCGCAAGACGGCCGCACGCGTGCTGCTCGAACTCAAGGAAAAGATCAGCCAGGACGAGATCGCTTCCGCCGGGCTCCCGCAGGCTGCTGCAACGGGGCTCGACATGCGCGGCGAGGCGGTCGCGGCGCTTGTGTCGCTCGGGTATGACGGTGTAACCGCCGGGCGTGCGGTCGCTGCGGTCGGCGAATGCGCCAAAGTGGAAGACATGATTACGCAGGCTTTGCGCGAGCTGGCGAAAAGGGGATAACGCTGCATGGAAGAACGGCTCATTTCCTCCTCCATGATGACGGAGGACGAACAAATCGAATACAGTCTGCGGCCCAAGTTCTTGAATGAATATATAGGCCAGCATAACGTAAAGGAGCATATGCGCATTTACATCGAAGCGGCAAAGCATCGCGGCGAGCCGCTTGACCATGCGCTGCTTTATGGCCCGCCGGGCCTTGGCAAGACCACCCTCGCGGCGATCATTGCAAATGAGATGGGCGGGAATCTGCGCGTAACGAGCGGCCCAGCGATCTCCCACGCAGGCGACCTTGCGGCAATCCTGACCAACCTTGCCGCAGGGGATGTGCTTTTTATCGACGAAATCCACCGCCTTAACGCGAGCGTGGAAGAGGTGCTCTACCCTGCGATGGAGGATTATGCGCTCGATATTATCATTGGAAAAGGCCCTTCCGCGCACTCGATTCGGCTCGACCTGCCGCATTTCACGCTTGTGGGCGCGACGACGCGCATGGGGCTGCTCACTTCGCCGCTGCGGGATCGCTTCGGCATCAAGGAACAGCTGGAGATGTATCCGCCAGAGGATCTCATGCACATCATCACGCGCAGCGCGGAGATTCTGAACGTGGAGATCGATCCGGAGGGTGCGCTTGAGATCGCATCCCGTTCGCGCGGAACACCGCGCATCGTGAACCGTTTGCTCAAGCGCGTGCGCGATTATGCACAGGTGCGCGGCAACGGCATGATTGACCTCGCAACTGCACGGGCGGCGCTTGAGATGCTTGCGATCGATGAGATCGGCCTTGACGCGGTGGACCGGCGTATGCTCAGCGTCATGATCGAGAAGTTCGGCGGCCGTGCTGTGGGGCTTGACACGATTGCTGCCGCGACTGGAGAGGATGCCACCACCATTGAGGATGTTTATGAACCCTACCTGTTGCAGCTCGGCCTGATCGCGCGTACGCCGCGCGGACGGATCGTGATGCCGCAAGGATATATACACATGGGATACACGCCTGTCTCTTATACACATCTGACGCTGCCGACGATATGCAGT
>UREK01000004.1 GCA_900546845.1 uncultured Eubacteriales bacterium
CGCAGGAAGCGCAGCCGGTTCAGATCGTCAATGGTCAAGTTTGGTCACCTCGCTCTGCGGCATTGGGCACCTTCTTCTTTCTCCCACAAATGCTTTGCAAACAGCTCCGTCGACAAAAACCGGATACCCCTTGCCCATATTGGGCGAATAGTTTTTGTCACCGTCCTGGAAGCAGTACCCATAGATCGTGGCCCCGTCAGATCTTTCACGCGGCTCCGCCAGAGCCGAATAGTGCTTGCACACATCGCAGCGTCGTTCCAGCTTGACTTCCTCGTGATCATACACGCTGCCCACCACCTCAAGGCTTTTTGTGGTACCAACGTTTAGGCAAGGGTAGCTGGTGCCGCCGTCCTCCGGGCGGGCTACGAAGCACGCTATATCCGGAGTGTAGCAGACAACAAAACGCCTCTTGCCCTGCCGAAGGATGTCCCCCTCCCGGATTGCAATCCCGGCCTTGTCGGACGAGCTAATCAACGCTTTCATATACCACCGCCCGGCCTTATCTGCCTCGGCAAGCTCCCGCAGGCGGTCGATAGGGCCAAGGGCCTGATATTCTTCCAACCGCACCAGATCAGCCATCTTTGCCCGCCTGTCCATCTCGCATAGGCCGTACACTTCCTCCGGCTCCATCCCTGTGTCCTCATAGGCGGCAAGTCTTTCACAAATTTTATCATCAAGGCTACATTTCGGTATTTTGCATCCATTACCGTTGCAAGGCGACTCAAAGCAGCGCAGATAGTACGCGCGGCCTTTTCCATTTCGCAGTGTTAAACGTTGCATCCCTCATTCCCCCTTTCCACCCCTGAATTCTCGCTTTCAGCGCCTCTAACAGCGCGTCCTGCCCAGCGGCCTTGCCCCGCAGCGCTTTCATTACCTGCTCGTCGATCGTGCCTTTGGCGATCAGGTGGTAGATCCGCACCGGCTCGCGCTGCCCCTGCCGGTGGAGGCGGGCGTTGGCCTGCTGGTAGTGTTCGAGATTCCACGTCAACCCGAACCACACCATGACGCTGCCGCCCCGCTGGAGGTTCAGCCCGTGGCCGGCGCTCGCCGGATGCGCGACCGCCACAGCCTGCTCGCCGCGGTTCCAGGCCTCCACATCCAGCTCCCGCGCTTCCGGGATCGCCGCAAGGATCCGCTCCCGGTCATGCTGGTAAGCGTAATATACCAACACCGGCTTTCCGTTTGCCTGCTCCACCAGCTCTTGCAGCGCGTCGATCTTCGCCCGGTGGATCTCCCGCACGCCATCCGCGTCGTCGTATGCCGCCCCGTTCGCGATCTGCAGCAGCTTGTTGCCCAGCGCCGCGGCGGTCAGCGCGACCACATTCCCATCCGCGAACGGCAAAAGCAGCTCGCGCTCCAGCCTGCGGTATTGCTCCAACGCACCGGCGGGAAGATGCACCGGCGTCTCAAGGTCAAAGCGTTCCGGCAGTTCCAAATAATCCGCCGCCGACATGCTCACGCAGATGTCCTTCAGCTTTTCGTGGATCGCCTGCTCCGATCCGTCCCGTGGCTTCCAGGAGAATACCGTCGCCGCGTTGCGCTTATCCGGAAGGAAATACCGCTCCCGGTACCCGCCCAGCGTGCGGCCCAGCCGCTCCCCCTGATCCAACAGGAATACCTGCGCCCACACGTCCATCAGCCCGTTGGGGGACGGCGTTCCCGTCAACCCCACAATGCGGCCGATGTATTTCCTCACCCGGCGCAGCGCTTTGAATCGCTTTGCGGATGGGTTCTTAAAGCTCGACAGCTCGTCGATCACCACCATGTCAAAAGGCCATCTCGCGCCGTAGCGCTCCACCAGCCAGGGGACGTTCTCACGGTTGATCACGTATATGTCCGCTTCCGCCGCGAGCGCTGCTGCTCGCTCCTTCGCGCTCCCCAGCACCCGGGAGATCCGCAGGTGACGCAGGTGATCCCACTTCGCGGCTTCCGCGCTCCAGGTGTGCGCCGCCACCAGCAGTGGGGCGATCACCAGCACGCGGCGGATAGCGAACCGATCGAACAGCAGCGCGTCGACCGCGGTCAGCGTGGCCACGGTCTTGCCCATGCCCATGTCAAGGAATATCCCCACCGCGGGGAGCCGCAGGATCTGCTCCTGCACATAGCGCTGGTAGCCGTACGGTACGTACCTCATGCCGGAAATACCTCCCGGATAAACGCCTGCATCTGCTCCAGCCCTTTCACAACCCGGACGTCGGCGCCCAGCTTCCGCATCCTCCCGGTCTGCCATTTCTGGATATTCGCAAGCCTGCCCCAGGTGGCCTTCAGCTCGACGAACACGATCCGGCCGTCCGGCGTGATCACGATCCGGTCCGGCACTCCGGGATTGGATGGCGACACGAACTTGAAGCACAGCCCGCCGCGCTTCTCCACTTCCTTCACAAGCCTCTCCTCGATCTCTTTTTCAAGCATTGCTTTCCTCCCCCATGTTGCCGATGTTCCCGCGCGCGCGCGTATACGCTCATATGCGTGTTTTACGTGTGTGCCTATCCTTTATTTCTATTTTTATATCTTTTAAAGGAATAATCGGTAACATCGGGAACAACCTCCAATTTTCCTAGACTTTATAAGGCTTTTTCCTGTTGCCGAACCTGTTGCCGATAGCCCCTCCGATTGGCAACATCGGTAACAGGACTTGTTGCCGATGTTGCCGATTTTTTCCGTTTCGGCAACACCTTTCGGCAACAGCTAAATCCGCACGTATGCTCGTTGTACCCCATACTCGCTGAACCGCATTTTTCCGTCTTTGCCGCCGGTATAGAGTTTCCAGCCCGGCAGCGCTTTCAGCAGGTCGTTGATCTCCCGCTGCGCCAGCTTCACGAACCCTTTGGCGTCGCCGCCGAAGCACTCGCACCAGACCTCCAGCGAACACACCCGCGTCCGCTGTACCGTCCCTTCCGGCGTCATGCCAAGATCGCTTTGCTGCAGGAATTCCCGCCGCGCGTATAGGTCGAGGGTGTCCCAGTTCTCCGGCAGCAGCGTGTTGACGTAGTTCTCGACCAGCCCCAGCTTGGCGTTGCCCTCCGTGTGCCGTTCCTGACGTTTCCGCGCCTCCTGTTCCAGCTCCGGCGGCAGGAACAGCGGCTCCCCCGCAAGATGCAGGGCGACCGCCTCCGCCCAAAGCTGCCCGAGCACCGCTTCCGTCAGCCCTTCCCACACATTCGCCTTGCGCGGCTGCTGATCCACGCTGACCGGCCAGAAGCGCCTGCCGCCCGTCGGGTCGTGCAGGAATTCCTCGTCGTTGGTCGTGCCGAAGAACACGCATTGGCGCGGATGCGGCATCGTCCGCCGCCCGTACGCCGCGCGGTAGGTGTCCTCCTGCTTTGAGATAAAGAGCTTTATGGACTCGATATCCGCCCGCCGCGTGGCCGCCAGCTCGCCCATCTCTATAATCCACGCCCCCTGCAAGAGCTCAAACGCCTCCTTCCCGCTCACCGTCGTGAGGGAATCGGAGAACCACTGCCCCCCGATCTTGCGCACGAGGGTGCTCTTCCCGGTGCCCTGCGGCCCGATCAGCACCAGCATATGGTCGTGCTTGCAGCCGGGCTGGAACACCCTCGCTACCGCGCCCACGAGCGATTTGCGGGTCACCGCCCGCACAAAGGCGCTGTCCTCCGCGCCCAGGTAGTCTATGAGCAGCGTATCCACGCGCGGGGTTCCGTCCCACGGCGGCAGCGCGCTCAGATATTCGCGCACGGGATGCACCCGCGTTTTGCTCATGGCCACGGCGACCGCGTCCATGACCTTTCCCACGCCCTCGATCCCGTAATACTTCTCCAGGTGATACCGCAGCCCGGAATCGTCCGCGTCCGACCATGCGGGCGTCGCCCGCGTCGCGCCGCACTGCCATGGCATGTCGCCCAGCACCACCGGCCGTTCCCAGAACTCGTCGAACGCGTACCGGCCCTTCAGCCGCGTATCGTGCTCCAGCACGATCACCATGTTGTCTATGGTGGACAGGATGTTGCCCTTGCGGTCCACGTCGAGCAGGTTCGTCCAGTCCTCGTTCTCCGCGGCGTGGCCCGCATCGAACTCCGCGATCCGGCTGCGCGCCGCTTCGCGCTTTGTAGCCTCGTCCTGGCCGCACAGGTCCATCATGGCCTTGTAGGACGGCAGCCGGCCCACAGGCGTATCCTCGGGCGCATCCGCGTCCTGTGCGCCAAACCGGTGGATGCGCACCAGATCCCAGGCGTTGCAGAGCTTTCCGCCCGCCGGGTCCGTGCCATGGTGCGAATAGGCGAACGTGTCGTTGTCGTAGATCACGAGGCCGCCCACGGTGCTGCCGCCCGTGTAGGTATACCGCCTCTCGCCGCAGGCGGCGTAGACCTCCGGCAGGAACGTGTCGATCGCCTCCGTCACCGGGTACGCCCGGCAGAACGCGCCGATCAGGCCCGGCTTCGCCGTCGGGTCGCCCTGCTTCTGCGCCAAGGCCCGCAGCGTCTCGCCCCGGCGCTCCGACTGCGGCCATTGCGCGGGATCCCGCCAGTCCGCATACCGCCGGAGCACCGCTTCCACATCGAGCCATGGGCCATCCTGCGTTTCGAACCGGAACACGCCGTCCTGCGGCGTGCTGGGCCAGTACATGAGCCGGTGCGGTTCATATGTCGTATCGTCGAACATGTTGATCCCGACGTCCGCCGCCACCCGGCGCGCAACGGCGGCGTACTCGTCGCGCGTCACCGGCCGGGACAGCGGGAGCACCAGCCGGTAGCGCGGGGCGTCCGGCGTATGGCCGTGGGTGGAATACATCGCCGCCGCACAGCCGAGCAGCATTTCCACGATGTCCCAGGGATCGGAGGTCACGTAGTCGAGATCGAGCGTCAGCAGCTGACGCCAGGATACCGTGTCGGCCTTCCGGCGGCCGCCCTTGAGCAGCCCGCCCACAAACCCGCCCACATCCTTGATCTCGCCCTTCCGGGTCTTGGGCATGGCTTGGTACTCCTGCACCGTCTCCTTCGTCCGCTGGGTCGTGCTGAGCTTTTTGACCAAGTCCGACCAGGGAAGTTCCCGGATCCGCCAGTTTGTTTCCTTGCGGGAGTCGCCCACCATGATGGACAGCATCCCGTCATATTGCAGCTTTGGAGCGTGCTCGAGCATTCTCCCACCTCAATCCTTCTGATAATATTCGCATTCGTAAGCGTCCGCCCTGAGCGGCAGCCCGGGCGCCCAGGGGATTGGCTGGCCCATGACCGCGGCTACTTCCTCCGGCGCGCTTTTCCCCACCGGCACATCCAGCACCACTTCGTCGTGGACATGGAACGCGATCTCGTAGCCAAGCTCATCCAGCCGGCGCATCGCCACGGCCAGGCAGTCCCGCGCCACGGCCTGAACGATGTTCTCCACGAGCTTCGGCCCATACGTGTCCACGCGGCCCCATTTCTTCGCATCCAGGCCCTCGTAGGTGATCTTGTCTTTGCCCCGCTCCGGGTCCGGGTCGAAACGCGGGCGGACATACGCGAGGTCGCGTCCCGAAGGGAGCCGGATGTACAGCACCCCGTCGGTGCAGCGCAGGGAGATCCCGTGATGCAGCGGGACGGTCTTGCCCGGCGTCTTGATCGCGGCGCATGCGGCCGCGTCCACATCCCACCAGAACTTTGTGATCCTGGGATTGGAGCGCCGCCACATGGCGACGAGCCCGGGCATTTCTTCCGCCTTTACCCCCATGTTCAGCGCGCCCATGTTTTTGAGCGCCCCGACGCCCCCGCCGTACCCCAGCGCGAGCTCCGCGATCTTCCCCTTCTGCCGCAGCGGGTCGCCCTTGTGGATGCGCTCCACCGGAACGTGGAACATCTGCGCCGCAGATGCTTCGTAGATCTTCCCGTGGGTGCGGAACACCTCGAGCCGCCATCGCTCCCCCGCAAGCCAGGCGATCACCCGCGCCTCGATGGCCGAAAAGTCCGCCACGAGGAACCGGCAGCCCGGGCTTGGGATCAGCGCTGTGCGGATCAGCTGCGACAGGGTGTCCGGCACCGAGGGCCACAGCCTTTCCAGCAGCTCGTATTCCCCCGCGCACAGCAGCCTGCGGGCGAGGCCGAGATCTTTCAGATGGTTCTGTGGGAGGTTGTGTACCTGCACGTGCCGCCCCGTCCACCTGCCCGTCCGCCCCGCGCCGTAGAACAGCAGCATCCCGCGGATGCGGCCGTCGCCGCACACGCAGCGCTCGATCGCCTCATATTTCTTTATACTTGTGCGGGACAAGTCGCTGCGCAGGCCCAGGTATTCCCGAACGGCCGGATCCCGCGCTTCCGCCGCCAGCGCGGGGATGCCCTCCTTGCGCAGGTTCTCGATCTTCCGGCCCTCGCAGCCCTCGATCCAGGCCTTTACCTGCGCGGTGCTCTTGGGGTTCGCAAGCCCCGTGATGGCCTTCGCGCGCGCCGTAAGGTGCGCCTGGAACTCCATATCGCAGGCGATCGCGCGCTGCGCCATGTTGGCATCCACCCGCACGCCGCGGTCGTTGATCCGCTGGTCCAGCTCCCACAGGCGCTGTTCCGCCGCCTGGAGCGGATGCGCCGCCTCCAGCAAGCGCCGGACCGTGCGCTCCACCTCCACGTCCTGGCGGTTATATTCTTTGTAGAGCTCCCACTTCGCGGGATCGTGCCGCGGGAGGTTCCGCGTCCGGCCGCCGTTGGCTTGAGTGGGCTTGCAGGGCGTCGAAAAATAGCGGATCAGGGCTTTCCCCTGCTTGTCTTTCTGTTTGTCCTCCGGGAGTTTGAGCGCCGCGCCCACGTCCGCGAGGCTGTTGGGCAGCCCCAGCGACCGCGCCAACACCGCTGTGCAGCGCCATTGCTCCGGCGGCATGGGCCGGCGAAGGTACGCGGCGATGCACGTGCGCTCAAAGTTGGCGTTGAACGCGGTCTTGACCGTTCCCGGATCCGACAGCGCGTCCTCCACCTCCCGCGGCAACGCTTCCCCGCCCGCCAGGTCAACGACCTGCACCGGCGCGCCGTCAAAGGCATAGCCGAACAGCAGGATGGTAAAATCGGGCGCCTCTGCATATACATAGACGCCCGTTTCCGGAAGGGACGCGCTGCTGTACGTCTCAATATCGACCGCCAGCGTCCGCATGTGGCATTACCCCAGCAGGTCGTCGAGGTCGTCGAAATCGTCCGCCGATACCCGGCTGCCGCCCAGCGGTTCCCCGTCCTCCAGCTTCTGCACCGCCTCGAGGCCAAACGCGACGCCTTTGTTGCCGTTAGTGTCATACCCGTACAGCGAGAGGATCGCGCGGCCATAACAGCCGGAATAGAGTTCCGTCTTGTTCATGATCTCGTTCTTGAACGCGTCGATCACCGTCGGCGGGTTCTTGCTGCTGGCGTTGATCACGTAGCAGCCCGCGCACTCCGGGCCGTATTCGCCGCCGTTGGGCATGGGGCCGTCGCCGTCGTGCATGGCGATCTTGCCGTTTGCAGGCAGGCCCTTGGGGTTCTTCGCTCGGAACGCCTCCTTCGCCGCCTCGATGGCCGCCTTGATCCGGCCGTAGGTGGCCTTGTCGCTCTTGGGCAGCAGCAGCGTCACGCTGTACTTGGGATCCCCGCCGTTCTGCGCCGCTTTCGGCTCGAAAACATGCGCGTAGGAGAAGCGGACTTTTCCGGTCAATACCTGGTTTGCGTTGAGTGCCATGTCAGATTACCTCCGTAAATTCTTGTTTTAGTTGTTCCGCCGGCAGAAACTCCGGCCGTTTGTCGGTCTCCGGCACAAGGGTGGGCTTCCCCTGCGGCTTTACGATCAGGCCGCCGATAGCCTCGGCCACCGTCTTTTTGCCCAGCGCCTTTTCGAGCGCCGTCAGCCCCAGCAGCTCGCGGGTGTAGATCACAGCCTCGGAGAAGCCCGCTTGCTTGAGCGCTTCGGCCACCTTGTTCACATCCGCGTATGCGCGGTTGCTCCGGCCCTCTACCACCTTCCAGCCCGGCAGCTTCCTGCCCGCCAGGGATTCACTGAGCGCGTACTCCTGGATGTCTTTGATCCAATCCGTGTAGGTTTTCGCCCGGTCCAGCGCCTCCGCGATCTCGGCCGCGTCGAGCCGCTCCGGGTCCTGCAGGGCGAAGTTCGCTTTCGTGATCTCGAGAGCTTGCTCAGCCCGCGCGCGGCATTTCGCCCGGGCCCGGCAGAACCGGCAGTGCTCCCCGGGGTGGAAGTCGCCGCCACCCGCGTATGCGGCCCGGGCGGCCGGCGCCACTGCCGTATCCCCCCAGGCAATGAGCTCCTCCACAGACATGTCTTCGCTGCTCTCCCCATCCTCAAGCCGGGGTTGGCAGATCGTCATGCGGACGGCGTCGATGTCGTAGAGCATGCGGTTTTCCTCGTATGCCCCAAGGCCGTACAGCCGCGTCTGCGGGTTGCCCTCGGCCTCGACCCGCACACCCTTGCCGAATTTCAGGTCGATGACCTCCAAGAGCCCGTCCGCGATGATCACCGCATCCCCCGTGCCGAACCCTTCTGGAACCCAGCGCGAAAAGTCCAGCCGCTGTTCGATTAGCAGCACGGCGTCCCGGCAGCGCCTTCTTACCGCCTTGTACTTCTTTTTGACCAGCTCCACGTATACCCCGACCGCTTCTTCCAGCGCGGCGGAATGGTACGGGCTCTTCAAAAGCTCCTGCTCTTCTTGCGCCCGCCGGCTGCGCGGCGCCACGTCGTACCAATGGCGCAGCTTCATCTCAGCCCAGGCATGGGCGTGTGTCCCTTCCTCGGCGTATGGGCTGCTCTGTTCCGCAAAGCCCGCCTCCAACCGCGCGCTGGGCGGGCATGCCAGCCACCGCTTCGACGCGGACGCCGACAGCACGGCATGTTGGCTCATGCGGATACCTCCGTCAGCATATCGGCGTACCGCTCCCGCGGCAGGTCGCTGAGCTTCTCAACGCCGTAGCTGTGCAGCATGGCCTGCACGGCCTCCTTCCCGTGCGCGTCCCGGTACTTCACCAGCGCCGCACGCAGGTCCTCGATCGCTACCTGAGCCTCCGGCGCGGGAACTGGAGCCTCTGCCGGCGCGGGCGCCTGCACCGTGTTCACCGGCATGGGCGCGGGTTCGGGTACAGAGGCAGGCGCGGCTCCGGCCAGAGCGGGTTCCCGTTCCTCCGGCGGCGCCAGCTCCCCGCGCAGCGCCTGCATGAGGGCGATCGCCGTTTCCGGCGTGGTCACGGTGATGTTCAGGTTGATAATCGGGTTCATATGCGTTCCTCCTTTGTATTCTTTGTTTCGGGCTTCCCCGGGCTTAATCACGATCGCGCGCATTGACTTCGCCCTCCCGGCCTGATAAAATAGGTTCACAGGTATTGTTCGTGTGCTCGCTTGGGATGGCAGTCCCGGCGGGCACGTTTCCGTTTGTCCTCATTTCCACGCCTCCTCCAAGTCCTCAATGTACAGCGGCCTTTTCCGCCGCCGCGCCCGCGCCTTGCGCCGCTCGCGTGCATCGACCATCTTCACCGCCGCAAGGGCGGCCATTGCCCCCAGCACCGCCCCCGGCAGGGTGAAGCTGAAAACACAGCCCCAAATGTTGCTTACATGCATCTTTCGTCTACCTCCTTTACATCGACCCGAAACGCCTTCAATAGCATCTCAGCGATAATCTTTACATCTACCTCGGCATACTCTGCCTCCCTCAGGATCGCCTGTCCTTCAACAACCTCATATCGCGCCCGTATGGGTACTGTAATTGTGGGTGGCATATGTCCTCCTTTTAGCTTGAATCCTCTCACAAGTTGTATTGCGCTCCTTCCGCCAAGGATGGTAAGATGTAGTCGAAAGGAGGTGAGACGAAATGATTATGCAGCCTGTGTCCTCTTCCAATATTGCAGCCATCGGCTATGAAAACGGAATTCTCCACATTCGTTTTCACAGTGGTGGGCTATACGAATACTCTGATGTTCCTGAATCGGTATATCGTGGTCTGATGTCTGCAAGTTCTCATGGGCAGTATTTCCATGCCCACATCAAAAGCAATTACGCTTACAGAAGGATTGGTTAATCTGTTACTACCAGCACAATCACAGGGCCATCTGCTTTAAAAGCGATAGATGTAGATGGCCCAACAGTATTGACCTCCACGCCTTCTCTTTGCGTTAATTCTCTCACCAATTCATAGGTAGAAGCCTCTTGAAGCGTCATTTTCTCCATAGCCTATCCTCCTTTCAGCTTTCTTGGACGTCCTGGGAATCATTTGCTTCCTCACGCTCGCGTTCCTTGGCCGCTGCCACACCTTCCATAAAACCCAGCAAGAACTCCTTGCCCGGTTCTGGTAATGCATCGAACGTGGTTGCCAGACGCTTGCCGATTTCGCGGTCTTTCTCGCTCATAGCCATCACCTCCGCTTAGTATTTTTATCTACTATAGGGCAATTATATGCCCTTATAGGGATTATGTCAAGCACTATATTGCCCTTTTATCAACAAATTATATTGACTTTATATAAGCCATCGTCTATAATGGAATACAAGAGGAGGTGACAGCGTGATTGGAGATCGAATAAAGGAAGTAAGAAAAATCTCCGGGCTGACACAACAACGGTTTGCTGAACGGCTTAACCTAAAGAGGAACACAATAGGCAACTATGAAATAAATCTGCTTGAGCCCAGTGATCGCACCATTGCAGATATATGTCGCGTTTTTAACGTCAACGAAACATGGTTACGTACGGGTGAGGGTGAAATGTTCGCTACGCGCACCCGTGCGCAGGAAATCACCGACTTTATGGGCGAACTGATATTGTCTGGCAATGATTTTAAGAGCCGTTTTATCGCTGCGTTGGCACGTTTGGACGAAAAGGATTGGGCGCTCATCGAAAAGATGGCTGAAATGCTGCGCAAAGAGTAGTTAAGCCGCCCTCACCGGGAGCGGCTTTGCCCCTCGCACAGCAGAAGCGTTAAACGATGAACTAGTTCAAAATGTTCATCATTAAGTTTTGGTAGTGCTGCCACTATGGCATCCGTCATTGCTTTGCGCTTACAGCCAGGCTGGTTGGAGTTAGTAGGAGCGGGGGGTTTGTGAGCTGCATGTTTCACAAGATGTCTCCTTTCCGGTTTGAGTTGCGGGAACGTTCGTTCTTGTTTTGTGAGTACATTATATTATTTTGCACATTGGCGTGCAATAGCGGAAATGGGGAGAGTACCGTTTATGGTATTGAAAACGACCAAGTTGCCTTTTTAGTGCCTAAAAAAACTGTATTATTAGCCAACGGCAGTTAGAAGCGTTCATATACGCTGGACTGTTTGTTTTATTATATATCAACGTACTGAAAAACACAAGGCCTACTTTGTATGTCACAAAGCAATTCGGCCAATACGTAAATTGACTTGCTTTTATTTTCCCCGCATGTGCGGGGGTGATCCTAGTCCCGCGTAAATGCGGCAGAGTTTTGGATCTACTGTTCCCCGCATACGCGGGGGTGATCCCGAAGTCAAAAACCCACTCGGAGGCGGTATGCCAGAACTGTGGAAATCGGTGGAAGGTGTAATTTTGTAGGCGGAGGCATCCAATATGAAGGTATGCAAATACTGCGGCACGCAAAACAGCGACAGCGTAACGTTTTGCACCCAATGTGGTGCGAATCAATTCTCGCACAAATGCGCAAATTGCGACACAATATTCGATACGCCACACTGTCCTACGTGCGGTGTCGCCGCCGGAACCGCGCCGCGATACTGTCCAAATTGCGGCCGCAAGACGTTCTCCAACTGCTGTCCGGATTGTGGCACGAGCTTGGTTGGGCTGCCAATGGCAAGAAGTAACACACCTGTCACAGAGCCGGCCGCCCCCACGCCGCAACCTCAGCCGGGCGTACGCAAGCCCAATAAGCAAGCTGTGCGTCTGCTCTTGGTTATCTTCATGCCCTATATCGGAGTATGGCCGATTTTAACGGATGCTCGCTCTACCGTAGGCGCAAAGATCATGGCCGTCGTGTATTCTGTGCTTATTATGGCTTGCGCCACTTTCGCCCCGCGTGAGGGATACAGCTTTGAAAGCATGTACCCTATGATTGTGGTCTGTATTGCGTTTTATATCGCGCTTATCGTCTATGGCATTATAAAACTCATCAAGCGCAAGCACGCCAAGTGATGTCTGCTGCAGTCAGAGTGAAATATCAGGAACGCACCGTTTCCCCCTCCCCTATACGGAGGGACCAATAAAAACATAAATGGATGGAGGGTTTTACAAATGAAAAGGATTATCCCGTTTTTTCTGATCGTGTTGCTGCTCGTAAGCGGTTGCTCCGGCGGCGATGTCGCCGAAGCGTTCCAGGCGGGCTACGAAAAAGGCTATGCTGAAGGCCTCGCGGCCGCGCAGGCTGCCGCAACCGCGGCTCCCGACGCGTCCACGCCCGCCCCTACGGTCGAGCCGTCTGCCGATCCCACGCCGGAAACAGCAAAGGCGCTTACCTATGGCGATACGTTTGAGTTTGATGGCTTCGAGATCACGTTCTCCCCGGAGTATGAGTTCACGAAGGTCGATAACCAATTCAGCGATTTGAACGATAGGGACATAATCGCCATCCCCATAATGGTTACAAATAAAAGCGGCTCCACGGGATCGCTCAATATGTTCTATTTTAGCTCGTTCAACCCGTCAGGAACGCAGTCGGAAACCTGCCACACCTATTTCACGGAGGACGACATCGCTTGGGCCGGTGAAATGCGGGATGGGGCAACCGTCAACGCCAAGATGCATATCGTTTACGAGGGCGATGGCACTTATTATGTTAAGTTCGACAATTTTGCGACCGAGATCGAAGTGGAGCTGCCGATCGTAAAACCAGCTGAATAATTGAGTATGATGCAAAAATCCATGCGTAGATTTGTTGTGATCGTAATTGCTGCCCTGTTGCTCCTTTACGGGTGCTCCAGCGAACTTTCACCATCTTTGGAATCTCTCGCGGGTTCAGAGCAGCCCAGTCCGACGATACGGCCGACACTAGCCCCAACGCCAAGCCCTGTTTTAACGCCTGCCCTGTCAGCCACGCCAGCGCCGACGGCGGAAGTGACGGCAACGCTAGCGCCTACCTCCACGCCGGCCCCCACAGCGAAACCCACGCCGCAGCCTACGTCCCGGCCGACTGATACGCCCGATCCGGCCCCACGGAAAACGGAAGCTCCGGCAGCCACGCCACAAAGCCAAGGCGGCATTTCGTCATCCGGTAGTGCTTCTACCGATAAGAACAATGCCGAAACGCCAAAGCCTTCGCCCACGATAAAACCCAGTCCCACACCCGCGCCTACGGCAAAGCCCGACCCTGCTCCCGGAGGAACCGGAAACTACATTGGGAACCGGAATTCCCACAAGTTCCACCTTCCGAGTTGCAAAACCCTGCCAAAAGAAAGCAATCGCGTATACTTCGAAACACGGGATCAAGCGATTTTCAAAGGATATGAGCCGTGCAAAAACTGCAACCCGTAAACACAGTATTCCCTGCTCGCGGGGAACCTGAATTGAAAAATGTCGCCTATCCTCTAGCACAAAGCAAGCGGCGGTGAACGCAGCTTACTTAAAAAATTTTGCCAAAAGGAGCTACTATGCGCGCAGTGATCTATGCGAGGTTTTCGACCGACAAACAAAGAGAGGAATCCATCGAGGCGCAGGAGCGCGCCTGCCGTGAATATGCAGCTGCGCACGGCTATTCTATCTCTGCGGTGTATGCTGATCGTGCCGCATCGGGAAAGACCGACCGCCGCCCTGACTTCCAGCGCATGATGCGGGATGCCAAATCACAGCGTTTTGATGTGGTTCTGGTGCACAAATACAACCGCTTCGCGCGGCGCATGAGCGACCATGTACGGTACGAGGACAAGCTGAATTCATACGGGATCCAGCTTATTGCCGTTGCTGAAGATTTCGGCACAGGCAAAGAGGCTGTTATCATGAAGGCCCTTATGCGCTCCCTCTCAGAATACTACATTATTGATTTATCTGACGAAGTGAAGAAAGGGCATCGTGAAAACGCCATGAAAGCACTGCACAATGGTGGCCTTGCACCGTTCGGCTATGACATTGTCGATCAGAAGTATGTCGTTAATGAATTCGAGGCTGCTTATGTGCGCCGCATGTATAATTGCGCATCGGACTGCATCGGTTTCACCGCCTTGGTGGATGAGATGGCCGCTGCGGGTGTGCGCGGTAAGCGCGGCAAACCGATCAAGTATCAGCAGATATACGACATCCTGCGGAACGAAAAATATACCGGTGTTTATTTATATTGCCCGGAGCAGGAAAGCTCAAAGATGCTCCAGCGCAGCAAGCCTTCTGCAATCCGTATCGAAGGTGCAATTCCCCCTATCATCAGCAAGGAACAATTTGAGGAGGTGCAAAAGATCATGAGTAGCAGGAAGATGACCGGACGGAAAAATTCGTACCTGTGTAGCCGGTTGGTGTTCTGCGGTGAGTGCGGCGCGGCCATGCATGCCATCACTACGGGAAAATATCAATACTACTATTGCAAGAACCATTGCGGCAACCCCAATGTGCGCATGGAAACCATCGACAATGCAGCAAAATCATACCTCAGAGAGCTTTTAACGCCCGAGAACCAGCTGACCATTGCCGAGGCACTTAAACGCTACCAGGCGTCAGCTGAGTACCGCATGGAAGATTTCT
Source organism: uncultured Eubacteriales bacterium (assembly GCA_900546845.1). Taxonomy (GTDB): domain Bacteria; phylum Bacillota; class Clostridia; order Christensenellales; family CAG-138; genus UBA1685. The sequence continues at coordinate 14,578 of UREK01000004.1, forward strand.
ACGATTCCGTTCATGACCAGATCGCTGAGCGGGAGCAGAAGTATGAAGCCCTGCTTGCAAACCTCTCCTCCGGCGCCTTGCCGGCCGATGTTGTGGCCGACGTTGGCGCAACAATGCAGCGGTTGAAAGATGAGATCGATGTTCTGCGCGATGCAAAGCCCGAAAAGGACTATACTGTCGATAACATTACCACCTGGCTTGAATCGCTCCGCCAGGCGCCGGACGAAAAGGCGATTCGCCTGTTGATCTCCAAAATATCGGTCAAAAATAGAACAGATGTCAGCATAGACAGTACGCTGACATCCATTCTAGGTAATATTGGCTGCGGAACTAGGATTCGAACCTAGACAATACGAGTCAGAGTCGTAGGTGCTACCATTACACAATTCCGCAACATTCTTTTGTAAAAGTAATCCCAGAGTGCCGTATGCCCTCATTATAACACCCGCCTCTCGGCAGGTGGGTGTATTGTGGCGGCTTCTGCTTACCAAGCGCAATGAAGGTGGCATCAGCGCAACCAACGCATACTCCCGATGTTACTCTGTGGGTTTATAAGGAGAGCCCACGCACACCACAGGATTATTAATGGTGGGATTAGTTGGGATCGAACCAACGACCTCTACGATGTCAACGTAGCGCTCTGACCAGCTGAGCTATAACCCCGTTTCGCTTTGCGCAAATACTATTATACATATTTTTGCGCATTTTGCAACCCCTTTTTCTTCGCCTGCGCTCCGGCAAATTTGGAAACGCAGGCAATCAGGCAAAATCTTAGTTTATTTTTTTGTCCAGCGCATGCATCTGTGCGATCAGCGCGGCCGGATCCTCCGCTTGGAACACGCTGCTGCCAGAAACGAGCATCGTTGCTCCTGCCCGCACGGCAAGCACAGCCGTTTCCGCATTAATCCCGCCATCCACCTCGATCTCGTAGGCAAAGCCATGCTCGCGTGCAAGGCATGCGAGCCGTTCGATCTTTTGCAGCGCACCGGGGATGAACTTCTGCCCGCCCGCCCCGGGGTTCACGCTCATCACCAGCACAAGGTCACATTCCGGCAGGACTTCCTCCACCATGCAAACAGGCGTGGCTGGATTGAGCGCAATGCCGGCCTTCATGCCTGCCGCGCGGATCCTTTGGAGCGTGCGGTGGCTGTGGCGGTCCGCCTCCACATGGAAAGTCAGGCAATCCGCGCCCGCCTCCCGAAAGGGTCCAATATAGGTTTCCGGATGTTCCACCATGATATGCACGTCAAGTGGAAGTTCCGTATATGAGCGCACCGCCTTGCACATCGCCGTGCCAAAGGTAATCGCAGGCACGAAGCTTCCGTCCATCACATCAAAATGAACCACATCCGCTCCCCAGCCGGCAAGGCGTTGCACATCGCGCCCCATGTTGGCAAAATCCGCGGAAAGGATTGAAGGTGCTACCTTAATCATACTTGTGTTTCCTCTTTTCCTTGAGTTCTTCTAAAATCATCAGGTACCGTTCGTATCGTTCCATGGAAAGCGCTCCGCTTTCGAGTAAGGGCTTCACAGCGCAATCCGGCTCGCTCGCATGCAGGCATTTCGCAAAACGGCACTCCTTTGCCCGCTCCCGCATTTCCGGATAGAACGAGGAAAGTGTCTCCGGCTCAATCGCATCCGCTTCCAACAGGCTAAACCCCGGCGTATCCACGAGCGCACCGCCATACGCGATCCAAAGCTCCGCATGGCGCGTCGTATGTTTGCCGCGCTCCGTCTTGCGGGAAAGCCCGCCGACCGCGAGCGAAAGCTCCGGCAGAAGCGCGTTGAGCAGCGAAGACTTCCCCACGGCCGATTGCCCCGCAAAGCAGCAGACGTTCCCAGCGATCTCCGTGCGCAGGTTCTCCAGCCCTTCCTCGCTGTGGGCGGAGACGGCATAAAGCGCATAGCCGGTTCCCGCATATTGCGCGAGGATCGCATCAAACATCGCCTCATCCCGCTCATCGCATTTATTGAGCACAAGCACAGGCGCGATGCCCGCCTGCTCACACTGAAGCAGGAGCTTATCCACAAGCAGCAGGTCGGGTCGGGGAACGGAAGCTGCCATCACGACCATGAGTTTATCTACGTTGGCTACGGCGGGGCGCGTCAAGAGATTCCTGCGCGGCAGAATTTCAGCGATGCTCCCCTCCTCTCCCGCATTGTGGGAAAAGCTCACCCGGTCGCCCGGCACAGGCGTAACGTGTTCTTTGCGAAAACGCCCACGCGCTTTACAAACATGCTCCGCGCCCTGCGCATCCAGCACGGTATAGAAGCTGCCGACGCCTTTTAAGATCAAACCTTCCAAGCAGTCCCCTCCCCGCTCAGCGCAGCGCAAATTTCGCCGTCGTGCGGCGGTATTCCTCCCCGCCGACATAGACAATGCATTCATAGTCCCCGCCCGTGCGCAGATATGCCGTAAATGCAACCGGCTGCTGCAATCCAGGCGCCAGCGTCGTTTCATAAAGAACCATCTCAACATCTTCCTCGATCTTCGCCGTAACGATCACAGGCTTTTCCGTATCCGTTATGTCGATGTTAAAGGCGAAGTCCGCGCAGAAAGAGCCGAGATCTGTCCGGCAGATCCAGATTTCCGCCGTTACTGCGGATGGTACGGTCACGTTTGCGGAGGGGCTTTGGCGTAGCACCGTATCCTCCGTGCAGAGCGTATCCGGCGTAACCGGATGGACCCAAATATGTGGAAAACGCGCTTCCCGCAAGGCGGCGACCGCCTCATCGAGCAGCATGGGCTTCGCAACAAGCGAGGGCATTTCGCTGTTGCCGCCCGGCGTACCGCTCACCCAAATGTCCACGACATCCCCTGCGAAGGTCTTGGTATCCGCTGCGGGTTCCTGCCTGAAAATCTGTCCATCCGGGAGGTCGCTCCGGCCATATTCCGTCGTTCCAAGTTCAAGATCCACATCCTGCATGAGTGCAATCGCATCCTGGACGGATTCGCCCACAAGATTCGGCACGGTTTCATAATCGCTGCCGCTGCTGACAATGACCTGGATCACGTCCCCTTCCTGCCCCTTGGTGCCGACGATCGGGGTTTGGTATATGATCTGCCCTTCTTCAAATTCCTCGCTGCCGCGGTATTCGAGTACTTCAAGCGCAAATCCGCGCAGCTGCGCAAGCGCTTCCGCCTCGCTCACCGGTTTGCCAACGAGCGTAGGAACTACGTATTCGCCGTTCGCAACATTCTCGTCATCCCGCATCGCGCGCGCGATGAAGAACATCGTTGCGAACAGGCCGAGCACTACAACGATCATCAGCGCAATGTTGCCGATGCCAATGGCGCTCACCCGTTTCTGCTCATGCTTTTGGGACGCGATACGCGCGAACTTGCCGTGCGGCTCGCGCAGGGCACGCTGCAGATCCGTTTTCATCTGGCGCGCCGTAAAATAGCGCATGTTGATGTTTTTCGCGGCTGCCTTTACGACCACATCGCTGAGCGAACGCGGGATCTTCGGGTTCACCTGGATGGGAGGTACGAGCTCCTCCTGCAAATGCTTGAGCGCGACCGCAACGGAGTTATCCCCAGAAAACGGTACGCTGCCTGTGAGCATCTCATAGAGCATGATCGCGCAGGAATAGATGTCGCTGCCGGCGGTAGCGTTGTCGCCGCGCGCCTGTTCCGGGGAAATGTAATGCACGGAGCCGATCACATTTGTGCCGGCAAAGGTGCGCGTTGTCGCCGCCGCATCGCGCGCGATGCCAAAATCCGTTAGTTTCACCTTGCCGCGCGGGGTCACGATTACGTTTTGCGGCTTCACGTCCCGGTGGATGATGCCGCGCTCGTGCGCATGGGAGAGCGCGTCCAGCACCTGGCAAACATAGTTTACCGCTGTCTTGGGTTGGAGCGGGCCTTCTTCCTTGATGATCTCCTTGAGCGTTTTGCCCGCAACGTATTCGAGCACGATGTAGCTCACATCGCCATCCTCGCCCACGTCATAGGAGCGGACGATATTCTCATGGGAAAGCATCAGCACGGCCTGCGCCTCCCGCTCGAAGCGGCGGACAAACTCGAGGTCTCCGCGGTGCTCGTCCTTGAGCACCTTGAGCGCCACGATGCGCTGGCTTTCCTCGTCATAGGCCTTGTATACGTTTGCCATGCCGCCTGTTCCGATCAGGCTTTTGATGCGGTAACGGCCGGAAATCAGCTGCTCCATCTCAACCATCACTGCACCTCCTCATTTTTTACGAGCACAACGCTCACATTATCCCGTGAGCCGGAAGCGAGCGCCAGCTCCACCAGAGCCGCGCAGGCCGCATCCAGCGTACCGCTTTCTTCCAATATGCGCACAAGGTCGCGGTCCTCCAATTCGGAATACAGCCCGTCGGAACAGAGCAGCAGCGCGTCGTTCTCCTCCCAGTCGCATTCAAACACATCCACGCGCTCGCAGGCCCGCGTGCCGAGCGCCCGCGTAATGAGGTTGCGGCGCGGATGGCGTGCGGCTTCTTCCTTTGTGATATAGCCGGAGGCGACGAGTTCCGCAACGTAGGAATGATCCACCGTCACCTGCCGCAGCGCACCCGCGTGGTAATGGTACAAGCGGCTGTCCCCGACATTTGCAGCCACAAAATGCGTTTTAAAGAGCAGCGCCATCACGAGCGTCGTGCCCATGCCCCGGCATTCCGGGTGCGCTTTTGCGTATTCGAACACAGCCGTGTTCGCGTGGTTCACCGCATTCATCACAAGCGCGGCCGGGCCGCCTGGCCCGCCTTTCTTCAATTCGGAAGCCACGGCCTCCACGGCGATCGCGCTCGCAACGTTTCCAGCGCTGTGCCCACCCATGCCGTCCGCCACGATGGCAAGCGAGATCTCCCCTCTCTTGGGTACGAACACGGAATCCTCGTTGTTCGCCCGTTTTCCGGTTACGGAGCGTGCGGCGTAAATCATGCGTCATCCTCCCGTCGCGCTTCGAGCACGCGGCGGCGAAGCTGCCCGCATGCCCCTTCGATGTCTGTCCCCATTTCCCGCCGGATCGTGGCCGAAATGCCAAGCTCCGTGAGCCAGCTCATGAATTTCTCCGCCTCGCGGCGTGTCACGCCCATGAGCGCGCGTTCTTCCACATGGTTGAGCGGGATCAGGTTCACATGGCAGTTGATCCCGCGCAGGCGCGAAGCAAGCTCTTCGGCATGCCTGCGCGCGCTGTTTTTATTTTTGATGAGCGCATATTCAAAGATCACGCGCCGCCCGGTAGTCTCCGCATACTCCTTCGCGGCGGCAAGCAGCTCCGCCATGGGGTACGCGGCGTTTACCGGCATGATCTCGCTGCGGATGGCGTCGTTTGGCGCGTGCAGCGAGACGGAAAGCGTCACATGCGGCGCCTCCTGCATGAAACGCCGCAGCTGCGGCACGAGCCCGCAGGTGGAAAGCGAGATGTTGCGGGGGCTGATATTCATGCCCTCCGGCGCGGAGATGAGGCGCAGGAAGCGCACCACGTTTTCGTAATTATCCAGCGGTTCGCCGCTGCCCATCAGCACGATATTCGTCACGGAACGCTTGTGGCCTTCCTCGCAGGGCACATCCCGCTCCGCGCAGGCGACGAAGCTCAGGATCTCCCCCGCCTCCAGATCACGCACGCAGCCGCTCAGCGTGGAGGCGCAGAACGCGCAGCCCATCCGGCAGCCGACCTGTGTGGAGACGCAAAGCGTGTTGCCGTATTTGTAGCGCATCAACACGCCTTCGACGAGGTTCCCATCCTCAAGTGCAAACAGGTATTTGATCGTCCCATCCTTTGCGGAAACGCGCTTATCGAAAATGGCTGCGCCGCCATAGGGGAGCGCAGCGAGCTTCTCCCGCAGGGCTTTGCTGAGGTTGGTCATCTCCGCCGGGCGCGCGCCGCGCGAAAGCCATTCGAACACCTGGCGCGCCCGGAATTTCGGTTCGCCAAGCTCAGCCATGAGCGCTTGGAGCTCTTCTATGTTCTTCGAGGTCAATCCCATCATGCTTATTCCGCCCGCTTCCGCGTAAATTTTGCAAGGAAGAAGCCTTCCATGCCATCCAAATGGGGAAAAAGCTGCAGCATCCCGCCCGCTGCACGCGTCCGGAGCGGTTCCTGGAGATACGCGCCGAGGTCTGCCGGAACGAAGCCGCTGTGCCGCTGCAAAAACGCGCGGGCACAAGCCTCGTTTTCCGGCGGGGAGATGGTGCAGGTCGAATATACAAGGGCTCCGCCCGGCTTCACATAGGCTGCGCAGCAATCGAGCAGCTTCGCCTGCAACGCCGCAAGCTCCGCGAGCACCGCAGGGGTCTTCGCGTAACGCGCGTCGGGTTTGCCGTGCACGCCAAGGCCGGAACACGGCGCATCCAGAAGCACAGCATCATACAAGCCCACGCATTCCGGGTGTGGCTCAGCCGCGTCCCGCTGAAAAACCGTGGCGTTCTTCACATGCAGCCGCGCGAGTGTCTTTTCCGTCAATCCGCAGCGGTGCGCATGCAGTTCCCATGCGTCGATCTGCCCTTCATTCTCCATCAGCATGGAAAGGTAGGCCGTCTTTCCGCCCGGGGCGGCGCAGGCGTCCAGCACACGCATGCCGGGTTCGGGCGCAAGTGCGCGGCATACGAGCATCGCGCTTTCGCTCTGCACCGTGATGCGGCCTTCCCGGAACAGCGGCTCCGCCGCCGGGTCAAACCCCTGCGCCAGATGGAAAGCCTCCGGAACAACCGTGCCGCGCACAAACGAGCTTCCCTTTTGCCGGAGCGCCTCTTCAAGCGCATCCGGCGTATAGGGCGCCTGCGCGCGGATGGTCAGCTCCCGCACCTGCGCGGACAGCATTTCTTCCGTAAACGCTTCCCCATATGCGTCGCAGTATAAGTCGACGAGCCAGCGCGGGTAGCTGTACTGCACGCTCATGCGCGCACGCGGCGCTTCCGGCAGCGGCACAGGCTTGCCAAGATCCCGGCAGACGGCACGCATAACGCCGTTCACATAGCCCGCAAGCGCCCCCTTGCCGATCTCCTTTGCGAGCCGCACGCTTTCGTTGCAGGCGGAGTGCGGCGGCACGCCCATGAACATGGCCTGGCATACGCCCATGCGCAAAACGCCCCGGATCGCGGGCTTCTGCCGCCCGGAAACATATTGTGCAAGCACGTGGTCGATGTAGATGAGATGATCGAGCGTCTCATAGACCGCCGCGCTCACCCATTTCGCATCCTGCCGCGCGAGGCCGCGCTCGGCCTCCTTCAGGCGCAGATTGGCATAAGCGCCGCCGTCTGTCACGTCAAGCAGCGCCTCGAGCGCGACGCGCCGCACGCTCATGAAAGCACCTTTCCAGCGAGATCGTGCCCGCGTAGGGCGGCCTTCGCGTCCATGCGCTTCGCACCCGGGAATTGCAGCTCTCGTATTTCCAAAACTCCATCGCCCGCGTCCACGAAAAGCCCGCGCTTTGCGTCCGCGATGAGGCATGCGCCGGGCTTGCCGGCAGGCGGCAGTTCCGTCTTTTTCGTTTTCCAGATCTTAATCGTATCCTCTCCGCAGAGCGCAAATGCGCCGGGCCAGGGGTTCATGCCGCGCACGCGGTCGTGCGCCCGCTGCATCCCGCGGGAAAAGTCTACGTGCCCATCCTCTTTCTTAAGCATGGAACATTTGGTTGCGAGCGCCGCATCCTGCGGGGTGCGCGTAAGCGTCCCAGCTTTAAGCGCAGCGATGGTATCCGAAAGCACCTGCGCGCCCAGCACGGCAAGCCGGTCAAACAGCTCGCCTGCCGTTTCATCTTCCCCGATGGGCGTGCTCCGCATCATGAGGATGTCGCCGGTGTCGAGGCCAACGTCCGTAAGCATCGTCGTAACGCCCGTCTCCTTTTCGCCGTTGATGACCGCCCACTGGATCGGCGCAGCCCCGCGGTACTTCGGGAGCAAGCTCCCATGCACGTTGATGCAGCCGTATTGGGGGATAGCGAGGTTCTCCGCCGAGAGGATCTGGCCGAACGCCGCTGTGACCATCAGCTCCGGCGCGAACGCGCGCAGCGCCGCGACACCCTCCGGCATGCGGATCTTTTCGCACTGGAACACCGGAAGCCCATGCGCGAGCGCGAGCGTCTTCACGGGGGGGGGCGTCATCACCGCACGGCGCCCAACCGGCTTATCCGGCTGGGTGAACACAGCGAGCGTATGCCCCGCGCGGATGAGCATCTCGAGCGCGGGAAGCGCAAAGTCCGGCGTTCCAAGGAAAGCGATCCTCATTCGTCCTCCTCCGCATCCTCCGAGTAGCCCTCCGGCGGCTCGGTCACAAGGCGCTTGTAAACAAGGCCGTCCAGATGATCCGTTTCATGCAGCACAGCGCGGGCAAAAAGGCCCTCCGCCCCGTATTCGTAAAGTTCGCCCTTGCGGTCGTACGCGCGCACGCGCACATGATCCGGGCGCACCACATAGCCGCTCTCGCCCGGAAAGGAAAGGCAGCCTTCAAAGCAGCCCTGTTCGCCAGAGGTCTCGAGGATTTCCGGGTTGATGAGTTCCACGAGCCCGTCCCCGCAGTCGATCACGACCGCGCGGCGCAGGATGCCCACCTGCGGGGCGGCTAGGCCGACGCCCTCCGCCTCGTACATGGTTTCTGCCATATCGTCCAGCAAAGCGCCAAGGCGCGCGTCAAACTTCTCGACGGGGCGGCACTTCTTGTAAAGGCAGGCCGCGTCCCCCGTAAAAATCTTGCGTTTTCCCATTCGTTTTCTCCTTCGCAGCATCACATAGTCGCGTATCATAATATTATAGCCCATTTCCCCGCGCCGAAGCAAGCGGACATGCCCGGAAAATCGAGCCGCCGCGCCGCTTTTCGCGTTTTAAAACATGTTGCCTGGGTTGATCTCCACATCGCCCATCCCTGCTTGCCGATGCGCGTCGTGGTACGCATACGCCGCGCGGACCGCCGCCGCAGTATGCTTCGTGCGCGCAAGGCGCGCCAGAACCTGGTAGCGGTAAAGCCCTTCCCGCCGTTTTACGGGCGCGGGCGCGGCTTCGAGCATCAGGAGTTCCCGCGGGGTTCCGCCCGCCTCCGCAAGCGCGGCTTCCATCGCCGCCCTGAGCCCCGCCGCGCAGCGCTCCGCATCCTCCGCGAGCGCCGCCTCGTCGTGCCCTGTGAGCACTACGCGCAGGAAGAGCGCAAACGGCGGGAACAAGGCCGCCCGGCGCACCGCGATCTCATAGTTGTAGAAGCTCGGGTAATCGTGCCGCGCGGCAAAGCCGATGACTGGATGCTCCGGCGTATACGTCTGCACGACGACGCGGCCAGGCTTGTCCGCGCGCCCGGCGCGCCCGGCAACCTGCGTCAGAAGCTGGAAGGTGCGTTCCCCGCTGCGGTAGTCCGGGATGTGCAGCATCGCGTCCGCCGCGATCACGCCCACAAGCGTCACGTTCGGGATGTCGAGCCCCTTGGCGATCATCTGCGTGCCGATGAGCACCTGCGCCTCCCCGCGCGCAAAGCGGTTGAGCAGCGCCTCATGCGCGTTCTTGGTGCGCGTAGTGTCAAGATCCATCCGCACGGCGGCAACGCCGGGGAAATGTGACGCAAGCTGCTCCTCCACCTGCTGTGTACCCACGCCGAAATACTTCAGGTACGGCTTTCCGCATTCCGGGCAAACGCGCGGGATCCGCGCAATCCGCCCGCAATAGTGGCATTTCATCACGCCCTCGAGTTTGTGGTAAGTCATGGAAACGTCGCAGTCCGGGCATTTCATCACATAGCCGCAGCCGCGGCAAGACACGAACGTGGAATACCCCCGCCGGTTCATAAAAAGGATTGCCTGTTCCCCCGCGCCGAGGCACTGGCCGAGCGCCGCATGCAGCGGCGCGCTGAAGATGCTGTTGTTCCCGGCGCGGAACTCGCTGCGCAAGTCGACGATCTCCACCTCCGGCATAGGCTGGCCGTTGATGCGCTCCGGCAGGGGCAGGAGCTTGTAAGCGCCGCTCAGGGCGCGTTTATAAGTCGCCACGGACGGCGTCGCGCTGCCGAGCACGAGCACCGCCCCGTTGAGCTTCGCCCGCTTTGCGGCAACCTCCGCCGCGCCGTAGCGCGGGTTGATCTCGGAATGGTAAGACGGCTCGTGTTCCTCATCCACGACGATGAGCTTCAGATCCGTGAGCGGCGCGAACACGGCGCTGCGCGCGCCGATCACCACGTCCACCTTGCCGAGGCGGATGCGCCGCCATTCGTCGTAGCGCTCGCCTGCGGAAAGCCGGCTGTGCAGCACGGCCACGCGCCCGCCGAAGCGGCTGCGGAAGCGTTCCATCGCCTGCGGGGTCAGCGAGATCTCCGGCACGAGCACGATCGCCTTCCCGCCCTGCGCGATCACGTGGGCGACGGCTTGCAGATAGACCTCCGTTTTCCCGCTCCCCGTTACGCCATAAAGCAGGCAGGTGCCCTCGCCCCGCTCCAGACAGCCGAGAATGCCGTCAAACGCCTGCTGCTGCTGCTGCGTAAACGGAAGCGCCGCACTGAGCTCCCCCTCCGGCGGCGCATGGAAGGGGCTTCGGAACGTCTCCTGCCCTTCCTCTTCCAAAATCCCTTTTTTCAGCAACGCGGCGATCGCCCCGGATGCCCCGGGGACGAACGCGCAAATATCCGCCGTGCTCATGTAAGCGCCCGTCTGCGCAACGAGTTCGAGCACCTCCGTCTGCTTCGGCGCGCGGGAGACGCCCGCCTTCGTCAGCAGCGCGGCGCGCTCCGCCGCCGCATCCACACCCGGCCGCAGGCGCACGGTGCGTACCGTCTTCTCCTTCACACGGCCGCCGCGCATTTGGGCGGGAATCAGAAGGCGCAGCGCATCCACCAGCAGGCAATGGTACGCTTCCGCGATCCAATACGCGAGTGCAATCTGCTCCTCCGTCAGCGCCGGATAGGGTTCCATCGCGCGCAGCACCGGCTTGAGCGCAAGCCGGTCCACATCCGTTTCCGGCGAGAGCGCAAGCACAAACCCTTCCGTTTTGCGGTTTCCCGCGCCGAACGGAACGAGCACCCGGTGTCCCGGCCGCACTGCAAGCCCCTCCGGGATCTCATAGGTGAACAGCCTGTCCACATTCGCGTGGGCGATGTCGATGATGACGCGCGCGTACATGCCGTTCCACCTTCTCTCCATAATTTTTCAATTTATTATAGCATATGCACCGATGCGGCAAAAGAGGGCGAATGTTGAACCTGCCGCAGCTTGTCGAAAAAGGCTCCCTGGGATTGTCAAGGGCCGCAGCCCTTGACTTTTGATCGCGAGCAGCGACCTGTGCGGTGCGAGCGAAGAGCCTTGCGCTGCAAGGCTTTCTTTGCACGGAGCGCTGGCCGCGCCATCGGCGCAAGTGCGATGTGCAATCCTTGCTAAAGTGGCATATGCCACTTTAGCGACAGCTTAAAAGGGCCGCAGCCCTTTATCGACAGCCTGAAAAGCTCCCGGCACTTTGTGCGCCGGGAGCTTTGTTCTCTCGAAAAACCAGGGCTTCGCCCTCAGCGTTTGAGGATGCGTTCCCATTTGTCCACAAGCGTCCGGACGTCCTCCTCCATGATCTCGGCACGCAGCGCGGCGGAAGCATCCACCTGCCAATCCGTGCTGTCCAGAAGAGCGCGCAGGCGCTCGACCTCCGTGCGCAGGCGCCGTGCATAGCGCACTTCGGCAAGCTCTTCCGCAGCGGCAGGGGATGCCGCAGCTTCCGGCGCTTTCGCCACCCCGCCCGGAAGGAGCGTAATCTCTTCCAGGAGGCCGGGCACTTCGACGTTGTAGCCAAGCGCGCGCACCGCGCTCGAAAAGCTGTCGAGCACATCGGCTTCGCCATGCACGAAGAACGTGCAGATCGGCTTGTTGCCGATGCCTTCGATCCATTCAATCAGCTCATCGCGTCCGGCATGGCCGGAAAAGCCCTCGATGCGCTCGATCGCTGCATTTACGCGCACGTCCTCACCGAACAGGCGGACCTTCTTCACGCCGTCGAGCAGGATGCGGCCGAGCGTTCCTTCCGCCTGATAGCCCGCGAACACGATCGTCGAATCCGCGCGGTACAGGTTGTGCTTGAGATGGTGGCGGATGCGTCCCGCGTCGCACATGCCGGAGGAGGAAATGATGATGTTGCATCCAGGCTGTGCGTTGATGAGCTTGCTTTCATCCGCAGTCACCGCGACGCGCAGGTTCGGGAAATCGAACGGGGAGCCGGATTTCGCCATTTCGCGCGCCTCCTCGTCGTAATACCCCTCCGCGCATTTTTCGTAGATCTTTGTGGCGTTGATGCCGAGCGGGCTGTCGATGTAGACCGGCACATTCTCAAGACCAGGCACAGCGTTTTTCATCAGGAGGCGCTTGATGTAATAAAGCAGCTCCTGCGTCCTGCCGACGGCGAAGGACGGGATCACGATGTTGCCGCCGCGCGCAATGCCCATTTTGAGCACAGAGATCAGGTGCGCTTCCTTCGCCTCCGCAGTGGATTCCTGGTGGTTGCGGTCCCCATAGGTGCCTTCGATGACGAGATAGTCCGCTCCAATCACCTGCTGCGGGTCGCAGATGATCGGGCGTTCTTCCCGGCCGATGTCGCCGGAAAAGACGATTTTCGACGTCTTCCCATCCTCCTCCACCCAAATCTCGATGGCAGAGGAACCAAGCAGATGCCCAATGTCGTTGAAGCGCGCCGTGATGCCTTGCACGACCGGGACGGTCTTCCCGTAGGAGATCGGCGCAAACTGTTTGAGCGCGTCCTGCGCATCCCGGACCGTGTAAAGCGGCTCCGCGGGCGCGCGGCCCGCGCGCAGGTTCTTGCGCGTCTGGTATTCCGCCTCCTGCTCCTGAATATGGCCGCTGTCCGGGAGCATAATGCCGGACAGCTGCGTGGTCGCCTCCGTCGCAATGATGCTGCCCTTGAAGCCCTGCTTGACGAGCAGCGGGATGAGGCCCGCATGGTCGATGTGCGCGTGCGTCAAAAGCACGGCGTCAATTTCGGCCGGGTTAAAGGGGAATTTGTCCTCCCCAAGCTCGGTCTTTTTATCCGCACCCTGGCGCATGCCGCAGTCCACAAGGATATTCTTCCCGTTGGCGCTGAGCATGTGGCAGGAACCCGTTACGCTGCGCGCTGCGCCGCAAAACCGTATTTTCATGGTTGCTTTCCCTTTCTATAAACGATAAACGTTGGTGTAAGCGTTTTCTAACTTTATTATATGCCATCTTGGCGGAATGGACAAGGCGGCATTCCGGGGCGCCGGCTCCAGAAAAGGTAAAATTTATGTAAAACAAAAGCGTGCCGGGGCGGTTCTCCGCCGTGGCACGCGCCGTTGCGTCGTTATTTATCCTTCCCGCAGCATTTCTTGTACTTTTTGCCGCTGCCGCAGGGGCAAGGGTCGTTACGGCCGACGGTCTCCTGCTTCACAAACACTTTGGAAGCGCGGAACGCCTTGGTGATCTCGTGGCGTTTTTCCTCGGAAAGCACACCATCCCATTCCGGGAGGTGATACAGCCAGTCCGCTTTCGCGTCCAGCATGTTGAAATACAGCTTTTCAAAGTCAACATCCAGTGTAACGGCCGTGCTGCTTTCAAGGCTTTCCAGGTCAAGCGCCTGCTTGAGGCTCGTGTTGATGCCATCGAGGAAGCCGAGGAAAGTGACCTCATCCATGCCAAAGGTTCCAGCAAGCGCACTCAGATCCCCCGAAAAGGCTTCCGTGTGGTTTGCGAGGATCTTCTTGTAATTTTCTGTTTCGAGATCGAAGTATTCGTTCCAGAATTTCTCCTGTTCGTGCGGTGCGCGCTGTGCGTCCGCCCGCTCTCTCCAATCGCTGTAAAGGCTCATTCGTATCTCCCCCATGATTGGGCGGGCAGCAAACGCCGCCCGCCGCAATGATTTTTTACTTTTCTTATGGTACTGGATTTACAGCGCCGCGTCAAGATATTCCTTGACCTTCAGGATGAAGCCCTCAGTGGAGAGCACGGTTTTGTTCTCCATATCCGCGAGGAGCGCGAGGTCCTTGGTCATGAAGCCATCCTCGATGCACTTGAGGGAAGCCTTCTCCAGCGTTTCGCCGAATGCGACGAGCTCGGGGATGTTGTCCAGCTCACCGCGCTTCTTGAGCGCGCCGGTCCACGCGAACAGGGTCGCCATGGAGTTGGTGGAGGTGGTTTCGCCCTCGAGGTGCTTGTAATAGTGGCGGGTCACAGTGCCGTGGGCCGCTTCGTATTCGTAGTTGCCATCGGGCGAAACGAGTACGCTCGTCATCATGGCAAGAGATCCAAACGCAGTGGCGACCATGTCGCTCATCACGTCGCCATCGTAGTTCTTGCAGGCCCAGATGAAGCCGCCCTCGGAGCGGATCACGCGCGCCACAGCGTCGTCGATGAGGGTGTAGAAGTAGGTGATGCCGGCCGCTTCAAACTTCGCCTTGTACTCCGCGTCGTAGATCTCCTGGAAGATGTCCTTGAAGGTATGGTCATACTTCTTGGAAATGGTGTCCTTCGCGGAGAACCAAATATCCTGCTTGGTGGCGAGCGCATAGTTGAAGCACGCGCGGGCGAAGCTCTGGATGGAGTCGTCCTTGTTGTATGTTCCCATCAGCACGCCGGGGCACTTGAAGTCAAAGACCGTCTCGTGGAAGATCTCCTTGCCTTCCGCGTCCTTGAAGAGGATCTCGGCGGTGCCGGGGCCGGGGACACGGTACTCGGTGCACTTGTAGATGTCGCCGTAAGCATGACGGGCAATGGTGATCGGTTTTACCCAGCTGCGCACAGAGGGCTTCAGGCAGGGCAGCGTAATGGGGGTGCGGAACACGGTGCCGTCCAGAATCGCGCGGATGGTGCCGTTGGGACTCTTGTACATCTTCTTGAGGTTGTACTCGGTCATACGCTGGCCATTCGGGGTGATCGTTGCGCACTTCACGCCCACGCCGTACTTCTTCACGGCCTCAGCCGCCTGTACGGTGATCTGGTCGTCAGTTTCGTCGCGGGATGGGAGGCCCAAGTCGTAATACTCGGTCTTGAGGTCGACATACGGGGTCAGGAGGTGATCCTTGATCATCTTCCAGATGATACGGGTCATTTCGTCGCCGTCCATCTCCACGAGGGGGGTACGCATCTGAATCTTGCTCATTGCTGCTCTGCTCTCCTTTGTTTTGTTACTTTTTAATTGTTTTTGTGCCGTTCATCATCTTCGTCAGAATCTCGGAATCATATGCAAACGTGGATTCGTTCTTCTGCACCAATGCTTCATGCGCATATTCAACGAGTTGATCCACGAGTTGCCGGAAGGAAATCCCCATCGGCTCAAACAGATAAAACGCGAACGAGCCGGGGATGGTGTTGATCTCGCAGACGTAGAGTGCATCCGTTTTGGGGTCGATCATGTAATCGACGCGCACCACGCCCTTGCAGTCCAGCATCTGAAAGATTTGGACGGTAGAAGCCTGGATTTTCTTGGTCATCTCCTCGGAGATCGGCGCGGGGATCTTCCTGCCGAGGCTCTCCATCCCCTTGCCCGCGCCGCGCATATATTTCTGGTCGAAGCTCAAAAACTCATCCCAGGAAACGGGCTGCTCGCACAGCGAGGGCGTGGCCTTTCCCCCGAAGCCCATGCAGGCGCAGTTGATCTCGATGGGCTTTTCAAGCCCCTTTTCGATGAGGATACGCCGGTCATAGGAACAGGCAACCTCCATCGCCTGTTCCAGCGAAGCGCGGTCGGCCGCCCGGCTGATGCCGATGGACGAACCCAGATTCGCCGGTTTCACATAGAGCGGATAGCCGAGCGCCTCCGCCCGTGCGGTCACGGCAGCGGGATCGGCCCGCCATTCGTCCCGGCTGCAGAAAGTGCTCTCCAGCACGGGCAGGCCTATGCTTTGAAACACGGCTTTCATAATGACCTTATCCATGCCAACGGCGGAACCCGTCACGCCGCAGCTGGTATAGGGGATATTCGCAAGCTCGAACAGGCCCTGGATGGTGCCGTCCTCACCGTGCATGCCATGCAGTGCGAGCAGCGCACAATCCACATCCGCCACTTTTTGCGTTTTTGCACCGAACAGGCCGCCCTGCCCGAGGATATAAAGGCCGTTCATGCCCGGCACGGGGGGTAAGATCACGCGCGTGATCCCCTTCGCCTCCGGATTAAAGTTTTTATAGGTTTCCACTTTCCGCAGCGGCTCGCCCACAAACCATTCTCCCTTGCGGGAAATATAGACCGGAAACGCATTATATTTGCTTTTGTCCGCATTTTCCAAAATTTGCAGGCCGGAGATGATGGAAACGTCATGCTCCGCCGCACGGCTGCCAAAGATCACAGCAAGGTTCAGCATCGCTCTCTCCTCTCGCTTCATTCACGATAATTGTCCGGCAGGTCGTTTTCAAACAACACTACGCAGCCCGGCGCCGTATAAGCCGGGAGTTTCTCCGTGGCCTCCGCAAGGGAAGCCGCGCGCACGATGCAGCTTTCCGGGAAGCCGGCCTCCCGTAGCCCTTCGCAGATCGGGTCGGCGTGCGCTTTGCCGATGACGATTGCGACATCTGCGCACTTTGCCATATGGCGGCCAAATTCGCGGTTGAGCTCCGCTTCCTCCGCGCCGAGCTCCACCATGCCGGGCGTGACGCAGATGCGCCTGCCAGGGAAGGAGGCAAGCACATTGAGCGCCTCGCGGGAGCCGACGGGGTTTGCGTTGAACGCATCGTCGATGACCATCACAGCGCCTGGGATGAGCTGCAGCCGGTGTTCCACAGGCTCCACCTTCGCAACGCCCGCCGCAATCTCGGGGAGCGTCAGCCCAAGGCGGTACGCGCAGGCCGCAGCGCCGGCCAGGTTCACGATGTTGTGCCGCCCGAGGAGCTTCGTCCTGCAGCGCACGGATGCGCCGTCCGCCGTCCGCAGCGTAAACATACTGCCTTCCGGCCCGGTTTTCACTTCGCAGGCGGCCATATAGAGGCCTTCGCCCTCCGTGCCGAACAGGTATTTTTCCGGCAGCGCACAGCCTGCGTACATAGCGCGGCAATTCGCATCGTCCCCATTAAAGAAGCAGCAGCCATCCGGCATGAGGCCCTCCATCAGCTCGCCCTTGGTGGCGATCACGCCTTCAAGAGAGCCGAAGGTCTCCAAGTGCTGCTTGCCGATGGCCGTGATGATGCCGAACTTTGGCCGTACCAGGCGGCAAAGCTCGCGGATGTCGCCGCGATAGCGCGCGCCCATCTCCGCGATGAAAATTTCATGTTCCGCTGAAAGCTGCCCGCGGATCACCCGCGTCACGCCCATCGGCGTGTTGAAGCTGCCCGGCGTAAAAAGCACGTTATGCTTTTCGGCAAGGATCGTGCCGAGGGCATACTTGGTCCCGGTTTTTCCGAAGCTGCCCGTCACGGCGATCTTTGTTACATCCGCGCGGGCGGCAAGCTTTTTCCGCGCGTCGTTGAAATACCAACGCTTCACGGCCGCCTCCACCGGGTAGGTGATCCCGTAAGCGAGGAACACAAACAGCGGCAGCAGCATGCCCGGCAAATAGCGCACAGCGTTCGGCACAAGGAACACGCCCCAAGGCATGGCTTCATCATAAAAGCGCACCGCTGCGAAGAAGCAGGCCGTAAACAGGACCCCGAGCACAAATTCCACCGCGAGCAGGCGTTTCACGCGCCCGGTGAACGCGAGCGGCTTGATCTGCTTGCGGCGCTTGTAGCCGAAAAACAGCAGCAGGAGCAGCGCAAGATACGCAGCGTCCGCCCCAATATAACAGACGCGGGCCAGCGCGTAGTTCGTACTATAAAGCATCGCATAGCTGCACCGCAGCAGCAGCGCCGCCGCGCCCACGAGCAGGTAAGGCGCCACATCTGAAGCGAAGTGGCGGCCAAGCCACTTCAAGTACATCCTGCCCTGGTAGCTTTCCAGCTGCAGCATGTGCACAAGCGGAAGCGACGCAAGCACCAATGCGCAGGCCGCAGCCGCAAGGTATGCATATGAAAGGATCACATTCCAGTCCAAACCGTCACCTCAGGCGAAAAAAGCCTTCATCACCGCGCAGAACTGCGCATATTTGTCCGCATAGGAAAAATGCCCGGCGCCTTCCAGCACCGCAAGCCCTGCGTTGGGGATCCGCTCCTCCATCACCTTCGCGCGCGCAAGGGGCGTCGCATCGTCCTGATCGCCCCAGACGAGCAGGGTTTCATTCTGAATGCGGTCAAGCCGTGCCGTCAGATCCAGGTTCACTACCTTGGAGAGCGTCGCGCGCATCACGTCGCTCTTGAGCGCGCGGTAATCGGCGCTGCCCGCATTTTTCTGCTTCTCGCTCAGGTGGAACATCCGGTCGATCCAGCCGGCCTTCGCCAAACGCCTGCCCAATTTATAGGAATACGTGCGCACATAATAGCCGAGCGTCCGCGGAGGGCGGATGCCCGCCGCATCCACCAGCACGAGCCGGCGGAACAGCCCTGGATCCTCCGATGCAAGCAGGATCGTCACGCGGCCGCCAAAAGAATGGCAGATGAGGTCGCACCCGCGCAGCCCGATGGTTTCCATGAACCCGCGCGTGAGCGCCGCGTATTCCGGCACACCCCAGGGCTCCGGCGGCTCCGGCGTTTGCCCGAAGCCGGGAAAGTCGAGCGCTATGGCTTCATAGCCGAGCTTCGCCATGCAGTTAAGGATCGGGCGCACAGCTTCGATATCCGCGCCCCATCCGTGCAGGATCAGCACGGGGCTCCCTTTTCCCACACGTTCATAATGAATGGTTATGCCGTCTATTTCACAAAACAACGCGTTCCCGCTCCGTTCCTCATTTCTTTTTCAGGCTTCGGAATTTTTCCACATAGCCTTCCTTATTGCTCTGCCGCGCGCGGGCGAACGCCATCGCACCCGCCGGCACGTCGTGGGTAATGGTGGAACCCGCCGCCGTATACGCCCCGTCGCCCACCGTCACAGGCGCGATGAGGTTCGTCTGGCAGCCGAGGAATACGTCGTTTCCAACCGTAGTGCGGTGCTTGGCATAGCCGTCGTAATTCACGAACACGCAGCCGCAGCCCACGTTTACGCCGCTCCCCACGTCCGCGTCGCCGATGTAGGAAAGGTGCGGCAGCTTCGTCCCTTCGCCAACGTTGGAGTTCTTCACCTCAACGAAGTCGCCGATCTTGCAGCCGTCCGCGATGCGCGTATCCGGCCGGAGGTTCACAAAAGGCCCCGCCTTCACGTTGCTGCCGACAACCGCCCCATCCGCAACGACACAGGTAAGCGTGCAGCCGTCGCCCACGCGGGTATCGTTGAGCTGGCAGCCGGGCTTGATGACGCAGCCTTCGCCGATGACGGTGCGGCCCGTCAGCACGACGTTCGGCCAGAGAACCGTATCCCGGCCGATCTCCACCTCCGCGCCGATATGCACGGATTCCGGATTGAGCATCGTCACACCGTTTGCAAAATGCCGCTCAATTATCGCTGTGTTTGCAAGCGTTTCGCAAAGGGCGAGCGTCTTCCGGTCGGTGACCCCCGGGCAGTGCAACCCACAGATCATAAGCGTATGCGCTCCCATGCCCGCAAAACAGGTTTCCAAAGCGTCCTGCGCCGCGCCGTGTGCAATGCTTTTACGCAGAAGCGCCGCCTGCGCGCAAAATATACCGCACGCATAAAACGCATTCTCCGCTTCTTCCCCGGCGTGAATAAAGTATGCCGCTCCGTCCCGTTCCGCCACCTGCATGATTGCGTCTAGGTACTCCCGGTCGATCAGCGGAAGGTTCCCATGCAGCGCAAGGATGAGCTCCTTCCCGGTTGCGGATACCTCCGCAAGCGCCGTGCGGAATGCGTCCGCTTCGCCCTCCGGCCTTTGCTGCACCACGACGCGGGCGCGTTCCCCCACGTGCGCAGCAATTTGCCGCTCCGGGCCGTCTACAATCACAGGGCGTTCCTCCGTGCAGCGCTCTAACGCTGTAAGCATCCAATCGATGACCGGCCGCCCGGCGACCTCATGCAGCGCAGTGGGCTTCACGGAATTCATCCGCGTGCCATGCCCGGCCGCGAGTATGATGGCTGTCGCTGCCTTCATAGCGTTCCTTTCTCTCCGCAGCCGCGCTGGGCAGCCGCAGGAGCTCGCGTTTTTTATTGTAAGTTTTCCCGTGTTCCCCTGTCAAGGCAAGCGGGAATTGCATACACGTATATTTTCTGCCTGCGCGCTTTTCAGGCGTTCTCTATCTCCGCGCCGGGGAGCTGCGCCGCGCAATGCGGGCAGCGCGTAGCCTTTTCATTGATCTCTTCAAAACAATACGGGCACAGGCGCGGTTTCTTTTCCGGCGCGGGCTCTTCCGTCTTTTTTTTGCCCGGGAGAGCGCGCAGGCGGTTGATTCCCTTCACCATGAGGAAAATACAGAACGCCATGATGATGAAATCCAGCACGGTTGTGAGGAACGAGCCATACGCGAAGCAGGCTGCGCCCGCCTCCTGCGCGGCTGTGAGCGTTGGATACGCGTTGCCGTCGAGCGCGATAAAGAGGCTGGAAAAATCCAGCCCGCCTGTAAGCAGGCTGATAAGCGGCATGAAAAGATCGTTCACCGCAGAGGTTACGATCTTCCCAAACGCGCCGCCGACCATCACGCCGACCGCCATGTCGACGACATTCCCCTTGAACGCAAACTCTTTAAACTCCTTGAACATACATGCCCCTCCATAACATTAGATGTTTATTCTATGATAACTATACCACCATGCGCAGCAGGAAACAAGAAATGCACAGAAAGTTCATTTGCTTCCTGCTCCATAAGCCGTTATAATAATTTAACAGAACGTTTTCCCCTGGAGGAATTTTGGCTTGTTTACGCTGGAAACGCTGATCTTGTTCATCGTGCTCGCTATCGCTGCGGCGGCCGCTCTGCTCGCGCAGAAGCGCCGGGGCGCCGGGAAGCCGCACCTTGCGTGCACCGCATTGTTTTTCCTTGCGCTTTTCGGCGCTTACGTTTTAAAGCTCGGCAACACTGCGCCTGCAGTCAGCGCCCCCATCCCGCTTTATAAACTCTTTGCCATCAACGAATACGGCTACATGGGCGTTTTCAACGATCTTATCGCCTATGCGCTGCCGTTTGCAGCCGCAGGCCTGCTCCTCGCGCCCGCCTTCCCCAAGTGCGGCCTCTTCTCTGCGTTGTTTGTGGGCGCGGGTTCCGCCGTGTTTTTAAACCTGTACCCGCTGTTCAACGATGCGCCCTTCGTCGCGGATGAATACCTGTTCGCGGGCCTTGGCTGCATGGCTGGCTACTGCGTATACGCCCTCCTCGCCGCGCTGCTCAGGAAACTCCGCTTCCCAGAACGCTTTGGCCTCGTCCGGCCCTCCAAGCGCGCAAACCTCGCTGCGTTCCTGTACGCGGCAGCGCTGTATTTCGGCGTCGCGTTCGTGATGATCCTCGACCATGGCGAAACCTATGCGCCGATCCAGTTTTTTGAAAGCGAAACGCCCCTTCCGGATGCAATAACGCTGAACTGCGCACTTGACGCGGAAAGCATGAAGGTCAGCCTTTACGGGCCTTCTACGCAGTCCGTCTACGAGCGCGCCTTTGCAATCGCGCTCGCACTCGGCGTGGAAGCGCCCTTCACCGCAAGCGACAGCGTATACATGGCGGAAACCGATACCGCGCGTCTCACGATCACCGAAAGCGGAAGCTGGACCTATGACCTGCTCACCGAGCCTACGGGCGCCCTTCCCACGCAGGTAGAAGCCATCAAAGCCGTGTTTGACCTGTTTGACAGCAAAACGCTCCTTACGGTCTCGCTCGATTCGGTCACAGACGTTGTGCCTCGTCATGACGCGCACAACTCTCCTGCCGGTTATGACATTTACCTTTCCACCGCGGTCGGAGGACGGCCGATCATCGGCTCCTCCACGCTCGTAGTATCCGTGCGCGCGGGCAACACCATCACGAAGATCCGCCGCTATGACGGGGACATCATCCCGATTGCGGAAAAAACGCTCCTATCCCAGCAGCGCGCTTATGAGAAGCTGCAAAGCGGGGATTGTGCTTATACGCTCTTCTCGCCCGCCGCCTCTGCCACGGTCGATAATTGCTATCTTGCTTATATGGCGAACAGCTCTCAGGGCTATTACCTGCCGGTGTGGGTCTTCGCCTGCACGGCGACGTTGGAGGACGGCAGCACCTCCGCGTTCGACGTTTATGTGGAAGCGATGCGGTAGCCAAAAGTTTTGCATGCGGAGGTGTGAGCGAATGGCGGATATATTCTCTAAAAATGCCTATTATGGATATATTATCAAAGGCGATCTGCCGGGAGCCATCGCATATGCAAAGCATCACGGCCAGCTGGAGCTTTATGACCGGTTCATGGCCGTTTTTGAGCGGGAACAATATATCGCTTATGATGTGGACGGCGATCTGAACGAACTCCTGACCATCTATCAGCGGTATTATCGGGATGCGTTTTATCTGCGCACCGGCAACGGAAAGGCCCAGGATGCCCTGCGGGCAAGGCTTGCGGACTTCTTCGGCCTGCGCGGCGGCAGCGCCGGGCTGGACGATATGGAACAGAATCAGGTCGCGGAAGCTGTTCAATGCAGCGGGCTTCATTTCCTGGGCGGAAAAACGAGCGGTTATTACGGCCCTTACATCTGGAAAACAACGGAGGCAAAAACATACGAGGTAGAACTGCCGGATGGAGTCCAAACATATACCGTGAAGCTGCTGGATGGGTTTATCGCCAAAAGCTGGATCGACTACCTTTCCTTTGGTGAGATCGGCCCCGGCGGCTGGGCGGATGGCGACGGGGTCATCCACTGCGTAAAGTCCGCCTACGATTTTGGCAGCGAGAGTTTCAAAGTGTCGCTTT
This sequence comes from uncultured Eubacteriales bacterium, assembly GCA_900546845.1. Taxonomy (GTDB): domain Bacteria; phylum Bacillota; class Clostridia; order Christensenellales; family CAG-138; genus UBA1685. The sequence goes on from UREK01000004.1 coordinate 37,295, forward strand.
TAAAGCACGAAGCGCAGCACGCAAAGGATTTATTCCTCCATAAAGATATGCCTTCCGAGAAGCTTGAATACCGTGCGAAACTTGTGGAGCTGATCTATTCCACCGAGCGGAACCTGCTCACACAGTTTGCGCAGGAAGCCGACGGCGCTGACGCGAGCAACGGCCATGCGTCGGCTTCCAATAAGATCATCGAAGGGTTTGCCCGGGAATTGAACCGAAGCCGCGCGGAGCTTGAAACGCTTCCAAATGAGGAGATCCGCGCAGTTGCCAGCGCGCTATTCACGCAGAGCAGCAAACGGGCATAAAAGTTCCTGTTTGCTTGGCTGTCGATCAAGTGGCAGATGCCACTTGATCGTGGTTTGCACGCCGCGCTTGCGCAAAAGAGGAACTTCCAGCGCGGGAGACGCGCTGGAAGCCACTTGCCTGCGACGGCCCAGAGGCCTAGTCCAGCGAGCGGTACAGAGCGAAGCGACCGCGAGTCGGGCGGGCAGGCGTGCGGTCAGCGCTCTGTGTAAAGAAAGCCTTGCGGCGCAAGGCTTTTTGCTCGCACTGCACAGGTCGCTGCTCGCGATTGAAAGTCAAGGACTGCGGCCCTTTTACAATCCCGGAGAGCCTTTTTCGGCAAGCTGAAACTCCCTGCCAGGCGCAATGCCGGGCAGGGAGTTTTTTCTTTGATTTCCGGCTTCAGCGCACGCCGGCGTGGTCGAAGTCAACCGACAGGATGCAGTGATATGCCGGGTTCCGGCGAGCCGCCTCGTCCGCCACGCGCTGCTTGAGCGCCGCCACCGCCTCCCGCTTCATCCCCGGCTGCACGACGATGTCGAACAGCAAGTTGATCCGGTTCTCCCCGCGCACCATGCGGAAATCATGGAAGCGCAGCTTCTCGTCGATTCCGGCAAGGATGTCTGCGATCTCCCCCCGCGCCTCATTGAGCACGGCGTTGTCCACCTCGATTGGATCGAGATGCAGCGTGAGCAGGATGCCCATCTGCGCGCCGATTTCCCGCTCAGCGGTGTCGATCGTTTCATGGATTGCCATAAGGTCACAGTCTGAGCGCACCTCTGCATGCGCGCTTGCGATGAGCTTGCCGGGGCCGTAGCTGTGTACCATGATGTCATGGATGCCGATGATGCCGTCATAGGAAAGGATGCGGCCGGTAAGTTCCGAGATGGTCTTCGCGTCAGGCGCTTCGCCCATGAGCGGGCTGATGGTATCCCGCAGGATCGAAATGCCGGAATACAGCACAAAGCCAGCGACGGCTACGCCGATATAGCCGTCGATATTCACGCCCTTAAAGTAGCCGACGACGCTGGAAATGAGGATCGCGCCGGTGCTGATCACATCGGAGATGCTGTCGCTCGTGGCCGCGCTCAAGGTGGACGAATGAATGCGCTGGCCAATATTTGCGGTGAAGCGGCTCATCCAGAGCTTCATAAGGATGGACACAACGAGCACGGCGATCATCGCTACGCTGAACTCGACAGGTTCCGGCGCAATGATCTTCTGGATGGACTCCCGCCCAAGCTCGAAGCCAACGATGAGGATCAAAAACGCGATGATCAGCGCCGCGATATATTCCATGCGCGCATGGCCGTAGGGATGCTCCCGGTCGGCCGGCTTTCCCGCCATCTTGGAGCCGATGAGCATCACGGCAGAGGAACCGACGTCCGAAAGGTTGTTGACCGCGTCCGCCTGGATAGCGATCGACCCGCTGACCAGGCCGATCATGAACTTCATTCCGCAGAGGATCAGGTTGCAGGCGATTCCTACCACCCCGGCCAAAATGCCATATGCTTCGCGGACGGAAGCGTCCTCCGTCCGTTCCGGCGTTTTGATGAAAAATCGTACCAAAAGCTCCGTCATGCTTCGCACTCCCCCTCCTCCAATTCAAGCGCCGCATGCAGCACCGCGCCGATCGAGTCATGCAGCACAAGATCCGCCCGGTAATCATATGGCGTTTTGCTCTTGTTAATGAGCACGAGGCGGCCGCCCTCATAATAATCGACAAGCCCGGCGGCTGGGTATACCGCAAGCGACGTCCCACCCACGATGAGCATATCCGCACGCATGATGTGCGCGGCCGCGCCCGCAAGCACATCCGGATCCAGCCCTTCTTCATAGAGGACGACCTCCGGCTTGATGACCCCGCCGCAGGTACAGCGCGGCACGCCCATGCCTTGCGCGATCGTCTCCGGCCCATACGCCTTGCCGCATTGCATGCAGCGGTTGCGGTAAATGCTTCCGTGCAGCTCGAATACGTTCTCGCTCCCTGCCTTCTGGTGCAGCCCATCCACGTTTTGCGTAATTACCGCGGTCAGTTTGCCCATCTTCTCAAGCTGCGCAAGCGCATAATGTGCCCGGTTCGGCTGCACGTCCGTCACGAGCAGAGAGCTGCGGTAATATGCGTAAAAGGTTTCCGGATGCTGTAGGAAAAAGCTGTGCGATAAAAGCACCTCCGGCGTTTCGCCGAAGGCGCGGATCGCCGCAAAGTGGCCGTCCTGGCTGCGGAAGTCCGGGATGCCGCTTTCTGTGGATACGCCCGCGCCGCCGAGGAAGGCAATGCGCCTCGAATCGTTTATCATGGCCCGGAGCTTTCGGATCGCTTCTTTCAAGGCCCTCTTTTCCCCCTTGCGTTTTTGCTTATAACTTATAATTTATTGTAACATTCCTCCCCGCGCCTGTAAACCGCAAGAAAAGTTTGGCTTGGGTATTTACTTTGGCCAGCTTTTTCGATACAATTAACAATACATGAAATGAATCTTGCATTCATGAAGGAAAGCTTGCATTTTACTGCTATAAATTTCAGTAGGAACCAGGAGGATGAACCAGATGAATCTTGAAGAAATGCCCCGCGATGCGCTGCTCCAGTTCCACGCGCAGGCAAAAGCGGAATATGAAGCCTGCAAGGCCAAAGGGTTGAAACTTGACATGTCCCGCGGGAAGCCCGAGAAGCAGCAGCTCGACCTTTCCAACGCGCTGCTTTCCCTGCCTGTGCCCGAAGCCTATACGAGCGATGGAATCGACGCGCGCAACTACGGCACGATGGCCGGTCTGCCCGCCTGCCGCGCGCTGTTTGCGGAATTGCTCGGCGTGAAGCCGGAGGAGGTTTTTGCGGCCGGGAGTTCCAGCCTGACGCTGATGTATGGCCTGGTTGCGAAAGCGTTCACGCATGGCCTGCTGCATTCTGAAGCGCCCTGGAGCAAACTTGACAAGGTGAAATTCCTCTGCCCGGTGCCGGGCTATGACCGTCATTTTACGATCTGCCAATCCTTTGGCATTGAGATGATCAACGTGCCGATGACCGCATCCGGCCCGGATATGGACGTCGTGGAAACACAGGTGAAAGACCCCGCCGTAAAGGGTATCTGGTGCGTGCCGAAATATTCCAACCCCGAAGGCGTGATCTACAGCGATGAAACCATCGCCCGCCTTGCCGCCCTCAAGCCTGCCGCAAGCGACTTCACCATCCTGTGGGATAACGCCTACTGCGTACACGAATTCAGCGGCGAGTTCGTCCCCTTCAAGGAAATGCTGACCGAGTGCCGCAACGCAGGCAACCCGGATATGGTGTTTGAATTCGCCTCCACCTCCAAGATCACCTTCCCGGGTGCGGGCGTAGCCTGCTTCGCGTGCAGCGAGGACAACATGGCTTACATGAAAAAACTGCTCAACGCAGAATGCATCAGCTTTGACAAGGTCAACCAGCTGCGCCATGTGCAGTTTCTGAAGGATAAGACCGGCGTGCTTGCACACATGAAAAAGCATGCGGCTTTCATGAAGCCCAAATTCGACACCGTGATCGAATATCTGGACCGCGAGATCGCGCCGCTCGGTTTCGCTTCCTATCACCGCCCCACCGGCGGCTACTTCGTGAGCCTCAACACCATGGAGGGCTGCGCCAAGCGCACGCATCAGCTCATGAAGGAGGCGGGCGTGGTCATGACCGGCCCCGGCGCGACCTACCCTTACGGCAGGGATCCAAAGGACGCAAACCTGCGCATTGCGCCGAGCTACCCTCCCATCGCGGAACTGCGCGAGGCGATGCATGTGCTCTGTGTCTGCCTGAAGCTCGCCGCCGCGGAAAAGATGCTGGGCTGAGCCAAAACGAACGAAATCCCACTAAGCGGACGCGGCAAGCGCGCCCGCTTTTTATTTTGCTCTATTTCTTCACCGGCTCCACATTTTGTACACGATTCTACACAACTTTGGCGCAATCCGGATATTGAAACGCCAAATTTGCATTCTATAATTAGGAGCATACTAAGAGTTCAGGGTACGCTGAACGGAAAGGGGCGCAATTATGGAAAACAACAATTGGAATTGGTATGAAAACGCCACCCCCAACGCGGGTAACAATACGCAGCAGCCGGCCGGCAGCAACTATAACGGGAACTATGACGGCAATTACGGCTCCAATAGCAATGGAGGCAGAAAGGAACGGAAGCGCGGCGTGACTTGGACGCAGCTGATCGTATGCATGCTCGTGATGGCGCTTATCGGCGGCGGAATTGGCGCAGGCGCGGTCTATTTTGCCAACAGGAACCAAGGCAACAACCAGAATGCGCTTGTAAACTCCGATAACAACACAGTCATCACAACGCCAAATGCGAACAGCGATCCGGCCGGGAACCCCTCCGGCACAAATGGCAGCAACAGCACACCCCCCTCCTCCGGGATCGTCATGAGTTCCGGCACGAATACGGCGAATGCCGGGGATACCGGTTCGATCATCCGCACATGCATGAGCAGCGTTGTCGGCATCGACATCGAGCAGGAAGTTTCGGCTGGATATCCCATGTTCGGCTACAACAGCTCGGAAGGCGCTACCTCCGAAACCGTCGGTTCCGGCTCCGGCGTGATCGTCACCTCGGACGGCTACATCGTGACAAACAACCATGTTGTCGAAGGAGCAGACGCCATTAAAGTCCACTTGGAGGACGGCACGGAATACACGGCTACCCTCATCGGCACGGATAGATATACTGACCTCGCTGTCATCAAGATCGACGCAGCCAACCTCCCTGCCGCGACGCTCGGCAACTCCAGTGACGCCCTCGTGTGCGACGCGGTGTATGCCATCGGCAACCCGCTCGGCGTACTCGCAAGCAGCGTTTCCGAAGGCATCATCAGCGGCCTGGATCGTGTGATCAAAATCGATGGCATCGAAATGACCCTGATGCAGACCACCGCGGCCGTGAATCCCGGCAACTCCGGCGGCGGCCTGTTCAACAGCAGGGGCGAACTGATCGGCATTGTAAACGCGAAGCGAAGCGGCACGGACGTGGAAGGCCTTGGCTTTGCGATCCCGATCGACTCTGCAAAGCAGGTCATCACGGATCTCATCGACCTTGGTTATGTGACCGGCAGGCCGTATCTTGGCATCAGCATGCAAAACATCAGCATCCGCACGGGCAGCAGCAGCGGCAACAACGGCGGTTTCTTCCCCTTCGGCTCATATGGCGCTTACGGCTATGTGAACCGTGTGCAGGTGATGGGCGTCGAAGCAGGCAGCGCGGCTGAAGCGGCCGGCATGCAGGTGAACGACATCATCGTTTCCCTCAACGGCACAGAAATCAACGGTTCTACCAGCCTGAGCATGCTGCTTTATGAATACAACGTCGGCGATACGGTCACAATAACGGTGCAGCGTGGAACCGAGCTCATCGACCTCTCCGTAACGCTTGGCGAGCGGACGCAGGCCTAAGACCTTTCCTGAGGTCATCCCGTGAGGAGTCCCCACTCCTCCGATGACATACCCCCATCCATCATGGTGCTGCGAATTCCCCAACGCAGTACCGAAAAAGGAGCGGCAAGTCGCCGCTCCTTTTTCGCGCATAGAATTTATTCGTTCCGGCTCTTATTCCGCCCGGCTCTTATTCCGCGAACAACCGATCCAGCAGCCAATCCGCAAGCGTGCGCTTTGGCATCATTCCGCTGTGTTCGGCGGAGCCATCCCGCTTGTAGAGCGTTACGGCGTTGGTATCCACAGCAAAGCCCGCTCCCGCAGCGGTCACGTCGTTGGCAGCGATCATGTCAAGGTTCTTTGCGGCGAGCTTCTTTGCTGCGTTTTCAGCCAGGTGCTCCGTTTCCGCTGCAAAGCCCATCACGCGCTGCTTGCCTTTCTTTTCTCCAATGCTTTTGAGAATATCCCGCGTGGCGGCAAGCTCGAGCGTCATGCCTTCGCGCCCGTTCTTCTTGATCTTCTGCTCTGCAAAGGCAGCCGGCGTGAAATCCGCAGGCGCAGCTGCCATGATGAGCCCATCGCAGCTGCTAAACGCCGCATGGACCGCTTCAAACATGTCGCTGGAAGAAACGACGCTCACGCGCTCCACCCCTTCCGGCACAGGAAGCGCTACGGGGCCGCTCACAAGCGTCACATGCGCGCCGCGCGCCGCGGCCGCCTCCGCGATGGCATAGCCCATCTTGCCGCTCGACCGGTTGGTGATATATCGCACCGGATCGATCCGCTCCTGCGTGGGGCCCGCGCTTACGAGCACATGCTTGCCCGTAAGATCCCGCCTGGGGAAAAGCAGCGCCATTGCCGCCGCAACGATCGCTTCCGGCTCCGCAAGGCGGCCCTTCCCTACGTCGCCGCAGGCGAGGAGCCCTGCGTCCGGCTCGATGAAATGCCAGCCGCGCTTCTTAAGGCACGCAATGTTTTCCTGCACCGCCGGGTTTTCATACATGTTTACGTTCATCGCGGGAGCGACGAGCACCGGTGCATGCGTGGCGAGGATCGTCGTCGTCAGCATATCATCCGCGATGCCATGCGCCGCCTTGCCGAGGAAATTCGCCGTCGCCGGCGCGACGAGAAACACGTCCGCCCGCTTTGCAAGCGAAATATGCTCCACCTCCCAGGGAGTCTCCCGGTGGAACATGTCCACGATGACGGGGTTCGCGCTCATGGTTTCGAGCGCGAGCGGCGTGATAATCTGCGCGCCCGCGCGGGTCAGGATCACGCGTACGTCAACGTCCTGCTTGCGCAGGCGGCTCACAACGTCGCAGGCCTTATAGGCAGCGATGGAGCCCGTAACGCCCAGCACGACGTTCTTTTTTGTCATTTTGTGTAATCCTCAGGATACTTGATGGAAAGGTCGTTGTGGTAAAGCTCGTCCACAGCGTAGGAAACAGGCTTGCGGTTTTGCAGCCGCTCTTCGTTGCCCACGAGCTGGCGTGCGCGCTTGGCAACAACGGTCACGAGCATATAGCGGCATCCCACCTTGGACTGCAATTCATTCAGCGCCGGTTTGTTCATCATAGGTCAGTTCCAGCCTCCTTGCAAAATTTTGTAAGATCAGGGCGGCGGCATACGCGCAGCCGCTCGGCTTTCAGAATGGTTTCAACGCTGCACACAGCGTCCTCGAGCATATCGTTCACAACTGCGTAATCATATTCCGGCATCAGCCTCATCTCCGCAAACGCTTCCTTCGTGCGGCGTTCCACAGCCTCCTCCGTCTCCGTGCCGCGTCCCACCAAGCGTTTCTTGAGCGTTTCCATGGAAGGCGGGGCGATAAATACCAGCACGGCCTCCGGGCAAAGGCGCTTCACGTTCATCGCGCCCTTCACGTCAATCTCGAGCACGATATCGTTGCCTTCGGCAAGCTGCTGTTCCACATAGGAACGCGGCGTTCCGTAATAGTTCGTGCCAAATACGTCCATATATTCCAGGAATTCGCCCGCTGCAATCATGCGTTCAAATTCTTCCCGGGTCTTGAAGAAATAGCTCACGCCCTCCACCTCGCCGGGCCGTGGGGCGCGCGTTGTCGCCGAAACGGAAAGCTTCACCTGCGGGTTGCGCGCGAGCAGCGCCTTGCACACCGTCCCCTTTCCAACGCCCGAAGGGCCGGAAAGCACGATCAGCACACCCTTTGCTTCATTCGCTTTCATGAAAAACCTTCCCCCTTACATTCATTCCGCCTCCGCCGCAACACGGCCCGCAAGGGTCTCCGGCTGCAGGGCGGAAAGCACAACGTGCATGCTGTCCATCACGACGACCGCGCGCGTGCGCCTGCCGTGCGATGCGTCGATCAGCCGGCTGCGCTCCCGCGCCTCCTGGACGACGCGCTTTGCGGGCGCGCTGTCCGGTGCGACGATCGCAATGATGCGGTTTGCGGCAACCACGTTTCCAAAACCCACATTTACCAGGCGAACTGCCATGCCATCCCTCCGCGCATTTGAATCACTCGATGTTCTGCACCTGCTCGCGGATCTTCTCAATCTCGCCCTTGCCTGAGATCACAAGGCTTGTGATCTCCGCGTCGTTCGCCTTGGAGCCGATGGTATTGAACTCTCGGTTCATCTCCTGTACGATAAAATCAAGCCTGCGGCCGGCCGCTTCGTCGGAGCCGAGCACCCTGCGCATTTCGGTCACATGGCTTGCGAGGCGCACAAGTTCCTCGTTGATGCTGGCCTTGTCCGCAAAAAGAGCGACCTCCGTCGCAAGGCGCGTGCGGTCTACCTCCACGCTGCCGAGCATGCTCTCGATGCGCTCATTGAGCTTTGCACGGTATTCCTCCACCACGAACGGGGCGCGCACGTCGATCTTCGCCGCGATGGCTTCCACTGTCGTCACCCGGTTCAAAAGGTCGTTGCAAAGGCGTTCGCCCTCGCCCGCGCGCATGCGTTTGAGCGCGGTCACGGCGCGCAGCGCAGCCTCCCGCGCCAATGCGGCCACCGCGTCCCGATCCTCTTCCGCCTCAATCACATCCGTCACGTCCGGGAAACGCATCGCCGCAGAAAGCGTAATGTCATCCTTTAATTCATATTGATGCGCAGCCTTGCGCGCAGCGGAAAGGTACGCGCCCATAAGCGCCTCGTCGATGACGACGGTGCGCGCGTCCGTGCGCGTGTTGCGGTAATTCACAAAAATATCGACATGGCCGCGCGAAAGCTGCTCTGAAAGGAGCTGGCGCAGCGCGTCCTCGATGAAGCCGATGTGCCGCGGCATACGGAACGCCAGATCCAGATAGCGGTGGTTTACGCTTTTGAGCTCGATCGTGATCTCTCTTCCTTCGGCCGCGGCCGTTGCGCGCCCAAAGCCCGTCATGCTGCTGATCATGCCATGCCTCCTAAAATCATCTCAAACCAATTCATTATAGCACAGAATTTCGTGATTTAAAACGCCTTTCGCCGAATTCAAGCCGTTCGCGGCGCAAGGCGGTATAGTTCGTCTGCGCCCGGCGGGGCGATGGGCGTGCCGTCCGCAAAAAAAGCGCCGCGCCCTTCCCGCACCACGCCGATCTCCGCCGCGGGGATTCCCTGCTCCCGGAGGCCCCGCACGAGCGCCTTCCCATCCTCGCAGGCGATGAGCATTGCGCCGCTTGAAAGCAGGCGCAGCGGGTCAAGCCCAAGCGCCGCGCAGATGTGCGCCGTTGCAGGGTGTACGGGTACCGCCGCGCGGTCGATCATGACGCCGCAGCCAGCAGCCTCCGCCATCTCCCAGGCAGCGCCGAGAACGCCGCCTTCCGTAACGTCGTGCATAGCGACCGCGCCGTGTTCTGCAGCATACAGCCCTTCCTTCACAACGCTGACTTCGTTGAAAAACGCGCGCGCCGATGCAAGCTCGCTTTCCGGCACGGCGGAAAGCAGCGCCGCATGGTCGCCCGCAAGGATTGCAGCGCCCTCAAGCCCGGCGGATTTGGTCAATACCAGGTCGTTGCCCGGGCGCATGTCCCGCGCGTCCAGCACACCGCGTGCGCCGGCTTTGGCAAGCACCGTCGCGCAGGTCACCATGCGCGTCACGGAGTCCGTGACCTCCGTGTGCCCACCGATGATCTCCACGCCCGCCTGCTCCGCTGCGGAGGCAAGCTCATCCGCTACGCGGGCGATATCTGACTCCGTTGCCGTGGGCGGCACAAGCAGCGTCACGAGCAAGCCCACGGGCTCCGCGCCCGCCGCCGCCGCGTCGTTGCAGCTCACATGCACTGTGAGCTGGCCCAGGTTCTTCGCTGCGGAAGTGATGGGATCCGTGGAAAGCACGGCGAGCCGCCCGCCGAGATCCACGGCGGCGCAGTCCACGCCCACGCGCGGCGAGCAGACTACCTCTTTGCGCACATGCCGGAATTTGCTTAAAATCAGCCCGTTCAGCTGGTCGTTGTCCAGTTTTCCGATCCTCATTCGGTCTCTCCGATCAGTTCAAAAAATTCTTGTTCGTTCAAAACAGGCACGCCAAGGGCACGCGCCTTTTCGAGCTTGCTCCCGGCGCTTTCTCCGGCGAGGACATAGTCCGTCTTCTTGCTGACGCTGCCCGCCGCCTTTCCGCCGAGCCGCTCGATCAGCGCCTCGGCCTCCCTGCGGCCCATGCGCGCAAGCGTGCCGGTCACGACGATGGTTTTGCCCGCGACTGGGCTCCCGCTCTGCTGCGCCTCCTCCGGCACGGGGGAAACGCCGTGGGCGAGCAGCCTGTCGATCTGCGCGTCGATGGAAGGGTCGGCAAAAAACGCGACGATGCTCTCCGCCACAACGTCTCCCACGTCCTCGATGGCGATGAGTTCCTCCTGCGTCGCATGGCGCACGTCCTCAAGCGTGCCGAAACGCCGCGCAAGGTCGCGCGCGGTCTTTTCTCCCACGTTTGGGATACCGACCGCGAACAGGAATGCGCCGAGCGGCCGGCGCTTGCTCGCCGCAAGGGCGTTCATCAGGTTCTGCACCTTCTTTTCCTGGAAGCCCTCCAGCGCGAGAAAATCCTGCGGTCCGAGGTCGTAAAGATCCGGGATGCTCGTAAGGCCCAGCTTTTCCACGAGCTGCGCAGCCGTTTTCTCGGAAAACGTCTCGATATCCATCGCCGCGCGCGAGGCGTAATGCGCAAGCCGCGCCGCGATCTGCGGCGGGCAGGAAAGCGAGTTCGTGCAGTAAAGATGCACACCGCGGTGCTCCACATGGGCGCCGCAGGCAGGGCAATGCGAAGGTTTTTCTATCGGACGCTCCGGTTCGTCCTCCCCCACGGCGGAAAGGATCTCCGGGATCACATCGTTGCTGCGGCGGAGGAATACGCGCGAGCCAATACCTACATGCTTGCGCTGGATGTCGTCCCAGTTGTTGAGCGTCGCGTGGCTGATGGTCGCCCCCGCAAGCTCCACCGGCTCCAGGTGCGCGCGCGGGGTCAGTTTTCCCGTGCGCCCCACCTCCCAGGTCACGTCGCGCACCGTTGTGGTCGTCTCCTCCGCCGCGAACTTGAAAGCGATGGCCCAGCGCGGGAAGCGGTCGGTCGCGCCGAGGGCGGCGCGCGTCGCAAAGTCGCGCACCTTCACCACCATGCCATCAATGAGAAAATCGAGGGTCCCGCGCATTTTTTCCGCCGCTTCAATCGCGTCGTAAACGTCCTCAATACGGTCGAACGTCTGCAAAAACGGGCTTGTAGGCAGACCGTTTTCCCGCAGGAAACCGATCATTTCCGCCTGTTCCGAAAGGGCTTTCCCCTCGATGTAGCCGACGTTGTAAAGATAGCAGTCGAGCCTGCGCCGCGCGGTCACGCGCGGGTCGAGGTTGCGCAGCGCCCCCGCCGCCGCGTTGCGGGCGTTTTTGAGCTGCTCCTCCCCGGAACGGTTGAGCGCGTCGAGGATGGAAAGGCGCATATAGCATTCCCCCTGCACCTCCATCTTCCCCTGGAAGGGGATCGTCAGCGGGATGCAGCGGATGGTCTTGATCTGCGGGAGGATCGCTTCCCCCACCACGCCGTTGCCGCGCGTCGCGCCGCGCACGAGCGCGCCGTTTTCATAGGTGAGGTTCACGGTCAACCCGTCGAACTTATATTCGAGCGCATAGCTTACCGGAGGGAGCTGCGCGCCGTTTTGTGCATTGTACTCCGCGCGCAGACGCTCTACGCGCGCGCCCCATTCAATGAGCGCTTCCCGCGTGCGCACCTTATCCATGCTCCAAAGGCGCGCGAGATGCGTCTGCTGTTCAAAGGCTGCAAGCGGTTCGCTGCCGACGCGCCGCGTAGGCGAATCCGGCAGAACGGTTCCTGCCTCCTGCTCCAGGCGGAGCAATTCGTCAAAGAGGGCGTCGTATTCCGCATCGCTGACCTTTGGCGCATCAAAGGCGTAATAGGCGCGGGCGTATTCGTTGAGCTGTTTTACCAGTTCCTGCATGCGTTGCTGCATAAGGCAGTTCTCCTGACTGTTTGGATTTTCCGTTTAGTCTTCCACAGGCGTAAGCGGAGCATAAGCGGCCGCAAAACGTTTTACGCCGCAGGAGGCGAAATCGACTGTCACCGTCATGGCGCTGCCGCTGCCCGCAGTCTCAAGCACCGTCCCTTCCCCAAATTTTTCATGCCGCACACGCGCAAACTGCTTGAACTGCTTGTCCGTGGGCGCGGCGTCCGGCGCATGGCGCTTCACAGCGGGTGCGGGGATGGGAACCGTATCCCTGCGCACGCCGAAGCCCTGGGCGGAAGCGTATTTAGGCATTTCTGCATCCCGCTTCCAGATGGCACGTTGCTGCTGCTGCGCTACCCGCTGCTCCTGCCGGCATTCGATCAGTTCTCCCGGGATTTCCGCGATAAAGCGGGAGGGCGGGTTATATGCGCTGTCGCCAAAGAGCGAACGCTGCTGCGCATGGATGAGGTACAGCTTTTCCCGCGCGCGGGTGATACCCACATAGCAAAGCCTTCGCTCTTCCTCAAGAGCGCCGTGCGTCATGTCCATGCGCGCGCGGAAGGTCGGGAACACGTTCTCCTCCATGCCGGCGAGGAACACCACCGGGAATTCCAGCCCCTTCGCGCTGTGGAGCGTCATGAGCGCGACGGAGCCGTTGTCCTCCTCCATCGCGTCGATGTCCGAAATGAGGGCCACGTTTTCCAGGAACGCGCTGAGCGCGTTCTCGCCCTCCGGCAGGTCGCGCTCGATCTCCTTGATGTTGCCGACGAGCTCGCGCAGGTTGTCCATGCGCGATTCCAGCTCGCCCTTCTTGTCATCCGCCGCGAGGTACGCCTCATAGCGGATCTCCTGAATGAGATGCTCCACGAAATCCGAAAGGGGCATCACTGCGCTCAGGGCCATGAGCTCGGAAATGCAGTCCGTGAACCCTTTGAGCTTGCGCGTGGTCTGTGCCGTCAGCAGCGCGCCGTCCATCGCCGCAAAGAGCATGGAAAGCCCCTGCGTTTCGGAAGCGAGGCGCAGCTCTTCCACAGCCTTTTCCCCAATGCCGCGCCGCGGCACGTTAATGATGCGCGTGAGCGCAACGTCGTCGTTCGGGTTGGCGATCAAGCGCAGATAGGCCAGGATGTCCTGGATCTCCTTGCGCTCATAGAAGCGGAAGCCGCCGTATACCTTGTGCGGGATGCCGTAATTGAGCAGCGTCCCTTCCAGCACGCGGCTCTGCGCGTTCATGCGGTAGAGGATCGCAAAATCCGAATAGGAATGGCCGTCCCGCACGCCTTCGAGGATCTTGCGGCAGATGAAGTTCGCTTCGTCCCGTTCAGAAGCCGCGATGTAGCGCTCGATGGGCTCGCCGCCCGCCTGCTCGGTCCAGAGCGTTTTGCGCTTGCGGCTCTGGTTGTTGGCGATGACGGCATTCGCCGCGTCGAGGATCCTGCTGGTGGAACGGTAGTTCTGCTCCAGGCGGATCACCTGCGCGCCCTCGAAGTCCTTTTCGAAGCTCAGGATGTTGCGGATGTCTGCGCCGCGCCAGCCATAAATGCTCTGATCGTCGTCGCCGACGACGCAGATGTTGCCATGCGTGCGGCAAAGCAGCTCTACAAAGCGGTATTGCGGCATGTTGGTATCCTGATATTCGTCGACGAGCACATAGCGGAACTTGCCGCGGTATTTTTCAAGAATATCCGCGTTGGTCTCAAGCAGGGCGAGCGTCTTGACGAGCAGGTCGTCAAAATCGAGCGCGTTGGCCGCGCGCAGGCGTTTTTCATATTGCTTATAAACGCGCAGTGTGAGCCCCTCGCTGTCGGCATAGGTATCCGCGAGGTACTGCTCCGGGTTCAGGGATTTGTTTTTCGCGTTGGAGATGCGCTCCTTCATCTCGCGCTTTGGCATGTTCTTCTCGTTCATGCCCATATCCTTCAGAATATCGCCGATGACCTTCATCTGGTCGCTGTCGGCATAGATGGTGAAGTTGCGCTCATACCCCAGGCGGTCGCAGTCGATGCGCAGCATCTTCGCGCAGCAGGAATGGAACGTGGTGACCCACATGTCCTCCGCTCCTTCGCCAACGAGCGCCGCAGCCCGTTCACGCATTTCGGCCGCAGCCTTGTTCGTGAACGTAAGCGCCAGGATGTTCCATGGCTTCACACCGTGCTCAATGAGGTTTGCAATGCGGTATGTGAGCACGCGCGTTTTGCCGCTGCCCGCGCCGGCAAGCACAAGCAGCGGGCCGTCCAAACATTCCACGGCCGCACGCTGTTCCTTGTTCAAAACCGAAAGATCCATGCTGTGTGGTTCCCCTTCTTTGTGCAAAATGAGAACAAGCATCCGCATCGGGAACGCGGAGCTTAACCAATTTATTATAGCATACGGCGGCCGGTTTCGGAACAAAAACCGCGCAAATTGGCGAACGAGAAAATGCGCTCCGTTTTACAGGGCGCATTTAAAATCCGATCCCCGGCCCGCCGCTTAAAACAGGCCAGTGATATTTCCTTCCGCATCCACGTCGATTCGCTCAGCCGCGGGTGACTTCGGCAGGCCGGGCATGGTCATCACCGCGCCCGTATACGCCACAAGGAAGCCCGCGCCCGCGCAGGCTTTGAGATCCCGCACCGTCACAACAAAGCCATCCGGCGCGCCAAGCAGCGTTGGGTCGTCCGAAAAGCTGTATTGCGTTTTCGCAACGCATACCGGCAGATGCGCAAGGCCGGCCTCGCGCAAAAGCGCTTCCTTCTTCTCCGCCTCCGCGGTGAAGCGCACGTCCGCGCCGCCATACACGCAGCGCACGAGCGAGCGCAGCTTTTCGCGCAGAGGCATATCGTCGTCATACGAAAAGCGGAACTCGTTCTCCGCATCGCATAACCGCACAGCCTCTGCCGCGAGCGCAAGCGTTCCAGCGCCGCCTTTCGCCCATGCCTCGCAGCGTACAGCTTTAACGTTGTGGCTCGCACAAAGCGTTTCGATCAAAGCAAGCTCTTCCTCCGTATCCGAAGCGAAGCGGTTAAGCGCTACCACTGCCGGGAGCCGGAAGGTTTCTGAGATTACATGCACATGCCGGAACAGGTTGCAGATTCCCTTTTTAATCGCGCCAAGGTTCTCCGCTGCGAGCTCCGTTTTCGGCACGCCGCCATGCATTTTGAGCGCGCGCGCCGTCGCCACGACCACTACCGCCGAGGGCCGGATCCCCGCCTGGCGGCACTTGATGTCGAGGAACTTTTCCGCGCCGAGATCCGCGCCGAAACCGGCCTCCGTTATGACGTAATCCGCAAGGCGCATCGCCGTCTTTGTGGCGATCACGCTGTTGCAGCCGTGGGCGATGTTTGCAAACGGCCCGCCATGGATGAGCGCGGGCGTATGCGCAAGCGTCTGCACGAGGTTTGGCTTGACCGCATCCCTCAGAAGCGCAGCCATCGCGCCGTGCGCTTTCAGATCTGCCGCCGTAACGGGCTTGCCCGCGCGCGTATACCCCACGATGATCGCCCCCAGGCGGCGTTTCAGATCCGCAAGGTCCTCCGCAAGGCAGAGCACCGCCATCACCTCGGAGGCTACGGTGATGTCAAACCCATCCTCGCGCGGCATGCCGTTGAACGTGCCGCCAAGCCCACTCACGATATTCCGCAGCTGCCTGTCGTTCATATCAACCGCGCGCCTCCATGCGATGCGCTTCACATCGATATCGAGCGCGTTGCCATGCTGGATATGGTTGTCCAGCATCGCGGCAAGCAGGTTGTTCGCTGCGCCGATCGCGTGCATGTCTCCGGTGAAGTGCAGGTTGATGTCCTCCATCGGGATCACCTGTGCGTATCCGCCGCCTGCCGCACCGCCTTTGAGCCCGAACACAGGCCCGAGCGACGGCTCGCGCAGCGCGACCATCGCCCGCTTGCCAAGCGCCGCGATCCCATCCGCCAAGCCGACGCTCACCGTGGTTTTCCCCTCGCCCGCCGCCGTCGGCGTAATCGCCGTCACAAGAATGACCTTCCCGGTGGGCGCGCCTTCCGGCAGCGCCTTTACGTCCACCTTTGCCTTATATCGCCCATAATATTCCAATGCCGGTTCCGGTATGCCCGCTTTGGCCGCTACCTCCTGCACCGGCCAAAGTTCGGCCGCCTGCGCGATTTCAAGATCGCTCAAGGTTTTCATGTTTTTCCTCCTGGTCAATAAATTATTTCCGTCCATCGCAAGCGGTGGATTATATATTGTATAAGATCAACAATGCAAAACAGTGTATCACATCCAAGTTGTTTGCACAATCCCTCTCAGCGCTGCATGCTGTTTTCCAGCATTACTCCAAAGCGCATATTGGTGTTGCGCGCGCCAAGCTCTGCTTAAGGAACTTTTAACGCGCAACCGCAAAAAGATAAGCTTCATCAATAATTGAATGGAGCCGGGCAATCGCCCGGCTCCGCCTGAATTTTTTGCTACCGGTCACTTAAAATACTTCCGGCTGCTTCTGTAGGTTTTCACGTAGCATACGGCCCCGATCGCCACGGCAATGGGCAGCCATGCCGAGCCTCGTCCTCGATAGCTGTATGCGCAGTCGTCGGGACGAGCTTCCGGCAATCATCCTTGCGCCCTCTATACGCGCGCAGGCAGCGCAAATGCAGATCGGGAACGCCGGCATGCCGTTTCCTCATCAAAACATTTATGCTTATGCGCGGAGCTGCGCGCCAAGGCATGCCGCCAGAGCATCGATAACGCATTTCATCGCCTGCTGGATCTCTTCATCGTTGAGCGTATGATCCACTGCGGAAAGCGTGAAGGAATACGCCATGCTCTTCTTGCCCGCCGGGATGCCCACGCCGCGGTATACGTCGAACAGCTCCACATCGCCGATGGTGACTGCTGCGGGCGCTTGCAGGATGGTTTTCTTTACTTCAGCGGCAGAAACGGTTTCCGCTACCACGACGGCGACGTCCCGCGGGACCTTCGGGAAACGCGGCAGCGGCGCATAGGTGCGCTTGCCGCCCTTGTGCGCGCGGAGCTTTTCGACGTTGATCTCCGCATAATATACCTTCTGCGGGATTCCCCAGGCCTTTTGCACCTTGGGATGAACCGCTCCCAATTCTCCGATGGTCTCGCCGTCCGCAAGCAAGAACGCCTTCTGCCCGGGCTGGAAGTATTCCCCGCCGCCCGGCACGACCGTGCAGCGTTCCTGCATATTGAACGCTTCAAGCACCGCCTCGACGCTGCCTTTGAGTGTGAAGAAGTCCTCGTCCTCCCCGCTGAAAGCCATGCCCAGCAGCTTGCGTTCCTCCGGCAGGTCTGCATTGTTGTCCAAATGGACGTTGCCGACTTCAAAGAAACGCGTCTGGCCGGTCTTGCGGCTGAAGTTGCGGGCGAGGGAATCGAGCACGCCTGCAAGCAGCGTCGTGCGCATGAGGCTCTGATCCTCGCCGAACGGGTTCATGAGTTTCACCGCAAGGCGCTTTTCGTCGCCCCCCGGGATGCGCAGCGCGTCGAGCGCCGCAGGGCCGGTGAAGTTGTAATTGTACATTTCGCAGCAGCCCTGGGCGACGAGCGTATCCTTAATGGTATCCTCGTCCTTCAGGTCATCCCCGATCCTGCCGCGGAAGGTGTTGCCTGTCATGAGCGTGGGCGGGATGTTGTCGTAGCCGTAAATGCGGCCGACCTCCTCTGCGATGTCCCAATCCGCCTCAATGCCGCTTTCGATGTCCGTGCGGAAGTGCGGCACGTTCACGCGCAGCTTATCGCCGCAAACCTCAGCGGCGATGTTGATGGTAGCAAGCATCTCCGCCATCCGCTCCGGCGCAATGTCCGTGCTGAGGATCTTGTTCACATGGGCGTAATCCACGTCGATCACGCGCGCGGAAACGTCCGCCGCGCAAACGTCGATTGGTTCCCCGATCACCTTGCCCGCGTGGAGGTCGTCCACAAGCTCAATCGCACGCTCCAACGCAAGGTATGCGTTCACGGACTCCACGCCCTTGATGAAGCGCGCCGCCGCATCCGTCACATGGCGGAGCTTGCGCGTCGTCGCACGGATGTTGCTGCCCTTGAAGGCCGCCGCCTCAAAGAGAGTCGCCTTGGTATGCTCCGTGATCTCGGAGTTCTCGCCGCCCATCACGCCCGCGATGCCGACGCCCTTTTGCGGGTCTGCGATAAGGAGCATGTCCGGGGTGACCGCGCGCTCCTTGCCGTCGAGCGTCACGACTTTCTCCCCTTCATAGGCGTTGCGCACGACGATGTGCCCATCCGCAACGCAGGCAAGGTCAAATGCATGCATCGGGTGGCCGTATTCCACGAGGACATAGTTCGTGATGTCCACGATGTTGTTGATCGGCCGCATGCCGACCGCGCGGAGGCGGCGCTGCATCCACTTCGGGGAAGGCTCGATCACAAGATCCGTCACGACACGCGCGGCATAGCGCGGGCAAAGCTCCGTGTTCTCCACGGTGACGGAGGCATAATCCGCCGTATTGCCAACGCCCGCGACCGGGCGGATCTCCGGCTCCTTGAGCCGCTGCCCAAGGGCAGCCGCAGCCTCCCGGCAGATGCCGATGATGCTCTGGCAATCCGCGCGGTTCGGGGTCAGTTCGATGTCGAAGATGATGTCGTCCATGCCGACGGCAGCCTGGATCGGCTGGCCCAGCGGGTGATCCTCCCCGAGGATCATAATGCCGTTGAACTCCGCGCCGGGGTAATCGGCCTCGGTCAAGCCGAGCTCCTTGCCGGAGCAGAGCATGCCACAGCTTTCCACGCCGCGCATGTTCGTGGGCCTGATTTCGATGCCGCCCACGAGCTTTGCGCCGTCGAGCGCCACGGGCACGAGCGCGCCTTCAAACACGTTCGTCGCGCCGGTGACGATGCAAAGCGGCGCTTCCCCGCCCACGTCGATGGAGCAGATCTGCAGTTTATCCGCATTGGGATGCTTTTCAAGCGCGTTGATCCGCCCGACCACCACGCCGGAAACGCCGGGCATCTCGTCCAGGATACCCGCCGTCTCGAACCCGCGCCACATCATGCGCTCCACGAATTCCTCGGGCGTAACGTTCCATTCCACATAATCCTTCAACCAGCTCAATGGCAGTTTCATATCGCAATCCCTCCCTTAGAATTGGCGCAGGAAGCGCGCGTCGTTTTCGTACTCGAGGCGGATGTCCGTGATGCCGTATTTGAGGCTCGTCACACGGTCTACGCCGATGCCGAAGGCGATCGCCTTCCACTCCCGCGGGTCAAGCCCGCAGTTTTCAAGCTCATGTGGGTTCGTGACGCCGCAGCCCAGGATCTCGATCCAGCCCGTGCCCTTGCAGACCCGGCAGCCTTTGCCGCCGCAGATGGAACAGGAGATGTCCACCTCCGCGGAGGGTTCCGTGAACGGGAAGTAGCTCGGGCGGAAGCGCGTACGCACTTCCTCGCCGAACACGGCATGCACAAACGTGTCAAGCGTGCCCTTGAGATCCGCGAGGGTAATATCCCGATCCACCACGAAGCCTTCCATCTGCATGAAGACCGGGCTGTGGCTCGCGTCCACCTCGTCCACGCGGAACACGCGGCCGGGCATGACGAGCCGGAACGGCGGCTTCACGTTGAGCAGCGCCCGCGCCTCGCAGGGGGAGGTATGCGTGCGCAGCACCACGCGGTCGTTGACGTAGAAGGTATCCTGCATGTCGCGCGCCGGGTGATCGAGCGGCAGGTTCAGCTTGGTGAAGTTGTAATCGTCGTATTCGACCTCCGGGCCGCCGAACGTCGTGAAGCCCATGCCGATGAGTGCGTCGCGGATCTCGCGGTAGGTTTTGGTCATCGGGTGCAGGTGGCCTGCAGGCACCCTGCGTTTACCGGGCTCGGTGACGTCCAGCGTTTCCTTTTCAAAGCGGCGCTCGAGCATCAGCTCTGCGATCTTCTCGCGGCGCGCGCCGATGGCCTCCTCAAGCTCCTTCTTGACCGCGTTGGAAGCCTGGCCGAGCTTTGCGCGCTGCTCCTTGTCGAGCTTGCCCATGCCGCGCAAAATCTCCGTCAGCGCGCCATTGCGGCCCAGCACGGAAACGTTGAGCGCTTCAAGCTCCTTCTCCTCCCGCACCTCCTTCAGGCGTTCGAGCGTTTCCTGCCTGATCTTTTGCAATGCGTCGTTCATAGCGAACCTCCGAAAAAATAAAATAGGCGCGCCTCGCCGAAGGGACGAAGGCGCGCTCGTGGTACCACCCTAATTCGCCCCGCCAGCACGGGGCCTTTTCCGCTGTAACGGGCTTACCCGGCGCCGACTACACACCTGCAGGCATGCAGGCTTCCCCGGCGCGGCTTGGGAGCGAACTTCACGCGCCGCCCTTCCGCAGGCCGCTCCCAGCTATGCGGCCCTCTCTGGGACGGACAAACGGCACTTTTGCTCCGTCATCGCCTATCTTTCTGCATAAATCATACCACAGATTCAGAGGAATTTCAACGGTTCCTTCCCGGGAAATTCAGCTGCGGCACAGCATGGCTTCCCTTTTTCATTCCCCTGCCTTATTTGCTCAGCAAACGGATGTAGTGATTCGCCTCCCGCAGCACATGATCGGCCAGCAGAGGCAAAATAATGGATTGTACTTCACAGTTCAGGATGCCTTTGGCGCCCGCAGCCTTAAAGTCCCGGAACTGTAGCGTTTCGCGCAGGGAAGCCTCCGCCTGGTTCTTGTTTGCAAGCTCATTGCGTGCGGATGAGACTTCCAAAAGCCTGGCATAGTCCTTTGCAAAATCGTCGGATGCCTTGATCAGTGCCTCCTCCGTCGGATCCAGCAGCCCTCGGATAAACAACGCATGTTCCATCATAATGCGATTCCAGAACTGCTCTGTTTGCCGCATAAAGCGATCATCCGCCGGCCTTCCGCTCTCCAGCTGCACAAGGTAGCTTTGGTATAACTTTGCCTCGCGCAGAATGTGCTTGATCAGCAGCGGATAATTCATGGTAAACATCCGGCATGAAGCCACGTTTGCAATGATACGCTCTTTTAAACGAATCAAGCTGTCCACAAGCCTGAGCGCTTTTTGGTTGAGTTCCCTGATTTCGCGCACGAGCTCCGGCTTTGGGTCTATATCTGTTCCGCAGGTAAGCGCGGTTTCCAACTGAGTAATCTCTTTGTTAATTGCGATGCCGGTGAGGCGCTGTGTTTGCTGCTCTGCCCTCGCTGTAAATTCGGTTATGATTTCACCCGAACGCAGCACATTGCAGCGGATGATTCCATGATCCGCTGCAAGGCGAACGGCCCGCAGCAGCAATGCTTCAAATTCTACTTTTAGCCGCTCCGCTTCCTGCGCGAGCGATGCGTTTACCGGCGTAAAGCCTGCTTCCAGGAACAGCGCATGTTCTTTCATAATTCTTGCAAAAAACAAATGCAGCTCCAGGGAGGAGGTAACATATTGACATGTTTGGTTCATACACAATTCTCCCTTTTTGATCTATGCTGAAATGCAGCGCGCCGCATTCCATCATGCTGCATAATATGTTACGCCGCTGTGTTATGCATCTGATTTGTCCATCGTTTGATAAGGGCATGCAGTTGTGGATGGTAAGAAGCACCCCCTTTCCGGTGCTTTTATAAAAACAGGGCCTCCCGTAAAAACGAAAGGCTCCATTTATTCCAGTTTTGCGATTGGAGATCATTCTATGCATTCCGCCGCGCGCAGAAATTCTTCGGGGACCGCGCCGCCGTATTCGCTGATTTCATAGGTTTCGAGGTTGCGGATCTTCTCTGCCTCCGCACCATACTTTTCAGCCAGCTTCCCCTTCTGTTCCTCGCGCTGCGCCCGGCCCGCCC
Source organism: uncultured Eubacteriales bacterium (assembly GCA_900546845.1). Taxonomy (GTDB): domain Bacteria; phylum Bacillota; class Clostridia; order Christensenellales; family CAG-138; genus UBA1685. The sequence continues at coordinate 59,139 of UREK01000004.1, forward strand.
GGTGATACCGCTCGGCAAGATCCACAATCTGTTTTTCACGCGGCCATGCGATCCGCTCGACATGATCCGGCCAATACATCCAATCGAAGTACTGGCATTCATGGCAGGAGGCCAGCTGCACCTTGAAATCTACGCGCTCATCGGAAACCGGGACGATAATGTCCGCGCTGTGCGCATACGGCTTTTTAAACTCGTCCGCCCAGAACAGGATCGCGGGCGTATGTGCGAGGCACGGCGTGTCCGCGCAGATATGCGGAACCGTGAGCAGGAACGAAGCGTCCTGAACCAGGAGCGACACGTTGCGGTGATCCGCGTGGTAATCGTTCGGGCGGTTGGTGAGGATCACGTCCGGCTTGAAGCGGCGGATGTAGCGGATCAGATGTTCGCGCGCCGCAAGGGTCACCTCCAGCCTGCCGTCCGGGTAATCCAGCACATCATAGCGCCCACCGAGCAGCCGCCCGCTCGCCGCAGCTTCGCTGCGACGCTGGAGCTTGACCTCCTCCGCACTTTCGTCGCGGTACGTGCCGGCGCTGCCATCCGTCACCGAAAGCAGGCGCACCTGCCACCCCGCCTCGCGCAGCTTGGAAAGCAAACCGCCCGAATAGGTATCCGCGTCGTCCGGGTGCGCGCCAATGCTCAAAATCCTGCGTTGTTCTTCCATGTTATCCTCCCTCTTCCCGCTTCAATCAAAGGCTGCATTCCAAATCAAAATCGCAGAGCACCGTCACATCCGGGTGCAGCTGCAAAAAGCTCGCGGGCACCTCCGGATCAACCTTGCCGCAGAGCGCCTTCTGCAAAGCCTCCCGCTTCTGGCCGCCCGAAGCGAGCAGGAGGATGCGCCTTGCCTTCAGGATCCCGCCCATGCCCAAAGTGAGCGCTGCGCGCGGCACATCGTCCAGGCTCTTAAAATTACGGCTGTTTGTGATGCGCGTGCTCTCCGCAAGCGTCACCACATGCGTATGCACGTCAAGCGTCCGGGCCGGCTCGTTGAAGCCGATATGCCCGTTCTGCCCGATGCCGAGCAGTTGGAGGTCGATGCCGCCAAGCCGCTCATACAGCGCGTCATAGCGCCGGCATTCCGCTTCCGCATCCTCTGCAAGCCCGTTCGGGATATGCGTGTTTTCCCTTTTGATATCGGTGCGGCTAAAAAGATGCGTTTCCATGAAATGCCGGTAGCTTTGCGCATCGTCCGCGCCGAGGCCGGCGTATTCGTCCAAGTTGATGGTGCGCACGGCTTGGAACGTCGCCTTCCTTTCCCGGTACGCTTCCGCCAGGCAGTCATAGGCCCCGATGGGCGTGCTGCCCGTCGCAAGGCCTAGGACGCAATCCGGCTTTTCCCGCACAGCCGCCAGGACGATCTCCGCCGCGCGGCGGCTCAGCGCCGCGTAGTTTTCTTCCCGTATGATCCTCATTTGTCCAAATCCCCGTATCCGTTTTGACGGCACGCGCCTTCACGCCGCGTCCGCCCCTCTACATGAAAAAGCACCGCCCTTAAGGTGAACGGTGCTTTGGGGTTCCGCCTTATTATTTCTCCACGATGCGCTCGACGACCTTCGCAGCCTTGCCGACGCGGTTGCGCAGATAGTACAGCTTCGCGCGGCGAACCTGGCCGTGACGGACGACCTCGATGCGGCCGATGCGGGGGCTGTGGTAGGGGAATGTACGCTCGACGCCTACGCCATAGGACATCCTGCGGACGGTGAACGTCTTGCGGATGCCGCCGCCCTGCATTTTGATGACGATGCCCTCGAAGTTCTGAAGCCTCTCGCGCGTACCCTCGATAACCTTCACGTATACGCGGACGGTATCACCGATCTCCAGCTTGGGGAGGTCAGTGCGCAACTGTTCTTTTTCAAGTTCCCTGATGATGTCAGCCATTTTTAGCTTTCTCCTTCCTCATAGACGTTCTTGAAGGATGGCTCCCACATTGGACCGCCCGTTTTCCGAACGCCATTATACCATGTTCCGTTTGTGTTTGCAAGGCATATTTGCCTAATCTTCTTGGTTTTTCAGTTCCGCGAGGAACCGCCTGTCGTGCTTGTCCAGCCCGGCCTCATCCAAGGCCACCATCAGCTCCGGCCTGCGCTCCCATGTGAGCCGGTATGATTCCTGCCGCCGCCAGCGCGCGATGTGCGCATGGTTGCCGTTTAAGAGCACCTCCGGCACGGCCATGCCCCGGTATTCCGCGGGGCGGGTATACTGCGGGTATTCCAGAAGCCCCGCGCTGAAGGATTCGTCCTCCGCCGATTCGCTGCTGCCGAGCACGCCCGGAATGAAGCGGGAAACGCAGTCTATGAGCACCATCGCGGGGAGTTCCCCGCCCGTGAGCACATAGTCGCCGATGGAAAGCTCCCGGTCCATCTGTGCCATTGCCCGCTCGTCGATGCCCTCATAATGCCCGCAGAGCAAAAGCAGTCGTTCCTGCCGCGCAAGTTCCCGCGCCATGGCCGTGGTGAGCGTCTCGCCGCGCGGTGCAAGCACGATGCGCAGTGCCTCATGCTCCGGATCCACAGCGTCCAGGCAGGAAAAGATCGGCTGCGGCATCATGACCATGCCCGCGCCGCCGCCGAAAGGGTAATCGTCCGTGTTCTTATGCTTGCTTTGGGAATACTCCCGGATGTTATGCAGGGCAAATTCCAGAATGCCCTTTTCCTGCGCCCGGCCGAGCATGCTCGTGCCGAGCACACCGGAAAACATCTCGGGAAAAAGCGTCAACACATCAATCTTCAAAAAGGCCAACCTCCCGCAGCACATCCGCATGGAGCACGATGCGCTTATTTTCCACATCCACCTCGGCAAGGAGTTTTTTCAACGCCGGGATGAGCAGCGTCCGCGCACCCTTGATGACATAAACGTCGTTCGCACCGGTTTCAAGCACGTCGGTCAGCGTCCCATATTCCACGTTTTCGGTATCGCACACCCGGCAGCCGATCAGATCCACCACAAAGTAGCGGCCCGGCGGCAGCTTCGCCGCGTGCGCGCGGTCCACGCAAAGGTACGTGTTGCGCAGCTTCTCCGCTTCCTCCCGCGTAGCGACGCCGGAGATGGATGCATACACCGCGTCCTCCCGCACGCCCACGCCGGAAACCGTGACAGGCGTATAGCCCCCATTCCGCTCCAGGTACGCTTCCTTGAGCGAAGCATAGCGGCCAAGGTCATCCGAAAGCGGCAGCAGCTTCACCGCACCGTGCACGCCGTGCGGGCGCACGATTAAGCCAACGCGAAGATATTCCATCAGACGATCTCGACGATGTATTTCTTGTTCTCGCGGATGGAGGCAGCCTTCACAACAGTGCGGATTGCCTTGGCGATGCGCCCCTGCTTGCCGATGACCTTGCCCATGTCGTCAGGCGCGACGCTCAGCTCGATGATCGTGGCGTGATCGCCCTCTTTTTCCGTGACCTTTACTTCTTCGGGCTTATCCACGAGATTGATTGCGATATATTTGACCAGTTCTCCCATGGTCTGCCTCCTTGCTAAATTTTCCTCGGAGTTTGTCACTGGATTGCCCCGGACTTTTTGAGCAGGCCGCGGACGGTGTCGGTGGGCTGTGCGCCGTTCTTGATCCACTGCTGGGCCTTTTCGTTATCGACCTTGATCTCGGCGGGGTCGGTCAGCGGGTTGTAATAGCCGATCTCCTCCACAAAAGCGCCATCGCGCGGCGCGCGGGAATCCGCGACCACGATGCGGTAAAACGGAGCCTTCTTGGCGCCCATCCTGCGAAGCCTGATCTTAAGCATAGTTGTTGTTCCTCCTGAAAGTAGATAAATTGGTTTGTGATTTTATCGAAAACGGAAACCCGTTGTTCGCCTTTTGCCCCGGTTCAGAAGCCGAATGGGAAGCGCTTCTTCCCCTTTTTGAACTTGCCGCCCTTGCCCTTGCCCATGTTCGTGAGCTGCTTCATCATCTTGCGCGAAGCCTCGTACTGGTTGAGCAGGCGGTTCACCTCCTGGATGCTGGTGCCGCTGCCGCGTGCGATGCGCTTCCGGCGGCTCGCATTGAGGATATCCGGCCGGCGGCGCTCCTGGGGCGTCATCGCCCGGATGATCGCCTGCGTGCGGGCCACCTGCTTTTCATCGATCTCCATGCTGCCGAGCTTGCTCGCGTCCATGCCGGGGATCATTCCGAGGATGTCCTGCATGGAGCCCATGTCCTTCATCTGCTCGAACTGGTCGAGATAATCCTCCAGCGTGAACTCGTCCTTGCGCAGCTTCGCCTCAAGCTCCACAGCCTTCTTTTCGTCGAACGCCGTCTGCGCCTTTTCTATGAGGGTGAGCACGTCGCCCATGCCGAGGATACGGGAAGCCATACGGTCGGGATGGAAGGGCTCGATGTCCGTGAGCTTTTCGCCCGTGCCGGAAAACTTGATGGGCTTTCCCGTCACAGCCTTGACGGAAAGCGCCGCGCCGCCGCGGGTATCGCCGTCGAGCTTGGTGACGATCACGCCCGTGAGCTCGAGCGTTTCGTTGAAGGCCTTGGCCACGTTCACCGCGTCCTGGCCGGTCATCGCGTCGATCACGAGCAGGATCTCGCTCGGGTTCACCGCTTCCTTTACGGCGGCGATCTCCGCCATCATGTCGCCGTCGATATGCAGGCGGCCCGCCGTGTCGATGATGACGAGGTCCTTCAGGTTTCGCCGCGCATGCTCGACGCCGAGCTTCGCCGTTTCCACCGGGTCGCTCTGGCCGCGCTCAAACACCGGCACGCCCGCCTTTTCGCCCACCACCTGCAGCTGCTTGATGGCCGCTGGGCGGTAGATGTCGCAAGCCACAAGGAGCGGGGATTTTCCGTATTGCTTTGCAAGGTATGCCGCGAGCTTGCCTGCCATGGTGGTCTTGCCCGCGCCCTGAAGGCCCGCGAGCAGGATCACGGAAGGCGTAGCGGAACCGAATTCGACTTTCGCGTTCGTGCCGCCCATGAGCTTGGTCATCTCTTCGTTTACGATTTTGACGACCTGCTGGCCGGGCGTGAGGCTTTCAAGCACCTCCGCGCCGACCGCGCGCTCCGTTACGGCGTTTACGAAGCCTTTGACGACCGTGAAGTTCACGTCCGCCTCCAAAAGCGCGAGCTTGACCTCGCGCATGGCTTCTTTCACGTCCTTTTCATTCAGCTTTCCTTTGCCGGAAAGCTTTTTGAACACGTTTTGCAGTTTGGAAGAAAGCCCTTCAAACGCCATTCGTTTATTCCTCAACCATGTTGTAAAGTTCGTCCGCTTTGGCGCAGAGCGCCGCCTTTGTCGCCCCTTCGGGCAGCGTTTGTGCAAGCCGCTTCAACTCCCGCAGGCCGCGCTGCAGTGCGGCGTCTCGTTTCATGAGGCCGAGGCTTTGCTCCAGCGCGTAAAGCTGCTCCTCCCCGCGTTTGAGCGCATCCCGCACGCCCTGGCGGGAAATGCCCTCGCGCTCCGCGATCTCGGCAAGGGAGCAGTCCTCCAGCAGGTATTGTTCCATCAGCGCCCGCTGGCGGCCGGTCAGCAGCGCGCCATAATAGTCCAGCAAATACCCCAATTCAATGTGCTTTTCCATGTCGCGTGCCTCGCTGTAAAGGTCTTTAGCTTTACACCATTGCTATTATACCGGAATCTGCCGGAAAGTCAAGCATTTTTCTTCTTTTTAGCGGGCTCCGTACGCTTTGCTGCACCGTGCTCCTGCGCGCGAAGCTGCCGCACCGTGCCATACGTGTTGTAGCAATGCGCGAACGCGAATATCGCGGCGAAAAGCAGCAGCGCCATGTTCAGGCAAAGCCCGCCCGTGAGCAAAAACGCCGCGCTCGGCACGATCGCCATCGGCATGCGGGACCAGGGCGCAAGCTGGCGGCCATTCACGAAATACCAGGCCCACAGCCCCCAATACCCGGCAATGCAGGCGGCCATCGTGATCATCCAGATCACGGCGAGTTCCGCGCTGCGGAAGCCGAACTGGAACGGCCCGATGCCGATGCACATCAGCAGGATGCAGCCCATGCGGCCCAGCTGTTCCAGCCAGCTGAGGAACGGCTTGGGCGGCTCCACCTTTTCCGGGTTCCTGGGCTTAAAAAACACATACAGCAAATTCGGCAGCAGCAGCGCTGCAAGCGCCACCGCGCTCCAGAGGGAAAACGTCAGCTCCATTGCTTTTCATGCTCCTTTTCTTCAAACAGTTCCGGAAAATGCGATTGGTAGAACGCGGCTACAGGGTCTTCCGGCCGTTCATACAGCCGGTGTTCTTCTATCTCCGCGCGTATCATGCGCGCGACGCGCGGCAGGCGGCCCAGCGTGCGCATTTCGCCGTAAAAGAAGATGCGCAGCTTCCCTTCCTCCGCCCGCGCGCGGAAATACTCCGCCGCGTCCGGGATGCGGGTGCAGCGGCTGACCGGCACGGGAGCCGCGCTCACGAGCACATGTGGGATCGCCGTGGGGTTAAATGCGTCCGGCACATCGTCGCACGCATACAAAAAGCCTTCCCGCCCGCCGTAAAGCTCCATGAACTGGCCTTCGTAATACTCCTCATAGATCAGCCGCCCCTCCCTGTCGAACCCATAAGGAAAGAACGCATGCGGCGCGGGCAACGGGTTGAATACGTACATCGCCGCAATCACAGGGTTTGTGCTGAAATAAACGTAAGCCTCCCCATGCTGGGAAAGGCTTGGCCGAAGCGTCTTGATCCCACCCCGCGGGCTGCCGTGATAGAGCGTCATTAACCTCATACCTCCCCAAAATCCGTTTCAACGTCCCGAAAGCGAATTTCCTTGCTTTTTCGCATTTGCTGCAATAAAATTATAAAAATTATAGTATAAGCCAGTTAACAAAAATATATCATTCCCAAAATCCAATGGATCCGCTTCCTCATGGTAAGTTTGCCGCGCATCCCCGCAAGCACGCCAAAGCCCCTGACGCCATATCAGCAAGGAGGTAAAATGTCATGAAAGCCATGGAAACCCAATATTACTGCAACCGCTGCAAAAGCGAACTCCCTGCCGTTTCACGCGTATGTCCCAACTGCGGCTTTGAGCAGGATGTGCGGCTGAAGTGGCACCGCTTTGTTTGCGGTGCGCTGTTTCTGTCCGCTGCACTCAGCGTTCTGATGGGCATACAGCAACTACTTCTCTATTTTCAGGCCAGGAAATATTTCCCCGATTCCGCCGAAAATACTTTCCTGCTGGTCTACAGCATCATCCTGTTCGTTCTCTGTGCCGGGTTTGCGTATTTCCCTCCGCGTGCGCGTCAGCTGCTCCGCGCATTCAAGGCAGGCGCGCCGGAGTACTATCTCCGCATGCGCTGGATCTTCCTCGGCATAAACTTGGCCGCAGCCCTTGTGCTTGCATGTTTGTCGCACAAAGCTTCCGATTTTTTGTCCGAATTGCCGCCTGCAGCGCTCAACATAGGGTTTACGCTCATCATGCGCTCTTATTATGGCATACGGGCGCATCTGTTCACCGAGTAGAACGCTGCTCCAGCCGCCTCACGCCCCGATCAGCGCGCGTGCAAATGCGTCCGCATCGAAGGGCTGAAGGTCGTCGATCCCCTCGCCTACGCCCACGAAGCGTACCGGCAGCCCAAGCTCCTGCCGGATAGCGACCGTCATGCCGCCCTTTGCGGTGCCGTCGAGCTTGGTGAGCACGACGCCTGTAAGCCCGGCGGATTCGCCGAACACCCGCGCCTGCGCGATGGCGTTCTGCCCGGTCGTCGCGTCGAGGACGAGCAGCACCTCCGTGTGCACGCCGGGGAGCTCCCGGCCGATCACGCGGCGGATCTTCTCAAGCTCGTTCATCAGGTTCTTTTTGTTGTGGAGGCGGCCCGCCGTGTCGCACAAAAGCAGGTCGCACCCCTTCGCCTTGCAGGAGGCGATCGCGTCGAACACCACGGCCGCCGGGTCCGCGCCCTCGCCGTGCTTGACGATCGGCACGCCCGCGCGCTCCGCCCAGACGGCAAGCTGTTCCGCCGCCGCCGCGCGGAAAGTATCCGCCGCCGCCATCATGGGCTTTCGCCCTTCGGATTTATAATAGGCCGCCATTTTGCCGATGGAGGTGGTCTTCCCCACGCCGTTCACGCCGACGATCAAAATCACCGCGGGTTCCCCTTCCGGCAGGAAGCTGCGCTCCGGCCGCATGCAGTCCGCCAGGATCCCTGCAAGCGCCTCCCGCGCCTCAGTACGGGTCTTTAACTTCCGTTCGGATACGGTTTCACGAAGCCGTTCGAGGAGCGTTTCCGATGTCGCCATGCCCATATCGGCCACGATCATCGCCTCCTCCAGCTCGTCGTAAAATTCCGCGTCAATGCGCTCATCCCCAGCGAACAGGCTCGCAAACATGCCGCCGCCCGTCTTGGAAAGCCCTTTCTTCAGCTTTTCAAAAAAGCCCTGCTTCTTTTCCATCCTTCTCCCTCGCTTTCCCGCACCCGCTACGCGATCTCGTTGAACCGCGCGGATACGATTTTTGATATGCCCCGCTCCTCCATCGCCACGCCGTAGAGCGCGTTGCAGACTTCCATGCTGCCCTTGCGGTGGGTGATAAGGATGAACTGCGTGTCCTCGGAATAGCGCTTCACGTATTCCGCAAAGTTGGAAACGTTCACCTCGTCAAGCGAGGTTTCGATCTCATCCAGGATGCAGAACGCCGTCGGCTTGAGTTTGAGCATCGCAAACAGCAGCGCGATGGCCGTAAGCGCGCGCTCCCCGCCCGAAAGCAGCGAAAGGAGTTGCAGCTTCTTTCCCGGCGGCTGGGCAATGATGTCAATGTCACAGTTGAGGATGTCGTTTTTATCCGAAAGGATCAGCTCCGCCTTGCCGCCGCCGAACAGCTCCGTGAACGTCGTGGCGAAGTTTTCCCCGATGCGTTCAAACTGCCTGCGGAATTCAGCCTCCATCGTGCTCACAAGCTCCGCGATGAGCTGCTGGAGGTCCGCTTCTGCCTGCGCAAGGTCGCTGCATTGGGCGCTGAGGCCCTCGTAGCGCTCCTTCACGTTCTTGTAATCCTCGATGGCGCTCACGTTTACGTCGCCCAGCGCGCGGATGGCTTTTTTCAGCTCGTCCGCCCGCACGTGTGAGGCCGTGATGGCAATCTGCCGGCGGAAGGGCTGCGCGTTTTCGTACGTCAGCTCATATTCCTCCCAGATGCGGTCCTGCATGGTCTGCAATTCCATCTGCGCGCGGCTTTGGTTCAGCTCCGCCCGGTGCCTGCGCTCCCGCATGTCGCCCAGCTCCGCCGCGATGGCCTCCCGCCGCGCGCGCAGCTCGTCAAGCGCTTGGAGATGTTTGGCGCGCTCGTTTTCCATCGCGTGCAGGCGCTCGGTGTGCTCATCCACCTCCTTGCGCTCCGCGCTGATGTCCACGTCGATCGCCGCAAGTTCATGCTGCATCTGCGCAAACTTCGCAAGCGCCGCCTCCGCCGCGCGCTGATCCGCCTCTACGGAGGCGGCAAGCCCGGCAAGCTCACGCTGCATGCGCGTGCGCTCGTTTTCCGCGGCCGCCTGCTCCTTTTCAAGCGCCATGAGCGCCACGCGCCGCTCGGTCGCCCGCTCGTTTTCCGCGGCATGCTCTGCACGCAGGGCCGCGAGCGCCTCCTGTGTTTTTTTTATGTCCTCCTGCGTGGCGAAGTTGCCTTCTTCCAGGCCTTCCCGATCCGCTTCCGCCGCGCGGCGCTGCTCGTCTATGTTCTCGATATTGTCGTGGATCTGCGCCCGCTCCAACGCGGCTTCTTCGAGCTTCTCATGCGCCTCGTCCACGTATTTGCGGATAATGTCTAGCTTTTCCTTCTGCGTCGCAAGCTCCACGTCCTTTTTGTGGAGCGTCTCCGCCGCCGCTTCCACAGCCGCGTTCGCGCCGCCGAGGGATGCTTCCGCCGCTTCCGCCTCCGCCGCGCGGGCGGTGAGCCCTTCCGCGAGGGCGGCCATGCGCTTTTTAAGCTCCTCGATCTCCCGCTCCCGCCCGATCAGGCTGAATTCCCGCTTTTGCACGCTGCCGCCCGTCATCGAGCCGCCGGGGTTGATGATGTCCCCCTTCACCGTTGCGATGCGGAACGCGCCGCGCGCCCGTTTGTTGATAGCGATGCCCGCGTCAAGATCCCGCACGATCACCGTGCGGCCGAGCAGGTTTTCAAACACGCCCCGGTATTTCGCGTCATAGCCCACAAGTTCGGAGCCTACGCCCAGGAAGCCGTCCACCCGGCAGGCCTCGCGCTCCGCCGCGTCCAGCGTGCGCGCGCGCATCGCGGAGATAGGGAGAAGCGTCGCCCGGCCGTATTCCTTGCGCCGCAGGTATCCGATCACATATTTTGCGTCCTGCTCCGTCGGTGTCACGATGTTTTGCAGCGCGGCACCAAGCGCCATTTCCACCGCCGTTTCATATTCCTTCGGCACGCGGATCAGCTCCGCTACAACGCCCTCAATGCGCTTTTTGAGTTCAAGATCGCGCGCGCTGTCCCGCAGCACATTGCGCACGCTTGCATAATAGCCCTCGTGCGCGCGCTTCATCTCCTCAAGCACCTTCAAGCGGGATTTTCCCGCCTCGGACTGCTGTTCCATCGCGCGGACCGCCTCGCGCGCCGCGCGCAATCGCTCGTTTGTTTCGTTCACCGCGGCGATCGCCGCCGCCCGCTGCGCCTCGCATTCCGCGCGGGCCGCGCGCACAGCGTTGAACTGCTTCTCCGCCTCCGCATATTCCGCGTCGAGCTTCCCTGCCTTTTCATGCAGTCCGGCTTCCTCGCCATCGATCGCGCGCAGGCGTTCCTCCAGCGTGCCACGGATGGCCTCATAGCGCGAGAGCATGCTCTTCGCGTCCGAGATGCGGTTCATCGCCTCAATCATCTCGCGCTTTTGGCGTTCCAAAAGCGCTTCCTTCTCCTCGATCTCCGCGGCCATTTCCGCGAGGCGCGCGCTCTGCGCCTCGAAGGATTCCCGCTCCGCCGCCTGCTTCCCCGCGTTGCCGGAAAGTTCGCTTTCGCGCGCCGCAAGGCTTTCCGCAAGCTCCTTTTTGCGTGCCCCGCTTTCCGCAATGCGCGTTTGCAGGCGCTCGCGCTCCTTCACGAGGTTTTCCATGCGTTCCTGGAACACACGGGATTCGCCGGCCTTCGCTTCTACGCCGGAGGAAAGTGCAAGCAGCTCGTTTTGCAGCTCGCTGATCGCGCCGGAAAGCGCGCGCTCCCGCTCCTCCTCTGCAGCACAATCCGCGCCGAGGCTGCCCTCCAAAGCGGCGTTTTTTTCGATTTCGCCGGAAAGCTGGGCGAGCGTGTCCGCAAGGCCCGCAAGCCGTTCGTTTAGTTTGTCGTACTGGTAAAGGAATACGTTGATCTCGATTTCCTTGAGCTCATCCCGCAGGCGCAGGTATTCGCGCGCCGCCGCGCTCTGTTCCTCGAGCGGCCCCACCTGGCCTGCCAGCTCCTCCAGAATATCGCTGAGGCGCTGAAGGTTCTTTTTCGTGTTTTCGAGCTTGCGCTCCGCCTCCTCCTTGCGCACGCGGTATTTCATCACGCCGGCGGCTTCCTCAAACGCGTTGCGACGCTCGCTGGATTTGTTGGAAAGGATCTCCTCCACGCGCCCCTGGCCGATGATGGAATAGCCCTCCTTGCCGATGCCCGTATCCCGGAACACCTCGCCGATGTCCTTCAGGCGGCAGGCCGTGCGGTTGAGAAGGTATTCGCTTTCGCCGGAACGGTAAACGCGCCGCGTCACGGTCACTTCGGTGAAATCCGTGTTCAGCTTGCCATCCGCGTTGTCGAACGTCAGCGACACCTCGCAGTAAGCAAGTGGCTTCTTCTGCTCCGTGCCGTTGAAGATGACATCCTCCATCTTCGCGCCGCGCAGCGCGCGCGCGCTTTGCTCGCCCAGCACCCAGCGCACAGCGTCCGCGATGTTGCTTTTTCCGCTGCCATTGGGGCCGACGATCGCCGTCACACCCGGCTCAAATTCAATTTCCGTTTTCCGGGCAAAGGATTTAAACCCGTTTATCTCAAGTTTTATCAGTCTCAATCGTGTCTACCATACCTTCTTTTGCTTCAGTCCGTGCGGATCACGCCGAAGTCGATGAGCGCCGCGCGCGCCGCCTGCTGCCCGGCTTCCTGCTTGGTACGCCCTTCCCCCATGCCAACAGCTTCGCCCGCGACGAGCACTTGCATGGAGAAGGTCTTGTTGTGATCCGGGCCGCTGCTGCCGGTCAGCTCGTAAACGATCTGCCCCATGTGGCGCTTTTGCACATATTCCTGAAGCATAGTCTTATGATCCTTGATGAGCCGCCCTGCCATCGCATCCTCCACGCTCTTGTGGACGAACCGCATGATGAACCCCTTAGCGACCTCCATGCCTCCGTCAATGTACAAAGCGCCGATCACCGCCTCCACCGCATCCGAAAGGATGGACGGCTTTTCCCTGCCGCCGGAATGATCCTCGCCCCGGCCCAACAGCAGCAGCGTGCCAAGGCCGTATTCCCGCGCTACCTCGTAAAGCGCCCCCTCGCAGACCGCCTGCGCCCTGAGACGCGTCATCGCGCCTTCATCATACTCCGGGAAGCGCAGGTACAGGTATTCGCTCGTGCAAAGCTCCAGCACCGCATCCCCGAGAAACTCGAGCCGTTCATTATGCGCGCTCGCGCGCCCATCCCCCTTCACGTAGGAGGTGTGGGTCAGCGCCGTATCGAGGAGCGCCAAATCGCGGAAACGGTATCCGAGGCGTTCCTCCAGCGCGTTGAGCATCCTTCTTCGTTGAAATTCCAATCTGCCCTCCACATGCCAAAAACCCGCATCGGCGATGCGGGTATCAGCGAGCCTGTTGTTATTTGTTCACGTACTTCACGATGTCGCCCACATTGCGGATGTTGGGCAGCTCGTCGTCCGGGATCTGCACGCCGTACTGCTGTTCAAGATCCATAATAAGCTCCACGATGTCGAGCGAGTCCGCCTTCAGATCCTCGATGAGCCTCGATTCCATCGTAATTTCCTCTTCCGGGAGATCCAACTGCTTTGCAATCGCTGCGCGTACATTTTCAAATTCCATGCATCCATACCGCCTTTCCAAATGATTCCAAAGATAAATCCGCCGACATGCCGGCAATTATGCTTTAAGTTTAACTTTATCGGCGCGCGCTGTCAATCCTCTACATCCGGCAAAGCGGCGATTGCCGCACGGACCGCACCGTTGACATCCGCTTGCGTGAAGCGGCGCGCCTGCATCACGGCGGAACAGAACGCCTTCGCGTCCGAACTGCCATGTGCCTTGATGACCCCGCCGTTCACGCCGAGCAGCGGCGCGCCGCCCTGCTCGGTATAATCCATCTTTTTTTTCATCCGCCGGAACGCGGGCTTTGCGAGCGCTGCGCCCAGCTTCGCGCGCGTATCGGCCATGAGCTCATCCTTGAGCATGGCGAGGATCGTCGCGGAAAGGCCCTCCGTGTATTTGAGCACCACGTTGCCGGAAAACCCGTCGCAAACCAGCACGTCGTGGCCGCCGGAAAGGATGTCCCGCGCCTCGCAGTTGCCCACGAAGTTGACCGGCGCCGCCGCGAGCAGCGGATAGGCTGCCTTGGTAAGCTCGTTGCCCTTCTCGGCTTCCGTGCCGTTGCTGAGGAGCGCCACGCGGGGGCTTTCCATGCCCAGCACGCCCTTCATGTAAGCGGAACCCATCACCGCGAATTGCTGCAAATAAGAAGGCTTGCAATCCGCATTCGCACCGCAGTCGATCAACATCATCTGGCCGCCCGTGCGCGTCGGCAGCAGCGGGGCGAGCGCCGGGCGCTTCACGCCCTTGATGCGGCGGACAAGGAACGTCGCGCCGGCCAGCAGCGCGCCCGTGCTCCCCGCGGAAACGACGCAGTCCGCCTCGCCATTCGCAACCGCCGAGAGCGCCTTCACGAGCGAGGAATCCTTCTTGCGCTTGATGGCGAGTGTCGGCGCCTCGTGGCAGTCGATCACCTCCTGCGCGTCGAGCACGGCCATGCGCGCGGCGTCATAGCTGTGCTTTTGCAGCTCCGCGCGGATCGCGTCCTCCCTGCCGCAGAGGGTGATGGAAATATCGTCAAAGCGGCCGAGTGCGATTGCCGCGCCTTCCACAACTGCGGCAGGCGCGTTGTCGCCGCCGAAAGCGTCCATGATGATCCGGATCATTGCAAGTCAGTCCTTTATTTTAGTAAGTAAGTATGTTTGATTTTATCACTCAATGGGTGATATTGCAAACGCGCAATTTGCCCCGCAAAAGAAAAGGAGCCTCCGCCCCGGTTCCGGGAAGGAAGCCCCCTTGTGCGCAAATCAAGAACAAAGTGCCTTACGCCTTCTGTTCTTCCACTTTGACGACCTGCTTGCCATCGTAATAGCCGCACTTTTTGCATACCCGATGAGCCAGCTTGGGCTCATGGCACTGCGGGCACTCCACGATGCCGGGAACGGAAAGCTTCCAGTTTGCCCTGCGCGCATCGCGCCTCGCCTTCGAAGTTTTTCTCTTGGGGACTGCCATGGTTACACCTCCTTATCGTCGTTCAACAGCGTCTTGAGCGCGGCGAACGGCGATGGAGGTTCTTCCTCGCCAGCTTCCCGCGCGCAGGAACACTGCGCTGTGTTCAAATCGCACCCACAAACGGGGCATAGCCCGCGGCAGTCCGGCCTGCACACGCTGTAAGGCTGCATGTTGAGCAGGATCGCATCGCTGAGCATTTGGTTGACGTCGAGCGTCTCGCCGGAAAAGCCGTAACACTCACCGTCCTCCGGCGCGTTCTTTTCGAAGCGCTCGTCGAACTCTGCGGAAAACGGCTCCTCAAACTCCTTTGCGCAGCGCGCGCATTGGGAGCGGAGAGACGTGTGCAGATTCCCTTTCACGGAAAACCCGCTGCCGTCAAACACAAATTCCGCATCTACGGTGACCGGGGACGCGAACTGGACGGCCCGCCCCAGGTACTCCATATCCGCGAACTGCTCAGCCGCATGGAACGTACCAATGCGCCCGGGGAACTTAAGTTCCAATGCTACGGGTATTTTCATCGAAAGTCAACCTCGTTTATTTTATCCACTACCCTATTGTTTGTCAACAATATTTTTCGGATTTCCGGCCGCGCGCGGCGTTATTTCGCAGCGAGCGCCGCGGTATCGCGCGCGATGACCATTTCTTCATCCGTCGGGATCACGAATACCTTCACACGGCTGCCCTTCGCGCTGATCTCGGCTTCCTCGCCGCGCGGGCAGTTGAGGTTGGCTTCGCTGTCAAATTCCACGCCAAGATAGCCGAGGCCGCCGGCGATCGCTTCGCGGATCGCACGGTCGTTCTCGCCTACGCCCGCCGTGAACACGATCGCATCCACGCCGCCAAGCGCCGCTGCGTACGCGCCGATATACTTCTTCACCTTGTAGGCGAAGGTCTTGAGTGCGAGCTGCGCGCGCTCGTTGCCCGCCTTCGCGGCCTCGTCCAGATCGCGGAAGTCGCTCGACACGCCGGAGATGCCCAGCACGCCGCTCTTCTTGTTCATGTACGTGTCGATACCCTTCTTGTCGAGGTCGAGCTTCTCCATGAGGTAGGTGACGATCGCGGGATCCATGTCGCCGCAGCGGGTGCCCATCGGCACGCCTTCAAGCGGCGTAAGGCCCATGGAGGTGTCGATGCACTTGCCGCCCTTCACCGCCGCGATGCTCGAGCCGTTGCCCAGGTGGCAGGTGATGATGCGCGTATCCTCTGCGGGCATGTCGAGCTTCTCCATTGCCCTGCGGGAAACGTAAAAATGGGAGGTGCCGTGGAATCCGTAGCGGCGCACCATGAGCTCGGTGTACGCTTCATAGGGCAGGCCGTAGAGGAACGCCTCCGGCGGCATGGTCTGATGGAACGCAGTGTCGAACACGGCGACCATCGGCGTGTTGGGCATGATGGCGCGGCAAGCGTCGATGCCCATGAGGTTTGCGGGGTTGTGCAGCGGGGCGAGGTCCGTAAGGCTCTTGACAGCCTCGATGAGCTCGTCCGTAATGAGCGCGGACTTGGCGAATTTCTCGCCGCCGTGGACGATGCGGTGGCCCACTGCGTCGATTTCATCCATGCTCTTCACAACGCCGATCTCAGGATCGGCAAGCGCGTCGAGCACCATGCGGATAGCGTCGGTGTGATCCTTCATGTCCTGCTTGAATTCGTGCTTGTCGCCGCCGGCGGGCTTATAGGTCAGCATGGAGCCGCCAATGCCAATGCGCTCGCAAAGGCCCTTGGCGATCACGTTGCCGTTGTCCACGTCGATGAGCTGATATTTGAGCGAGGAGCTCCCCGCGTTGATGACCAGTACTTTCATGCTTGCTTTTCTCCTTCCATCACGCTCTTATTTCGCCATGTTCTGCGCCTGCACGGCCGTGATGGCCACGACGGAGACGATGTCCTCCACGCTGCAGCCGCGGGAAAGGTCGTTGATGGGCTTGCGGAAGCCCTGGCAGATCGGGCCCGTAGCCTCCGCGCCCGCAAGGCGCTGCACGAGCTTGTAGCCGATGTTGCCCGCCTGGAGATCCGGGAACACGAGCACGTTGGCCTTGCCCGCCACGGGGCTGCCGGGCGACTTGAGCTGGCCGACCTTTTCGACGAGCGCCGCATCCGCCTGGAGTTCGCCGTCTACGCTGAGATCCGGCGCGAGCTCCTTGACCATTGCCGTCGCCGCGACGACCTTGTCCACGTTCTCATGCTTCGCGCTGCCCTTGGTGGAGAAGGAAAGCATCGCAACGCGCGGGTCGATGCCGCAGAGCGCTTTGCCCGTTTCGGCGGAAGCGACCGCGATGGAGGCAAGCTGCTCGGCCGTGGGGACGATATTCACCGCGCAATCCGCAAAGATCATCACGCCGTCGTCGCCATAAGCCTTGTTCGGGATCTCCATGATGAAGCAGCTCGAAACGGTGTTCATGCCGGGGGCCATCTTGATGATCTGGAGGCCCGGGCGCAGCGTCGCAGCCGTGGTGCAGATCGCGCCGGCGACCATGCCGTCCACCTTGTCGTCATAAAGCATCATTGCGCCGAAGAACATGGTATCCTTCATGGTGGCCTCGGCCTTCTCGGGCGTCATGCCCTTGGCCTTGCGCATTTCATAAAACTCATTCACATAGCGTCCGAAATCGGGCGAAGCGACGGGATCCACCACATCAACGCCGCAGAGGCATACGCCGAGCGCTTCCGCCTTGGCCTTGACCGCTTCGGGGTTGCCCAGGAGCGTCAGCTTGGCAATGCCTTCTTTGGTGATGATCTCCGCCGCGCGGATGGTACGTTCTTCCTCGCCCTCGGGCAACACGACGTGCTTCACGTCAGCCTTTGCTTTTACTTTGATCTTGTCGAGAACGGACATTTTGGAATGATCTCCTTTCGAAACTCTTATCTTCGGTGAGCATTTCGCCCTAACTTGGTTATTATAGCACAAGAAACGGATTTCGCCTACCAAAAGCAGGGCATTTTTGCAGGAGAAATTGCACTTTTTTCCGTGTGGGCCTGCGATCTGTGCTATAATCATGCCAGGCCACAGGTTCCGGAGGTTTCCTTATGCGCAATGCGGTCGGCGTGATCGCCGAATATAATCCCTTCCACAATGGACATGCTTACCATCTCTCCCGCGCGAAGGCGCTTTCCGGCTGCGCGCATGCGGTCGTCGCGCTCAGCGGCAGCTTCGTGCAGCGCGGGGAACCCGCCGCGTTCGATAAATTCCAGCGTGCGCGTTTCGCGCTGCGCCACGGGGCGGATCTCGTCCTGGAACTCCCCACGGCCTTTGCCTGCGCGAGCGCCGAGCGGTTTGCGCGCGGCGGCGTCGCTGCGCTTGCGGGGGCAGGGCTTGTAAGCGCGCTCGCCTTCGGCGCGGAGCATGCGGATCTTGCGCTGCTGCGCGCGATGGCGTTTCCTGACGAGGAAGGCGCCTGCACGGCCATGCTCGAGAAACGCATCTCGTTTTATCTCAAGCAGGGCCTCTCCTTCCCCGCCGCCCGCGCGCACGCCTGCGCGGACGTCCTCCCGGGACGCGGGAGCGCGGAGGCCTTTTCATCCCCCAACAATATCCTTGCGGTCGAATATCTCCGGGCGCTCGGTTCCCTCGCGCCTGAGATCGTGCCCATCGCCATCGCCCGCACCGGCGCGGCCCACGACGCTCTGCCCGTTGATGCAGGCACCGGCTTTGCGAGCGCGTCTGCGCTGCGCGATGCTGCCGAACGGCGCGACATGCCTCTGCTGCGCAGCGCAACTCCCCCGGATGTAGCCGCAGAGTTGGAAGCCGAGGTCACGGCGCTTCACGCGCCCAAGAGCGCCGCGCGCCTTTCCGACGCGATCCTTTACGCCCTCCGCATGCGCACCCGGGCGCAGCTCTCCGCTCTCCCGGACGTTTCGGAGGGGCTTGAAAACATGCTCTATGAGGCGGCGCGTACCTGCACGGACTATCCTGCTTTCCTCGCCGCCGTTAAAACGAAGCGCTACACGCTCGCGCGCCTCCGGCGCATCGCCATGTACGCGCTTCTCGGCGTAGACAAGGCGTTTTTCGCGCGCCATGCCGCGCCGCGTTACCTGCGCGTGCTCGGCGTGCGGCGGGACGCGCTGCCGCTGCTCTCCGCACTCTCCGAAAAAGCGTCCCTCCCCATCGTCACAAGCTATCAGGATTATACTGCGCTCGACTCTGCCGCGAAGGAGCAATTCGATCTCGACCTGTTCGCGGGCGAACTGCTTGCAATGGCCGCGCCCGCGCCCGAACCTGCGGCGAGCGAATTTTCGCGCCCGCTTTTGGTCGTTTAGCCCCGCGCCCGAAGGGGCTTCTACAAAAACCATATCCGCGCTGCACCGCGCATAGGATAGAGCATGAAGAAAAAGCTTGCTTTGTTCCTTTGCGCGCTCGTCTGCGCGCTCCTCATCGCCTTCAACCCGGACGCAATGGCCGCCGCGCGGGAGGGCTTCGCGCTCTGGCGCGATTCCGTCATGCCTGCGTTGCTGCCGTTTTTCGTATGCACCGCGCTCATGCGCCAGCTGGGCGCGCTCCAAAGCGGGAACGCCGCGGCGCTCTTTGCGCTCGCCTTCATTTCGGGTGCGCCGGGCGGCGCACGCCTCTGCGCCCAATATACGGTGGACGGCGAGCCGGACGATGGGCTTTCCGCCCTCGCCGCAGCGCTCAATACCATCAGCCCCATGTATGTCGCCGGCGCGTTTGCAACGGGCATGCTCGGCGCGCCGCAGGCCGCGCTGCCCATCCTGACCGCCCAGCTCCTGTCCGCGCTGCTCTGCGCGCTCCTCGTGCGCAAAGCCTATGGGCCAACGCTTATCGCAAGCGCGCCGGGACAGTCGCTCCCGCTTGCGCGCCTGTTCGCCACAAGCGTTGCAGAATCCGTCTCCTCCTTGCTCTCCATCTGCGGCACGATCATCTTCTTCCTCGTACTCACACGTCTCCTTTGCGTAACGGGCGCGCTGGCCGTGCTGCTCTGGCCGCTCCGGACGCTCCTCACCCTGCTCGGCAGCGACGGCGCGCTCGCGGAAGCCATAGTTACGGGCATGTTCGAAATGACAGCGGGCTCCAAAGCGCTTGCGGAGGCCGGGCTCCCGCTGCGTATAGCCGCAAGCGCGGGCGCGTTCCTGTTTTCCTTCGGCGGCCTGTGCATCGCCGCGCAATCCATGCTGTTCCTGCCGGTGAAGCTCCGGGAGTATCTCCCGCTCAAGCTCGCGCAGGGCGTGCTGGCAGCGCTGTTGTGCTATTTCCTGTTCCCCGTCTGCTACCCTGGCGCGGCGCAGGCGGGGATGGTCAGCGGTGAAACGCTCGCGCAAAACGCGCTCACCGCGACGGCGATCTTCGCGGTCTCCCTGCTTGGCGTGGGAACGGTGCTGCTGTTTTCCGCCGTGGCAGGAAAGCGGCGGCGCATGCGCATGCGGAAATAAGCATAGAAAGCGGCTCCCACAGGGATGTGGGAGCCGCTTTCTATGTCGCTCAAGTGGCATATGCCGCTTGAGTGAGATTTCCACGTCGCGCTTGCGCCGATAGCGCGGCTAGCGCTCCGTGCAAAGAAAGCCATGCGGTACAAGGCTTTTCGCTCGCGCCGCACATGTCGCTGCTCGCGATGGAAAGTCAAGGGCTGCGGCCCTTAACAATCCCGGAGAGGCTTTTTCGACAGGCTGGAAGCAATCCGGCGCAAACCGGGATTATTCTTCGTCGTCAAAATCAATGTCCTCGACCTTTTTCCTGCGTTTGAACAAGCCGCTCAGGAAGCCGCCCTTCGCATCGTCGTCAAAGTCGTCCTCCTCGTCGTCAAAGTCGTCGTACGCTTCTTCCGCCGGCGCGGGCTTCGCCTTGCGGCGCGGCTGGTGCGCGGCAGGCTGATCTTCCGCAGGCTGGTATTCCGCCTGCGGCGCAGCGGGCGCCGCTGCGGGCTCGCTCTGCTGCGTGCGCGCGTCGAGATCCTTCCGGTTGAGGGCGACAAGCTGCTTGTATTCGCCCAGGAAGCTCTCAAGATCCTTGAGCACGTCGTCTGCATAGCACTTCGCGTTTTCAAACACCAGGCTTGCGTTAGCTTCCGCCTTCTTGGCGAGAAGCTCCGCGCGCCGCTGCGCTTCCTGATAGATTTCATCCTCCTGCACAAGGCGCTCGTATTCCTGCCTCGCCTGTTCCAGGATGTCGTTCGCATTGGCATGCGCCTGCGCGATGAGCCGGTCGGCCTCCTCCTGTGCGTTTGCCACGACCTCGCGGGCATGCTCGTCTGCGTTGTCGATCATCGTCTGGGCTTCGATCATCACGCTGTTGGCGCGCCGGATGTCCTCCGGGATTGTGACCTTCAGGTCGCCCAGGAGGTCGATCATCTCCTCCGTGTCGATCACGCGCTTGTTCGCCGCATTGCCAAGTTTCGGCTTCGGGGCGCGCTCGATCATATCCTCAAGCTGGCCGATAATGGTGAAGATCTGCATATTCTGCGTGTTATTGCTCATCGCTTTTGACCCTTTCTGCGATTATTTTACATATTTGATCGGGCACAAGCCCGTCTATGCCGGCTCCGGAGGCCATCAGCATGCGCACAGCGCTCGAGCTGATGTGCACATGCGCAGGATCCGACGCAAGGTAAACGGTTTCGAGTTCCGGCGAAAGCCGCCGGTTGAAATATTCCATGGAGTATTCGTAATCGAAATCCGCGCCGTTGCGCAGGCCGCGCACGTTGTAGCGCGCGCCCACAGAGCGCGCAAACTCCACCAAAAGCCCGGAGGACACCGAAACGCGCGCGTTCATGATGCCCGCGCCGTACACGGCGGCCTCGATCATCGCCCGGCGTTCCTCCGGTGTGAAAACCGGGCGTTTTTCCGGGTTCACGAGCACGCCAACATGCACCTCGTCGAACAGCGCCGCCGCGCGGCGCAGCACGTCCAGATGGCCGATGGTAAACGGGTCGAACGACCCGGCGAAGACCGCCTTTTTCATGCCCGATCCTCCTTGAAAATGGAAAGGCCCGCGATGCCGTATTTCCGCCTGTCCGCAAGCACGAAGCCCCGCGGGGTCTCGGGCGGCAGGGCTGCCGCGTGTTCGGCGATGATGATGCAGTCCGGCGCAAGCACGCCCGCCGCCGCAAGCGCGGCGAGCGCTTCTTCCAAAAGCCCGGCGCGATACGGCGGGTCGAGGAACACGAGGCCGAACCGGAATCCCGCGCGCGCTGCGGCCTGGATCGCCGCGCGGTAATCGAGCGCGTACACGGTCGCTTGCTCGGAAAAGCCAAGTTTTGCGACGTTCGCGCGCACGGCGGCAACGCTCTCGCGCGCCGCGTCGTTAAACACGGCATGCTCCGCCCCGCGGGAAAGCGCCTCAAGGCCCAGGTTTCCTGAGCCTGCAAACAGGTCGAGCACGGCCTTCCCCGCGATGTCGAACTGAATGATCCCGAAGAGCGATTCCTTGACCCTGTCGAGCGTCGGGCGCGTATCGCGGCCTTTCGGCGCCGTGATGGGCTGCCCGCGCTTCGTGCCGGCTATGATGCGCAATGCCTTCCTCCACAAATCAATTCATTGTATTTTATCATTGTTTCATGCCCGCTTACAAGCTTGAATACATTTTATTCACAATAAATTCCATTGTTTTCCGCGATGAAATCCAGTTTCACGTCCCATTCGCCGTGCGGAACCGTGCCGAACACCTGAAAATCGAACGCGAGACCCGCTTTCACGCAGGAAAGCTGCGGCAGGAAGCGGTCGTAATACCCTGCGCCGTGGCCGAGGCGGCTGCAATCCCGCCCGAACGCCACGCCGGGGATGATCGCAAAGCCCGCCTCCTCGGGCGCGGCGCGCCTGCACCGTGCCGGGACCGGCTCCAGGATGCCATGCTTTCCAGGCGCGAACGCATCCGGCG
This sequence comes from uncultured Eubacteriales bacterium, assembly GCA_900546845.1. Taxonomy (GTDB): domain Bacteria; phylum Bacillota; class Clostridia; order Christensenellales; family CAG-138; genus UBA1685. The sequence continues at coordinate 81,374 of UREK01000004.1, forward strand.
CAAGCGGCTCGTAAAAGGCAAGGCGGTTCTCAGGCAGACACAGCGGGAAGGCTACGCGTTTGCCTGCCGCGCGCGCGGCGGACACAGCAGGCGCCGGGTCGCACTCCTGCGGCATCGCGCAATAGGCGAAAAGCATTTCCGCGCTTTGGAAAGCCGGGTGCGCGATGATGCGTGCGCACGCTTCGGCGGAACGCATTTCGCGCTCTGCCGGGGAAAGCTCCGCAAGGCATGTGCGCATGGCGCGGCGCAGCGCCTGTTTTTCTTCGTCCAGGCCCATGTTTCCCGCGCTTATTCCGCGTGCGCGATCTTCCCGTTCACGAGTGTCAGCACACAGCGCGCACGGAAATCGAGCGGGTGGCCGCTGAATACGGCGACGTCCGCATCCTTGCCGGGTTCGAGGCTGCCCACCCGGTCCTCGATTCCGACGACGCGGGCGGCGTTGATCGTGATGGAGCGCAGCGCCGCATCCTCCGGCAGGCCCTCGCGCACGGCAAGCGCAGCGCACACGGACAGGTATTGCTCCGGAATGACCGGATGATCCGTCATCATCGCAAATTCGATGCCGCTGTCGTAAAGCGCCTTGGGCGCCTTAAAGGAAAGGTTGCGCAGCTCGATCTTGCTGCGGTCGGTCAGGAGCGGGCCCACGATGACGCCTGCGCCCTGCTCCGCGATGGCTTGCTTCAGATGTTCCGGGATGAGGTAGCCCTCCGTGCAGTGATCCAGCGTGAAGCGGATGTTGAATTCCTTCGCAATGCGGATGGCGGTCAGGATGTCGTCCGCCCGGTGGGCATGGATTTTCATCGGCAGCTCCCGCCGCACGACGGCGAGCAGCGCTTCCTTTCCAAGGTCGCGCGCCGGACGCTTCGCAGGGTCATCCTTCGCTTCCTCCAGCTTGCGTCCGTATTCCTGCGCGTCTACGAGCGCTTTGCGCAAAACGGCGGCCGTCGCCATGCGGGTCTGCGGCGTTTTGTCAGAGCTGCCGTAAACGTTCTTGGGGTTCTCGCCAAAGGCGGCCTTCATCGCAATGGGGAAGCGAAGCGTCATATCCTCCACGGAATTCCCCGCGGTCTTAATCGCCACGAACTGCCCGCCGATGACGTTCGCGCTGCCTGGGCCGGTCACGCAGGTGGTAACGCCCGCCGCGCAGGCCTCCGCAAAGCAGCGGTCGTATGGGTTGATGGCGTCGATTGCGCGCAGCTCCGGCGTGACCGGGTTCGTGCATTCGTTGCCGTCCGCGCCCTCGCTGCCCATGCTGTCTTCCCACATGCCGATGTGGCAGTGGGCGTCCACGATACCGGGCATCACATAGCAGCCGGAAACATCCCGCACCTCGGCGTTCCCGACGGGTAAATCCGCTCCGACCGCGGCGATCTTCCCGTTTTCGATCGCAATATCCCCCACGAATTCCGGGCCAGCCATGGTCAGAAGCCTTCCGTTTTTCAAGATCAGCATAGTGTTTCTCCTTTCGTTATTTGGGTTGGTAGACGCTGTTTTCAAGCGTCAGTCCGATCATCTCCGTCACGTCCCGCGCCATGAGCATCCGCTCGCGCAGGATGCTGAGCGCCGCGTCCGCAGACGCGCCCAGCAGATAAGACGCCGCGCAGGCCGCCTCAAACGGCGGGAGTTTCTGCCCAAGCATTGCGAGCGCGATGCCGCAGAGCACATCCCCGCTGCCGCCCTTTGCAAGGCCGGGGTTCCCCGTTTCGTTCCAGGCAAAGCGGCCGTCCGGCGCGGCGATCACGCTGCGCGCCCCTTTGAGCAGCACCGTGCAGCCCCACCGCGCCGCACTTTGGCGCGCGAGCGCCTCCTGGTTTTCCCGCACCTCGGGGATACTGGCGCCGCAAAGCCGCGCCATCTCGCCGAAATGCGGCGTAAGGACAACCCTTTCATGCAGTGCCTCCCGCGCCTTAGCGCTTCGCGCAAGCGCAAACAGCCCGTCCGCATCCACGACGGTGGGCTTTCCTGCACCAAGCACGAGCTGAAGCGCAGCGTCCGTCTCCGCTACGCGTCCCATGCCGGGGCCAATGGCAATGCAGGTTGCGTCCTTTAAATACGGGGCGAGAAACGCCTCCGTACAGGCGGCCCAACCTTCGCCTGACAACGGCGCAAGCATCGCCTCCGGCAGTGCACGCAGGCCCGCAACGGCGGGCATAGGGCAAACGGCCTTGAGCGTGCCGATGCCTCCGCGCAGGGCAGCAGCCGCCGCCATGCACGCAGCGCCCGGCATGTCCCCGCTGCCCGCGAGCAAAAGCCCGTGGCCATTGTCGCCCTTGTTGCTCTCCCGCCTGCGCGGCCCGAGCAGCGCCGCAATGTCGCTTTTCTTCAGCACACGCCCATCCATCCGCTTTTCCTCCAGGCCCGGTTCCGCCGCATAAAAAAAGCGGGAAATACTCCCGCCTGGCAGAACAAAATTCAATCCTCCACGATTGCCTGCGCTACGGCGAGCTGCTTGATGTGGGAAATGCTCACATGCACCGTCTTCCCCATCAGCTCCCGCATGCGCGAAAGCGCTGCGTTTTGCAGCGTGGCATAAGGCTTGCCATTTTCGTCGTGCAAAACCTCGATGTCCGTCCACTTGATGCCCTTGAAGCCGACCGAAAGCGCCTTGGCAGTCGCTTCCTTGGCTGCGAACGTGCCGGCGATCGTCTGTGGCTCGAAGCCGAACCGCTCAAAATACGCCTGCTCCGCCGGGGTGAATACCATCTTGAGGAACGCTGGCTTTCCCGCAGCTTTCTTGACGCGCTCCACCTCGATGATGTCTATGCCGGTGCCGATTACCATGCGCTCACTCCCATGCCGTTTATTTGCCATGTAATATTCTACCATAGATCGCGCAAATGTCAAATCGCCTCCTGCGCAAGTCCCGCGTTTTCACGGCGCCGCAGCCCAAACCTAAAGGGGTTCTTCCAGGTTCAGGTTGCGCACACGCAGGCCCGCCGCTTCATAGAAGCGCAGTGCCGCTTCGTTGAACGCCCAGACCTGGAGCATCAGCGTTTGCGCGCCGCGTGCACGCGCCGCATCCCGGGCTGCCACGAGCAGCGCTTTTCCGATGCCGCGCCGGCGGAAATCGCTGTGGACGCAAAGGTCGTCCATAAAGGCGACGCATACGGGCAGCATCGCAGGGTTCTGAGCGGGCGCGCGCAGGATGAGCACGCAGAAGCCGGCTATGCGCTCCGCCTCCTCCGCCACGAGGCAGATGGCCTTCCCGTTTGCGAGCATCTCATCAAAGCGCTCCCGGGGCAGCGGGTCAGCGTCCCGGTACACGTCCGGGCGATTCTCTACATGCAGCGCATGCACCTGCCCAAACAGCACGTGCACCCCTTCAAAATCGTTCGCTTCCATCGCCCGGATCCGCATAAATCCCCCCATTATTCGCTATTATTCGTTCTTCAGCATCGCCTGTTATCAGGATAGCGGAATAAGCATTCCACCGCAGGAAAGCAGCGCGGATACGGCACTCATTCACTTCCTATTTTTGCGGGCGTCCCTGAAGTTCGTCTTTGTGCTTCATTATAGCAAACCGCGCCGGCTTTGTCTAATTATGCATTGCCTGCCGAAGCCTCGCTCGATTGCGGGCCGACATGCGCGATCCCCTTGATGGATCGGTATTTGTCCTTAGAAACCCTCTCGCGGCGCAGGAAGTTCCCCGCCGCGTCATAGTATTCTTTATAAGTAACGGACACGCTGCCCCGCCGCGGCTTGCGCACAAGCTGCCGCACGCCCGGCGCGAGGCTTTCGTCCTCGACGATCTCCGTTTCCGGTTCCGGGAGCGTCTCGATCTTTTCCGAAGCAATGCGAATCGTCACGCCGTCCGCAAGGGGCCGGCCATAGATGCAGACTGTGACGGTTTTCGCCGTTTCATCTACCTTTGCCCCAACGGTAATTGGTACCGCCTGCGTGTTTTTAAACTTGAAGTTCGGCCCGCCCGTGCTGATTGTCGCATCCCGGCCGATGTCGATATACCCGAGCGGCCAGGAATGATGTGTACGGTCCGTCACTGCAAGGTCTGCCATCAGCACGGCATTATAGAGCGTGCTGCTTACCTGGCATACGCCGCCGCCATATTCCTGTACGTAGACAGCGTCTCGGATGCCCGTGGCCTCTTTCCAGCCATTCTCCCCGTTGCGTGGGCCAAGGATTGCGTTCATGTCGAATTCCTCGCCCGGGGCGAGCGTCGTGCCGTCGATAAGCTCCGCCGCCTTTGCGATATTGAACACGCGGTTTGCCTTTCCATAGGTGGATCCGCTGAAGGATGTTGCAAACTCCGCGATGCGCTGCGTATCCGCGCGCGCATGTTCCGCGGTATATTCTGCGGGGATCGCTGTGGTGTATGGCTCGATGGAAGCGCCGCGCTCCGCGAGAACCGCGATCTTGAGCTGATCCGCAAGGCGCTGCGCGTCCACACTGAACCCGTTTACCGCTTCCATATAGGCGAATTCGCCAGCTTCCCTGTCATATTCTGCGGCTGCATTCTGCGGCGCGACGGAAAGCGCTGCCGCGATGTTCTCCGCCTGCGCGGCGATCTTGCGCTCGTCGACCGTGAGTGCCGTGTGAAACGCGCGCGGTTTGTTTGCGCTTGGGTAATACTGCGACAGGCATAGTGTTTTGAGCAGCACATCGTCTAGATCGGACGACGCGCCAAGCTCTGCTGCATTTGCGTGTACGCTCCCTTCCCCAACTCGAATTTCATACTCCAGGGACGATAAATATGCCTCCCGTTGGGCAATGAGCGCACGCCGTGCCCTCGCCACCTCCATGCCGGAAACGTCTATCCCATCAATCTCAATGTTTTCTCCCAGCACCGCGCCTGCGCGGATCGCCTCTGCGATGTCCGCATATTCGCTTTTCCCGCAGCCTGAAACCAGCGTGATCCCAAGCGTCAAAATCAGCAGCAAACGAACCCGTTTCATAACCTTTCACGCTTATCCTTTCCGGCCGTTTCCGTCCCGGCCGCAGGTTTAGTATGCCCGCAAGCGCGTACTTCCTTTCATTATTCCAGAGATAGAAAAAGGAAACGCATGTATACATGTTTTTCCTTGCATTGTTGCTGGGATTGCACTAGAATAATATATGAACTAGGAGGATACCTCATGTTTTTTGATCTGAACGATAAGCAATCCTTAACTGCTAAGGTTTATACGCATATTCGGGACGATATTATCGAAGGCCGCTACAAGACAGGCGATTACCTCGTGGAAACCAAGCTGGCTGAAGAGCTCGATGTTAGCCGCACGCCCATCCGTGAGGCACTCAAGCAGCTTGAACTGGAAGACCTCGTCGTATCCATTCCCAACCGCGGGATGATGGTGCAGGGCATGTCGAGCCACGACATCGACGACATCTTCACCGTGCGTCATCTGCTGGAAGGCCAAGCCGCTTACTGGGCGGCCGAACGCATTGACGCAGCGAACCTTGCAAGGCTTACGGAAATCGTCGAGCTGATGGAAATGTATACCCGCAAAAACGACGCGGTGAACCTCGCAAGGCTTGACACCGAGTTCCACGACGTAATTTTTTCCGCGAGCAACAGCCGCATCCTGCGGCATATCCTCACGTCCCTGCATCAGAATACGCGCCGCGTGCGCCGCACCTCACTCACGGTTCCCGAGCGCCCCACGCAGTCCCTGGCGGAGCACCGTGCTATATTTGAGGCCATCGAACAGCACCGGCCGGAGGACGCGAAGATGCGCATGGAAGCCCACATCATCAACGCGCACAACAGGCGCTTTGACACCGACTGAACAAAACGAATCCCTTCGGCATGCAGCCGGAGGGATTTTCAAATGCAAGGAGGGCGCACATGGCAAACAAATTCAGCTGCAAGGGCGAGATCTACCCCTCAGGCGGCCCGGGACTGTTTCTGCTCGGCCATGCGGAAACGCTTTGCGGGCAGCTCGCTTCGGAGTATGAAGGCAAGGTACAGCTCGTTTATCTCGACCCGCCGTTCGGAACCGGCGATACGTTCTCTGTAAAGCTCTCCTCTGGCAAGACGCATTTTTCCATCCCCGCCTACGCGGACACGCTTGCGCGTGAGGACTACTTCGCCATGATGCGCGCCGTGCTCACGGCATGCCACCGGATGCTCGCGGCGGATGGCTCGCTTTACCTGCACATCGATTACCGCATGAGTCCATATCTCCGCCTGCTGCTGGATGAAATTTTTGGCGCGGTAAATTTCATGAACGAGATCGTCTGGGTCTACAAATCTGGAGGCCGCAGCACGCGGCATTATTCGCGCAAGCACGATACGATCCTGTTCTACCGAAAATCCCGGGCCGTATATTTCAACATCGGCGCGGTCGGCGTCCCGCGTGGGCCGGAAAAGCGCAACAACATGAAACGCAGCGTGGACGAGCTCGGCCGCGTCTATTTCTCCATCCGTTCAGGCGGAAAGACCTATACCTATTATGAAGATACCCCGATTTTTCCAAGCGATGTTTGGGATGATGTGGAGCACCTGCACCAGCGCGACCCAGAGCGCACCGGCTTCAGTACACAAAAGCCGGAAGCGCTGCTGCGGCGCATCGTCCTAGCCTCCTCCCGCCCTGGAGATCTCGTGTGCGATCTCTTTTCCGGCAGCGGCACGACGGCCTCCGTGGCCGCGAAGTTTGGGCGACGTTTCTTAACCGTGGACGCCTCCCCCGTTGCGATGCAGCTTCTACGCGCCCGCCAGCTCGTCGGCCAAAGCGAGCCTACGTTCTTCGACGGCGGGCATGCGATGCGTATCCTCTATGATGCTCCACCTCTCGGCGATTTTGAGCCGGAGCTCCAGTTCGACCGCGAGGCCGATTCCATGCACATCCTTTACGGTGGCAGTGGGGAAATCAATCTTGCTTACCTTGCGGCGGGAGAATTGGACCCGGATGGGTTCTTTCGTCCGCATACCTACACGCTTGCGCCCACGCCGGGCACGGTTCTCACGCTTCCGCACCTCCCACAGACCTGCGTACAGGCCTGCAATTATGCCGGGCAAATGGTGTTTCGCATCTTCTGAACCGCCGGGGACTCTCCAAACGATTGACAAAACGAAATGATGCAAATTCTTTTAAGTAAATTTATGAAGGTTGCCAAAAAGTTGCCGGACGTGGTTTAATAAGTTGGTTTATCAAGTCTAAAAAGTGCCCAAATACAAGGAAAAATGGCGTATCAGGCGTCCTTTTTGGAAACCGGCAGCTACCTATCTTTCCCGCTAACGCGACCACAGTTCGCGAAGGTCGCGCCGCGTCGCCGCAGGAGCGGCATCCTAGCGCTCCCTTGCTCACTGGGCTTCCGCCTCGCTGTATCCCGCACTGCGGGCGCTCGGCTCCGCCCCATCGCCAGCCGTTGGCTGCTGCTCCAAGGCCCGGAGAAGATACTTTGTTCCCCCATTCCAAAAGGAAACACCCTGCACAGCAGGGTGTTTCCTTTTGGAATCCGGCAGCTACCTATCTTTCCGGGCCGTCGCCAGCCAAGTATTGTCGGCGTATAAGGGCTTAACTTCTGTGTTCGGGATGGGAACAGGTGGAACCCCTTAGCTTAACCACCGGAATGGCAAAGCATATTAGTTTTCTAACATACCTTGAAAACTGCATTGCGTTTCCTGCGTTTCTTTCCTCGCTTTGATCAAGCCCTCGACCGATTAGTACCAGTCAGCTTCATACATTGCTGCACTTCCACCTCTGGCCTATCAACCATGTGGTCTTCATGGGGTCTTACTCCTTTCGGATGGGAGATCTTATCTTGAGGTTGGCTTCACGCTTAGATGCCTTCAGCGTTTATCCAATCCGCACTTGGCTACCCAGCTGTGCCGCTGGCGCGACAACTGATTCACCCTTGGTGCGTCCATCCCGGTCCTCTCGTACTAAGGACAGCTCCTCTCAAATCTCCTGCGCCCACGATGGATAGGGACCGAACTGTCTCACGACGTTCTGAACCCAGCTCGCG